>CBFIJG010000063.1:0-20253 GCA_965662915.1 Planctomycetota bacterium | reverse complement strand
GGGGGCAGGCGCGCGCTCCGCCTCGTCCGCGAGCAGCTGCGCGAAGGAGGGGAACGCGCGGCGGTGGACGGCGGCGAGGAAGAGGTCGTATCCAGGAGCCCAGGGGATCGGAGCGCCCAGGTCCTCGCTCGCAGGGGACCCGCCCTCGGCGAGCAGCGCAGGACCCAGACCGTCCTCGCGCGCGGTCACCCAGCCGTGCCCCTCCACGGCCCGTGCGACGCGCACGGCGCGGTAGAGCGCGTCCGGCTCGACGAGGATCGCCGCATCGCTCCCGCCGGGGGACTCGACGGGCGCCGCCGCCACCTTCGCGATCCCCGGCCGGCCCCTGACCACGAAAGCGGCCGCGGCCGCGGTGATCGCGATGGCGAGGAGGACGATGCGTGCCTTCGGCCCGTTCATGGGCGCGCCATGCTACGGAGGCCCGCCGCCCGCCGGGTCAGCGCGCCCGCAGGAAGCGCCGGCACTCCTCGGCCATGCGCTCGAGCGCCGCGCGTTCGGCGCGGCATCGCTCCCCCACGTCGGGCAGGGGGCGCCACTGGCGGTCGTAGCACTCGACCTCCTCACCGAAGCCGGCGAAGGCCGGAGCCGATAGCGGCAGGTCGAAGATCCCGGCGTCGGTCCACAGCCCGATGTCGCTCCAGCCGGCCATCACCCGCTCGCGACTCGCCGGAGGATCGAAGAGGTCCTCCCCCAGGCTGTAGCCCGAGCGCAGGGCCGGGTCCGCGCCGAGGAGCTCGAGGAGCGTGTTCGAGACGTCGAGGTGAGAGGTCGGCCGCGTCTCGCGCCGCGCGTCGATCCCCGGGCCGCGCAAGACGAAGGGGACCTCGACCTGCTCGGGCGAGAAGTTCGAGGTGTGGCCCCAGAAGCCGCACTCGAAGAACTCCTCCCCGTGATCGCCGGTCACGATGACGATGGTCTCCTGGTCCAGGCCCGCGGCCTCCAGCGCGCGCAGGAAGCGCGCCGCGGTGAGGTCGGCGTGGTGGACCGAGTTGCGGTAGGCGTTCTTCACCCGGAGCTGGAGGTCCGCGAGGGCGGGGCCCTCCGTCGTCCGGCCGAGTTCGATGTAGTCGAGGGAGTCGATCGACGGCGCGTAAGGCCCACCCGGGTTGTGGTAGGGCTGGTGCGGCGCGTCGATCAGGACGAAGGAGAAGAACGGGCGCGCGTCGCGCTCGCGCTGGCGGCTCGCGAGCCAGCCGTCGTAGGCGTCCGCCAGCAGCTCGTCCTTCTCGAAGGACACGAGGTCCGGCGGGAAGGTGTCGAGGACCGCCCCGTCGGGGAGCCCCGCCCAGGCCGTGTCACGGAACTCGGGGAAGTTCATCGACGCGCTCGAGAAGACGCGGACGTCGTAGTCCGCCTCCTGGAGCGCGTCCACCAGCACGGGCGTCCGACGCTGCTCGAGAGCGGGGAACCAGTACGACCCGTGCAGGCCGTACAGCATCGTGAACAGCCCGTAGCGGGTGCCGTTGCCGCCGGAGAGGTGATCCTCGAAGACCACCGCGTCCTCGGAGAAGCGGTGGAGGTTCGGCGTGAGCTCGGGGGTGAACATGTCGCGTCGCCACGAGTCGAGCACGAGGATCAGCACGTTCGGCCGGGGCGCACCCGCCGGGAGCGTCGGCCGCGTTCGCGGCCAGTCGAGCTGCGCGTTGCTCGGCAGGAGGTCCATCGCCGGCGGCCGCGGGTCGTCGCCCTCGATGAGCTGGCCGAGGCGCACCCTCGGGACCGCGGGGATCGGCTGGATGGCGCGGAGCGCCTCGCGGTTCTGCGCGATGTCGGCGGCGGCGCTCACCGACTGGCTGAACAGGAGCGAGGGGAGGAAGCCGACCAGCACGACCGTGCGCGGCTGGAGCACCCAGTGGGGCCGCTGGCCCGCGTCGAGCAGGCGCTGGCTCCTGAGCGTGAACCAGACAACGCAGAGCAGCTGCACGAGGGTCATCGCCCCGATCACCGCCGCGGCGGTGGTCCAGACGTAGGCCCCGAGGATGATCGAGTCGCCGCTGCCTTCGGTGAGCGCGACGTTGAGGACCGCCGTGTCGAAGAAGTGATAGCGCAGCAGGCGATAGACGATCGTGTCGGTGTAGAGCACCGCCAGGAAGAAGGCACCGACGAAGCCGCAGGCGAGCGCAGCGAGCCACCAGCGCTTCACCCAGCGCTCGATCGCGAAGAACATCGCTCCCGGCACGAGGGCCAGGACCGCCACCGAGGAGACGAGCGCCAGCGACACGTAGGCACGGATCCAGGGGGCACGGTCCGCGGGGGCGTCGAAGAACCACAGGGAGCCCACGAGGGCCCCCGCCAGCACGTTCAGGAGCCACAGGCGGAAGAGCCCTTCCCGCAGCGCCCTGCGGGATGGGCTCCAGCGGGACCCACGTCCCTCCGAGTGCACCTGCTCCGTCGTACCCATCATTCCCACCGACGTCCTTCGGAGCCGCGCTCCCCGACTTGCCGGATTGACGCAAGATTGTGCCGGATCGACGACCCGCTTGACGAAACTCCCGCTCCGAGTGCCCGGATTCGGCAGCTCGTAGCGACGCTGCGGCCCGAAGGGTCTCGATGGTGAAGAGTCTCCGGCCGCCGATTTCCCTGCCCCACCCTCTGGCGACCTGGATGGGGCCGCCGCTATCCTCCGCGCCCTCCCTCACGGGGGGAAGCACCCGTCCTGCGCTCCTGCGCCGGACGCGGAACCGCGCGGAGAGATGGCAGAGTGGCCGAATGCGCGGCATTGCTAATGCCGTGGGCCCACTATTCGGGTCCCGAGGGTTCGAATCCCTCTCTCTCCGCCATTTCCGCCCCCTCCTCGAGGGCCGAATGGTGCGCGCGCCGCGGGGCCACCCAGGCCCGGATACGACCGGATCGCGCCCGCTCGTGGCTTCCGCCATCACCGCCCGCGCCGCTGGCATCCACCCCGGGCGTCTCGCACACTCGTCTCGATGGGTGAGCGAGCAGATCCTGGGAACCGGAGGCGACGCCTCCCGCGCGCGGTCGCGCTTCTGGCCGCGGCGCTCGGAGCGTCCTCCTGCGTGGGAGATCGCATCCTGCGCATCGAATCCGACCCGCCCGGTGCCACCGTGCGACTCGACGATCGGGTCATCGGCGTGACCCCCATCGACGTCGAGTTCCAGCACTACGGTCAGCGAAGGCTCGCCCTCTACCGGACCGGGTACAGGACCTACGCGGAACCCCTCCAGCTGAACGCGCCGTGGTTCGCCCGCTGGCCGGTGGACATGCTTACCGAGGTGATCCTGCCCCTCGGGCTCGACGACGTCCGCACCCTGCGGATCGACCTCGTCGGGGACGCCGGGAGCGAGGCCGCCCTCGGCATCCGGGAGTTCCACCAACACGCCGGGCGCGCGCGCGATGGTGAGTCCCTCAAGGGCGTGCCGATCGCTGGCGACGACGAACCCGACGGGACCCCGGAGCGTTGACGTCGCAGGGGGAGCTCGCGGGGAAGCGGGTCGTCGTGCTGGGGCTCGGGCTGTTCGGCGGCGGCGCCGGCGTGACTCGCTGGGCCCTCGCCCGCGGCGCCGAGGTGACGGTCACCGACCTGCGCAGCGCGGACGTCCTCGGGGAGCAGACGGCGGCGCTCGAGGCCTGGGCCGGGGCGAGGGGCGCGGAGGCGAGGCTGCGCTTCGTCCTCGGACGGCACGAACGATCCGACGTGGAAGCCGCTGACGTGCTCGTCGTCAATCCGGGCGTCCCGCCGCGGGCCGAGATGCTCGAGGTGGCGCGGGCGGCCGCGATCCCGCGGACCACGGCGATCTCGCTCCTCATGGATTCGATCCCGTGCGATGCGGCAGGCGTGACGGGCACCAACGGGAAGTCCTCGACGGTGACCTTCCTCGACCAGGCTTTGCGGGCCTCCGGGCGGCGCACCCACGTCGGCGGCAACATCGGGGGCTCGCTCCTCGACAGGACGGAGTCGATGGACGCCCATGACGACGTCGTCCTCGAGCTCTCCTCCTTCCAGCTCGAGCACATGGCCTCCGGCACGCGACCGGCACTGCGCGTGGCGGCCATCACGAACGTCGAGCGCGACCACCTCGCGTGGCACGGCTCGGTCGAGGCCTATCGCCTCGCCAAGATGCGCATCCTCGAGTTGGTCGAGGCGGGCGGGACCGCGATCGTCCCGGTGGGCTCCCTCGCCGCGGCCGCTCGCGAGCAGCGGCCCGACCTGACGATCGTCGACCACGGCGAGGGTGGGGCGCTCGTGGTCGAGAGCGAAGGTCGCGTCCGGTTGAACGGGGAACTGCTCGGCGATCTTCGGCGCCTCACCGCGCTCGGCGCATTCCAGCGTGAGAACGCCGCCGTCGCCCTCGCCGCGGCGAGGCTCCTGGGGGTCCCGGCCGAAGAAACGGCGTTCTCCGTCGCCAGCCTGCGGGGTCTGCCCCATCGGCTCGAGCCGCTGGGCGAGCGCGGTCTCGGGCGCGGACGCGTCGAGTTCGTGGACAACGGCGTCTCGACCACCCCCGAGTCCACGCTCGCGGCCCTCGAGGCGCTCGCAGGCCGCGCAGCCGCGGCGGACCAGCGATTCCTGCTCTGCGGCGGGGCACCGAAGCAGGGCCTGGGGTTCGATGGGCTCGCAGCGGCGGCGGCGGCCTCTAGATGGGCCCTGGTCCCCTTCGGCGACGCCGCTGACGCACTGTCGCGAGCCGGGCGAGACGCCGGAGCGGAGGTCGTCGCCGTGGACCCGGGGCTCCCCCACCACGAGGCCGTGGCGGCGGCGCTGCGGGAGGCGGTTCGACCCGTCGCAGACGGCTCCGGGACGCCCCTCGTCCTCCTCTCCCCTGCCTGCGCGAGCTTCGACGGGTACCCCAACTTCCGGGCGCGGGCCCTGGCCTTCCGCGGGGCTCTCGGGGAGAAGAGCACCGAACGCGCGATCTACGAGGATTGACCGAGGTCCTACCTACGCCTAAGACTTGGAGCGGCGCCAGAGCGCTCTCCCTCCCGATGATCTGCCAGCACTGTAAAAAGGCCCCTGCGACCGTCCGCGTCGATGACGTCATGGCCTTCGAGCACCACGGCGCCGAGGGGAACGAGGTCGAGCAGCACCTCCTCTGCGAGATGTGCGCCCAGTCACTCCAGCTGCCGACCCTCGGGGTGCCCCAGCACGCCAAGGACGAGGTCTGGAAGCTCCTCCAGAAGTCCGCGGCCAGCGCGCGGGAACGCACGAGCACCAAACCCGTCCCCACCTGCGGCGGGTGCGGGCTGACCCTGGAGCAGCTCAGACGCAAGGGCCGCATCGGCTGCGAGGAGTGCTATCGCTCCTTCGAGCAGTACCTCGAGGGCCTGCTCGAGCGCATGCACGGCTCCTGCGAACATCGCGGGCGCACCCCCGGAGTCGATCCGGCCGAGGCCCGGCGCGAGCGCGAGATCGAGGAGGCCAGGACGGCCCTCGAGGAAGCCATCGCCGCCGAGGAGTTCGAGCGAGCTGCCGAGCTCCGCGACCGCCTGTCCGCCCTCTCCGCCGGCGAGGGCGAGCCACGGGCGCCGGAGGACGGCGGCGCGCGGCTCGCCTGATCGATCGCCCGCCCCGCAGGGCCTCAATTGCAACTTCCTACACGGGTGTCGCACGGCCTTCTTCACCGCCGTACCCCGCGAGAGGGGCCTGAGGGGCATCCCACCCACCTCCGATTGCTCCCCGGTCAACTCATCGCCCTTGAAGGCCGATGAGTAGGATCCGAAAAGCAGGACCGCTCTTCACGGGCCCGAACGGGCCCTCTTCAACCGCACGCACTCCTTCGGGTTCGCCCCTCGCCGCTGGCAGGTGCTCCCGACTCACGGCCCCGCCCGCCCGCGGGGCCCATCCGGAACCCAATTCCACATGTTCGATCGCTTCACGGATCGCGCCAAGAAGGTCATGAACCTCGCCCGCCAGGAGGCGCAGAGGTTCAACCACGAGTACCTCGGGACCGAGCACATCCTGCTCGGCCTCGTTCAGGAGGGCAGCGGCGTCGCCGCGAACGTCCTCAAGAACATGGGGATCGACCTGAACAAGATCCGCATGGAGGTGGAGAAGATCGTCAAGACCGGTCCCTCCATGGTGACGATGGGCCAGCTTCCCTTCACGCCGCGCGCGAAGAAGGTCCTCGAGCTCTCCATGGAGGAGGCCGGGAACCTCGGGCACAACTACATCGGGACCGAGCACCTCCTGCTCGGCCTGATCAAGGAGAACGAGGGCATCGCCGCCCAGGTGCTCCTGAACCTCGGCGTCAAGCTCGAGGACGTGCGAGAGGAGGTCCTCGACTTCCTCGGCGCCGACACGAGCGACGAGGAGGACGAGGAGGTCGTCGGCGAGGAGGGCCCCGGCGGGCAGGCCTCGAACTCGAAGTCCAAGACCCCGGCCCTCGACAGCTTCGGCCGCGACCTGACCGAGCTCGCCTCCGAGGGCAAGCTCGACGTCGTCATCGGCCGCGAGCACGAGATCGAGCGCGTGGTCCAGATCCTCTCGCGCCGGACCAAGAACAACCCTGTGCTCCTCGGCGAGCCCGGCGTCGGCAAGACCGCGATCGTCGAGGGCCTCGCCCAGCAGATCATCGACGGCACCGTTCCGGAGATCCTGCGTGGCAAGCGCATCGTCGTCCTCGACCTCGCCCTGATGGTCGCGGGCACGAAGTATCGCGGCCAGTTCGAGGAGCGCATCAAGGCGGTCATGACGGAGGTGCGTCGCGTGAAGGACGTCGTCCTGTTCATCGACGAGCTCCACACGCTGGTCGGCGCGGGCGGCGCCGAGGGCGCCATCGACGCGTCGAACGTCCTGAAGCCGGCACTCTCCCGCGGCGAGATCCAGTGCATCGGCGCCACGACCCTCGACGAGTACCGCAAGCACATCGAGAAGGACGGCGCCCTCGAGCGTCGTTTCCAGTCGGTCAACGTCGAACCGCCGAGCCCCGAGCAAGCCGTCGCGATCCTGAAGGGCCTCCGCGACCGCTACGAGGCACACCACCGAGTCAACTACACGGACACGGCGCTGGAGACCGCGGTCGAGCTGTCGACCCGCTACATCAACAACCGTTTCCTCCCGGACAAGGCCATCGACGTGATGGACGAGGCCGGCGCCCGCGTACGCATCAAGTCCATGGTGCCCCCGCCGGACCTCCGCGAGATCACCGTCGAGATCGAGAAGCTCGACCTCGAGAAGGACGAGGCCGTGGCCTCCCAGGACTTCGAGCGCGCGGCCCAGCTGCGCGACCAGGCCTACCAGCTCAAGAAGAAGAAGGAGCAGGTCCAGGACGATTGGCGCTCCGAGCAGGAGGAGAAGGAGTCCATCGGCGAGGTGGACGTCGACGTCATCCAGGAGACCGTCTCCAAGATGACCGGAATCCCGCTCACGCGTCTCGAGAAGGCGGAGGCCGAGCGCCTCCTCCAGATGGAGAACGAGCTCGGCGGAGTGGTCATCAATCAGGACGACGCGATCAAGGCGATCGCTCGCTCGGTGCGCCGCAGCCGCTCCGGTCTGAAGGATCCGCGCCGGCCCATGGGGACGTTCCTGTTCCTCGGCCCCTCCGGCGTCGGCAAGACCTACCTCTGCAAGCAGCTCGCGAAGTTCATGTTCGGCGACCAGGACGCCGTCATCACCATGGACATGAGCGAGTACATGGAGAAGCACAACGCCTCGCGACTCGTCGGCGCGCCCCCGGGCTACGTCGGCTACGAGGAGGGCGGCCAGCTCACCGAGAAGGTGCGCCGCCGGCCCTACAGCGTCGTGCTGCTCGACGAGATCGAGAAGGCCCACCCCGACGTCTTCAACATGCTCCTCCAGATCATGGAGGAGGGCCGCCTGACCGACTCGTTCGGCCGCCACGTCGACTTCAAGAACGTCATCCTGATCATGACGAGCAACCTGGGCAGCCACACCATGAAGGCGGGCTCGCAGCTCGGCTTCGGCCGCTTCGACCAGGCCTCGTCCGATCTCGGCGACCGCAAGAAGCGCATGCGCGCCGACGTCATGGTCGAGGTCGAGCGCCACTTCCGCCCCGAGTTCCTCAACCGGGTCGACGAGTGCGTCGTGTTCAACCCGCTGACGAACGAGGACCTCAAGCGCATCGTCCACCTCCAGCTGGACGAGGTCCGCGCGCGTCTGGCCGAGCACGAGATCATCGTCGAGCTCACCCACGCCGCGACGGACTTCCTCATCACGAAGGGCTTCCACGAGGACTACGGCGCCCGCCCGCTCCGCCGGGCGATCGAGCGTCACATCGAGGACCCGCTCGCCGAGGAGCTGCTCCGCGGCAAGTTCGAGGACAAGTCCAAGGTCTGGATCGACCGCAGCGAGCACCCCGAGGGCGATGAAGACGCCACGCTCGTCTTCCTCGACGAGGCTCCCATCGTCCGCGAGGCGATGAAGGCCGCCAACGACTGACCTCCGCCAGGAGGCCGTCCGCACGCGCGCCCGCGCCGCTCACCGTAGCGGCGCGGGCGCGCTGCTTCAGGGCCCTATCTGCCGCGCAGCCGGCCTCCATTGCGCGATTCCGTGGTCGTGAATCCCCCATCCGGGCTCCCCTCGAGCGGCGGCCGCCAAGGACTTCCCATTGCCGCTCCGGCGCCCACCGGCGACCAGAAGTCGAGGGAAGTTGGGATTCCATCCCCAGCGTCGAGAGCAGCAGCCCTACTCTCGGGGCGCGAGAGCGACCCTCGGCCGCCCCTTGTGGCCCGTCCTCTCGAACTTCGAACCCCCGTATCCGACTCCATGGGCAAGCGCCTCTTCGTGGGAAACCTCTCCTACGACACCGATCAGCAATCCATCCGCGACGCGTTCAGCGCCGGCGGCCGCACCGTGACCGACGTCCACGTGATGATCGACCGTGACACCGGTCGTCCGCGCGGCTTCGGCTTCGTCGAAATGTCCACGGACGAGGAGGCCCAGGCCGCCATCGAGGACCTCGACGGCTCCGACCTGGACGGCCGCACCATCAACGTCAACGAGGCCAAGGAGCGCAAGCCCCGCCGTTGACCAGAGGCCCTGGAGGAGCAGCACGCCTCGATGCGTGCTGCTCCCTGGGCCAACTCGCACGGACCCCGGAGACGGCGCGTCCGCGAGAACGGGCTCCATCGAGCCTGGAACGAACAGCGGTGATCGCCGCTGCGGCCCCGAACGCGGGCCCTCCCCCAGCGTCCCGCGATCGTCAGGACGTGGTGGTGAATCCCTTGTGGGCCCCCTCACGCAGATCGATTGCGTTGGCCGTCCAACGTCTCTCCGCGCGCGGCTCCGACGCAGCCCTCGTGACCAGCGACGGCTGACGACTTCGTGGAGGAACGTCCGCGGACTTCTGCAAGCCACGGGTCGGCGTTCACCTGCCGCGACTTCCCTCGTCCCAGCCCGGCAGCGCGACCGCCAGGACGAGCCGCACGAGCGCGGCCGCCGGGGCGAGGAGCACATGGGCGAGATCCGCGCGCCAGGGTCCGGTGAGCCCTCGCGCAGCCGCCGGCCCATGCCGGTCGTAGACCCTGCGGAGCGCGCGGTGCCACGCGGGGCGCATCGCCCTGAGCGCGAGCTCTCCGGCCTTGAAGGTCGCCAGCTGGCGCGTGAGCGAGCCCGATCGCTCCCCCACGAGTTCGCTGTGCCCGCGCGAAGCCGCCGTGGCGACGAAGCAGTCCCCCTCGCTCGGCGGGAGCGCGGCGTAGTCGGCCAGCCCCCGATGGACGGAGAGGAGGACCCAGACCGGGAAGGCGGTCGCCGCCGTCACGGAGGGGCCGAAGCCTCCGCCCCTCAGCGCGCGGCCGTGTTCGCGTCCGATGCGCCGCAGGACCGTCGCGCAGCAGAGCGCCAGCATCGCCGGCGAGCCCGCGAACGCCGCGTAGACTGGCCAGAGGAGCAGCATCTGGATCTCCTCTCCGCGGACCATCGCAGCGATGCCCGTGACACCGAGGGAGCCGAGGGCCAGCGCGCGGATCGGCACCGCTCCTCGATCCCCGAGATGCTCCTCCACGAAGGGCAGGGCGAAGACCGCGAGCGAGGCGCCGAGCGCGGCGAAGCCCCACCACCCCTCCGAGGCGAAGACCACGAGCTGGAACCAGACCCCGCACGCCACGCCGATCCCGAGCGCCGCGCGGAACCAGGGGGAGGGGCGAGTGACGGCCTCGATGCGCGCGCCCTGGTCGGCGGGGGCCGCCGGACCCGGCAGGACGAAGCGGTAGCGCCGCCCGCCCTCGTGGAGCACCACCGCCACCCGCGCGAAGTCCCGCAGAACCGCGGAGAGCCCGATCACGATCAGCGGGAGCATCACCAGGAACGGGGGCCCGCCGAGCAGCATCAGGGCGAGCTCATGGAACTCGTCGCGCCGGGAGAACGGCTGGAGTCCGCCGCTGATCCCGATCAGCACCGTGAGCCAGGGCGCGGCAACGCCCCAGAGGAAGAACCAGCCCCGCGCGGTGCGCGGCGGCTCCTCCTGACCCGCGGGGCTCCCCCCCACCGAAGGCTCGAAGGGCGCCTCCGGACCCGCGTCGTCGGCTCGCTCCGACCCGGCCGGGGCTGCGGCGCCGCCCTGCGATCCGTGCCCGGTGGGTGTCTCCATGAACGGAGCAGACCAAGCGGCCCCTGACTCTGCAACGCAGAGGCTTGAGAACGCAGGCGGAACGCGCCTCAGGCGACGGGGTTCGACAGCACGCCGAGCCCCTCGACCTCGACCTCCATCCGGTCGCCGCTCCGCAGGTACACCGGCGGCTTGCGCGCGAAGCCCACGCCGGGGGGCGTGCCCGTGGAGATCAGGTCTCCGGGCTCGAGGGTCACGAAGCTCGAGAGATGAGCGATGAGCTGGGGGATGTTGAAGATGAGCTGGTCGGTGCTCGAGTCCTGGAGCGTCTCGCCGTTCATGCGGAAGGAGATCCGCAGGGCGTGGGGATCGCCGATCTCGTCCCGCGTCGCGATGAAGGGGCCGGCAGGGCAGAACGTGTCGCAGGACTTGCCGCGCTGCCACTGGCCGTCCTTGAACTGGAAGCCGCGCGCGCTGACGTCGTTGATGTTGCAGTAGCCGAGCACGTGCTCCATGGCGCGCTCCTCGGAGACGTGGGTCGCCTCGCGTCCGATCACGACGCCGAGCTCAGCCTCGTAGTCGATCTCGTCGTCCCCGGGCGGCAGGACCACGGGCACGCCCGGGCCGACGACGCAGCTGGAGAACTTGCTGAAGACGAGGGGCCACTCGGGCACTTCGAGGCCGCTCTCCTCGGCGTGGTCCCGGTAGTTCAGCCCGATGCAGATGACCTTCCCGGGGCGAGGGATGGGCGCCAGAAACTCCACCGCGCCGGCTGGCACGACCGCGCCTTGCTCCGCCAGCGACCCGACGCGCTCGGCGTCGAGCTCCGCCACGAGGCGCGCCGCCGCGCGAAAGGGCGCGGCCCCGGTGTCGGCCCAGTCGAGCGGCCCGGCGGCGACCGGCAGCCCGGAACCGCCGTCGTCGAAGTCGAGGACCAGGTCGCCCTCGGGGGCGAGCGCGCCGGTGATCAGCGCCCCGGTGTGAACCGCGTCGTCGCGGACGAAAGTGACGAACTTCATCGATCGATGCCCGGTCTCAGTGAGCGAGCGAGGAGGTGTGAACCGTGTACTTGGAGAGAGTCTCCTCGTTCAGCTCGAGCCCGACGCCGGGCTCCTGGGGCAGCTGGTAGTGGCCGTCGATCACGTCGATGGGCTCGTTCCAGATGCCCTTGATGGACTCGTAGCAGTTCTCGAGCATCGGGCAGTGGGGCGTCGCCGCCGCGAGCTGGACGTGGAGCTTCTGCTGCACGTTGGTGTGCGGGATGATCGGCAGGTCGTGGGCTCCGGCGAGCGCCGCGACCTCGAGCCACTCGTCGATCCCCATGAGCTTGGTCGCGTCCGCCTGGACGATGCCGACGGCCCCCTGCTCGATGTAGTCGCGGAACGCGTACTTGGTGAAGATCGTCTCCCCCACCGCGACGGGGATCGAGATGGAGCGCTGGAGCTCGGCGTGGGCCTTGACGTTCTCGGGCACCATCGGCTCCTCGAGCCAGTACACGTCGAAGTCGGCGAGCTTCCCTCCCCAGAACCGCGCCTGGTTGAGGGTCCACGCGCAGTTCACGTCGGTCATGATCCGGATCTTCGGACCGACCGCCTCCCGCACCGCGCCGATGCGATCGTAGTCCTCGCGCGGGTCCTCACGGCCGAGCTTGATCTTGACCGCGTGGAAGCCGCGCTCGATCAGCGCAGTCGCGTCGCGCACGAGGTCCTCGACGCTCCAGTCGAGCCAGCCGCCATCGGTGCTGTAGGCGAGAACCTTGTCCCGCGCGGCGCCGAGGTAGTGCCACAGGGGCATGCCAGCGCGCTTGCACTGGACGTCCCAGAGGGCGAACTCGACGGCGGCGATGCCCACGCGCGAGGCGCCCACCCGGCCGACGAAGTGGTTCGTCAGGAAGAGCTCCTCGACGATGTCCTTCCGCATCGTCGTGTCCTTGCCGATCAGGACGGGCGCGTAGTTCTCCTCGACCATCACCTGCGCCGCGCGCAGGCCCGGGGTGTAGCTCCAGTTGGTGCCGACGCCGACGATGCCCGCGTCGGTGTGGAGGCGGACCGTCAGGAACTCGACCGCCTCGACACGGGTCTGGGAGTCGTTGATCTGGCGCTGTCCGAGGGGCACGCGCAGGAACGCGGTCTCGACCTTGGTGATGCGGGGCATGGTGCTTCGATGCTGCTGAGAAGAGAGGGTGTGCTGGCTCAGGCGTCGAGGTCTGCGACGTGGAGCTCGCCCGCCCCGTGGAGCGCCCGGAAGCGCTCGAAGGTCTGACCGATGCCGTCGGCGAGGGGCGTGTGCGGGAGCCCGTCGATCGCACCGCCGAGGGCCTCGCCGTCGATGGCGCCGGGGACGGGCAGCTCGGGCCCTTCGACCGAGACGAGCTCTGCGGCCTCGGGGCACTGACGCACGAGCTCCTCGCGGAAGGCGGAGACCTCGAGGGACTCGCCCGCGATGTTGAAGACGTGGGCGCCCTCGGGGCCCCCCTCGGCGGCGGCGATGAACGCCTCCGCGCAGTCCGCGGCGTAGAGGAAGTCCGTCCGCCCGCTGAATCCGATGGTGTACGGACGGCCGACGATGGCCGCCTTGATGGCCTTGGTCGGTCCGCTGGTCATCCCCTGGTCCCGGCCGACGCCGTAGACGGTGAGCGGGCGCAGGCCGATGCTCGAGATGCCGTGCTCGAGGAACGACACGCGCGCCGTGCCCTCGTTGCACAGCTTGTAGACGCCGTAATGGGTGTTCGGATGCGGGGCCTGTTCCTCGCCCGGCGCCCGGCCGGCGCGAACCTCGTCGTCACGCTCGTAGACCGCCGCGCTCGAGGCGTAGGCGACGCGGCTGATCCCGCGCCTCGCCGCCTGCTCGAAGACGTTGACCGTGCCGAGCACGTTGACGGTCGCGCCCGCCATGGGATCGGCGCGGCAGAAGGGCACCTGGAGTCCGGCGAGATGCACCACGTGCTGGACGCTGTGCTCGTCCATGCAGCGGCCGAGCTCGGTGGGATCGGCGATGTCGCCCTGGAAGAAGCCCACGCGCTGGAGGCCCTCGTCCCCCACCAGGTCCCGGATCCGGCGGGGCTCGCTGCCGAGATCGAAGACCACCGGGCGGTCACCGCGGGCGAGCAGGCGCTCGACGACCCAGGCTCCGATGCAGCCGAGGGCGCCGGTGACGAGGAAGGTGCGATCGCTCATGGGTGCGCAACCTAACCGCTTCGAAGACGCGGTGCAGGGCCGAGGGGACATCGAGCACCGGCGCGCGCCCGATTCGCCTCGCCGCATCAAGGCGCCGCATTAGGATCGAAGACGTGCAGGACCTCGGCCCGATCCATCGCCCCCTCACGGGACTGATCGACCTCCCGTCGACGCCCGAGGAGTGGGCGCCCCATGTTCTCTCCGCCGCGCAGGTCGAGGCCTTCGAGCGGGACGGGTTCCTGCTCGGGGTCCGCGTGCTCTCGGACGCGCAGCTCGAGGCCCTCGACGCGGAGCTCGAAGAGCTGATGACGCCGGGGCACGCGGGCCAGGAGCACTTCTACGAGTACCACTCGAACGAGTCCGAGGATCCCGAGCGCGTTCTCTTCCACGCCCTCGGAGCGTGGCGCGTGCGGCCAGCCTTCCACGACGTGCTCTGGAGCCCGGCGCTGCGCATGGCGGCGTACCAGCTCCTCGGCGCGCCCCCGCGCTTCTTCCACGATCAGCTCTTCGCCAAGCCGGCGCACACCGGCGGAGTGGTCGCTTGGCACCAGGACTACGCCTACTGGACCTGGACCGCGCCGATGGACCACCTCACCTGCTGGATGGCGCTCGACGACGTGGACGAGGAGAACGGGTGCCTGCGCTACGTCCGCGGAAGCCATCGCTGGGGACTCCTCGAGCGGCCCGCCCTCGGGGGGGACATGGCCGCGCTCGCGGAGCAGCTCGACGATGAGCAGAGGGTCGAGCTCGGCCGCAGCGTGCCCGTCCGGCTGCGCCGGGGTGAAGCGAGCTTCCACCACCCGCTGCTCGTCCACGGGAGCCACGAGAACCGCTCGAGGAGACCGCGGCGCGCGACCCTCGTGAACCTCTTCGCCGACGGGGTGAGGTCGAACATGACCGAGCGTGACTTCCCCGGCACGACGTCGTATCCGCGCGTGGCCCTGGGCGACCCCATGGGCGGCGAGGGCTACCCGCTGCTCCTGGACGAGGGCCTCCTCGGACCGTGGCTTCGCGAGCTGCCGCGCGTCGGCGGCTGAGCCCCAGGGGAGCTCGGCGTTCTTGACCCGCCGCGTGCGCGGTCGGCCCTCGCTTCGCTGACCTCGGGGTCGCTGCGCAGGAGGCCCACGGCGGCGCGGACCGCCCTCGCGCGCTCACGTCCCCAGATAGACCCTCGCCGCCGTCCCGCCGAAGAGGGCCGCGCGTTCGCTCTCCGAGAGCCCGCTCGCCCAGCGCTCCACCACGCCGTGCACGCGGTCGTAGCTCGCCGCGAGGGTGCACACGGGCCAGTCGCTCCCGAACATGACGCGTCCAGGGCCGAAGGCCTCGAGGGCCGCGTCGAGTACGGGGACGAGGTCGGCCTCGGTCCATCCCTTCCAGTCCGCCTCGGTCACGAGCCCGGAGAGCTTCACCGTGACGTGGTCCATCGCGCCGAGCGCCACGAGGGCCGTGCCCCACGTCTCCATCCCGGAGCCGCCAGCGATGTCGGGCTTGCCTATGTGGTCGAGCACGAGAGGCTGGCCTTCGAGGGCAGCGCAGAGCTCGGCCGCCTCACCCATCTGGCCGCCGAGGATCAGCACGTCGTACACGAGGCCCGCGGCCCCCACCGCCCGAACGCCCTCTCGGAATTCCTTCCCCTCCATGAATCCGTCCGTCTCGTCCTGCACGACGTGACGGATCCCAACGAGCCGGGGATGGGCGAGCGCCGCGATCCGATCGGCGCGATCCGGCGAGCGCAGATCGACCCAGCCCACGACGCCGCGGATCCAGTCGTGATCGTCCGCGAGACCCAGGAGCCAACGCGTCTCCTCCTCTCTCTGCTGCGCCTGCACGGCGACGGTGCCGTCGATGCCGTGCGCATCGAGCAGCGGCCGGAGATCCCCCGGGAGGAAGTCGCGCTCGAGCGCGATGAGACCGTTGTCGGCGATCCAGCCGTAGTGCTCCGCCGAGTAGCTCCAGAAGTGCTGGTGGGCATCGATCCGCATGGCGGGAAGGTAGCAGCCTGCGGCGAGTTGATAGCCTCCTGGCATGCGCATCCACCGACCCGCCCGCGTCTCGGCCGCCCTCGCAGCTCTGCTCCTCCCCGCCCTCGGCGGCTGCTCGAGCGCGGCCGACGACGGCACCCTGGAGATCGCGGTCGTGCCGAAGGGGACGACGAACGAGTACTGGAAGGCACTCCACGCCGGGGCCGAGGCCGCCGCACAGGAACTCGGCGTCCGCATCGTTTGGAAGGGCCCGCTCCAGGAGAACGACCGCGAGGCCCAGCAGAAGGTCGTCGAGGACCTCGTGGTGCGCGGGGTCGACGGTCTCGTGCTCGTCCCCCTCGACAGCAAGGCCCTCGTCCCGCCGGTCAAGGAGGCCGACGGCCGCGGGATCCCCGTCGTCGTCGCGGACAGCGACCTCGAATGGGACGGCCGCGCCAGCTACGTGGCCACCGACAACCGGCGCGGCGGCGAGCTCGCCGCGGAGGCGCTCGTGGACATGCTGGGCGGGAAAGGCAAGGTCCTCGTGCTGCGCCACATGGAGGGCTCCGCCAGCACCCACGCCCGCGAGGAGGGGTTCCTCTCGAAGATCGCCGCGTCCAGCGGCATCGAGGTGCTCTCCTCGAACCAGTACGCAGGACCCCAGCCCGAGGGCGCCTACCAGGCGGCCGAGAACCTCCTGAACAGCTTCGCCGAGGTCGACGGCGTCTTCTGTCCCTCCGAACCCAGCGTCTTCGGGATGCTGCGAGCGCTGCAGGACGCCGGGCGCGCCGACGGCCTGCACTTCGTGGGATTCGACTCCAACGAGAAGCTGGTCGAGGCCCTGCGCGAGGGCGAGATCGACGCGCTCGTGCTGCAGAGCCCCGTCCGCATGGGCGAGCTCGCGGTGCGGGCCTGCGTCGAGGCGGCCCGCGGCGGCACGCCGGACGAGGTCATCGACACGGGCGTCACCGTGGTGCGCAGCGCCGAGGTGGACGATCCGGCGGTCCAGGCGCTCCTGAGGCCGGACCTCTCGATCCTCGGGCAGTGACCGCGCCGCGCCTGACCATCGCCGGCGCCAAGAAGCGCTTCGGCGGCGTGCACGCGCTCCGCGGCGTCGACCTCGAGGTCGCCGCCGGGGAGGTCCACGCTCTGCTCGGCGAGAACGGCGCGGGCAAGAGCACGCTGATGAAGGTGCTGAGCGGCGCGGTCCGCCCGGACGAGGGGAGCATGACCCTCGACGGCGCGCCCTTCGCGCCCTCCGGCCCCCGCGACGCCCGGCGCAGCGGCGTCGCCATGATCTACCAGGAGCTCAACCTCTGCGCCGACCTCACGGTGCTCGAGAACGTGACGCTCGGGGAGGAGACGGCCCGCGCGGGCGTCGTGCGGAGCGCAGGGCAGCGGGCGGCTCTCTCCGAAGTGCTCGCGGGGCTCGGCGTCGCGGAGTTCGGCCCCGACACGCCGGTGCGCGACCTCGGGCCTGGCGACCGTCAGCTCGTGGAGATCGCGCGCGCCCTGTTGGCCGACGCGCGCGTCGTCGTCTTCGACGAGCCCACGAGCAGCCTCTCCCCTCCCGAGGTGGAGCGCCTGTTCGGCGTGGTGCGTGACCTCGCTTCGCGGGGCGTCGCCGCGATCTGGATCAGCCATTTCCTGAACGAGGTGGAGGCCGTCTGCGCTCGCTACACGATCCTGCGCGACGGCGAATCCGTGGGCGGCGGCGCGGTCGCGGAGAGCTCGCCCGAGGAGTGGGTCGCGCTCATGTCGCGCCGCGAAGCGGCCGCCGACGCCGCCCGACCGCCGCGCTCCGCCGCCGGCCGCGCCACGCTCGAGCTCGTCGGTCTCTCAGGACAGGACGGCGTCCCCGACGAGGTGACGCTCGACCTCCACGAGGGAGAGGTCCTCGGCCTCTTCGGTCTCGTCGGCGCGGGGCGGACCGAGCTCCTCCGGGCGATCTTCGGCCTCGACCCGGTCCGCTCCGGCACGGTCCGCCACCTCGACCATCACGGCCCGCCCCTCTCCCCGCGCCGGTGGCTCGCGCGCGGCGTGGGCCTCTTGAGCGAGGACCGCGCCCTCGAGGGGCTCTACCTGGACCTCTCGCTCGCAGAGAACGTCACCGCCTCCGCCCCGCGCCCCATCGGTCGCCGTGGCGAGGCCTTCGAACGCTGGCGCACGGAGCTGGGCGTGCGCGCAGGTGCGCCGAGCGACGCCGCGCGCACCCTCTCGGGCGGCAACCAGCAGAAGCTCGCGATCGCCCGCCTCCTCCACCACGACGTTCGCGTCCTCCTCCTGGACGAGCCGACCCGCGGGATCGACGTCGGCGCGAAGGAGGAGATCTACGCGCTCCTCGACAGGCTCCGCGGCGATGGGCGCGCGGTCCTCATGGTCTCCAGCTACGTGCCCGAGCTCCTGCGTGTCTGCGACCGGGTGGCCGTGATGCACCGCGGCCGCCTCGCCGAGACCCGCCCCACCGCCGCATGGGACGAGGAGTCCCTCATCGCCGCCGCGAGCGGCGCCGTCACCGCGGGGGCCCACCATGGATGACCACGGACCTGGCCGCCTGGCGCGCCTCCTCGACCGCTTCGGTCCCTTCCTCGGGCTCGTGGTCGTCGCAGGCCTCTTCGCCGCCATCGCTCCGTCGGGCTTCGCCTCGGTCTACAACGCGAAGACGATCCTGACGCAGTCGGTCATCGTCGGCGTCTGCGCCCTCGGCATGACCTTCGTGATCCGCTCCGGTGGAATCGACCTCTCGGTCGGCTCGGCGATCGCCTTCGCGTCGGTCGTGACAGCCCTCACGATGAAGGCCACCGGCTCGGCGGCCGTGGCGGCGCTCGCCGGCGTCGCGGCCGGCGCCGCCGTGGGCGCGGTCAACGGCGGCCTGATCGCCGGGCTCGCCCTCCCCCCCTTCATCGTCACGCTCGGCACCCTGGGCGCGGCGCGGGGCGCGGCCAAGTGGCTCGCGGGCGAGCAGAAGGTCGACGCGCCGAGCGGCTGGTTCGAACAGGCCATGTCGAAGAGCTCGGACGCCCCCCTGGGTCTCGCCCCGGGCATCTGGCTGATGCTCCTGGGCGCCGTCGCGACGGCCTTCGTCCTGCGCCGCACGGTCTTCGGCGTCTGGACCACCGCGATCGGCTCGAACGAGCGCGCGGCGCTGCTATGCGGCGTCCCGGTGCGCCGGACGAAGGTCTGGATCTACGTGCTCATGGGCGCGGCCGCCGGCCTCGCGGGCGTCCTCCAGTTCGGCCGGCTCACGGTCGGTGACCCCACGACCGCGACAGGCAAGGAGCTCGACGTGATCGCCGCCGTCGTCATCGGGGGCGCCTCCCTCTCCGGAGGCTCGGGCACGATCCTCGGCACCCTCGTGGGCGCCCTGCTCATGGCGACCCTCGCCAACGGCTGCAACCTCAGCGGCGTCCCGAACTACGTGCAAGAGATCCTCATCGGCGGGATCATCGTCAGCGCGGTGGCCCTCGATCGCCTGCGGAAGGGCGGAGCCAGGGGCTAGGGGCGCGACCCGGTGCCGCGACAGCCCGGCGCGTCGGCCGGGGAGGCGCCGGCGAACAACTCCTCGAACGGCAGGCGTCTTCCTGTCCCAGACCACCTCCAAGCGCGTACGCACTGGCACCAGGATTCAGGCCCCGATGACGACCATGAAGACGATCCGAGCCGCTCTCCCCCTCCTCCTCCTCGCTGCTTGCAGCACGGCGGCGGAGACCGACGCCGGCGACCCCGCCAGCCCCAGCCCCGCCCGAACCGCCAGCGACGCACCGGCACCCGGCGACGCATCGGCCGCGCCAGCGGACCTCGCTCCCGTCGAGGCAGCCGCGCCGGCGCCCGCCGGTGCCCCGATCGCCACCGCCGACGACGAGCCCCCCACGACCCCGACCGCTCCCGAGACCAAGGACCACGTCTCCATGCAGACCTCCAAGAACGTCGGCGCCTACAACGACCTCAACAAGGACGAGAAGCGCATCATCCTCGAGAAGGGCACGGAGTGGCGCGGGACCGGCGCGCTCCTGAACAACAAGGCCCAGGGCACGTACATCTGTCGCCAGTGCAACGCGGCGCTGTACCGCTCGACCGACAAGTTCGAGAGCCACTGCGGCTGGCCGAGCTTCGACGACGAGATCGATGGCGCTGTGCGCCGCGAGACGGACGCCGACGGCCGGCGCACCGAGATCCTCTGCATGAACTGCGACGGCCATCTCGGCCACGTCTTCATCGGCGAGCGCTTCACCGAGAAGAACACGCGGCACTGCGTGAACTCGGTGTCGATGGCCTTCGTCCCGGCGGATCAGGAGCTCCCGCCGCGGCTCGTGAAGGAGTGAGCTCCGGGGCAGCGCGCCCACGCTTCACATCGGGGCCCGGTGCCGGCGAACGCCGGCCCCGGGCCCCGTTCGTTCACGAGGCTGCTTCCCGCACCGCCGCGAGGGTCCGCGCGACGTCCTCCTCGGACGTGCGGAAGTTCACGACGCTGACCCGGATGGCGCGCATCCCCCTCCAGATCGTCCCACTGAAGTACGCCTCCCCGCTCGCGTTGATCCGCTCCATCAAGTCGTGGGTGCGCCGGTCGAGGTCCCCGTCGCCAGCGGCGCGGAACATGAACTGGTTCATGACCGGCTCGACGAGCACCTCGACGCCCTCGATCTCCCCCAG
>CBFIJG010000062.1:0-20958 GCA_965662915.1 Planctomycetota bacterium | reverse complement strand
CCGGAGCGCCGCGCGCGCGCTCGGGCTCCTCCTGGCGGAGGCCGGGCAGCGCGACGAGGCGGCGACTGCGCTCGGGCGCGGCTTCGAGGGGAGCGCCGCCGATCCGGCTCTCGATGGCGAGCGGTTGCGTGCCGCGCGGGCGTTCGGCTCCGACCTGCGCGTGGTCCCCTGGCTCGAGCCCGTGGTCGCGCGTTCCCCCGAGGCGACCGAGGCGCTGCGCAGGATCGGCGAGGCGTATCTGGCGGGCGGCCGGCCGGACCGCGCCCTCGAGTGGCTCCAGCGCGCAGCGTCCTCGGATCCCACCGACGCGCTCGCGCTGATCGGCCTGGGTCGCGCCCGGATCTCGGCGGGGGCGGCCGGGGACCTGACCTCTCAGCTGGCGGCCCGCGTGAGGGCGCTCCCGCTCACGCCCGAGGAGTCCGCGGCGCTCGAGGTGTTCGAGGCCGAGCTCGCGGCGGCGCTCGCCGCTGATCGCGGCCCCGCCGACTGAGCGGTCTCTTCGGGCTACGCGCCCTCGGCGAGGACCCGCTCCATCACCTCGTCGAGCTTCTCCTCGAGCTCCTCCGCGAAGTCCTCACCGAAGTCGTTCGCGAGGACGTCGAGCTCCTCGAAGGTGTAGCGGCCGGTTTCCCGGCTGAAGGGGACGCCGTACTCCCACTTGTTTCCGTCGGAGGCGTGGATCGTGATGGCGATCTGATCGTCGCCCTCCACGGGCTCGACGGTGTACGACGTGACTTCGAACTCACTCATGGGTGCGGCCCTCCTGGGGTCGGGGCGCGGCAGTGTAGGGCTCGCGGGCCCCGCCGGTGCGAGGATCCCGCGGCCGAAAACCAGGAGGGCCGGGTGCGTCGCCGGGCCCCGGCGGACCCCGCGCCCCCTCCGGGACCCTGCGGCCTCAGCGCGCGAGGACGGTGATCGCCATCCCAGGGCGCAGGGTCCCGGACTCGACGACGCGGCAAACCCACCCGCTGCGCCCGAGCAGGAGGTCGGGGAAGCGCGGGTCGATCGACTTGAGCGTCTTGCAGGGGACCCGCACGTCATGGATCTCGACCACGACCTCGTCGCCGAGGGCCAGCCGATCGCCGGGGCGCAGGGCGCGGTCGTCGAGCCCCCTCGTGAGGACGTTCTCCCCGAAGGCGCCGGGCGGCTCGCAGGTCACGTCGTCCTCACGCAGGCTCTCGTAGATCTCCGTGGAGATCAGGCACACCGCCCGGTCCTCGCCGCCGTGCAGGTGGAAGCGGTGTCCGTCGCCCACGAGCCCGAGGCGCTCGACCCGCGCCTCCTCCACGGGAGCCTTGGGGATCCCGCCAGGGCCGAGGCAGACCGCGACGATCTCGGCGCTCATCGGGCCCTTCGCCGGAGGAAGAAGTAGTAGAGCTGGCCCGCGGAGCGCGTCGCGCCCGAGAGACGCTCCGCGCGCGGCCCGACGCCCAGGTAGATGTCGGCGCGCCCGGCGGTGCGGATCGCGCCGCCGGTGTCCTGGTCGAGCATCAGCTGGCGGAAGGGGCTCGCGGGGCCCGACGGGGTCGGCAGCTCGGCCTCGACGAAGCAGAGCGCGCCGCGCGGGAAGAGCGTCTTGTCGGTGGCGAGGCTCCGGCGCTCGGTGACCTCGAGGTTGAGACTGCCGCGAGGGTTGCCCTCGATCGGGGTGAAGAACACGTAGCTCTCGTTGCGGGCCAGGTAGCCGTCGACCTTCCGCTCGTTCCGCTTCGCCCAGCGGCGGATCGAGGCGAGGCTCATCTCCTCCGCAGGGACCTCGCCGTCCTCGATCAGCGCCTTGCCGAGCGACGTGTAGGGCCGGCCGTTCTTCCCCGCGTAGCCGAATCGCGCGATCGTGCCGTCCTCGAGCTCGATGAACGCCGAACCGTTGACGTGGGCGATGTAGGCGTCGATCGGGTCGGCGAGCCAGACGATCTCGAGCGGCGCGTAGGCCGGATCGCGGAGGATCTCCTGCCGCGTCGGATAGGGCCGCAGACCCCGCGGCGTCTCCTGGCCGAGGATCGTTCCGTCCGGCGCCTTGACGAGGTCGGGGGGCAGGGCGTGCAGCGGGACGTCGAACTCGAACGTCGGCGTCAGGCGACCGGCGAGGAGCGGCGTGCAGTACGCGGTGAAGAGGACGCCGCCGCCCTCGCCGTCCCACCCGGCGCTCTTGTACACGTCGAACTCTGCCTCGAAGGCGCGCGCGAACGCGTCCGCCGTGGGGCTGGTCTCCAGCAGCTCGGCGAAGCGCTCGAGGCTCTGCAGCGCGCGCTCGTGGTCGATGCCCGCGATGGGGAAGAACTGGTTCGAGTGGGCGGTGCGCGTCCACGCCAGCGAGCGCTCCAGCGCCGGCATGATCTCGTCGCGCTCGAACCAGGTGCCGCGGACGTCGGGGCGGCGCTCGTCGGGGCCGAGGAGCAGCAGGGCGTCCGCGCCAGCCGGGAGCGCGCGGCCGTAGTCGGGCGTCTCGGCCTGTCGGAAGAGGGCGCAGGAGGCGTTGAGGGCGCACGCGAGGAGGGCGCCGACGAGGAGGGGTCTGGTCATTCGAGAACCTTGCGGGCGAGGATCGCCTGGAGCCGGCGCGGGATGAGGCGGAGGCCCCACACGCCGAGCTTGTTCGAGAGCCCGGTGACGACGACCCGCCGTCCGTCGATCATCGCCGCGACTGCGGCGCGCGCGACGACGTCCGCGTCGAGGCTGGTGCGCAGCTGGATCGTGCTGCGGTCGTTCCCCGACACCTCGAAGAACTCCGTGTTCGTGCTCCCGGGGCACAGGACCGTGACGCCCACTCCCGTGTCCCGCAGCTCCTCGGCGAGGGCCTCGCCGTGGTGCAGGACGAAGCTCTTCGTGGCGCCGTAGGCGGCGTAGGCGGGGCAGGGCTGGAACGCGGCGATGGAGGCCACCTGGAGGAGATGGCCGCTGCCGCGGGCGACCATGGCCCGCGCGAAGTGCTTGGAGAGCTGCGCCAGCGCCGTCACGTTGAGCGTGATCATCCGCTCCTCCGCCTCCCACTCGTGCTCGACGCCCTGGCCGTGGATCCCCAGGCCCGCGTTGTTCACGAGCACGTCGATGGGGTGGCCCAGGGCCTCGACCTCACCGATCAGCGCCGCCGCCCCTCCCGGCGCGGCGAGGTCCGCCTCGATGACGTCGACCTCGACGCCGTGGGAGGCGCGGAGGGACTCCGCGAGCTCCTCCATGCGGGCCACGCGGCGCGCGGAGATGACGAGGTGGACGCCCTTCGCCGCGAGCACCCGCGCGATTTCGCGGCCGATGCCCGACGACGCGCCGGTCACCAGCGCGCGCCGCCCCACGAGATCGAAGGCCATGGATCGCATGATGACGCGCGACGGGGGCGCGCTCAACGGAGTGAGCGCCGCGCCCGCGCGGACTGGCGGAATCCGGCGGCTCCCGGGAGACTCGAATCCGCCATGAAGCCCCTCCTCGCGAGCCTGCTGCTCCTCCTCCCTGCCCAGGCCCCGGCTCCCGAGGGGCCGCCGCTCAAGGTCTTCCTGCTCGTCGGCCAGTCCAACATGGTCGGCTTCGGCGAGGTGGACGCCCGGACCGAGCGCAGCGGCGGGAGGGGGTCGCTCGAGCACCTCGTGACCGACCCGGCCACGGCGGCCCGCTTCGCCCACCTGCGCGACGAGGAGGGCGGCTGGCGCGTCCGGGACGACGTCTGGATCAGCTTCTTCGAGCGGCGCGGGCCCCTGGGCGTGGGCTTCGGGTCGAGCGAATCGACCATCGGCCCCGAGCTCGGCTTCGGCCACGTCGTGGGCGACCGCTGGGACGAGCCGGTGCTGCTGCTCAAGGTGGCCTGGGGCGGCAAGAGCGTCGGTGTGGACTTCCGCCCTCCGACCGCCGGCGGCGAGGTCGGCCCCTGCTACCGCGACCTCCTCGCCGAGGTCCGCCGCGTCATGGGGAGCCTGGAGGAGCTCTTCCCCGATCTCGAGCACGACGGCGTCGAGCTCTGCGGCATCGGCTGGCACCAGGGCTGGAACGACCGCGTGAACCAGGCGCTCAACGACGCGTACGAGGAGAACCTCTCGTGCTTCATCCGCGACGCGCGGCGCGAGCTGGGCCACAGGAACCTGCCCTTCGTCATCGCGGAGACGGGCATGAGCGGTCACGCGGAGACCCACCCTCGCGCCCTGTCCCTCATGAAGGCCCAGGCCGCGGTCGCGGCGCGGCCCGAGTTCCGCGGCACGGTCTCCTTCGTGGGGACGAAGGACTTCTTCCGGCCGAAGGAGGACTCGCCGAGCGGGCAGGCCTACCACTGGAACGGCAACGCCGAGACCTACTACCTGATCGGGGACGGCATGGGGAAGGCCATGTGCGCGCTCGTGGACGGCCGCGCCGAGGAGGTGGCCGCTGCGCGCGCGGCCTGGATGGAGGCCGGCCTCGACCTCACCGCGGCCTCGTCGACCACCGCCCCGGTCCTCGACGCGCACCACCCGATCCTCTTCGTCGCCCATGACGCGATGGGCGGCGCGTGGCAGTTCCTCTGCGGCACGACGAACGAGGCCGAGGACGCGCGCGTCGTCCCCGCCGGAGCTGCGCTCGAGATGGACCCGTCCCTGGCGGGGCTCGCCGAGCTGCCCGCCGGCTGGATCGCCGAGCGAGAGTCCGTGGGTGCGCCGTGGCGGCGCCGCGAGCGCTGAGGAGCGCTCCCCGGACAGCGCCGCTCAATCGCGCGCCAGGCGGATCTCGAGGCTCGCCGGACCGGCGCCGACCGTGATCGGCGTGGGGCCCGCGGTCCCTTCGCCCGAGGCGACGCGGACGGCGTAGTCGCCCGTCTCCAGCGGGCCGAGGGTCACCCGTCCGTCACTGCCGGTGCGGCCGGTGAGGAGGGGCTCACCTCCGGCGTCGGTCGCCGCGTGGACCATGACCTGCGCGCCCGACGAGGGGACGCCGTTCGGGCCGATGATCACCACGCCGATCCGGCTCGTCGCACGCCGCAGCGCGACGCGCCGCGGACCCGGGCCCTCGATCCGGAGCTCCGCGCTCACGTATCCGGGGGCCGCGACCTGGACGAGGAGCGCCCGGCCCTCGAAGCGGACGGCGATCGGTCCTCCGGGAGTGACCGGCAGCAGCGTCACCTGGGGCGCACTCAGGTCACGAAGGCCCGTGAGTCGGGCGCTCACGTCGGCGATGGGCTCGCCGGTGAGCGCGTCCACCGCTCGCAGGAGGCAGTCACCTGCGGCCTCTGCGGGGGTGACCTCCGCGCGCGTCGCGTCCTCCACCGGAGCGCTCTCGACCGTGACCTCGCGATCACCGGGCGGAGGAAGGAGTGCGGCGCCGGGGACGTCCGCGGGCGAGCTGGACACCGCGGTCCGGCCCGCTGGTGCATCCTCAGCCGGTCGCGGATCGGTCCCGGTGATCAGGAGCCCCACCGCCACGCAGAGCGCGGCGGCCACGAGCAGCGCGAGGAGCGGTCCGTTGCTGTTGCCTCGTTGGCTGGCCATGGCGAGCGGAGCGGCGTCGCGGCTCCCGATGCCCGCTATCCTCGCACGCCGCCATGACCGTCACGACGCTCGTCCTCGGATCCTCGTCCGTCTACCGCGCGCGCATGCTCGAGCGGCTCGGGGTGCCCTTCACCCAGGAGTCCCCGGACGTGGACGAGCGGGCGTTCGACGGCCTGCTCGGCGAGCTCGGGCCCGAGGGGCTCGCCCTGCGCCTCGCGCGCGCCAAGGCCGATTCCCTCGCGCGGCCCGGCGGGTCGCGGCAGCTCCTGTGCGCCGATCAGGTGGGGGTCCTCGAGGTCGAGGGAGCTCCGCCGCGCCTGCTCCACAAGCCGGGCACACCGGACGCTTGCGTGGCCCAGCTGATGGCCCTCTCCGGCCGGACCCACGCCCTCGTGAACGGGATCGTGCTGCTGGACGAGGCGACCGGCGAGGCGCGCGAGCTCGTCGACCGCCAGGAGCTCACGATGCGCCCCTTCGACGAGTCGGAGGCGCGGGCCTACGTCGAGCTCCGCGCGCCCCTCGACTGCGCCGGCGGCTACCGGATCGAGGACGAGGGCGTGCGCCTGTTCGAGCGCATCCGCTCCGACGATCACACGGGCATCATCGGGCTGCCGCTCCTGGCGACGGCGCGGCTCCTCCGGGAGGCCGGGCTGCTCGAGCCCTGACCCGCCCGGCTCAGCGGCCGAGCAGGCCCGCGACCTCGGTCGCGTGGTAGGTGAGGATCATGTCCGCGCCCGCGCGCTTGATGCCCAGGAGGCTCTCGAGCGCCACGGCCTCGCGGTCGAGCCAGCCCGATCGTGCGGCGGCCTCGATCATCAGGTACTCGCCGGAGACCTGGTACGCGGCCACGGGGAGCTGGGTGTGCTCGCGGACCGCCGCGATGACGTCGAGGTAGGGACCCGCCGGCTTGACCATGACCATGTCGGCGCCCTCGCTCTCGTCGAGCATGAGCTCGCGGAGGGCCTCGCGATGGTTGCCGGGGTCCATCTGGTACGTCTTCTTGTCCCCGGCCTTCGGCGCCGAGTCGAGGGCGCCGCGGAAGGGGCCGTAGAAGGCGGAGGCGTACTTCGCGGTGTAGGACAGGATCGCGACCTCCTCGAAGCCCTCGCCGTCGAGAGCCTCGCGGATCGCGGCGACGCGGCCGTCCATCATGTCGCTGGGCGCGATGACGTCGGCGCCGGCGCGGGCCTGGACGAGGGCCTGGTGGCAGAGGATCTCGACCGTCTCGTCGTTCAGGATCCGCCCGTCCTCGGCGACGACGCCGTCGTGTCCGTCGCTGCTGTAGGGGTCGAGAGCGACGTCGGTGATCAGCGCGAGCTCGGGCATGCGCTCCTTGAGCGCGCGCAGCGTCCGGGGGACGAGGCCATCCTCGTTGGCGACCTCGGTCCCGCGGGAGTCCTTCAGCTCGTCCGCGATCTTGGGGAACAGGACGACCGCGCGGACGCCCGCCTCGAGGGCGCGCTCGGCGGCGCCGAGCAGGCCGTCGGGGGACCAGCGCGTCTGGCCCGGCAGGGACTCCAGCGGCGTGTCCTCGGCGTCGGCGTGCAGGAACAGCGGCTGGACGAGGTCCGCGGCCGTGAGGACCGTCTCACGGGCGAGATCACGCAGGGCGGCGCTGCGCCGGTTGCGGCGCGGGCGGTGGATGGGCGGGAACATGGGCTCCGAAGTGTAGATGCCTCACACGCGCGAGGCGGTCCCGAGCGGCGCGAGCCCGCGAACCCGGGCGGATCGCCAGGGCGCGCGGGCTCGCGATGGGACGGCTGTGCGCCTCAGCGGGACCAGGTGGTGCTGGCGAAGGCGTCGTGGCCGTGGATGCTCTCGAAGTTGCGGGCGTGGACCCGGAACCAGGTCACGCGCTCGTCGTCCACGAGGCGCTGGGCGACGCCGCGCACCATGTCCTCGACGAAGACGGGGTTCTCGTAGGCCTCCATCGTGATCCAGCGCTCGTCAGGGCGCTTCAGCACGGGGTAGATCCGGCACGAAGCGCTCTCCTCGGCAGCGAAGATGAGCTCGCCCGTCGGGATCGTCGTGGGGAGGCCGTCCGCGTCCTTCGCGGTGCGGATCTCGACCGTCAGCGCCCCGCGCTGGTTGTGGGCGCCGTAGTCGCTGATCTCCTTGCTGCAGGGGCAGAGGCTGGTGACCGTCACAACGACCTTCTGAACGAGGTCCACGTCGTCTCCGTCGATCGTCCCGACGAAGCCGCAGTCGACGTCGACCATGCCCTTGGACTTGGTGACTGGAGCCTCGCGCTCCATGAACATGGGGAAGTCCACGGCGACGCGAGCCTCGCTCGCGTCGAGCCGGTCCTGCATCTTGCGCAGGATCCGCACCATTCCGCCCGGGTCGAGCGCGCGCTCGTCCGCCTGGACGATCTCGATGAAGCGGCTCATGTGGGTGCCCTTGGACTCCGCGGGCACCGAGACGCTCATCTCGAGATTGACGATCGTCGGGCGCTCGACGCCCTCTGGATCGATGGCCATTGCCGGATAACGGACGTCGGTGACGCCCGCCTGGTCCAGCTTGATCCCGCGCGTGTCTCCGCGTCCCTGGACGTCCTCGATGGGAGCGTCGGTGATCTTGTCGGGACGATCGGAGCCCTCGGAGAGGCGACGTGGGTCGAGGGCCTTGCGGGAAGTGAAGGTCGCCTGGGCCTCCGCGCGCATCGGCGCGGCGGCAAGGTCGTTGTCCTTGTACATCGTGTACCGGGGTTCGGCGCGATCGTGGAGATGGAGGCGCGATCCCGGCCGTTCCGGAATGCGGGCGCCCAGTGCCCGACCGGGTTCCTGACACGTCTCGGACGGCTCTGGAGCGCGGATCCTCGCGTGCTGGGCCACGCGAGAGGGGTCTTAACCGGGGCCGAACGGTCGGCCAAGGGGCCCGCAGCGGTGCGCGGCGAGCCGTCCCCAATATGGCGCGGGCTTTGGAACTTTCCACCCGGTTTCGGGGCCCGAAGGGCCCCGCTCGTACCGCAAGGGACATTCCAGGCCACATGCCTCCGCAAACGAGTATAGGTATCGGCGCCACCGCCCCTGCCCCCTCCTCGAACGTCGTGGAGCGGGCCGGCCAGGCGCTCTCCTGGGCCGCTCACCCACCCGCCAACACCGATTCCGCATGTCCAAGACCCTCGTCATCGTCGAGTCCCCGACGAAGGCCAAGACCCTCAAGAAGTTCCTGGGGAAGGACTACGTGGTGGAGTCGAGCGTGGGTCACATCCGGGACCTGCCTAAGAACGCCGCGGAGATCCCCGCGAAGCTCAAGAAGGAGGCGTGGTCGCGGCTCGGCGTCAACGTCGAGGAGGACTTCACCCCGCTCTACATCGTTCAGCCGGAGAAGCGGCAGAAGATCAAGGAGCTCAAGGCGAAGCTCGAGGAGGTCGACCGCATCCTGCTGGCGACGGATGAGGATCGCGAGGGAGAGGCGATCTCGTGGCACCTGGTGGAGGTGCTCAAGCCGAAGGTTCCGTACCAGCGGATGGTGTTCCACGAGATCACCAAGAAGGCGATCCTCGAGGCTCTGAACGAGACGCGCGAGATCGACAGCGACCTCGTCGAGGCCCAGGAGAGCCGTCGGGTGCTCGATCGCCTCTACGGCTACGAGGTCTCGCCGATCCTCTGGAAGAAGATCAAGCCGCGCCTGTCAGCGGGCCGCGTCCAGAGCGTCGCCACCAAGATCCTCGTGGACCGCGAGCGCGCCCGCATGCGCTTCGTCCGCGCCGAGTACTGGGACCTCTCCGCCCGCTTCACGCCGACGACCGGTGAGGGCAAAGGCAAGGAGTTCGAGGCGCGCCTCACGACCCTCGGCGGCAAGCGCATCGCGAGCGGCAAGGACTTCGACCCCGACACCGGCAAGCTCAAGCGCGAAGACGTCGAGCTGCTCACCGCGGCCTCGGCGAAGGAGCTCAAGGAGAAGCTCGAGGCCGGCGAGTTCACCATCCTCTCGGCCGAGGAGAAGCCCTTCTCGAAGAGCCCCGCGGCGCCCTTCACGACCTCGACGCTGCAGCAGGAGGGCAACCGCAAGCTGCGCTTCGACGCCAAGCGCACGATGCGCGCGGCTCAGCGCCTGTACGAGAACGGCTTCATCACCTACATGCGGACGGACTCCGTCACGCTTTCGACCCAGGCGATCGAGCTGACCCGCGCGGCCATCACCGAGACCTACGGCGGCGACTTCGTCCCGGACGAGCCGCGCCTCTACAAGGGCAAGTCCCAGAACGCCCAGGAGGCCCACGAGGCCATCCGCCCGGCCGGAGAGGCGATCGCGCCCGTGTCCGAGATCCGCAAGGTCCTCGGCGAGGACGAGGCGAAGGTCTACGAGCTGATCTGGATGCGCACCCTCGCGTGCCAGATGAAGGACGCCAAGGGCCGCCGGATGGTCCTCAAGGTCGGCGACAAGGACGGCTCGATCCAGGCCGTCTTCCAGGCGAGCGGAAGCGTCATCGACTTCCCCGGCTTCCTGCGCGCCTACGTCGAGGGCTCCGACGACCCCGACGCCGCGCTCGCGGACAAGGAGACGATCCTTCCCCCGGTGGCCCAGGGCGACGACGCGCGGTCCAGCGTCCTCGACGCCGAGGAGCACCACACGACGCCGCCTGCGCGCCTCACGGAGGCGACCCTGGTCAAGACCCTCGAGGAAGAGGGCATCGGGCGGCCGAGCACCTACGCCTCGATCATCGACACGATCCTGCGGCGCGACTACACGTTCAAGAAGGGCTCCGCCCTCGTGCCCACGTTCACCGCCTTCGCGGTCGTGTCGCTCATGGAGCAGCACATGGGGCATCTGATCGACCCCAGCTTCACCGCGAAGATGGAGTCGAACCTCGACGCGATCTCGCGCGGCGACGACGAGCGGCTGCCCTACCTGCGCAAGTTCTACGACGAGGGCTTCGAGCGCGCGCCGGGCCTGCGTCCGCTCCTCGACAAGAAGGTCGAGGACATCGACGCGCGGACGGTCTGCTCGATCCCCATCGGCAAGAGCACGAAGGACGAGGACCTGATCGTCCGCGTCGGCCGCTACGGGCCCTTCATCCAGTGCGGCGAGCGCACGGCGCCGATCCCTGCCGAGACCGCGCCGGACGAGATCACCGCGGCCTTCGCCGAGCAGCTCATCGAGGACAAGGCAAAGGGCGACGAGCCCCTGGGCGTCCATCCCGAGTCGAACCTGCCGATCTTCGTCAAGACGGGCCGCTACGGCCCCTACGTGCAGCTCGGCGCGGGCGGCGACGGGAAGGAGAAGCCGAAGATGGTCTCCCTGCTCAAGGGGATGACCGTCGAGGACGTCGACCTCGAGATCGCGGTCGCGCTGTCCTCCCTGCCGCGCAGCCTCGGCGACGACGGCAACGGTGAGGAGATCCTCGCCTACAACGGCCGCTACGGCCCCTACATCAAGCGCGGCGCGGACACCCGCAGCCTGAACGCAGACGACCACCTCCTCTCGATCACCCGCGAGCGCGCCCTCGAGCTGCTCGCCCAGGAGAAGCGCGGGCGCGGTCGCGCCGCTGCGCCCGAGCCGATCAAGGTCTTCAAGGACGTGAAGGACCTGGATGGCGGGGAGATCAAGCTGCTCAAGGGCCGTTACGGCCCCTACGTCAGCGACGGCGAGGTCAACGCGTCCCTGCCGCGGGACTTCGAGAACCCCGAGTCGATCACCGAGTCCTTCGCCCTCGAGCTGCTCGAGGTCCAGCGAGAGAAGAAGGGCAAGAAGAAGGCCAAGAAGAAGGCGGCCAAGAAGACGACCGCCAAGAAGAAGACGACCAAGAAGAAGGCGTCGAAGAAAGCCGCCAAGAAGGCGCCCTCTCGCAAGAAGGCCGCGGCGAACGACGACGACGCCGCGGCGGACGACGAGTGAAGCCCCGGCGAACCGACGCCGTCCCCGTCGGCGCCTTCCCCACCGATGCGCCCGAGGTCCTCGACCTCGACGCCGGGCTGACGCTCCTCAGCTGGAACGTCCACAAGGGCCGCGACGCGCGGCTGGACGCAGAACTGGGTCGTCTCTGCGCGGCGTATCGGCCCGATCTCGTCGCGCTCCAGGAGAGTCGTGAGACCATCGAACTGCCAACCGGGTACGCGGGTCACAAGGGCACGAGCTTCCGCCGCGGCGCCCTCGGCGCGCGCGAGGGCGTCATGACCCTGTCGCGGGTCGCTCCCCGCGTCGTTCATCGGATGCGCTCCGCCGAGCGCGAGCTGTTCCTCGCCACGCCCAAGGCCGCGCTCATCACGCTCTACGCGACACTCGACGGGCGCACGGCCTGCCTGCTGAACGTGCACGGGCTGAACTTCGACCCATCGGGCGGCCAGCTTCGCCGCCAGCTCGCGGACCTCGCCCGCGCCGTGGATCAGGTCGACGGTCCGCTGCTCGTCGCCGGCGACCTCAACGCCTGGAACGCCGCGCGGGAGGAGGCCGTCCGCGAGCTCGCTGTCCGTCTCGGTCTCGACGAGGTGCGCGTCGACTTCCCCGGCGGGACGAAGGGGCGGGTTCCGGGCAAGAAGATCGCCAGGGCCCTCGGCGTCGACCCGAAGCTCCACCTCGATCGCGTCTTCGTGCGAGGACTGCGCGCGCGCACCGCCCACTGGGCCGAGGACTGTGAAGCGTCGGATCACGTTCCGCTGATCGTCCAGCTCACGCGCCACTGATCGCGCGCGCCCGCGAGCTGCGCGCGCTCGGTTACCCTGCGGCCCATGCGGCACGAGCACTGGACGCTTCATCCGGAGGTCACCTTCCTCAATCACGGGTCGTTCGGCGCGACCCCGCGCGTGGTCCTCGATGAGCAGCGCCGGCTCCGGGACGCCCTCGAGCGCGAGCCCCTGCGTTTCCTCGCGCCGGAGCGGGAGCTCGAGCCCAAGCTCGACGCGGCCCGCGAGCGCCTCGCCGCGCTGATCGGCGCGCGCAGCCAGGACGTCGCGATCGTCCGCAACGCCACCGACGGCTGCAACGCGGTGCTGCACTCCTTCCCCTTCTCCGAGGGGGACGAGATCGTGATCACCGATCACGGCTACCGTGCGTGCAGCAACGCGGCGACCCACGCCGCCGAGCGCGCGGGCGCGCGCGTGCGCGTCGCGAAGATCCCCTTCCCGCTGGCCGGTCCCGAGGAGGTCGTCGTCGCCATCGCCGCCGCCTGCACGGACCGGACGCGGCTCATACTCGTCGACCACGTCACGAGCCCCACGGCGCTCGTGCTGCCCATCGCCGAGATCGTGCGAGAGGCCCACGCCCGCGGCATCCGCGTCCTCGTCGACGCGGCCCACGCGCCCGGGATGGTGCCCATGGACGTCACCGCGAGCGGGGCCGACTACACCACGGGCAATCTCCACAAGTGGCTCTGCTGCCCCAAGGTCGCCGGCTTCCTCCATGTCCGGGAAGAGCTTCAGGGGACCGTGCGTCCGACGACGATCAGCCACGCGGCCACGGCCGCGAGGCCCGGCCGGTCGCGCTTCCTGGCGGAGTTCGACTGGACCGGCACCTTCGATCCGACGCCGTTCCTCTGCCTGCCGCGCGCCCTGGACTTCCTGAGCTCACTGCGCCCCGGCGGCCTCGAGGCTCACATGGCGGCGAACCACGCCCTCGCGGTCGAGGGCGCCCGCGTCGTGCTCACGGCCCTCGGCGTCGAGAGCCCGGCACCCGAGTCCATGCTGGGGTCCATGGCGACGCTCCCCCTCCCCGACGGGCCGCCCGCGCCGGAGGGGCAGACAGACCTGCTGCAGCAGCGTCTCTTCGAGCATCAACGGGTCGAGGTGCCGATCGCGCACTGGCCGGTGCCCGGCAGGCGCTGGGTGCGCATCTCCGCTCAGGCCTTCAACGAGCTCGAGGACTACGAGCGGCTGGCTGCGGCCCTCGTGGAGGAGCTCGGCGCCGGCTGAGAGGTCGGCCAGGAGCCTTCTCCGGGGCCTCGTGGCGATCCCGTGTACCTTCGGCGCACGCTTCCTCCCGGCCGGCCGGCTCCGCCGGCGGTCGCTCCGATGCCGCGCTCATCCCATGCTTCGTCTCGATGGACTGGTCCTCGTCGACCACATCTTCCAGCTCCCCCTCGACCACGACGGGGCAGACGCGGGCGCGATCGAGGTCTTCGCGCGCGAGGTGCGCGCCGCGGAGGAGGGCGCCGAGGAGCGTCCGTGGCTCGTCTATCTCCAGGGCGGGCCGGGCTTCGAGAGCCCGCGGCCCCTTGGGAAGGAGGGCTGGATCGGGAAGGCCGTGGATCGCTACCGGGTTCTCCTGCTCGACCAGCGCGGCACCGGCCGGAGCACGCCGCAGACGGTGAGCACGATCACCGCGGCCGGGGACGCGGCGGCCCAGGCCTGGCACCTCGCCCGCTTCCGCGCGGATTCGATCGTGCGGGACTGCGAGTGCATCCGTGAGGCGCTCGGGATCGAGCGGTGGACGCTCCTTGGCCAGAGTTTCGGCGGCTTCTGCGCGGTCCACTACCTCTCGAGCGCGCCCGACGGCCTCGCCGGCGTGATGATCACCGGCGGGCTCCCCGGCCTCGACGTTCACGCCGACGACGTCTACCGCCGGACGTTCCCCCTGACCGCCGCGAAGAACCGCGCCATGCTGGAGCGCTTCCCCGCGGCGGCGGCCAACGCCCTCGCGATCCATCGGCGGCTGGCGGAGGGAGGCGTGCGGCTGCCCTCGGGAGACCCGCTGACACCGGAGCGTTTCCAGGCGCTCGGGCTGCAGCTCGGGTTCTCGCGCGGCGCCACGGAGCTGCACTTCCTGATGGAGCGCGCCTTCGAGGCCGGCAGCGCCGAGCTGACCCTGTCGTTCCTGCGGGGCGTGGAGAACCTCTACTCGTTCGACACCAACCCCTTCTACGCGCTGATCCACGAGGCCTGCTACGGCCAGGGTGCCGCCACCGCGTGGGCGGCGGAGCGGGTGCGGGGCGAGTTCCCGGGGTTCGACGCCCGGGCCGCGCTCGCCGAGGGCCGCGCGCCCTCCTTCACGGGTGAGATGGTCTTCCCCTGGGTCTTCGAACAGTTCGGCGCCCTGCGCCCCCTGCGCGAGGCGGCGGACCTCGTGGCCGCGCGGGCGGACTGGCCGCGCCTGTACGACGAGGCCCAGCTCGCGCGCAACGAGGTGCCCGTCTCGGCGCTCGTCTATCACGACGACATGTTCGTCCCCACCGATCTCTCCCTGGAGACGGCGGATCGGATCCGCGGCGCCCGGGCGTGGGTCACCAACGAGTTCGAACACGACGGGCTGCGCTCGAAGGGCGGAGAGATCTTCGAGCGGCTCCAGGAGCGCCTGGACGCCTGAGCCTTCAGAGCGTCTTGAGGTACTCGAGAAGCGCGCGCCGCTCCTCTTCGGTGAGGCGCGCCGGGAAGCGGTGCCCCTCCGCCGACCGGCCCTCGCGCGCTGTGTCGACCCACGCGCGTCGCTCCGCGGGATCGAGGCCGCGAGGCGGCCCGTCGCGCTCCTCGATGGCGAGGCCCACTCGCTCCGTGTCGTAGCCGCCGCCCACGCGGCGCCACGCGGCGGGCCTGTCTTCGGGGTGCAGGACGTGCCAGAGCGTCGGGACGGAGCCGTTGTGGAAGTAGGGCGCGCTGGCCCAGATCCCGTCCAGGGGCGGGGCGACGTAGCCCTCCGGGTCGAGCTCCACGTCCACCTCACCGAAGCGCGTCAGCCAGCTCTCCGCCATGAAGACGCGGAAGGCCCGCGGGATGGAGCTGGCACGGAGCGCGTCCGTCCCGACGACGTCGACGGGCACCCGCTTCTCGGGGTAGTCACCGGACGTTCCGTGACACCGGGCGCAGGCGCGCCGGTGGACCGTCTCGCCCGTCGCCGCGAGATCCGCGTCGACCTCGTGGGGCCAGGCCGGCGGCTCCAGGCTCTCCATCCAGCGCCAGATGTCCTGGTAAGCCGGCTCGAGCGCCTCGACGCGCGCCGGCTCCATCTCCAGCCCGAGGGAGAACTGCATCGGCACGCGCGGGTCCTTTTCCACGTATCCGTCGAGGTACAGGCGCGAGCGGGTGGAGAGGTGCCAGAGCGGGGGCGCGTCCAGGTCGGCGGGCTGCGCGCGCGCGAGTTCTCTCCCCAGCGGCGTGGGCTCCTCGGAGAAGCCGAGGTCGCCGTGGCGGAAGGCGGCGAGCACCACGCTGAACCCTTGAGCGTTCGTCACGCCGGGCGCTCCGCCGAGGGGGAAGATCGCCATGCCCTGCTCCTGCATCGACAGGGGGAGACCGCGCCGTTGGCGCAGCGCGACCAGGTCGCGTACGAGGAGCTGGAAGTCGAAGGCGTTCCCTCCGAGGCCGTGGACGAGGACCCCGTCGACCTGGCCGCTGTGGCACCCCAGACAGTTCAGGGTCCAGCGCCCGTCCCCCTGCTCCGCGAAGGCGACCGGGACGTCGCTCCCGCGATCCGGGTCCACGAACAGGCCGTAGCGCTCCAGGGTCATCGCGCGCCGCTCGGCGGCGCTCGCGCGCGCGGCCTCCCGTCGCGTCGGACCCGTCCAGACGCGCCACAGCTCGTCGAAGAGCGCGGCGTCGAGCCCGAAGTCCTGGAGCGGAGTCCCGTAGAGCGCCTCCAGCCCGGGGTGGAGGTCCGCCGGCGGCGTGCCCCGCGGCGCTGCGCCCATCTGGCCCGCGAGGGCCAGGGCCGCGGCCGCGATGTTGAGGAACGGGAGGGGCTTCACTCCCCTACGTTCGACGCTCCTGGCCGCGCCGATTCGGTCAACGTCCCGCGCTCGTCCCCTGGACGTGGACGACGACCTGGCGGCGATGGGGCGAGGTGCGGTGCTCGAAGAGGTAGACGCCTTGCCACGTCCCCAGAGCGAGGCGTCCGTCGACGATCGGGATCGTCTCCGAGGTGCTCGTCACCGCGGTCCTCAGATGGGCGGGCATGTCGTCGGGCCCCTCGGCGTCATGGCTGTAGCGCGGGTCGCCGTCGGGAGCGATGCGGCCGAACCACTCGACGAGGTCCCGCGCCGCGCTGGGGTCGGCATTCTCCTGGATGACCAGGCTCGCCGAGGTGTGGCGGCAGAAGACGACGCAGAGGCCGGCGCGCACGCCGGACTCTCCGGTGATCCGCGCGATCTCACCGGTGAGCTCGGTCAATCCCCGGCCCCGGGTCGCGACCTCGAGGACCTCCTGGGCGTCCACGTGTTCCATGGGGCCATGATGGGGGATCGCGCGGCGGACGCGACCCCCGGCGCCTATCCTCTGCGTGATGGACACGGCGACCGCGCGCTGGGTCCGGGGACTCCCGGACGATCCCGTGCACCTCGAGGCCAGAGGGCTCGCGGGACGCCGCGCGCGGGTCCTCGTGGACGGGGGCGCGGGCGCGGTGATCGACGCGCGCCACGACCTCGCGGTCCTCGTGGGGCCCCCGTCCAGCCGCCTCGCGGGATCGCTCCTCGAGGCCTCCCCGGCGGAGCTCCACGCGGAGCCCCGGCACGCCGATGGATGGTGCGAGCTCCTCGGACTCCAGCGCCGCGCGGACGCGATCCTGCACAGCCGCCCGGCCGCGGACGCGAGCGCGCTGGAGAGCCTCGTCCGCCACGACGTCGCGCCGGTCGAGGACGCGGACGATCCCCTGCTCGGCGCGCTGCCGCGATCCCTCGCGGAGGAGCTGGTCGGGATCAGGCCGTTCCCGCGGGCCTTCGTGGCTCTCGCGGGCGGCGGCGCGGCGGCGCTCGCCTACGCCTTCGTCGAGTCGACAAGCTGGCTCGACGTGTCGATCGACACCCTCTCCGCGTTCCGGCGGAGCGGCTTCGGGACGAGCGCAGCGGCCGCGCTCATGGCCGACGGCTGCGCGCGGGGCCGCGGGGCCGTGTGGGGCGCCGAGCCGCACAACGCCGCCTCCCTCGCGCTCGCGCGCCGCCTTGGCTTCGAGCGCTGCGGCGGCGTGGCGATCCTGGTCGAGGAGGACTGACCGGGTTCAGGGCAGGATCGGCAGCCGGATGCCGTCGGTCAGGCCGACGCCGAAGGCCGTGGGATCGCGGAACCAGTACTGCGCGAAGATCTCCTCGCCCGGGGTGATGCCCGAGGCGGTCAGGAACGCGGCGTCCATGGTGAGCTCGAAGCGGCCCGAGCAGTCCTGAGGTCCGAAGCCGTTGGAGAACTGGACGGGCGTGCGGACGATCGAACCGCCGACGCAGAGCGTGCCGCCGAAGAACGGGCTCGCGGCCTGCGTGCGGGACCAGATCAGGAGGCCGAACTGCTGGCTCAGGATCTGGTCGCCGACGATCTGGACCGCGGGGCCGGACAGCGACGGCGAGCCCGTGGCGCTGATCGTCGGGCTGCAGCCGATGGGGTTGACCGTGTTGACGCAGTAGTTCGACGGTCCGTCGGAGGGCAGGTAGGGCGCGACGCCCACGCTGCGCTGGAGCGCGAACAGGTGCGCTTCCGCGGCGCGATCCGTGGAGCCGGGCGCGGACAGGACCGCCGCGTCCACGGGGCTGCTCAGGAAGCCCGCCTCCGTCAGCGCCGCGGGCATGATCGTCTCGCGCAGGACGAAGAAGTTGGCGGTCTTCGAGCCGCGGTCGAACAGTCCGTGGGCCGAGAGGAGCTCGCTCTGCAGGTTGTCACGGACGAAGGCCGACGTCGTGCCCTCGGAGAACGAGAAGCTCTCCGTCCCGTTCGCCGCCGACGAGCTGAACGCGTTGTGGTGGATCGAGACGAAGTAGTCGGCGGGCCAGCTGTTCGCGAGCGAAGTGCGGCCGCCCAATGACACGCTCGCGTCGTCGGTCCGGGTCATCAGGACCTCCCACGCCGCGCCGCCGGCGCTGTCGCCGGTGTCGAGGAGCAGCAGGTCTCGCAGCCTCAGGGCGACCTCGAGGTTGATCTCCTTCTCGACGATGCCGTTGCCGATGGCGCCCGGGTCGGAGCCGCCGTGGCCGGGATCGATCACCACGCGGTACGTCGCGCCGGTCTCCTTGGGCGAGCTGGCGGCGCTGCCGGCCTCGCGACCGGACAGGGCGAAGGTGGCTGCGAGGACCCCGGTCAGGGTCGCGGCGCGGAGCGCGGATCGCTGGCGGTCGGAGTTCTTCACGCCTTCGAGCATACGCACGCAAGTGGGAACGGGCGGGTGCCGACGCTTCCGCCGCGGTGGGCGGCGCCGCAGACTGCGCTCCATGGAAGTCGGAGCCATCGAGATCTCCGCTCGCGGAGCGGCGCTGGTGCTCGGGGGGAGCCTCCTCGCGGGCTGCGCGAGCCACGGGGGCGCGGCTGACTCCATCGGCCGTGCGCCCGACGTGGAGGCGCTCCTGCGGGGACGTCCCGAGCTCTTCGGAGATCTCCTCGAGCGTGCGGACGAGCACCGGATCAAGGTCGAGGTCGCGCTGGTCGTCGACGGGCCGGACGGCCGGACCCTGGCGCGGGGCGGGTTCGACCATGGCCCCGAGTACTTCTATCCCGCCAGCTCCGTGAAGACCTGCGCGGTCATCGCTGCGTGTCAGTTCCTCGCCGAGCTCGGCGCTGCGAACGACGCCGACGTCGGCCTCGACACGCCGCTCCGATTCGAACCCCTGTTCCCCGGGGAGTCCGTCGAGGAGCGCGACCCGAGTCACCGCGCGAACGGTCTGATCACGGCGGGTCACGACATGCGCAAGGTCATGCTCGTGTCGGACAACGCGGCCTACAACCGCCTCTACGAGCTCGCGGGTCCCGAGCGCATCGCGGCCTCGATGGCCGCCGCTGGCCTCGATCGCACGCGCATCGTCCATCGCCTGAGCGAGTTCCATCCCCCGGAGGAGCAGCTCATGGCGCCCCGCGTCGTGCTGCGCCCGCCCGGCGGGGAGCCGATCACGATCGAGGAGCGGCGCTGGAGCGCCGAGGGCAACGGCGCGATGAGCGGTCTGGTTCTCGGGGTCGCGCACACGGCCGGATACGCCGTCGTCGACGGGCCGATGGACTTCGACCGGAAGAACTTCATGGCCCTGCGCGATCTCCTCGACATGAACGTGATGCTGCTCGATCCGGGCGTCCACGTTCCCGGGCGGCCCGCGGGCTCGCGCATCGAGCTCCCCGATGGTGATCGCGCGCGCATCGCGGAGGCCATGGCCGGCACGCCAGGCGCCTCGGAGGATCCCGTCTACGACCGCGCCGCCTACCCCGACGACTACTCGAAGTTCCTCCTGCCGGGCCTCGAGCGCGTCGACGCGAAGCGCGGTTGGATCGTGCGAGACAAGGTGGGGCGTGCCTACGGGTTCAGCGTGACGAACGGGCAGATCGTCGATCCGGCGACGGGCGCGACCCTCTACGTGGCGGCGACCATCTACACCAACGCCAACGGGGTCGTGGGTGACGGGGTGTACGAGTACGGCCGCGCCGATCGTTTCTTCGCAGACCTCGGCGAGGTGCTCGGACGTGCGTTCTTCGGCCCGGGGGACTGAGGCCGGTCGTCCACCGCACTCTCCCCGGCAGCGACGAAGGCGGCAGGCGACCGGGGGGCCAGCCGATCCAGGGCTCCCCCGCTCTCCATTGGGGCGCGCTCGCGTGCGCCGCATCGTCACGCCGGCTTGCTAGGGTGCCGCCATGCCGATCTCGCGCCTGCTCCGCCGCACGCTCCCTGGACTCCTCCTCTGCGCCTGCGCCGCGGCGCCCGACCTCGAGCTCTCTCGCGTACCGCCGGTCGAGGATCCCCTGGTCGAGGTCGCGACCGTCGACCCGCGGATCCGCGTGCGGACGGTCTATGCCACCCCCGACAACTTCGTCGGCGAGGTGCTCTATCCGGTCAGCCGCACGTTCCTGCGGCGCTCCGCGATGGAGCGGCTGAGCCGCGTCCAGGACCGACTCGAGGCGCAGGGGCTCGGCCTGCTCGTCTACGACGGCTACCGGCCCTGGTCGGTGACCAAGCGCATGTGGGACGTGATCGGAGACCCCGACTTCGTGGCTGATCCCTCCAAGGGCTCTCGCCACAACCGGGGCATGGCCGTGGACTGCGGGCTCGTCGACGCGGAGGGGCGGCCGCTGCCGATGCCGACCGCCTTCGACGCGTTCGTGCCCGAGGCGCGCGCCGACGCGCTCCTCGCCAGCGCGGAGCTGACGCGCAACCGTGACATCCTCGTCACCACCATGGAGGCGGAGGGGTTCAGCGTCCTGAGCTCGGAGTGGTGGCACTTCGACGCCGAGGGATGGGAGCAGCGCGGGCTGCTCGACGTGCCGCTGGCCGACGTGCCGCGTTGACGAGACGCGACGCGCCCGCGAGACGTCGCGCGATCCGGACATCCCGGTTCGGGGCGCGCTGACGGGGCAGCGGAGGCGGCCGTGTCCCGGTTCCGGGCAGGAGCCATGGGCGCGCGAACGACGACCCGGAATCGGCTTCCAGGTCATCGCCGCCGGCGCGTCCACCGAACGCGACGCGAGGGTCCAGGGCCCGATCCCGCGTTCTGCGTCCGTCAGCGCGCGCAAGTTCCTTCGCGCGGAGTCCTTGCGTCGTTCCTCCGCGCCGGGGCGGCACCTGGCATCCCCCGTGCTCCCTGGTCCCCCGTCCACCGCGCCCCACCACCGCCGACACGCACGACGCACCGCCATGAACAGCTCCTTCCACAGCGACACGAAGTTCTGCCCCTGCTGCAACGACTACGTCCGCT
>CBFIJG010000061.1:0-21268 GCA_965662915.1 Planctomycetota bacterium | reverse complement strand
CGGCTCGTCTTGCGGGTGGTGGCCGGAGAGGCGCCGGTCCCCGGCTGCGTCGTCCGCGTGCCGGGACGCGAGGACGTGCAGGTCGACGTGGGCGGGGAGCTCGCCGGCGCCGTCGGCGTGACCGACACCGACGGCACGATCCGCCTCGAGGGGCCCGCGGGCGCCACCATCCCTCTAGAGCTCGCTCCCTTCGGCGTCGACGTCTTCGAGCGCTGGTCGATGACGCTCCCGTCCGCGGGCGAGGCGCGGACCGCGACGGTCCTGGTGACGTCGGCGGGCCTCGACTGGTTCGACCTCCTCGTCGTCGATGCGTCGACGGGTGAGTCCATCGCGGGCGCGCAGGTCCGCGTCCGGGTGACGGGAGAGGCGAGCTCCACCTTCGACGCGCGCAGCGGCCCGAACGGCGTCGCGCGCGTCCCGGCGCCGCGGCGCGGCGAGCTCGTCGTCTCGAGCGAGGGGTTCGGCGAACGCGCGCTCGTCCTCGACATCGCCGAGACGCCGCCGATGACGACCATCGGCCTCAGCCGCACCGCGTCGCTCCACGGTCGGATCCCCGCCGCGCTCGTCGACGACTACCAGGTGATCGAGGTCGAGTACGACTCCCGGGGGAGCGCGCCCGTCGCGGACCGGGGGCTCGCCGGCTTCGCACGCCCCCCCGGTGGCGGCGGGCTCGGCGGCGACTCCCCGTCGAGGCAGCGTTTCATGACCGGCCGCATCGACGTGACGGGGAGGTGGTCGATCGACGGGCTGGCCGTGGCAGCGGGGTCGGCCCGGGTGAAGGTCGAGCGAATCGTCCTCCGCGAGGAGACCGACGCCGAGGCGCTCGTGGAGGAGAGCGGCGACGTGCTCCTCCGGCCACGGGCCTTCCGCGAGGCCCGCTTCGCCTCCTTCGCCTGCGACGTGGAGCTCGGCCCCGGCGAACGCGCGGAGCTGCCGTTCCCCTCGGACCTCGATCCGCGGGGTCACGGTGACGAGCGGCCCTCCTCCGAGCGAAGCGCGGGTCGCTGATCGCCGGATCCTCCAGCGTGGGGGGTCGATCGAGCAGGAGCACAGCGGCCACGGCGAGCTCGAGGCCATCGCCCGAGCATCCGCAGTTCGCCGATCATCCCGGGGATGAGCCGAGGATGTGCGGGGCGCTCAGGCCGGAATCACGGTGGGCTCATAGGGAAATCAGCGCGGCCCATGCCCGGCTCGGGACGGCGTCCGTGTCGGCCTTCGAAGCGGTGGAACGTCCGGCGGGCAGCCACGTCGAGCTCGCACGCTCCAGCTCCGAGCCGGTCCATAGGGAAGACTTCCCTGTGCACCGACTCAAGGCCGGAGCGGTCGGTCTGCGATTCAGTGGATTCGCGCCGTTCGCCTCCGCCCTCAAGACGCCCGATGTCCTGCGGCCGGACTGGCGCGCTTCACCCGACTTGCTCATGATCGTCCGGGCGCAGGCCAGTGCGCCGACGCGACCAAGCTCAGTTATCCTCCTTCGAAAACGAATGTACGGACTCGTCAACAAGGCCATCGAGGGCCTCGTGCGCCAGCAATTCGGAGACGACGCCTGGGCACGCATCAAGGCGCGTGCGGGCTGGACGGGCGCGCAGTTCGTGTCCATGGACACCTACGACGACGCGCTGACCTACAACCTCGTCGGCGCGGCGTCGGAGGAGCTCGGCCTCCCGCCCGAGCAGGTGCTGGAGGCTTTCGGCGACTACTGGACCACCTACACCATGGAGGCCGGCTATCGCGACACGCTCGGGATGATGGGGGACTCCCTCGAGGAGTTCCTCGACAACCTCGACGCCCTCCACGCGCGCGTCGGGATGTCGATGCCAGGCCTGATCCCGCCGAGCTTCTCCCGTGAGCAGGTGTCCGAGAGCGAGTGGCTGCTCCACTACTCGAGCGAGCGCGCCGGGCTCGCGCCCATGGTGATCGGGCTGCTGAAGGGGCTCGCGCGCCGCTTCGAGGAGGACGTCGAGCTCGAGGCCCTGGAAGGGAGCGGGGACGTGACTGCGACCTTCAGGATCCGACTGGTCACCCCGGGGGCGGACGGCGACTGAGGGGAGACAGGGCGAGTTCCGCGCCCTCGACCTTCACCGGGTCCTTCCCTCGTGCCCCGTCGCGGACGCCGCCTCAGCGGTCGCGCCCGGGTCTTCCGGGGACCACCCGCCCTCAGGCGGTCTCCCAGGAAGCCCACTCCTCGTTGGAGATCTCGAGCTCCGCCTCGACCTCCGCGATGCGGAACTGGGTCTCCTTCAGCCGTCCTGCGTCGGAGTAGACATCCTCGGTCGCGAGCGCCGCGTTCAGCTCCTCGAGCTCGGACTCCAGCTCCATGATCCGCTTCTCGAGCTTCTCGAACATGTAGGGGTTCTTCGGGCTCTTCCCCTTCCCCGCGCCGCCGCTCCCCGCGCTCCTGTCCTTGCGGCCTCCCTTGCGCTTCTCGGCCTCCTCGCGCTGGCGCGCGGCCTTCCTGGCCGCCGCCTCCTTCGCGGCCCTGGCCTCGGCAGCCGCCTCCCGCTGCGCGATCCTGTCCGCGCGCCACGCCGAGTAGTTGCCGTCGAACTCGAAGACGCCCTCCTCGGAGACCTCGATCGTCTTCTGGCACAGCCCGTCGAGGAACTCGCGGTCGTGGCTGATGCAGACGATCGCGCCCTGGAATGCGCTGAGCATCTCCTCGAGGGCGGTGCGGCTCGCGAGGTCGAGGTGGTTGGTGGGCTCGTCGAGGGCGAACCAGCTGGGCCGGGTCAGGACGAGGAGCGAGAGCGAGAGCCGCGCGCGTTCGCCCCCCGAGAGGGTCTTGATGACCTTCTCGACCTCGCCGCCGCGGAAGAGGAACTTCGCCAGGTGATCGCGGATCTCCTGGTCGGTCATCTCCGGGTAGTGGCGCCGGACCTCCTCGAGCGGAGTGTGGTCGTCCCGGAGGTGGCTGGTGTCCTGGTCGTAGTAGGCGCAGATCGCGCCGTGGCCGCGGACGACCTGGCCGCCGAGGGGCTGGAGCTTGCCGGCGAGCATCTTCATCAGGGTCGACTTGCCCGCGCCGTTCGGCCCGACGATGCCGACGCGCTCGCCGCGGCCGATGCGGATCTCGACCTCGCGCAGGAGGACGTTGTCCCCGTAGCCGCCCGAGAGCTTCTCGGTGTGGAGGACGCGCTCGCCGCCGCGGGCCGCCTCGGGGGGCTTGATGAACGGACGGCGCACGTCGTGGTGCGGCTTCTCCAGCCGCTCCACGTGGCTCAGCTTCTTCGCCCGGCCCTTGGCCTCGGCCGTCCGCTGGCTGCCCATGTGCTTCTTGATGAAGGCGTCCTCCTTGCGGAGCATCTCCTGCTGCTGCTCCCAGGCGCGGAACTCGGCCTCGAACTTCTCGGCCTTGAGCTGGAGGTACTTGGGGTAGTTGCCGGAGTACGCCACCAGCTGGCCCCGCTCGAGCTCGACGATGCGGTTGATGCAGTTCGTGAGCAGGCGCCGGTCGTGGCTGACGATCAGCACGCCGGTGGGCAGGTCCTTCAGGTAGCGCTCGAGCCACTCGATCCCCTCGAGGTCGAGGTGGTTCGTGGGCTCGTCGAGCAGGAGCAGGTCGTGGCCGCCGATCAGCTCACGGGCGAGGGCCACGCGGTTCTTCTCGCCCCCCGACAGGACGGCGGCCTCGCGGTCCCAGTGCGTCTCCGGGAGACCGATGCCCGAGAGGACCGTCTCGACCTTGCGCTCGGTGTCCCAGCCGCCGAGCTCCTCGATGCGGGTGCCGAGCCGGTCGTGTTCGGCCATGAGCCGCTCGAGCGTCTCGCCCTCCGCCTCGCCCATCTCGAGGGCGCAGTTCTCGTAGCGCTCGATCGCCTTGAAGAGATCGTCGAGGCCGCTCGTCACGTACTCGCGCGCGGTCTGGCCGGGATCGAACTTCGGCCGCTGTGGCACGACCCCGAGCCGCGCGTTCTTGCGGACCCGGACCTCGCCCCAGTCGGGCTGCTCCTCGCGGGCGATCATCCGGAAGAGCGTCGTCTTCCCGCCGCCGTTGCGACCGACGATGCCGATCTTCTGGCCGGGGTCGATCGAGAGGGTGGCCCCGCGCAGGACCTCCTGGGCGCCGAAGTGCTTCTTGATGTTGTCGAGGACGAGGAGCGACATCGCGGCGGGAGTCTACGGCGGCGGGGCCCCCGGAGGAGCCCCCGGGGAGGCCTCCCCGGGGCCTTCCGTGGCCCTCGGCGGTCCCGGGTCAAGGAACGAGCGGATCCTGTCGATCTTCGGGAGCACCATGCGAGTCCTGGTCACCTACCACGAGATCGAGCAGCAGTTCGCCGTCGCCACGCCGCCCCGGGCGGGCTCCACCAGCTGGTACGACGCCTGCGACCTGCTCGCGGTCGGCATCAAGGAGCAGCTTCGCGAGCGCCACGGCCGCGGGTTCCACGTGGAGGTCTATGGCGACGAGGTCGGGCTCATCCTGCGCGTCCGCGGGGACGGGTACGGGCTCGGGCCCTGGAGCGTGGATCGCACGCTCGCGACCGACGAGCCCATGGAGCCCCAGGTCGCCCAGGCCCTGCGCGCCGTGGACGCGCAGGTGCGGCGGACCTACGTGCGCGACTGAGCCGCGCGGCGCCGCGCGGGGTCGCACTCCGGCGGCTCACTCGGGCGATGCGGTCACGCCTTCCCGGCGCGCCACGTCGGCCTCCGCCGCGAGGACGCCGAAGGCGGTCCAGCCCTCGCGGAGCAGGAGTTCGTCGAGCAGGGCGTTCCCGCGCTCCGCGTCGCCACGCGCCAGCAGGTGCCGCGCGATCCCGTAGTCGAGGGCGGCGCTGCGTCCGTCGCGCGCCATCAGATCCGTGAGAGCCAGGTCCCCCCGGTAGAGCTCCACGAGCTCGTGGTACGCGAAGTTCTCGATGACGTCTTCGGGGTCGATCGGGGTCTCGAGGACGCGGATCGCCTCCCCGGCGCGGCCCGCGCGCACGAGGCTGGTGTAGAGCCAGTGCATCGCGGCGACGCGCGAGTCGTCGTTGCGCGACCAGCGCGTCAGGCAGAGCGACCAGAGCTCCGCCGCGCGATCGAACTCACCGCGGAGATAGTGGGCGAGCGCGAGGTGGTAGTCGATGTTGCCATGGGTCGTGCTGCGCGGCTCGCCGCTGGGGCCCGGGGCGCCGTCCGGCTCGAGCCGATTCGGATGCTGCGCCGCCAGCTCGCGCGCGGCGGTGAGGACCTCCACCGCGGCGTCGATCCGGCGCACGGTGAGCATCCTGTGCCCGACATGGCGGCGCAGCCGGTAGCTCTCCGGGTAGGTCTCGATGGCACCCTCGTACCAGGCGATCGCCTCGGGGAACATCGACTTGTAGGCGAGGCGCCGGCCCACCCAGATCGCGCTCGTCTCGGAGGGGGCGAGGTCCCACTTCGCCTTCGCGGCGTCGATCTCGAGCTGGAGCCAGCGCTCGGTCAGCGCGTCCTGCTCCGGCGCGGAGAGCGGCGCGCCCACGAGCGAGGTCGTCAGCGGCGCGGGGCCGCGCGACGCGCAGGCGCAGGAGATCACGGCGAGCGACGCGAGGGCGAAGGAGCGCTTCATGGCTCGCAGGTTACTCTCCGCCCATGAGCGACCCGGACGAGATCGACTGGAGCGACTGCCACGAGATCGGCTACCGCCTGTGGGAGGCGAGACCCGAGGTGGACCCGCTCTCCGTGCGCTTCACCGACCTGCATGCGTGGGTGTGCGCGCTCCCCGGCTTCGTCGGCGATCCGAAGGCGTCGAACGAGGGGATCCTCGAGGCCATCCAGATGGCCTGGCTCGACGAGCGCGACTGAGCTCGCGGCCGGGCGCGTCCCCGGAGACTCCAGCGCATCGCGGCTCGCGCGCCGATGGGCGCTTTCGTCGGGGCCGGAATCGCGGTCGCTGGCGCCCTCGCCCCGGGGCCGATGGCGTTGGCCTTTCGGTGAGCGCCGCTCGTCCCGGGCGATGGCCGATCGCCGTGGGGAGGGTGCTGTGGCCACCTGGGGTCGCGTGGCTCGCCGGGCTCTCGTCGTCTCGGGTCTATTCACCACGCACCGCCCGTGGGAGCGTCTCAGGAGGCAAAAAACCGGCTCTGGAGGGGTTGACCATTCACCAGGGCATGCATAAACATGCGCCACGCCGATGAAGTCCATGCAATCGATCTCGCCCCAGGAGCGCCGCGCGCTCGTGGTGGAGCTCATCCAGGAAGGCCTGGGGACCAGCCAGCAGGCCCTCGTGGACGCCCTCGCAGGCCGGGGGGTCTCGGTCACCCAGGCGACCCTGTCCCGGGACCTCCGTGAGCTCGGGGCCGTCAAAGGGCCCGACGGGTACTCCGTGGCCGGCGCGTCCGCCGACCCGCTCGTCCGGGGCCTGCGCCAGTGGCTCCGCACCGCGACGCCGGCCCAGAACCTGGTCGTCCTGCGCACCCCGCCGGGCGGGGCGTCGCCCCTGGGCGTCGTCCTCGACGCCCACGGTCCCGAGTCGATCGTCGGGACCATCGCGGGGGACGACACGATCATGGTGGTCACGCCCTCGAGCGCTGCCGCCGCGCAGCTCGCCCTCGACTTCGGCGAGCACGCGCAGGGAGGCGGTCGGTGACGGCCGCCCTCGTGATCGGCGCCACCGGCTACGCCGGGGCGGAGGTGAACGCCCTGCTCGCGCGCCACCCGGGCGTGGGAGACGTCACCCTCATGTCCGCGCGCGAAGGGAGCGTATCGCGCTCGCTCGACGCCCGCGGCCGCTACGAGGTCATGCCCCTGGACCTCGGCCTCGTCGGCGGTCACGGCGGCGTCGTCTTCAGCTGCCTGCCCCACGGCATCGGCACGCCGATCGTGCGCGCGGCGCTGGACGGCGGCGCGACGGTGATCGATCTGTCGGGTGATCTGCGCTTCGACGACGCGGCGGCCTTCGAAGCGGCCTACGGCACAGCGCACCTCGCGCCGGAGCTGTGCGACGCGGCCCGCTACGGGCTCACCGAACACGAGCGCGACCAGCTCGCGGGCGCGCGCCTCATCGCCAACCCCGGCTGCTATCCGACGGCGTCGCTCCTCGGGCTCCTGCCCGTCATGAACGCCGGGCTCGTGGCCCCCGGCGCGAGGGTCGTCCTCGACGCGAAGAGCGGCGTCTCCGGCGCCGGGAAGTCGCCGACCGAGACCACCCTCTACGGGAACGTCAACGAGAGCTGCAAGGCGTACGGCGTCGGCACGCACCGCCACGCGCCGGAGATCGCCTCGCGCTTCCCGGAGAGCTTCGAGGGCTCGCTGACCTTCGTCCCGCACCTGCTCCCGATGTTCCGGGGCATGCTCGTCACCGCCTACGTCGACCCCGCGCCCGGCGTGGGGGCCGCCGAGGTCCTCGACGCGCTGCGCGCCGCCTACGACGCGGAGCCCTTCGTCCACGTGACGGCCGACCAGCCGCGCACCCAGGACGTCATGGGCACGAACCACTGCCACGTCACCGCCGCCGACGCCTTCGGCCAGGTCGTCGTCACCTCGGCCATCGACAACCTCGTGAAGGGCGCGGCCGGGCAGGCGGTGCAGAACATGAACGTGGCCCTCGGGCTCGACGAGACGTGGGGGCTCGCGTGAGCCGCAGGATCGTCGTGAAGGTCGGGGGCGCCATCCTCGACGACGCCGGGGCGCGCTCGCGCTTCGCGGCGGCCGTGGCGGCGGCCCGTGAGGCCGGCGCGCAGGTCGTCGTGGTGCACGGCGGGGGCGCGCAGGTCAGCCGCCTCATGGGCTCACTCGGCCTCGAGGCACGCAGGGTCCGGGGGCTGCGGGTAACCGACGCTGCGACGGCCCGGGCCGTGGTCCAGGGCCTGCGCGGCGAGGTGAACGCCGAGCTCACGGCCGCGCTCGTGGATCACAGTGTTCCGGCGCTGGGGCTCTCGGGCGTGGACGATCGCCTCATGACCGCCGAGGTGCTCGACGCCGCCCTCGAGCAGGTCGGGCGAGTGACGGCGGTGAACGCCGGGCTCCTCGAGGCGCTCTGCGGTCACGGGTACGTGCCCGTGGTCGCCACGGTCGCCCACGCTCAGGGGCAGTTCCTCAACGTCAACGCGGACGACGCCGTGGCGCCCCTCGCGGAGGCCTTCGGCGCGGACGCGGTGCTCTTCCTCTCGGACGTCGCCGCGGTGCTCGACGGCGGCGCGCCGATCCCGAGCATCGACGGCGCGGCGGCGGAGCAGCTCGTGGATCGAGAGGTCGTCACCGGCGGCATGCTGCCCAAGGTCCAGGCGGCCCTCGACGCAGCGCGGCGGCTCCCCAGGGCCACCGTGCGCATGGCCAGCGGCCTCGCCGCAGACCCGATCGAGTCCGCCCTGGCCGGCGGCGGGACCCTGTTCGTCGCGGGCGCCGCGGGCAGTGAGGAGGTGGTCCATGTCTGAGCTGCTCGAGCCGAAGGAGGTCCTCGATCGGACCATGGGCACCTACCGGCGCGCGGCCCCGCTCTTCGCGAGCGGTCAGGGCGCGTGGTTGACGGACGGGGACGGCAAGCGCTACCTCGACCTGATCAGCGGCATCGGCGCCGCCTGCCTCGGCCACGGCCACCCGCGGCTCGCGGCCGTCCTCGCCGATCAAGCGAGCGGGCTCGGGCACGTGTCGAACCTGTACCGCCACGGCCCGGGCGAGGAGCTGAGCCGGCGGCTCTGCGACCGCACCGGGATGGACGCGGTGTTCTTCGCCAACTCCGGCTCCGAGGCCAACGAGGCCGCGCTCAAGCTGGCGCGCAAGCTCCAGGTGCTGCGTGGCAAGCCGCATCGCCAGGGTCTCGTGGCGCTGAACGGCGGCTTCCACGGCCGCACCTTCGGCAGCCTCTCGGTGACCTCGAACGCGGCCTACCGCGAGCCCTTCGGGCCGATGCTGGAGGCGACCTTCGTGGACCCCGGCGACTTCGACGCCCTCGGCGCGGCCCTCGAGGCGGAGCCCGCCGCGCTCATCCTCGAGCCCATCCAGGGCGAGGGGGGACTGCGCGAGCTCTGCCCGCGCTTCCTGCGCGCTGCCCGCGAGCTCACCGAGGCCACCGGCACCGTCCTGATCCACGACGAGGTCCAGTCCGGCGGCGGACGCACGGGGACCTTCCTCGCGGCCGAGGCCGCGGGCGTGACGCCCGACGTCGTCACCCTCGCCAAGCCCATCGGCGCGGGCCTGCCCATCGGCGCGTGCCTCGCCCGCGGCGAGGCGGCCACGGCCCTCGTCCCCGGCGACCACGGCTCGACCTTCGGCGGCGGCCCCTTCGTGGCGCGCGCGGGCCTCGCCGTGCTCGACGAGCTCGACGCCGGTCTGCAGGCGCGCGTCGGAGTGCTCGGCGACCGGCTCGCGGGCGCCCTCGATGCCATGGCCGAGCGCCACGGCGCCGTGTTCTGCCGCCGCGGCCGCGGGCTCATGCAGGGCCTCGTGATCCCCGGCCACGCCGCGACCGCCGTGTCCGGCCTCTTCGACGCGGGCGTCCTCGCCTGCACCGCCGCGGGCGACGTCCTGCGCTTCCTCCCGCCCTACGTGCTCACCGACGACGACCTCGAGCTCGGCCTCGAACGCGTCGACGGCGTCCTCTCCACCCTCCCCTCCCTCGTCTGATGTCCACCGCAGCAGCACCTGCAGCCGCGCCGATGACCGACCTCGCGTCGGCCGGCGACCTCGTCTCCCTCGCCAACCTGACGCCCGCGTCGATCGCGCACATCATCGACGTCGCGCGCACGATCAAGCGTGACAGCGCCGACTACACGGACCTGCTCCGCGGCAAGCGCCTGTCGATGGTCTTCGAGAAGGAGTCCCTGCGCACGCGCTTCACCTTCGACATCGGGATGCAGGACCTCGGCGGGAGCGCCGTGTTCCTGGACCTCTCGAGCGCTGCGCGCATGGGCACGCGGGAATCGGTACGCGACATGGCGCGGAACCTCGAGCGCTGGACCCACGGGATCGTGGCGCGGACCTACCGCCATCGCACCGTCCTCGAGCTCGCGGACACCGCGGACGTCCCGGTCATCAACGGCCTGAGCGATCACCTGCATCCCTGCCAGGCGCTCGCGGACACGATGACGCTCGTGGAGCGCTGGGGGGACGTGAAGGGGCGCAAGCTCGTGTACGTCGGCGACGGCAACAACACCTGCCACTCGTTGATGACCGCGGCCACCAAGCTTGGCATGAACATGGTCGTCTGCACGCCAGCTGGCTACGAGCCCGACGCGGAGGTGACCGCGGTCTGCGAGACCGCGGCCGCCGAGACCGGCGGCAGCATCACGCTCTCCTCCGACCTCATGGAGTCCGCGCACCTCGCGGACGCGGTCTACACCGACGTGTGGGCCAGCATGGGCCAGGAGGAGGAGACCGAGGAGCGCGCCGCCGTCTTCAGCGACTACTCCATCACGGAGGACGTCATGGACGCGACCAAGGACGGCTCGTCCTTCATGCACTGCTTGCCGGCCCACCGCGGCCACGAGGTGAGCCGCGGCGTCATCGACGGCCCGCGCTCCATCGTCTTCGACATCGCAGAGAACCGACTCCACGCCCAGAAAGCCGTCCTCGCGCTGCTCCTGGGTCCCGCTGACGCCTTCGACGGAGGACTCGTCTGATGGCCAACAACGCACAGAAGAAGGTCGTGCTCGCCTACTCCGGCGGCCTCGACACCTCGATCATCATCCCCTGGCTCAAGGAGCGCGGCTGGGAGGTCCACTGCATGGCCGGCGACGTCGGCCAGGGCGCCGAGGAACTCGTCGGTCTCGAGGAGAAGGCCGCCGCCAGCGGCGCTGCCTCCTGCAAGGTCGCGGACCTGCGCGAGGCCTTCGTCTCCGAGACGATCTGGCCGGCGCTGAAGGCGCTGGCGGTCTACGAGGGCCGCTACCTGCTCGGCACCAGCCTGGCGCGCCCGATCCTGGCTCGCGCCCAGGTGGAGTACGCCCACGAGGTCGGCGCCACGGCGGTGGCCCACGGCTGCACCGGCAAGGGCAACGACCAGGTGCGGTTCGAGCTCGGCTACCGCGCCTTCGACCCCGGCCTCGAGGTCATCGCGCCCTGGCGGAACTGGGAGATCAAGAGCCGCGAGGACGCGATCGACTACGCCAACAACGCCGGCATCCCGATCACCGCGACCAAGGAGAAGATCTACAGCCGCGACCGGAACCTCTGGCACATCAGCCACGAGGGCGGCGCCATCGAGGACGTGGGCAACGCGCCCCCCGCGGACGCGTGGACCTGGACGGCGGATCCGAAGGCCGCGCCGGACGAGGCCGAGATGGTCGCTCTGCGCTTCGAGTCGGGCGTGCCCGTCTCGGTGAACGGCACCGCGCTCGGCCCGGTCGAGATGGTCGAGACCCTCAACGAGTGCGGCGCCCGTCACGGCGTCGGTCGGGTCGACATCATCGAGAACCGACTGGTGGGCATGAAGTCCCGCGGGCTCTACGAGACGCCGGGCGGGACGATCCTCTACGAGGCCCTGCGGACCCTGCGCAGCATCACCGTCGAGCGGGACACCCTCGACCTGATGGAGCGCATGGCGCCCGAGTACGCGCGCCTCGTCTACAACGGCCAGTGGTTCCATCCCAAGCGTCGCGCCATGGACGCCCTCTTCACGGAGGCCATGGGGAGCGCCAGCGGCGAGGTCACGGTCGAGCTCTACAAGGGCAGCGCCACCTCGCGTCAGGTGTCGGCGGATCGCTCGCTGTACCGGGACGACCTCGCGTCCTTCACCATGGGCGCGGGCTACGAGCCCCAGGACAGCGAGGGCTTCGTGCGCCTCTTCGGACTCCCGGGGACGGTCGCCGCTGCGGCGGAGCGGGGACAGTGACCACCGAGACCAAGGACGAGGCCACGGCCGCGCTCTGGGGCGGACGTTTCCAGGGGGAGCTGCACCCGATCTTCGAGGGGCTCAACCAGAGCCTGCCCTTCGACCGCCGCATGGCCCTCGAGGACGTGCGCGGGAGCGTGGCGTGGGCGAAGGCCATCGGCGCGGCGGGCGTGCTCACCGCGGTGGAGGTGACGTCCATCGTCGCGGCGCTGGGGGAGATCCACGACCTCATCGCCGGCGGGGCCTCGGGGATCGAGACCTCGGACGCGGAGGACGTGCACTCGTTCGTCGAGGCGGAGCTCGTGAAGCGCGTGGGGGACCTGGGGAAGAAGCTCCACACCGGCCGCTCCCGCAACGACCAGGTCGCCACCGACCTCAAGCTGCACCTGCGCAGCTGGGCCGGGCGCCTCGACGCGGCCGCGGCCGATCTGCAGCGCGCCCTCGTCGAGCTGGCGGCCGAGCACGTGGACACCGCCATCCCCGGCTACACGCACCTGCAGCGGGCCCAGCCCGTGACCTTCGGGCATCAGTGCCTCGCCTACGCGCACATGCTCCAGCGGGACCGCGGCCGGGTCGCCGACGCGGCGAAGCGCATGGACGCCTGTCCGCTGGGCTCCGGCGCGCTCGCGGGGGCGCCCTTCGCGCTCGACCGCGAGGCTCTCGCCGCCGACCTCGGCTTCTCCGCGGCGACCCGCAACAGCCTCGACGGGGTCAGCGACCGGGACCACGCCCTCGAGTTCGTCTTCGCCTGTACGACGACGATGCTGCACCTCTCGCGCCTCGCCGAGGACTGGATCTTCCAGGCGAGCCAGGAGGCCGGCGTGCTTCGCTTCGGCGACACCGTGTCGACCGGCTCGAGCCTGATGCCCCAGAAGCGCAACCCCGACGCCCTCGAGCTGCTCCGCGGCAAGGTCGGGCGGGTGCATGGAGACCTGACGGCGCTGGTCACCGTCACCAAGGGGCTGCCCCTCGCCTACAACAAGGACCTCCAGGAGGACAAGGAGGCCCTCTTCGACGCCCTGGACACCACGGTGACCTGCCTCGAGGTGGCCGCGCTCTGCGCTCGCGACGTCGAGGTGGACGTGGACCGCGCGCGGGCCGCCAACGCGGAGGGGTTCCTCGACGCGACGGACCTCGCCGACCTGCTCTGCGAGCGGGGCGTGCCCTTCCGTGACGCCCACGAGCGGGTGGGGGCCACCGTGGAGCGCGCCGTGGCCGACGGCGTGACCCTCGCCGGGCTCTCCGATGCGGCGCGCGCGGAGCTCCTCCCCGAGCTCGAGGGCATCGATCTCGCCGCGTCCCTCTCCGTGGACCGTATTCTCTCGCGCCGCGATGTCCTCGGGGGGACCGCTCCCGACCAGGTCCGCGCCGAGGTGGCGTGGTGGCAGGAGCGTCTCGCCGGCGCCTGAGCGTCGAGGAACCATGTCCGTGGAAGCGACCAGGAAGATCGAGATGCGCCCCGCCGCCATCGGGGATATCACGCCGATCATGGAGCTCGTCAACGAGCTCGCAGCGCAGGGAAAGATGCTCCCGCGCTCGCCGGCGTCCATCGTCGAGAAGCTGCGCGACTTCATGGTCGTACTCGTCGACGGGGAGTTCGCCGGCTGCGGCGCCCTCGCGATCATCTGGACCGACATCGCCGAGATCCGCTCGATCGCGGTGGAGCCGCGCTTCCAGGGGCTCGGGCTGGGGAAGAAGATCGCCCAGGCCCTGATCGACGAGGCCGAGGGTCTCGGCCTGCGCCGCGTCATGGCGCTCACCTACGTCACCGGCTTCTTCGAGAAGCTGGGCTTCGAGGTCGTGGACCACGGCTCGCTGCCGCACAAGGTCTTCAACGACTGCCTCAACTGTCCGAAGTTCCACAAGTGCGACGAGGTCGCCGTCGTCAAGGTGCTGAAGGTGCCCGAGATCGAGGAGGACATCGAAGCGGGCCTGACGCCGCGGCCGGGCAGGCCGCTGAAGGCATGAGCATCCTCGACCGGAGCGGGATGGCGCGGACGCTCGCCGACTGGATCGACGTCGAGTCCGTGACCGGTGGCGAGGAGGACTTCGCGCGAGCCGCGGCGTCCGCGCTCGAGTCCCGCGGCTTCGCGGTCGAGCTCCAGCGCGTGGACGAGGGCCGCTACAACGTCCTCGCCCGGGCCGATGCGCCGAGCGTCGTGTTCTGCACGCACCTCGACACGGTGCCGCCGTTCATCCCGCCGCGGATCGAGGGGGGGACCGTGTACGGCCGGGGCGCGTGCGACGCCAAGGGGCAGGCCCTCGCCATGCTGCTCGCCGCCGAGGAGCTGATGGCCCGCGGCGAGCGCCGCCTCGGGTTCCTGCTCACAGTCGGCGAAGAGGTCGACAGCGCCGGCGCAGCCTTCGCCAACGAGCGCCTCGCGGCCGAGCCCGCCCTGCGCGACGCCTGGTCGCCGGAGTACACGATCGTGGGGGAGCCCACGGGCAACCGCTTCATCAGCGGCCACAAGGGGATCTTCCTCGCGGAGCTCGTCGGGCACGGCGTCGCTGGCCACAGCGCGACGCCCCTCGGCCCGTCGGCGGTGCACGAGCTCGTCGGGTGCTGCGCGCGCCTCGTGACGGACACCTGGGGGACGGACGACATGCTCGGCGACGGCTCCATCAACGTCGGCACGATCCAAGGGGGACACGCGCCGAACGTCGTCGCTCCGGAGGCGCGGGCCGAGATCCTCGTGCGCGCTGTCGAGGACCCCGACGTCGTCCGGGCGCGCATCCAGCGCTCCCTCGGACCCCACGTGGACCTGCTCGAGGGTCGTGAGCAGTACGGCCCCGTGCGTTTCCACGTGCCCGACGGTGAGGAGGCGAGCCCTGTGGCCTTCGGCACCGACGCGCCGCACCTCACACGCTTCGGCACGCCGCTGCTCATGGGCCCGGGCTCGATCGATCTCGCCCACACCGACGACGAGCGCATCGAGGTCCGGGAGATCGAAGAGGGCGTCGGCCGGCACGTGCAGACCGTGACGCGCCTGCTCGGACTCGACTGAGGGCGGTTCTCCGTTCTCCCTCACGAGAGCGGGGGCCCCGCGCGCTGCGCAGGGCCCCCGCTCCCGTTCCGGATCGGGACCCGTGTCAGTTGAACGTCACCTCGAGGCCGTCGGTGAAGTTCGAACCAGCGCCCGCGCCCTCGCGGTGCCACGCCTGGAAGAACCAGGTCTCACCGGGCACGACGGCGACGACGCCGGCGCCCTGGGGGAACATCGTCAAAGGCAGCTGCAGCGAGAACTCACCGGTCGTCCCGGTGCTCTTGATCTGGCTCGGCAGGAAGAAGCGGCCGATGGCGCCGCCGAGGCAGAGGTTGCCGTTGCTGGTCCCGCCGGCGTTGGGGACGAAGCCGGGGTTGAGCGAGGTGATGAAGATGCCGAACTGCTGGGCGGGCAGGGACTCGGCGGTCAGCGTGAAGTCGTCGGCGGCGACCGAGGCGGAGCCGGACGCGGAGAGGGTGCCGCTGGCGCCCGTCGTGTTCGGGTTGGCCTGGCAGTAGTTCGTGCCGATGCTGCCGCCCTCCCACTCGATGATGTACTCGTCCGTGGGGCCGTGGAAGTCCTCGGCGTCGTTCCAGGCGCCGTTGCCGAACATCTCGCAGTAGTCCTCGGGACCGCCGCTCGCAGAGGTGTCGTTGGGCTCACCGGGCGACCAGTTGAAGAAGCTCGACGTCTCGCCGGTGACCCACTGCCAGCCCATGGCGGGCTCGGAGTAGTCGGACGCCTGGGTGTTGTGGAACAGGCCGATCCACGGGCGGTCGAAGGTGAGGTTCGCGAGGAGCCAGTCGAGCTCGGCCTGATCGGTGATGGTGACCAGGTGGCCGGGGGTCCCGTTGAAGACGTTCGCCTCGGCGGCCGCGCTCGCGGCGTTCCAGGACAGGTTCTCCGTGATGACCTGGTAGTAGTTGCCCGTTGCCGGGTTCAGGGTCGGTCCGGCGTAGTCGATCGTGAAGTCGCCGAAGACGGGTGTGGGGCTGCCGTCGGCGTAGTTGCCGATGCGGATCAGGTAGGTCTGCCCCTGGGTCGCGTCGAAGGCGACCTGGGACTTCAGCCCGCAGGCGTCGTCGTTGCACCAGGTGACCGTCGTACCGCAGCCGCCGTCGTAGACCGCCGCCTTGGAGTCGTCACCGAGGAGGCTGCACAGGTTCACCGCGTGCGGCCCGCTCTGGTTCGCGGTCCAGCTGAACCAGACGTCGCCGAAGATGTCCTGGTTGCCGAAGAAGTCGCAGACGGGATCGGCGAGCCCGTCGGTGGTCGCCGTGGTCGTGTCGCAGGAGAACGGGCCGTTGCCCGTGATCGCCGTGGCAGAAGCGCAGTCGTCGGAGCCCTGGGCGAGGGCGGGGGCCGCGGCGATCAGGAGCGTGGCAGGTCGGAAGGGGAGTCTCATGCCCCGAGCCTAGCCGAGGCGGGCCGGATTCCGCCCCGGCCCTCGAGAGCTGTTCCCCTCACTTTCGCGGCGGCTGGGGGCCAGCGGTCTCCTCGGTCTCGATCTGACGCATTCGCTCGACGATGCTGCCGCGGACGGCCTCGCGCATCTCGGGCCGGACGGATGAGGATTCGAAGAGCTCGAGGGCCCGCCGGTAGTGGGGGAGCGCGCCGAAGGTGTCGCCGAGCGCCCACGCGCTGTTGGCGAGCTCGAACTGGATCCCGAAGTCATCGGGGTTGAAGCGGGCGGCGGCGGTGAACTCCGCGCGCGCCTCCTCGAAGCGGCCGAGCCTGCTGTAGGAGAGCCCGAGCTCCGCGTGCACGATCGCGAGCTTGCGCACGCGCGTCTCCTCGGACCACTCGCCGCTGAGCTCCACCGCGCGCCGCATCCAGTAGAGCGAGAGCGCCTCGCGTCCCTGGGTCTTGAGTCCCATGCCCAGGTTGAACGCCTCGTCCGCGCTGCCACCGATGAGCTCCTCGAGCACGTCCTGGATGGCGAGCTGCTCGGTCCCGCGCATGGGCGCGAGGAAGTAGGCCCGGACCAGGATGGGCACGACCGTCTCGCGCCAGACGCGGCGCTCCTCGTCGGCCGCGTCCGGTCCGGGCCGGGCCGAGAGGAGGAGGGATCCGAGCTGGTAGTGGGAGGCGTAGTCGTCGGGGATCAGGCGCGCCGCCTCGCCGAAGGCCGCGGTCGCCTCGTCGAAGTCCTGGGTGAGCAGGAGTCCCTGCCCGCGCGCGCGGTGGGCGTAGCCGTTCTCGGCATCGAGGCGCAGCGCGCGGTCCGCCCACTCGACCGCGTTGCCGCCGCGGCGCCGGACGATCTCCAGGGACGCGCGAGCGATCAGCGCCGACGGATCCTGGCCGCCGCTGAGCTCGATGGCGCGGTCCACGGACTCCTGGGCCTCGTCGAGCCGTCCCGCGTCGATCGCGAGGCCGGCGTGCTGGACGAGGCGCGGGACGTCGCCCGGCGCGTAGTCGAGGTTCTCCTTCGCGAGGAGCGCGGCGCCGCTGCGGTCTCCGGTGAGGCTGAGGACGTCGGCCAGCAAGCCTCGCGCGTCGACGTGCGCGGGGTCCGCGGTGAGCGCGCGGCCCGCCGCGGCCCGCGCCTCCTCCAGGCGGCCGTTCTTCTTGTGCACCCAGGCGCTCCAGAAGTTCAGGCCCGCGGCCTCGCCCCACACGCGCTTCGCCTGGGTGGCGACCTGGAGGGCGTACTCCAGGTCCGCGTCCTCGGTCACCTCCGCGAGCAGCGCGAGGCAGCCGACCTGGGCGAGCGTCGCCTGGTAGCGGTCGTCGAGGGTGACGAACACCGCCGGGTCGGGCCGGCGGCCCTCCGGCGGGGTGTCGTTGATGAGCGCCTCGAGCCTCCCCATCCGCACGTTCAAGGGCTGGTCCGGATCGTCCTCGAAGGTCCCGTCGCGATAGACCTGGCCGGCGCGCAGCGAGTTCAGGCAGTGGATGTACGCCGTCATCAGGTCGTCCACGTCCCGGGTCCTCGCGTAGCTCCGGAAGAACGCGTTGCTCGCGCCCCAGCGCACGTTCGGATCCTTCGGCGCGTCCTCCACCGCCGCCACGTTGAAGGCGATGTCGCCGGCGAAGGTCGGCACGTGGCCGCGCGCGACCCACCCGCACCCCGCCGCGGCGAGGAGCCCGAGCCCGAGAAGGGGAGCGGGAGATCGGAGGCGCCCGAGCGCCGCCGCAGCGCCGAGGGCGAGCAGCCCGACCCCGAAGTAGACGTAGCGATCGGAGAGCGGGAAGCGTCCCGCGGTCTCGGGGGTGGCGATGAAGGGCAGAGCCACGACGCCGAAGCCGCAGACCCCGGCGAGCACGGCGCCGCGCCGCGCGCGCGGCCCAGAGCAGCGCGGCCAGCCCGCCGCCGATCCACAGGAGCGCGGTCCACACGACTCCCGATCCCTCGGGCAACTCGGGTCGCAGCGGGCGGAACACCGCCGGATCCAGGGGGAGCAAGGTGTTCTGCAGGAAGCCCCCGAGGAGCTCCAGTCGCAGGCTGACCTCGCGGCCGGCCGTGAGACCGTAGTCTCCCGCGGGTCGGAAGAGGCCCGCGTCGGCTCCGCCGAAGACCGACACGCGCAGGCCGTACCAGAGGAGGAAGGCGGCTCCGAGGGGAGCGAGCGCCGCGAGCCTCGGCCGCCGCCGCGCGGTCAGGTCGAGCGTGACCGCGAGCAGGGGGACCACGATGGCGTGCTCCTTCGCGAGGAGCGCTGCCAGCGTGAGCAGGCCAGAGGCGATCGAGATGCGGCCGGCGAGTGCGGCTCGCTCGTAGGCGAGCAGGGCGCCGAGCCCGAGCGAGCCCCACAGCGGGTCGTTCACCGCGGAGATCCAGGCCACCGACTCCACCTGCGCAGGGTGCAGGACGAAGACGAGCCCGGCGAGGCCCGCGCAAAGCTCGGCGCGGGTCGCGCTCAACCCCGACCGCGTGACCACCAGGAGCGCGCACAGCCGCATGAGCAGCGCGGCGGCGACGAGGTGGAGCGCGAGGGAGATCAGGTGGTAGGCGAAGGGCTCGCCGCCGCCGAGCGTGCGGCCGAGCGCGAAGGTCGTCGACGTGAGCGGGCGCCAGAGGCCGCGCTGCACGTCGGCCGCCGGTTCCTCGAAGGCGTAGAGTGGCTCGAGGAAACGCTCGAAGGCGGCGCCGATGGACTGCGAGGCGGGCGCGCGCGCCACGAGTCGCAGGTCGTCGTAGACGAAGGCACCCTCGAGTCCCGGAGCGAAGACCACGAGAGCGGCTGCTGCCATGAGCAGCCACAGAAGCGGCGCGAGCCAGCGCGGCGCGGGGGCCGCGTCGGGGCGGAGGTCCTGGGAGGCGGTCAAGGGCGGTCGGTGCGGATTGCGGGCCGTGGAGCCGGGGCCGTCAGCGCGGGCCGGTGAGGATCATGCTCCCGAGGGCGCGAGCCGGCACGTTCCGGGCGATCTGCGTCCCGGGGCGCCCCTGGACGATCAGCGCCCCATCCGTGGCGACGAAGGCCGTGAACAGGCCCGGGCGGCCGCCCTGGAGCGCCTCGCCCGCGAGCACGGAGCCGTCCTCCAGGATCCCCAGGTTCTCGCTCCTCGCGTGGATCACGACGGCCCAGCGCCCCACCCTCGTCTCGTGCCGCGCGGGAGCGTCGGCGACGAACGAGCCGAGATCCTCGGAGACGACGCCCCCGCGGAACCAGACCTCGAGCTCCTCGTCGAACGGCGGCGGCCCATCACCCTCGAGGGAGGCAAGCGGCGTGCCGCGCAGGGTGAGCCTCGTCAGCACGAGCCTCGTCCCATCACCTGGATCCACCACGGTGCGACCGTTTGCCGCGATGCGGCCGACGAAGACGCTCGCGCGCGCGGCCACGGGCGAGGTCGACCGAGGCGCGGTCGCCCGCGCCAGGGAGATGGCGCCCACGCCGGTGACGGCCAGCGCCACCGCGAAGAGGATCACGTTCCGGGGTCTCACCGCCCCAGATCATGGGCCCCTCGTGCGCCTTCGCGCGCTCCCACGACACGAATTCGCGCGCGTGGCCGCCGAGCCGCCCTCCCCTGGATCGACGGATTCCCGGGATTCCGCCAAGGATCGGCGGCGACGCCCGTATCCCCCGGACAGCGAAGAAGTCTCGGTGGCCCGAGCGGGGGAGGCACTCCCCTGCCGGGCCACCGTTTTTCGTCTCGCCTCTTCGGCTGGTTCAGCGCCCGTCGAGGGCGCGCTGTGCAGCGCCCGGATCGAGGGAGCGGAGTCCGCGCGCGAGGGCCATCAGCCGCCCGTCGAGCGGGTCGTCCGCGAGCAGCTCGGCCGCGAGGCGACGCCCCCGTGGATCGCCTGCGACCACGAGAGCCTCGGCGAGGTCGGCCGCCAGATCGCGGTCCGCCGGCGCGGCCAGGTGGAGCGGCTCGAGCAGCTCCGCCGCCTCGCGGCCGCGGCCGAGCTGCACGTATGCGCCCGCGAGCGCCCGGCGATCCATGGGCGAGGGCGTTCGCTGCGCGCCGAGGGCTTCCAGTCGACGGGCGGCGTCCGCCGGGCGCAGCTCCTCCATCTCCGCCCACGCGAGGGCGCGCTCGAGCGCTGGCCAGGGCTCGGGCGAGCGCGCCGCGATCGGCCCGAGGAATTCGAACGTCCAGGGGACCTCCCTCTGCGCGCGGAGCACCTCCGCGGCGTCCTCCACGAGCGCGACCGTCACGGAGCCGAGGTGGGCCGGCGCCTGCGGCTCCTGCGCGAGGACGTGGTCGCGCAGGGACGCGAGCGTCTCCGCGGAGATCTCGATGCGCTCCGCCTCGGTCTCGAAGGGAGAGCTCGCGCGCTGCGCGTCCGCATGGCGGAGGAGGAACTCGAGCGGCCTGCCGTCGGCTCGCGACCGAGGAAGCCGTGCGGTCGCGATCCGGCCCGCGGCGCGCCGCCGTTCGTCCGGCCGCACCGCGAGCCAGCGGAGTGCGCGCGGCCCGCTCGTGGGGTCGATCCCAGGGCTCTGGATCCCGATCACGGTCCCGCGGAGACCGTCGACCGCGAGCAGCGGCGCGTGGATCGCGCCGAGCATCGGCGGCCTGTCGACGGGGGCCCAGCGCGCCTCGCTGCGCCCGGTCCAGGGGACGGGCGTCCAGCGGACCGCGACCTCCGCGCCGACGGGCGGCGCGATCACGAGGTCGTAGCCCTCGAGGTCGGAGAGGTCGACGTGATCGCCGTCGAGGCGCGCGTCCGGCTGGAGCGATGCCAGCAGCCAGTCCTCGACGCGGGCCGCGGCCGCGGGGAACGCCGTCACCCGGTCGATCGCTCGCACGCCGCCGTCGCGCAGCGCCGCCGCGCGCTCGGGCGTGAGCAACCCGAGGAGCGCGATCCGGGCCTCCCCGATCTTCGGGCGCGCGTCGTCGTCCGCGGTTCGAGCGAGGAGAGCCAGCGCCTCGGTCAGGCAGCGAGCGTCGAGGCGCGCGGTCTCGGCGGCTGGGGTCAGCGCGCGCTGATCGAGCCACGCGCTGCGCTCGCCGCCGCGGCGCTCCTCGAGGGTGAACTGGCCCGCCCGGGTCTCGAACATCACCGCGGCCGGAGCGGGGAACCGGTCCCAGGGGCGCTGGACCTTGACGGCGCTGAGGGGAAGGAGGGTCGCGAGGAGGGCGGCGGAGGCCACCGTGCCGAGGTGCG
>CBFIJG010000060.1:0-21591 GCA_965662915.1 Planctomycetota bacterium | reverse complement strand
GCGGCGTCGCCGCCGCGCCGGACCTCGACGAGGCCCTGCTCCGCGAGGCGAGCTCCATCGAGACGGCGCGCGGGATGCGCCCGGACCCGCGGCGTGTTCACCTGCGGCCCTACGCGGAGGGGGATCCGCTCCACCGCGCGCGGTCCCTGCCCCTCGACTTCTTCGACCTCCTGGAGCGCCGGGTTGCCGAGCTCCACGCCGCGGGCGTCTGCCACAACGATCTGCACAAGGAGCAGAACGTCGTCGTGGGGATCGACGGCGCGCCAGTCCTGATCGACTTCCAGCTCGCGACCCTGCATCCGCGGCGGCGCGGCCGCTGGTTCGAGGCGCGCTGCCGCGACGACCTGCGGCACGTCCAGAAGCACCGCCGGCGCTACACGCGGGACGGCCGCGGGCCCGCGGCGCTCCGCGTCGAGGAGTCCGCGCGGATGCGGCGCCGGGGCATCGCCCTGGTCTGGATGCGCACGGTGAAGCCGCTCTATCGCTTCATCACGCGGCGTGTCCTGCGGACGCGCGACGGTGAGGAGGCGCGGTCGAGCAGCGGGCCCTGGCCGCGGTGGACCGCGGCCGTCGGCGAGCGGTCAGTGGAGGCCGCGCAGGAAGCGTCCCAGCAGCCGACGTCCGGCGTCCAGGCAGAGGACTGATTCGGGGTGACCCTGGATCCCGTGGAGCGGCCGGGTGCGATGGCGCAGAGCGGCCACGTCGCCGTCCTCTGTGGTCCCGGCGATCTCCAGCTCCGCAGGAAGGTCGCCGGCCTCGACGGCGAGCGAGTTGTACCGCGCGAGATCGACGGGACTCCTCTCGCCCTCGAACACACCGCGCCCGTCGTGGGACACCGCGCGGCACTCTCCGTGGACCAGGGTGCGCGCCGTGCGCAGCTGGCCGCCGAGGGCCGTGACGATCGCCTGGTGGCCCAGGCAGATCCCCAGGACGGGCGGTGCGGCGCCCGCCGCGACCAGCCGGACGAGTTCCTCCGTGCAGCCTGCGCCCCCTGGCCGTCCCGGTCCGGGGCCCAGGACGATCCCCGAGGGTCCCAGGCGCAGAACGTCCTCCGCCGTGGTCTCCAGGGCCCTCACGACGCGGACATCGGCCCCCAGCCCCATGAGCTCCTGGGCGATGTTGAACGTGAAGGAGTCGCGGTTGTCGACGAGGGCGATCATGGACATGGACCGGCGGGGCGGCCCGACCTATCGTCGCCCGCATGAACATCGTCATCGTGGGCGCCGGAGAGGTGGGCCAACACCTGGCCGACATCTTGAGCCGCGAGGAGCACGCCGTCACGGTCGTCGACCCGGATCCGTCCAAGTCGCGGCGCATGACCGAGTCCCTCGACGTCCAGGCCCTCGTGGGGGACGGGACGCGCGCGGACACGCTGACGAACGCGGGCGCGAGCACGGCGCACCTCGTGATCGCGGTGAGCGACGACGACCACGTCAACATGCTCACGAGCGTGGTGGCCAAGAAGCTCGGCGCCGAGCGGGTCATTCTTCGGCTGAAGGACACCCAGGTCCTCACAGACTTCCGCTACTTCTACAAGGACGCCCTCGGCTTCCACGTCGTGCTGTCGACGGAGGAGCTCGCGGCCGAGTCCATCCTTTCGACCGTGCGTGAGCGGCACGCCCTCGAGGTCGAGAGCTTCGCGGACGGCAAGGTGCAGCTGCGACGACTTCCGCTGCGTGAGTCCAGCGAGCTCACGAGCGCGCCGCTCGGCGAGCTCCGTATTCCGCCGGGCGTGCTCGTGGTCGCGCTGCAGCGCGACCGGGAGTTCCTGGTTCCGTCCGGTGAGGACGAACTCCGCGTGGGCGACCAGGTCTACGTTCTCGGTCAGACCCGCGATCTCGATGCCTTCGAGCGCGCCGCGGGCGAGACCGTGGTGTGGAAGCGCAGCGCGGTGATCATGGGAGCGGGGAGCATCGGCCGCGAGATCGCGAGGCGTCTGGCGGACTCGCCGGGGATCGAGGTCTTCGTGATCGAGAAGGATCGAGCGCGGGCCCAGGCGCTCTCGAGCGAGTCTCGTGGCGCGGTCACGGTGCTCGTGGGGGACGCGACGGACTTCACCCTCCTCCAGGAGGAGCGCATCGCCACCGCGAGCGTCTTCGTGGCGACGACCAACGACGACGAGATCAACATGATCGCGTGCATGCTCGCCAAGGGGCACGGGGCGGAGCGGACCGTGGCGCTGATCCAGAAGTCGGGCTATCGCGAGGTGTACGACTTCCTCGAAGGTGTCGATCAGGCCATCAGCCCCCGCGCGATCTGCGCCGCGCACATCCTGCGCTACGTGCGCGCCGGCTCGCCGCAGGCCATCTCGGTCATCGGGCAGGGCGCCGCGGAGGTGCTCGAGCTGCAGACGACGATCAAGGACGCCATCAAGGTCAAGAAGATGGGGCTCCCCAAGGGCGCCGTGGTCGGGGCCATCGTCCACGAGGAGTCGGTCTCCATCGCGACCGGCGACTCCGTCGTGCGGCCCGGGGACACGTTGATCGTGTTCACGGTCGTCGAGAAGCTCGAGGAGGTCGAGCGCGTCCTGCGCCCCGGCGCCTGACGGACCCCATGTCCGCCTCATCCAGCTCCCGGATCAAGCGGCGCGGCTCTCGCCCCGTGAACATACCCGCCGTGATGCGGATGCTCGGGATCGTGATGATCCTGATGGGGGCCTTCATGCTCGTGCCGGCGCTCGTGGGGCTCGGTTACGACGAGCACCACTCGGCGCGGGCCTGCATGTACGCGGCCTTCACCTCCATGGGGCTCGGCGCGATCCCCGCGGCCCTGTTCCACGGCTCGACGAAGGACGAGAAGGGGCGGATCGACTTCTTCAGGCGTGAGGGCCTGGCGACCGTCGGGCTCTCCTGGCTCGTCGGCGGCGTCGCGGGCGCGCTCCCCTACCTCTACGAGGGGACCTTCACCTCGTTCGTGGATGCCTTCTTCGAGTCCGTCTCGGGGCTGACCACGACGGGATCCACGGTCATGTCGGGGGAGGGGATCGACTCGATGCCCCACGCCATCGCGTTCTGGCGCTGCTTCAGCCAGTGGATCGGCGGCTTCGGGATCGTGATGGTCTTCGTGGTGCTCTTCCCGACGGGGGGGCGCAGCCTCTTCCGCTCGGAGGTGCCGGGCGTCAGCCGCGAGGCAGGCCACCAGCGAGTGCGCGACTCGGCGCTCATGCTGGTGAAGATCTACATGGCGCTCAGCCTGCTGCTCGTCACCGGCCTCCTGCTGGTCGGGATGCCGTCCTTCGACGCGGTCATCCACACGTTCTCGACGATCGCGAACGGCGGCTTCTCGAATCACTCGGAGAGCATCGCCTACTTCGGGTCGGCCGCCGTCGAGGGGGTGCTCGTGGTGTTCATGCTGCTCTCGGCCTTCAACTTCGCGATCTACGACACGCTCATCCGGGTGGGACCGCGGCCCGCGTGGCGGAGGTTCGTCGGGAGCCTCGAGGCGCGCATGTTCATCGGCATCGTTGTGGCCGCGACCCTGAGCATCGCGGCCGTCCTGTGGGTCTGGGACGGGCCCGGGACGCCGGGGGCCGAGGGCTACGGGGGCCCCGTCGAGGCGCTCCGTGACAGCCTCTTCCAGGTCACCTGCATCATCACCACGGCGGGATTCGCCACCGAGGACTTCGACTCGTGGCCGCAGTTCTGTCGGATCCTGCTGATGCTGCTCGCGTTCTGCGGGGCCTGCGCGGGTTCCACGAGCGGAGGCTTCAAGCTCGTGCGGATCGCGATTGTGCTGAAGGCGGCGCTGGTCGGTGTGCGCCGCTTCGCGCGGCCGCGGGTCATCCACGACGTGCGGATCGACGGCCAAACGCTCGACGAGGGGATCACGTCGTCGGTCACGGGGTACCTGGTCCTGTGGGTGGCCGTCTTCCTCTTCGCCACGACCCTCGTGGCGAGCTTCGGCACCGACCTGGAGACGAGCGCGACAGCGGTGGTCGCGACCTTGAACAACGTCGGCCCGGGGCTGGGCAGCGTCGGACCCGTCGAGAACTTCGCCGGGCTCCAGGCGCTCCCGAAGCTGGTGCTCAGCTTCTGCATGGTGCTCGGCCGCCTCGAGTTCTACGCGCTCGTCGTGCTGCTGATGCCCGGATTCTGGCGCCGCTGATCCCGTCGGAAAGCGAGAACGCCCCCGCTCTCCGGGGCCGGGGGAGTCGGGCGGCGTTCGCCTCTCACGCGCGAGGTGGCGCGATCAGAGGATGTCCTCGCGGTACACGAAGGGCTTCTTGCGCAGGTGATCGCGCCGGTGGGCCACGAGCCGCCAGAGCTCCGTAGGACCCGCCACGGCGAGATAGCGCTTGATGGAGCCGTTCCGCTCGAGCTGGACCTTGCCGACCACGAGGCCGACGAGCTCGTGGCGGCGTTCGGGGAGGCGGCGGAACACGCCGGCACCCACCTGGTCGGGGTCGTCCGGGAAGTCGGAGGGGATCTCGAGCAGCAGGCCGAAGACGCGGGGGTCGGTCTTCACGCGGGCCGACATGGACCAGCGGACCCCGTCCTTGCGCCCCATGAGCTGGAGGGACTCGCCGTCGCGGGGCTCGTCGAAGGAGATCGGAACCGAGGGGAGGACGATTCCGGTCTCGGCGGTGAACAGCTCGTCGGAGACGGGCTCGATGATCGTCCGCTCGATGGTCGGCCCGTCGCCGAACCAGGCCTCGATCTCGATCTCGCCGCGCTCGGCGGTGGCGCCGGTGAAGACGACCCCGCTGTGGGTCGTGACCCCGAGCTCCATGCCGTTGCGCGTGGTGATGACCACGACGGGGTCGACGAGCTTGCGGGTCCCCGTGCAGGCGGTCAGGAGGAGCGCCGCGGCGAGCGGGGCGAGGCGGAGGGGGCTGATTCGTCTGCGCATGAGATAGGACCGGGGGCGAGGATGGCCGAGTCGGGCCCATCCCGCCACGGCTATATCGACCGAGGCGGCCGGCTCCCGCCCCGGATCGGCCCGAAAGGCTCCTCGAGGCGACTTCGGGACCCCGTCCTGGCCTCTTCGGGGCGGCGCAGAGGGGCACCAGGGGGCAGATCGGCCGCACCGGAGGCGCTATCTTCCCCTCGATGCCCGACTCCTACGACGCGATCCTGCTGGACCTCGACGGGACCCTCCTCGGGCAGGACGAGGAGGTCGACTTGCGCAACCTCGCGGCCCTGCGTCGCGCCCAGGACGCCGGGAAGACCGTCATGGTGGTCACAGGGCGTTCGAAGGCCTCGGCCATGCCCGTGGTCGCCCCGCTGGAGCTGGGTGAGCCCGTGGTGCTGTTCAACGGCTGCGCCATCTGGTGCCCCGACGGCGGCCGGATGCTCGAAGAGCGCCTCGTCTCGAACCGCACCAACGAGCGCCTCCACGCCTGGGCCGCCGAGCGCGAGGTTCAGATGATCGTCATGACGGCGGACGAGAAGCTGGCCATGGCGCCGCGCTCGGACGAGGAGAGCCGCAACTTCGAGGGGTTCATCGGGCTGCAGTTCGTGGACCGCGCTGACCTCCTGCGCGAGAACACGATCCGGCTCAGCTTCCTGGTGAAGTGCGGCGGCGGCGGGTCCGAGCCGCTGGCGCGGGAGCTGGAGACCGTCGCGCCCGGCCCGATCTACGTCTCGCACTTCCCGCTGTCCGTCCTGCCGCGCCACAGGACGAACCCCTACAGTGCCATCGACGTCCACGCGCCCTGCCGCGGGAAGGCCGAAGCGCTGCGCTTCCTCGCGGAGACGCGCGGGATCCCGGCGGAGCGCGTCATCGCCGTGGGGGACGCGGACAACGACATCCCCATGCTGCGCGCCGCGGGGCTGGGCGTTGCCATGGGCAATGCCCTGCCCGAGGTGCACGCGGAGGCCGACGTCGTCATCGACGACCACCGCGGCGACGCGATCGCGAGGCTGATCGAGGAGCGCCTGCTCCCCTAGGGGCAAGTTCGCTCGCCGCCCGCTTCGATGGCGCTCAGGCGAGCCAGTCGCTGTGCACCGCGGGGCCGTCCGGGTCGTCGACTGTGCGGTAGGTGTGGGCGCCGAAGGCGTCCCGCTGGGCCTGGACGAGGTTCTGCGGGAGACGCGCGGTGCGCAGGGCGTCGTAGTAGGCGAGGCTCGCGGCCATGCCCGGGACGGGGATGCCCTGGAGCTGAGCGGCGGCGACGACGCGCCGCCACGCGGCCTGGCGGCTGTCCACTGCGGCGCGGACGTCTTCCGCGACGAGCAGGTTCTCCAGCTCCGGAGTCGCGCGCCACGCGCGCATCATCGTCTCCAGGAAGCGAGCGCGGATGATGCAGCCACCGGTCCAGATGCGAGCGATCTCGGCGGGGTCGACCGTCCACTCGAAGGCTGCTGCGCCGGCGCCGATCAGCTCCATCCCCTGGGCGTAAGCGCAGACCTTCGAGGCGAAGAGCGCCGCCTCGACGTCCTCGATCGTGATGTCAGCGCCGGCGGCGTCGCAGGGCCCTTCGAGGAGCGGCTCGAACCGCTCGCGCGTCTCCTTGCGGCTCGAGAGCACCCGCGCGTCGATGGCCGCGGCGATCGAGGGGATCGCCACGCCGAGTTCGAGCGCGATGCTCGCCGTCATGCGGCCGGTGCCCTTCTGGCCCGCGCGGTCGAGCACGCGATCGACCAGCCAGCCGCCGGCGCCGTCGGGGGTCTCGAAGATCGACGCGGTGATCTCGATCAGGAAGGACTCCAGCTCCCCCTCGTTCCAGGTGCGGAAGGTCGAGGCGAGCGCGGGCGGCGCCATCCCGAGTCCGCGACCGAGCAGGTCGTAGGCCTCGGCGATGAACTGCATGTCGGCGTACTCGATTCCGTTGTGCACCATCTTCACGAAGTGCCCGGCGCCGTCCTGACCGACGTGGGTCACGCAGGGGCCGTGCTCGGTCTTCGCCGCAATGGCCTCGAGGACCGGGCTGATGCGAGCGTAGGCGTCCGCCGCGCCCCCGGGCATCAGCGCGGGGCCGTTGCGTGCGCCCTCCTCGCCGCCAGACACGCCGACGCCGATGAAGCGGATGCCCGCCTCCGCCGCGCGGCGCTCGCGGCGCCGCGTGTCCTGGAACCACGAGTTCCCGCCGTCGATGACCACGTCGCCCTCGTCGAGGAGCGGGAGCAGGGCCTCGAGCACGGAGTCCACGGGGGCGCCGGCCTGGATCATCATCATCAGGCGGCGCGGGCGCTCCAGGCTGGCGACGAGCTCCGCGAGCGAGGCCGTGGTCACCAGGCGCCCTCCGCTCTCCGCGCGAGCGCTGCGCGCCAGCTCGGGCTCCAGGTTCCACGCGGCGGTGTCGAACTCGTTGTCGAGCACGTTCATCGCGAGGTTCCTGCCCATGACGGCGAGGCCGATCATCCCGAAGTCGGCGAGGCCGCTGCCCTCCGGGAGCTCGGCGGCCGCCGCCTCGTCCAGGAACCAGCGGCTGCGAGCGCCCCGCGCGGCCACGATCGCGGCGGGCAGGACAGGCGTCGTTCCCAGCTCCGTGACCACCTGCGCCATGGGGCCGGCCTTGCCCGCACCCGTGACGAGGAACACTCGCTCACGTGCCCGCTCGAGCGCGGCCACGGAGAGCGTCACGCGCTCGGCCACGCCCTTGGGGCTCGTGGTCGCTTCCGCGGTGGGGGCGCCGCTGGTGAGCTCGGCGCCGGCCGGGAAGAGCGACGCGGTGTGCCCGTCGTCGCCCATACCGAGGACGGCGAGATCGATCGGCTCCTCGCCGAGGCGCGCGGCGAGGTCCGCGGCTCCCTCGGCGGGCGCGAGCGTGCCGTCCAGCGCGATCACCTCCGCCGGGGACGTGGCGAGCCCGTCGAGCAGGGACTCCCGGACCAGGCGCAGGTTGCTGTCGGGGCTGTCCGTGGGGACGCAGCGGTCGTCGCAGAAGGTCACCACGACCCTCGACCAGTCGATGCGGCCCTGTAGCTCGGACGAGGCGAGGCGCTCGTAGAGCGGCCTCGGGGTGGAGCCGCCCGACAGCGCCAGGCGGAACCGGCCGCGCACGGCGATCGCCTCGGCGGCGGCCTCGATCACGCGCTCGGCGAGGGCTTCGACGGCGGCGAGCTTGTCCGCGAAGACGGCGAGGGAGAGGGGGGGCGTGCTGGCGTCGGTCATGACTCAGGAGTGGCGCATCAGGTCGCGATCGGCGATCCCGAAGCCGGCGGCGGCGTCCGGACCCCAGGTCCCGGCGGTGTAGGGATGGAGCTCGTGGTTCATCCCGAGCACCGGGTCGAACAGCTCCCAGGAACGCAGCACCTCGTCGCTGTGGACGAAGAGGGTCTGGTCGCCTCGAAGGACGTCGAGCAGGAGCGTCTCGTAGGCGTCCGGGAGGCCGTCGAAGTGCTCCGAGTGGCGGAAGCGCAGGGGGATGCGGTCGAGCTTCACCGTGGAGCCCGGCTCCTTGACGTTCATGTAGAGGGAGAAGCCGGGGTCGGGCTGCAGCGTCATGGTCAGCACGTTCCGGCTCACCTCGCAGACCCCCTCGTTCTCGAACATGCAGACCGGCGAGTCCTTGAACTGGATCCCGATGCGTGAGAGCCGCCGCCCCATGCGCTTGCCCGTCCGCAGGTAGAAGGGCACGCCCTGCCAGCGCCAGTTCATGATCGAGCAGCGCAGCGCGACGAAGGTCTCGGTGGAGGAGCCCTCGGCCACCCCGGGCTCCTCGAGATAGCCGGGCACGTCGCGCCCGATCACCTCGCCTCCGGAGTAACGCCCGAAGATCACGTCCGACTTCGCGAGCGGCGCGATCGAACGCAGCACCTTGGCCTTCTCGTAGCGCACGGAGTCGGCGTCGATGTGCGGCGGAACCTCCATCGCGACCAGCGTGAGCAGCTGCGTCAGGTGGTTCTGGATCATGTCCCGGAGCGCGCCCGAGCGGTCGTAGTAGCTCGCGCGGGTCCCGACGCCGAGCTCCTCGGCGACGGTGATCTCCACGGCCGCGATGCGGTCGCGGTTCCACATCCCCTCGAACATCGCGTTGCCGAAGCGGAAGGCGAGCAGGTTCTGGACCGTCTCCTTCCCCAGGTAGTGGTCGATGCGGAAGATCTGGTGCTCCTCGAAGGAGCCGCGCAGCAGTTCGACCAGCGCCCGCGCGGAAGCGAGGTCCGTCCCGAAGGGCTTCTCGATCACGATGCGGGTCCAGCCGCCCTGCTGGTCGCGGTGTAGGCCCGCCCCCCGCAGTCCGTCGACCGCGCCCGCGAGCGCGCCGGTGGGCAGCGCGAGATAGAACGAGCGTCGCGGAGGGAGGTCGTTCGCCTGCTCGATCTCACGGAGCCGCGCGCCGAGTGCGGCGTAGGCGGCCGGTGAGCGGTTCTCGAGGGACTGGTAGTGGATGCACGTCCTGCAGAGCGCCTCGGCCACCTCGCCCGGGACTCCTGCCGCATCGAGAGCCTCGCTGACCAGCGCGCGGTAGCTCTCCTCGGTGTTCGCAGGGTTCGTGGCGACGCCGACGATCTGGGTCCTGTCGGAGATGGCGCCCGACTCGGCCAGGTGCGCCAGCGCGGGGAGGAGCTTTCGGCGCGCGAGATCTCCGGTTCCACCGAAGATCACCAGGATGCTCGGCGGCGGCGCGGTCGGGAAGGACATGGGCTGGTTGGCCGTGTGCGGCGGCTTCGGGGCCGCGGGTGGGAAAGTTCGGAGCCTTGCGGTGGGGGAGGCGCCCCGGACGGCCTGGCCAGGTCGGCGGAGGCCCAGGACCGAGGGGCTGATGCGTGGTCTGCGTCCCCTGGAACGCGCGCTGTCGAGGGAGCTGCCGCGCCGCTCGCAGCGGCGGGGTCGTCGGCTCGCACGGAGCCGGTCAGCAGCTGCCTCAGCCGGGCTTGGGCGGACCGTCGGAGGACTTCGAGTCCGCCTTCTTGCCGTCCTCGTAGGACTTGGACCTGTAGTCCGTGACGTAGTAGCCGGAGCCTTTGAACACGAAGCCGGCGCCGCCGCCGATGAGGCGCTCGAGCTTGGGCTTGCCGCACTCCGGGCATTCGCGGAGCAGCGGGTCGCTCATCATCTGGAACTCCTCGAACGTGTGCCCGCAGGCATGACACGCGTAGTCGTAGGTGGGCATCGGCTCACTCCCTGTCCTCGGACGGCTCCTCCTCGGTCCCGGCGGTCTCCTCCGACTCGGGGGCCGCGGCCACCCGGACCTGAGCGTAGCGCAGCACGGCATCGCCCATGCACCAGCCGCCGCGCACGACCTCGACGATCGCGCCGGGCTCGTGCTCCTCGGTCTCGACGGTGGAGACGGCCTGATGCAGCGCGGGGTCGAAGGCCCCCTCCGCCACGACGGGCTTGACGTCGAGCCGGTCGAAGAGCCCCTGGAGCTGGCCGCGGGTCATCTCGACGCCCACCTTGAGGTTCTTCGCCTCGTCGGTGGTGACGGGCGCGGCGAGGGCCATGTCGAGGTAGTCGAGGACCGTGATCGCCTCGGCGAGGACGTCGGACTTCGCGCGGCTGACCGCCGCGTCGATGTCCTCCGCCGTGCGCCGGCGGAGGTTCTGGAAGTCCGCCTGGGCCCGGAGCCACTTCTGCTCGAACTCGTCGCGTTCGGCGCGAGTGGCGTCGAGCTCCTGCTCGGGCGTGGGCGGTTCCGTGGGCGTCGCGACGCCCTCCTCTTGCTCGGCGCTCTCCGAGGTCTGGCTGGTCTCGTCCATGGTCTTGTCCTTCTTCTTGCGCTTGCCGAAGGCCATCGGGGTCACTTGAAGTAGTCGGTGACGCGATCGAAGAACGACTTCTTGCCGGTCTGCTCGCCGTCGATCTCCTGGAACTCGCGCAGGATCTCCTCCTGGCGGTCGGTCAGCTTGGTCGGGATCTCGCAGAAGACGCGGACGAGCTGGTCGCCCTTGCCGCGGCTCTCGAGGCGCGGGAGGCCCTGTCCTCGGAGGCGGAAGACCTTGCCGCTCTGGGTGCCCGAGGGCACGGTCATCTCCACCTTCCCGCGCAGGGTCGGGATCTCGACCTTGTCGCCGAGGGTCAGCTGGGCGAAGGAGAAGGGAACCTCGGTGAGCACGTCCGGTCCGGAGCGCTGGAAGGCGCGGTGCTCCTTCTCGCGGATCACGCAGTAGAGATCGCCTCTGGGGGCGCCCTCGGGTCCCGCGTCGCCTTCGCCGGTCACGCGCAGCTGGACACCCTCCTCGACCCCCGCCGGGACGTTGATCTCGATCTCCTTGCGCTGCTGGAGCGTCCCGCTGCCTGAGCAGCCCTGGCACGGGCTCTCGATGACCTCGCCCGCCCCGCGGCAAGTGGGGCAGGGGCTCGCCATCTGGAAGAAGCCGGCGCTCCGCGCGACCTGGCCGCTGCCGCCGCAGGTGGCGCAGGTGGTCTTGGAGGTGCCGGGGCGCGCGCCCGAGCCGTCGCAGGTGCCGCAGCCGTCGAGGCGCTTGAGGGCGACGGTCTTGGTGACGCCCTCGTCGATCTCCTCCAGGGAGAGCTCGAGGACGATGCGCAGATCGCGGCCGCGGCGAGGGCCGCGGCGCCGGCCTCCGCCCCCGAACATGCTCCCGAAGGCCCCGCCGGCGCCGCCGAAGATGTCGCCGAAGGCGGAGAAGATGTCCTCGACGTTCGTGAACCCACCGCCGCCGCCGCCGCCCGCGCCGCCCGCGAACGCCTGGTGTCCGAACTGGTCGTAGCGTTGACGCTTGCCCTCGTCCGAGAGGACGTCGTACGCCTCCGCGGCCTCCTTGAACTTCGCCTCGGCGCCCGGGTCGTCGGGGTTCTGATCCGGGTGGTACTGGAGGGCGAGCTTGCGGTACGCCTTCTTGATGTCGGCCGCGCTCGCGTCCTTGGAGACGCCGAGGACCTCGTAGAAGTCGCGCTTTGATGCCATGCGGTGAGAAGTACGGTGGGGCCGGCGAGAGAGACGAGGGCGGCGGAGCGCGGGCGCTCCGCCGCCCTCGGGAGCGGTCCGGCCGGCCGGCGGGCGAAGACCCGGCCCAGCCGAGGCGTCAGGCGACGGAGCCCTCGATGGTCTCGTCGTCCTTGATGTCGGTGATCATCGAGTCGGTCGTCAGGAGCAGACCCGAGATCGAGGCGGCGTTCTGGAGCGCGGTGCGCACGACCTTCGCGGGGTCGATGACGCCGGCCTTGAACATGTCCTCGTACTCGCCGGTGAGGGCGTTGTAGCCGGTGCTCTTGCCCTTCTCGCGCACCGTCTCGGCGACCACGGAGCCGTCGACGCCGGCGTTCTCGGCGATCTGGCGGATCGGGGCCTGGAGCGCGCGCTCGACGATCTGGGCGCCGAACTTCTCGTCGCCCTTGTAGCGACCCTCGGCCACGGCCTCGGAGGCGCGGAGCAGCGCGGTGCCGCCGCCGGGGACGATGCCCTCCTGGATGGCGGCGCGGGTCGCATTGAGCGCGTCCTCGACGCGATCCTTCTTCTCCTTCATCTCGGCCTCGGTCTTGCCGCCGACCTTGATGACGGCGACCCCGCCCGTGAGCTTGGCGAGACGCTCCTCGAGCTTCTCCTTGTCGTAGTCCGAGCTGGTCTTGTCGATCTGGACGCGGATCTGGGCGGCGCGCTCCTTCACGTCCTTCTTCTTGCCGGCTCCCTCGACGATGGTGGTCGAGTCCTTGGAGACGACGATGCGCTTGGCGCGGCCGAAGTGCTCCTCGGTGACGTTCTCGAGCTGGATCCCGATCTCGTCGGTGATGGCGACGCCACCGGTCAGCGCGGCGATATCCTCGAGGTAGCTCTTGCGGCGCTCGCCGAAGCCCGGGGCTTTCACGGCGACGACGTTGAGGACGTTCTTGAGGCGGTTGATGACCAGCGCGGTCAGGGCTTCACCCTCGATGTCCTCGGCGATGATGAGGAGCGGCGCACCGCTGCGCATCGCGCCCTCCAGGGCCGGGACGAGCTCGCGGACGGTCGAGATCTTCTTGTTGCAGATGAGGATCTGCGCGTTCTCGTACTCGGCGACCAGCTTGGAGAGGTCGGTGGCGAAGTACGGCGAGAGGTAGCCCTTGTCGAACTCCATGCCCTCGACGTGGTCGAGGAGGGTCTCGACGCCCTTGTTCTCCTCGACGGTGATGACGCCCTCGTCGCCGACCTTGTCGAAGGCCTCGGCGAGGAGTTCACCCGTCTCGGGGTCGTTGTTCGCGCTGATGGTCGCGACGGCGGCCTTGTCTGCCTTCGTCTTCACCTTGCGGCTCTGGCCCTCGATCGAGGCGATCGCGTTGTCGACGGCCTTGTCGATGCCGTTGCGCAGCTCGATGGTGGAGACGCCGGTGGTCGCGTACTTGAGGCCCTCGTTGAAGATGGCCGACGCGAGCACGGTGGCGGTGGTGGTGCCGTCACCGGCGACGTCGTTGGTCTTGTTGGCGACCTCGAGCACGAGCTTGGCGCCCATGTTCTCGAAGGGGTCGACGTGCTCGATCTCCTTTGCGACGGAGACGCCGTCCTTGGTGACGTGCGGCGAGCCGAAGCTCTTCTGGAGGATGACGTTGCGTCCCGCGGGGCCGAGGGTGACGCGCACAGTCTTGGCGAGCTTCTCGATGCCGACCTTCATCTTGTGACGGGCGGCGTCGTCGAACATGATCTGCTTGGCCATGTCGTTGAGTGGGGTGTGTGGTTGTGCGTTGGGTGGTGGGGGAGTGCCTTCGGGAGGCGTCGGGATTCAGGAGCGGCTCAGAAGCCCATGCCCCCCATTCCCATGTCGTCCATGCCGCCCATACCGTCCATTTCGCCGCCGCCGGGGGCCGCGGGGGTCGGGTCGGGCTTGTTGGCGATGAGCGCGTCGGTGGTCAGCAGCAGCGTGGCGACGCTGACCGCGTTCTGGAGCGCGGACTTGGTGACCTTGGCCGGGTCGATGATGCCCATGTCGACCATGTCCCCGTACTCGCCCGTCAGGGCGTTGAAGCCGAAGCTCTGCTTGCGCTCCTTCGTGACCTTGTGGGCCACGACCGCGCCGTCGAAGCCGGCGTTCTCGGCGATCTGGGTGATCGGACCGGCCATGGCGTCGTGGAGCGTGTCGATGCCGAGGTTGTAGTCGACGTCGTCGCGCATCTTCAGGTCGAGGGACGCGCCGCGAGCGCGCAGGAGCGCGACACCGCCGCCGGGCAGGACGCCCTCCTCGACGGCCGCGCGGGTGGCGTGCAGGGCATCCTCGATGAGAGCCTTGCGCTCCTTCACCTCGGTGTCGGTGGCCCCGCCGACGTTGATCTGGGCGATCCCGCCGGTCAGCTTCGCGAGGCGCTCCTGGAGCTTCTCGCGGTCGTAGTCGGAGGTGGTCGTCTGGATCTCGCCGCGGATCTGGTCGACGCGCGCCGCGACGTCCTCCTTGCGGCCCTTGCCGCCGACCATGGTGGTGGCGTCGCTGGAGATGGTGATGCGGCGGGCGCTACCGAGGTGCTGCGGGGTCACCTGCTCGAGCTCCATGCCGGTGTCCTTCATGATCGCCGTGGCGCCGGTGATGGCCGCGATGTCGAGAAGCATCTGCTTGCGGCGGTCGCCGTAGCCCGGCGCCTTCACGGCGCAGACCTTCAGGACGCCGTTCATCTTGTTGACCACGAGCGTCGCGAGGGCGTCGTTCTCGACGTCCTCGGCCAGGATGAGCAGCGACTTGCCGCTCTCGCGGATCGACTCGAGGATCGGGAGCAGGCTCTGGACGTTCGAGATCTTGCCTTCATGGACGAGCACGAGTCCGTTCTCGAACTGCGCCTCCATGTCCTCCGGGCTCGTCACGAAGTGCGGCGAGAGGAAGCCGCGGTCGAACTGCATGCCCTCCACCACGTCCACCGTGGTGTCCATGCTCTTGCCGTCCTCGACAGTGATGACGCCGTCGTTGCCGACCTTCTTCATGGCGTCGGCGATGAGCTTGCCGACCACCGGGTCGTTGTTGGCCGAGACGGTGGCGATCTGCTTGATCTCGTCGTTGCCACCGACCTTGCTGGACATTTGCTCCAGCTTGGCCGCGATCTTCGCGGCGGCGTCCTGCATGCCGGCGTTGAGACGCGCGGGCGCCGCGCCCGCGGTGATGGCCTTGAGGCCGCCCGCGAAGATGGTGCGGGTGAGCATCGTGGCCGTCGTCGTGCCGTCACCGGCGACGTCGCTGGTCTTGGAGGCGACCTCCTTGACGAGCTGGGCGCCCATCTGCTCGTAGGGATCCTTCAGCTGGATCTCCTCGGCGACGGTGACGCCGTCCTTGGTGACGGTGGGGGCCCCCCAGCCCTTGTCGATGACGGCGTTGCGTCCGCGGGGGCCGAGGGTCGTGGTGACCGCCTTGGCGAGCTTGTCGACGCCGCGGAGGATCGCCTCGCGCGCGTCGGACTCGAAAACCATCTGCTTGGCCATGGGGCTCTTGGAGGGGGCTGGGTCGGAGGTGGGGGAGCGGCGGGCGGTGTCGCCGGCCGCGGTGGTCGTGTCTTGCGCGCCGCCCGCGCCTCGATGGTCGAGGGTTGCGGTGGCGGGCGGCGGGGGCGCGGGTCGGAGGTCCGGACCGCGCCTGTCGGGAAAGAGCAAAGGGCGTGCCGTGGACACGCGACCGAGGCTCCTCCCCCGTCGAACAGCGGGTTCGCGCGGCGTCGCGCGCCCATGCTCGGCGTCGGAATGGCTTTTGAGAGGCCAGAATGGCCGTGTACGGCCTTTCGGGGCGGCGTGCATGGCCCCGTCAGGCGGTCCGCTCGGCTCAGCTCTCCCCGCTGCCACAGTGGCAGAGGGGGTGGAGGGCCCACGCGACGGCTGCCGATTTGACCGGGGGCGCGCGGCGGAGAGCTCTCGCGGAAGAGCTCATCGCCAGCGCTGCCAGCGCGAACTGTGATCGGACGCCGCGCCCTCTCCCGGCTCGCAGACCATCGCACTCGCAAGGTGCACCGGGGATGACAGTCCGTATCTTCCTGATCCGCGCCGGTGCTTCGGTGCTGCCCACCGGTCTCCCGTCCCTCGCGTCCAGAAAAGAACGTCCTCGGCCATGTCTTCCCACCCTTCCGGCAGGAACCCCGAGGCGCGCCAGGCCGCAGCCGACCGGCAAGGCCAGCTCACGAAGCCTCCGGGCAGCCTTCGAGCTCTCGAGGAGATCGCCCTCGACCTCGCGGGGGTCCAGGGCACGGAGCGGCCCGTCGCGAGGCCAGCTGCCGCGCTCATCTTCGCCGCCGACCACCCCGTGGTCCGGCATGGCGTCGCTGCCTACCCCGGATCGATCACGGCCGGGATGGTCGTCAACCTCGCGCTCGGTGGGGCCGCCGCATCCGTCGCGTCGAAGTGCCACGGCCTTCCGCTCGAGGTCCACGACGTCGGAGTGTCGACGCCCTACGAACTGCCTGGCTCCACGCCTTCCGCCCGCGTCGTGCGTCACTCGTTCGCCGGAGAGCAGGCTGGCGATCTCCGGGTCGAGGACGCGATGTCGCCCGAGCTCTTCGACGCCTGCTACGAGGCCGGGCGCAGCGCTGTGCGTGGCCTGGACCCTGCCCCCAGGGTCCTGATCCTCGGTGAGATGGGGATCGGCAACACGACGCCGGCGAGCGCCGTGGCTGCGGCGCTGCTGGGGCTTCCCGCCGAGCAGATGGTCGGGCCAGGCACGGGGCTCGACGAGGCGGGGATCGCGCTCAAGGCCGAGGTGGTCGGCGACGCCTTGGGGCGCCTCGACGGCGATGAGTCGCCGCTCGAGATCCTGCGCCGCGTCGGGGGCCGCGAGCTCGCGGCGATCGCCGGCGCAGCCGAGGCTGCGCGGGAGGCCGGTGTTGCGATCGTCGTCGACGGCTTCATCGTCACGGCGGCGCTCCTCTCCGCGGTGCGGGCGCAGCCCGAGCTCCGCGAGCACCTGATCTTCGGGCACCGCTCGGGAGAGCCCGGTCACGCCTTCCTGCTGGACGCTCTCACGGCGCGGCCTCTTCTGGATCTCGGCCTTCGCCTCGGCGAAGGCAGCGGCGCACTCGCCGCCTACGGCCTCGTGGAGCTCGCCGCGCGTCTCCACGCCGACATGGCGACCTTCGCAGACGCCGGGCTCGAAGGCGGCCCCGGCGGCGGGGAGTCCGCCGCGGAGTGAGCGGTCTTCCCCCTGCCATCCGCGGCGCGCGCGCCGCCTTCGTCTTCCTCACGCGCCTCCCGCTCGGCGGCTATCCCTATTCCGACGAAGCCTACGCGTGGGCCCCGGCGCACGGACCGCTCGTCGGACTCGTCGTGGGGGGGCTCGGTGCGGCGGCTGTCGTTCTCTGCCTGGGCGCGGGCCCCATGCCGGCGGTCCTGGTGGGGCTCGCGGTGACCATGCTCGTGACCGGTGGATTCCACGAGGACGGGCTCGCCGATACGGCGGACGCGCTCGGCGGCGCGATCTTCGACCGGTCGAAGCTGCTCGAGATCCTCAAGGACAGTCGTATCGGGACGTACGGCGCGCTGGCGCTCGTCCTTTCCGTCGGGCTCCGCGCGGCCCTTTTGAGCGAACTGGCGGCGCCCGGCAGGCTCCATGAGAGCGCCGCGTGGGGGCTCGTGCTCGCAATGCTCAGCAGCCACGTCTTCGCGCGCGTCGGCCCTGTGTGGCTCATGGCGCTGATGCCCTACGTCACCGACGAAGCGCACGCTCGGAGTCGTCCGATCGTACGGGCTGGTCTGCCCCAAGCCCTGGTGGCCAGTGCTCACGGCGCGATCCTTCTCGTGGCTGGCCTGGTGCTGGTTCCGGGTGCCGCGCTCGGACTCGCCGTCGCCTTCACGACGATCGTGCCCGTGGCGGCCTTGTCGGCCTGGCGCTTCCGCGCACGCGCGGGCGGGATCACAGGAGACTTCCTCGGGGCTCAGGAGCAGTGCGGGGAGGTCGCCGTGTTGCTCGCCCTCGCGCTCCTGTCATGAGCCCGACGTTCAGGGCAGCGATCGTGGCCGCGCGGCACGCCGCCGTGGCCAATGAGTGGCGGGGACGCTGCTACGGCCGGACCGACGTGACCGTCGACGTCACCGACGAAGAGGCTGCTCGGCTCGTGATGGCGGGTCTGAGCAGCGCCTTCGACACGGTCTGGTCCTCGCCGCTGGCCCGCTGCCATGGGCCTGCACGCATCGTCGCGGACGCACTCGGTCTCGAGCATCGCGTCGACGCCCGCCTCCAGGAACTCGATCACGGCAGCTTCGAAGGGCGCCCCTGGGACGAGATCCACGCTGCAGAGCCAGCGGCCCTCGCGCGATGGGGGGAGCGCTGGATCGAAGAGGGCCCCCCCGGAGGCGAGTCGGCCCTCGACCTCGAGCGCCGCGTGGCTGCCTGGGCCGACGGGCTCGCGCCTCGAACCCGGCATCTAGTGATCGCCCACGCCGGGCCCGTTCGCGCGCTGCGCGTTCGCCGAGCGGGGATCCCCTGGGAGGAGGCCATGGGCCTCGAGGTCCCGCACATGATCCCGGTCGAGCTCTGAGGCGGGGCGACAGGTCTCGTACGGACTTCGATCTCACGGCGACGTCCCCCGTGGGCTAACTTCCGTCCATGACTCCGTACTCCCTCGCCGTCCGGGCCATCCTCCCCGCCGTCTGCCTCGCTGCAGCCGCAGCGGCCGGGCCGCTCCTCCAGCCCGCCGCCCCGGCGCACGGACTCCAGGACGACGGTGCGGAGCCGCGACTCGTCGTCGAGAGCCTCGACGGGGAGCGAGAGACGCGGCCTGCCGGCGCCAAGCCGATCACGAGCCTCGCGGACATCGGCGCCGCCTTCGTCCACTTCGAGGACGTCCCCGCAGGCACCGGAGCCGGTGCGAGGATCTCGCCGACCGATCTGGGCTCCTTCGAGCTCGCAGGGGGCGACCGTCTGGCCGGCGCCGTCCGAGGCGGAGACGGAGATCTGCTGCGCGTCGAGCTCCGAGGGGGCGTGCCCCTCGAGCTCTCGATCGACGCCGTTCGATCCGTCCTCTTCCCCGGGCGGATCCCGGACGGCGTGACGAGCACGCCCGGCCCCGGCGCCGATGGCGATCGGCTCTACCTCGTCGCCTCAGGGAGCCTCGACCTCGCCCAGGGATTCGTCGAGGCCTTCACGGACGAGGGAGTGACCTTCGAGGACGAGCGCCTCGGGGCGAGGACCTTCGGCTGGAACCGCGTGGCGGCCCTGTACATCACCGCGCTCCCCGAGGAGAGCGAGGAGGAATCCTCCGAGCGTCCGGGCGAGCCCGTGGCGGTGTCCCTCCGGGGCGGAGGGCGGCTGAGTGGCCGTCTCCAGCGTATTTCCGGGCCGGTTGAGGGGGTCGAACTGATCCTCGGCGCGGGCGCCGAGGTGTCCCTCCCGGGCCGCGTCGTGGACGACGTGACCCTCGACGACGGCTCGTTCCGATTCCTGGGTGACCTCGCGGCTCCGGCCGAGGCCTCGACCTCGCTCTTCGGGGACGACCTCGGCTTCGCGTGGCCGATGCGAGTCGATCGCAACGTGCGCGGCGGGCCGCTCGTGGTCGCGGGGGAGGCCTACGCGCGGGGTCTCGGCGTCCACGCGCCGAGCCGGCTGGAGTGGGATCTCTCCGGCGAGGGCTGGACGCGGCTGCGCGTGGCGTGCGGGGTGGACGACACCGGCGCGAAGGCCGGCAACGCGGGCGCGGTGCGTTTCCGGGTTCTCGGCGACGGCGAGCTCATCTGGGCGAGCGAGATCGTCCGCGCCGGTTCGCCGGCGCAGCGCCCCGCCGCCATGGACGTGAAGGGCGTCTCGAAACTCGTGCTCGAGGTGGACCCCGCAGGTCCCTTCACACTCGATCGAGCCGACTGGCTCCGGCCGATGCTCGTCCGCTGAAGCGGGAGCCGGCGTCTCAGCCCTCTCGCTCGCGGTCGTCGAGGTTGCGGAAGTAAACGCCCTGGTCCCCACCGCGGGCCTTCGCCACGCCGAGGGCGCGCTCTGCGCGGCGACGGATGTCCTCAGGGTTCTCGACGTCGCTGCCGTCGAAGGTCTCGAACCCCAGGCTGGCGCTGACGTGGATCGATGAGCCGTCTCCCCCGGCAGAGCGCGGAGCCGGGCCGCTCAGCGCGCGGAAGCGGCCCGTGAGCCTGGAGACGACGCGCGCGGCGGCGACTCGCTGCGTGTACGGCAGGATCAGCGCGAACTCGTCGCCGCCGATGCGGGCTCCGACGTCCTCCTCGCGCAGGCTCATCCGGATGACGCTGCCCGCACGCCCGATGAGGTCGTCGCCGACCGTGTGGTCGAAGCGCTTGTTGACCTCGCCGAAGTTGTCCATGTCCACGAGGACCAGGGCCATCTGGAGGCGGTGACGCTGGGCCGCCGAGAAGTGCGCGCGGAGACGCTCTTCGAAAGCACGCGGGCGGAGCAGACCGGTGCGGTCGTCGTGGGAGGCTTCGTACCGGACCCGCTCCAGCTCCGCTGCGGAGCGAGCCTGGGCCACGAGGTGCTCGGTTCGCAGGAGGAGCTCCTCGGGCGAGGCGTCCCGGCGCGCGATGTCCCAGGTGCGGGTCTGCAGGAGCATGCGACCCGCGACGACCGCGGGGATGGGATCCACGGGGTCCGAGACGACGAGGATCGGCGGCAGGCTGGCGCCCGCTGCGCGTCGGCTCTCGGTCTGCTCGAGCCAGCGCCGCAGCATCTTGAGCTTCAGCGCGGCCCGCCCCTGGCCCTCGCCGCCGCCGACGATCACGGGGTCGACGACGAGCACGTCGACCTCGTTCTTCTCGAGCTCGCCCGCCGCCCCCTCGAGGCTCTCGGCGGCGATCACCTCGACACCGAGCGCCTCCAGCGGGCGGAACACGTCGCGGAGGGACGGACCGTTCCGGTCCGCGCTCTGGGCGTGGTCGCCGAGGACGAGAAGTCGCTTGGGGCAGGGCACGGCCTGGGGCCCGTGGGGGCCCTGTGAGTTGCGCCGGACGCGGCGGAAGCCGGGGGCGTGGATACCGGGAGAGTCGAGGCCGCTGCGCGGTCGCTCGGAACCTCCAAGTGTAGACGGCCACGGGCGGTCGTGTCTGACCCGGAGCGAGACACCTAGCTCCGGGGCTGAGCCCCGGGCGGCGTGGAGGCGGATGGGGGCGACGAACGGGCCCTGGCGGGGCATCGCCGGGGGGATCCCCGGCCCGGGTCTGGCCACTGGACATCCGGGCAGGCGTCCGTAGACTCTTCGGCTCGATTTCCGCGCCGGGGGCCTTCCCCGGCCGGCCCACACCCTCCCCACAGTTCCCATGAGCAACATCGACGCACAGAAGCTGATCGAAGCTGGTGTGCACTTCGGATGCCGCGTGTCGCGGTGGAATCCGAAGATGGCCCCGTACATCCACGGCCGTCGCGGAATGATCCACGTGATCGATCTGCGCGAGACCGTCAAAGGCCTTCTCCGCGCGCAGAACCTCCTCTTCCGCATCGCCTCCGAGGGCCAGACGGTCCTCTGGGTCGGCACCAAGCGCCAGGTCAAGGGCGTCATCCAGGACGCGGGCCAGCGCACTGGCATGCCGATCGTCACCGAGCGCTGGATCGGGGGCACGCTGACCAACTTCAGCGTCATCCGCAGCCGACTGAAGCGCCTCGCCCAGCTCGAGGCCATCGACGAGAAGGCGATCGAGCAGCAGAAGCTGACCAAGAAAGAGGTCGCGCAGATCAACCGCGAGCTCCGCAAGATCGAGCGCAACCTCGGCGGCATCCGGGAGATGGACAAGATTCCCGGTGCGATGGTCATCGTCGACCCCTCGCGCGAGGGCAACGCCGTCCGCGAGGCCCGCAAGATGGGCATCGTCGTGATCGGCATCCTCGATACCGACTGCAATCCCGAGGACGTCGACATCGTCATCCC
>CBFIJG010000059.1:0-21862 GCA_965662915.1 Planctomycetota bacterium | reverse complement strand
GGCCGACGGGGCCGGCGGTCAGCGACCGTACGTCTCCTGGGCCGACACCCCGCGCGCGGTCCGCCTCGCGAGCGGCGCGCTCCTGATCGCGCGGCCGCGGCGTCTGGGGGCCGAGCCCTACGGCCACGGCGTCGAGCTGCTGCTCGAGGACGACGGGCCTCCGGGCCGTCGCCTGGGCTGGCTCCACGAGGACCTCACGAGCATCGAGCACGGCTTCGTCGATCTCCTCGCGCGCCCGGACGGTTCAGCGGTCGCCGTCTGGCTGGACGACCGCGAGGGCGTGGACCCGACGCCGGCCGCCGGCGGTGAGCAGCGGCGTACCTCGCTGTGGGCGCGCACGGTCGCCGCCGACGGACAGCTCTCGTCCGAGGTCTTGCTCGATCCGCGCGTCTCCCAGACCGGGACCGTGGACGGCGTGGCCCTCGAGGACGGCGCCCTGCTGGTCGTCTACCGGGATCGGAGCGCGAGCGACGAGCGCGACATCGCCGTCGTCCGTCGCGAGCCCGACGGGACGTGGGGGACACCCGCGCCCGTGCACGGCGACGCATGGGTCATCCAGGGTGCACCGGTGGACGGTCCGGCCGTCGCGGCACGGGGCGGCGAGATCTGCGTCGCGTGGCCGACCCAGGTGATCGACGACGCTGGTGAGTCCGCGCTCGCGATCCGGCTGGCCTGGTCGAACGACGGGGGCGCGAGCTTCGGAGCGATTCGAACCTTCGCCGCTGGCCGAACCCTGGGCCGCGTCGACGTCGTCCCGGTGGGCGGTGGGATCTTCGCGCTCGTCCACCTCGTGGACGTGCCGGAGGCCGCCGACGGGAAGCGGGCCGCCTGGGAGTGTGTCTTCGTCGCGCGCGGCGCAGTGCCGACCAGCGCGGCGCTCATCGAGGCGGTGGAGGGCGGGCGGCGGAGCGGGCTCCTCGGTCTCGACCCAGCGGGTCCCGAGGCGGCGTGGGCTGCGTGGACCGGGTCCGAGGGCCTCCGGCTGGCTCGAATCGAGCGCGGCCGGCTGACGCAGGAGCCAGAGGGCGCGGGCCCCGCCAGCGACGCTCCAGCGCGCTGACCGTCCCTCAGGGCGCGCGCCCTCTCCGCTCCGGGCGGCACCGACCGGCTGTCCCCGTGTCCATATCCGGGATCATCGGGGATCCCGGGAGCCCCGGCGCGCGTCCATGGGGCACCTTTAGGGGAGGGGCTTCACCGCGCGCCCTCCACCGCTCACTCCTGGCACGAGTCCGAACATGCTCCTGACCGCTCTCGCCCTCGCCGGCCTGACCCAGCTCCAGGCCACCGACGCAGCGAACGCCCCCTTCGTCGACGGCCGCACCTGGGGCCTCGACCCCTCGCGAGTCGTCTTCCCCGGGCCCGGGCCCGACGGACGCCGGGAGGCAGCCTACTACGACGCACAGATCCTCCTCCGCTTCAGCTCGAACGCCGACGCCGCGGCGCGCGAGCAGATCCTCGGGGAGAGCTTCGAGCTCGACCGCGTCCTCGTCCGCAAGATGGACCTCGTGCTCGTCCGTATCGTCGACGGGACGAGAGTCAGCGATGCGATCGCTCACTTGAACGAGCTCGACGGCGTCGTCTACGCGACGCCCGATCACGTCGTCACGCTGCGTGACACGTTCCCGAACGATCCGTCCTTCGGCCAGCAGTTCGGCAAGCACAACACCGGGCAGACCGGCGGCACCGCCGACGCGGACATCGACGCACCCGAGGCGTGGGACCTGGCGACCGGCTCCTCCGACTTCGCGGTCGGGATCGTCGACAGCGGGACGCAGACCAATCATCCGGACCTCCTCGGCAACCGCTGGGTCAACGCCGGGGAGTTCGGCGGGACCCCCGGCGTCGACGACGACGGCAACGGCTACGTCGACGACCTCTATGGCTGGGACGCGTACGGCAACGACGGGTCCATTCCCTCGAGCAACCACGGCACGCACGTGGCGGGGATCGCGGCGGCGCAGGCCGACAACGGCATCGGGATCGCCGGCGTGGCGTGGGACAGCGAGATCGTGACGATCGCCGGCTCGAGCGGGCAGACGTCGACCGTGATGCTCGCGTACGGGTACGCCCTCGACCTGAAGGACGACTGGATCGCATCGGGCGGGAGCGCAGGCGCCAACATCGTCTCGGTCAACTCGAGCTTCGGGATCGACTTCGCCAACTGCAATTCGAGCACCTACGCCCCGTGGAACGACATGTTCGACCTCATGGGCCAGTCCGGGATCCTCTCGATCGCGGCGACCATGAACAACACGTCGAACGTCGACGCCCAGGGGGACGTCCCCACGGGGTGCTCGAGCGACTACCTGATCTCCGTGACCGCGACGGACCATCGGGACCGCCGGAACTTCTCGGCCTATGGCGCCACGACGATCGATCTCGGCGCTCCGGGAGAGGACGTGTACAGCACGCTGAACGGCAGCGGCTACGGGAGCCTCTCGGGGACCTCGATGGCGACGCCGCAGGTGACCGGCGCGGTCGCGGTCCTCCACTCGGTCGGAGGCTCGTCTTTCGCCGCGCTGCGAACGAGCGATCCCGCCGCGGCCGCTCTCGAGATCAAGAACGCGCTCCTCTCCACGGTCGACGTGGTGCCGACGCTCGATGGCTTCACCGTCTCCGGCGGGCGCATGAACCTGCGGGCGGCTGCGGACGTGATCGCTGGCTTCGACGGCGGTGCGGTCAGCTACTGCACGCCGACCACGAACAACTCCACTGGCGCCCCGGGGCTGCTCAGCGCCGAGGGAAGCTTCGACGTCGCGCTCGACGATCTGATGATCCACGCCGACCAGCTCCCGCCGGGGCAGGCGACGCTCTTCCTCGTGAGCCGGACCCAGGGATTCGTCGCGAACCCGGGCGGTAGCTTCGGGAACCTTTGCCTCGGGGGGCAGGTGGGCCGCTTCAACGCACAGGTGACCTTCGTCGACGCGGGGGGGCGCGCGTCGCTGGACGTTCCGCTCACGGCGCTGCCCGAGGGCGCGGCCAGCGTGGCTGCCCAGCCGGGCGAGACCTGGAGCTTCCAGGCCTGGCACCGGGATCTGTTCTTCGGTACGCCGATCTCCAATCTCACCGACGGTCTCTCGATCACGTTCGATTGAGATCGGGCTCCGCGCTCGGGGAGGTCAGGATCACCGAGCGGAGCCTGCGCCGTTCACCGATCGAAGCGGAGCGCGAGCACCGCACGGTCGCCGAGTCGTCCGCGCGGAGGCGACTCCGCGCGCGGCCGCGCCGCTCTGCATCGCTCCGCGTCAGTCGCCAGAGCGACGGACGAGCGCGAGTAGCGCGAGTCCAGGGATCGCGGCCCAGGGCGCGTGGGCGAACCAGTCCGCCTGGAGGACGTTGACGGCGAGCCACTCGTTCGCGGCGTCCGGATCGGCATCGGCGCGTCCGCCGAGCACGGTCAGGCCGTTGTAGGTGATGTGCACGAGGATCGCGGGGACGACGCTTCTCGTCCGGAGGGCGAGCCCTGCCAGCAGCGCGCCCAGGATCGCGGTCGGCGCGAGCCTGTAGATGTTCAGGTGGATCAAGCCGAAGAAGAGCGCCTGCCAGCCGATGATGCGCGGCCAGCGCCAGTCGCGCTTCATGGACTCGAGCAGGGCGCCGCGGAACAGCAGCTCCTCCATGATCCCGGGCGAGATGCTCAGGAAGAACACGAGGCCGAACACGCCGCCGGGGATGCCGAGGCCGTCGAGCTCGAGGTCGGCCGCGCCGCCGGGGATCGGGAGCACCTCCATCTGCCACTCGAGCAGCTTCCTCGCGCCTGCCGCGAGCGCAGGCACGATCAGGAGAGCCCCGAGGACGTGCGCGGGGTGGGGAAGGCGCAGCCCCAGCGCTTCGTGGAGACGCCGACGCTCGCCGGATCGCCGGGGGGCCAGGAAGGCCACCGCGAGGGCGAAGGCGGGAAGGAATGCCCAGAAGGTGAACCAGAGCCCGACCTGCAGGTCCCAGCGCTGCGCCGTGCCCGCGACGAGGTACATGAACATCACGGCCGCGAAGCTCCAGCGAAGCGCGTGGCGCCCCGACGCCTCTAGCAGGTGCGCGTCGGCCTTCGCGTCCCCGCCGAGGACCTTCTCGGCGTCGAGGATGCGCCCGACGCGGGTCAAGGCCAGCCACGTGTAACCGAGGTGGCTCGCGACCATGAGCGCGCCGAGGGATGGCACGAGATCACCTTCGAGGCCGTCGCGGAGCGCGAGGGCCGAGCCGGCGAAGGGGACCAGCGCCCAGATCGCGGTCAGCGACGCGTCCGGACGGAGGACGATCGCGGTCGGAACGACCACGAGAAGGGTCACGGGGAACACCAGCATCTGTCCCTCGCGGAACGTGCGAGCGCCGCCGCAGGCGAGGCACAGGACCGCGCTGAGCAGCAAGCACGCCGGTAGCTCGAGCGCCAGCGCCGACAGCCGGCCGAAGCCGACCGGTCCGGCGCCGCCGAAGATCTCCTCGCCCGCGAGTCCGGTGGAGATGCAGAGCAGGAGACTCGCCAGGTTGACGGCGAGGGTCGCCATGCCCGCGGTGAAGACCGCGAGGAACTTGCCGGTGGCGATGGAGCGCTCCGCGACGGGCTGGAGCAGGAGAGTCTCGAGCGTGCCGGCCTCGCGTTCGCCGGCGAAGACAGCGAGGACCGCGTAGGCGCCGCCCGAGACGAGGACGAGGATCGCGATGAAGGGGAACCACTTGCCGAGCGCTGCGCCGCTGGACTCCTCGGCCGTCGCGAGGTCCTCCGGCGCCGCCATCAAAGCGCGGGCGGGGTCGCCCCCGAGGAGGCGCTCGCGGCGCAGCTGGACCTCCTCGGACTCGAGCTCGCGAACGGTCTCCCTCGCGCGGGAGCGAGCCTCGCGGGAGTCGTCGCGCGTGACGTCGTACCAGAGCGTGAACGAGGAGAGGCGCTGCCCCTCGGGGCCGTCCGCGGTCCCGGCGAGCACCAGCAGGTCGTGGCGCTCGAGGGACCCCTCCTCCTCGCTCACAGCCTCGTCCGATCCCTCCAGGCCCATGAGCGCACGCGCCGCGAGCCGCCGGGGCTCGCCCTCTCCGGCCTCGATCAGGCTGGCGGCGTCCACCTGGAGCAGGGTCGACGGGCCCTTGGTCTCGAAGACCTCGACGAAGTCGCCTCTCACGTCGTCGTCGAGTTCATCGAAGGCGACGAGGATGCTCAGGTCCCGCTCGGCCATGACGGCCTCGCCGCGCGACTCGAGCTTCTCCATGAGCCAGAACAGCCCCGGGTAGAGCAGCGCGGGCAGCACGATCGCCGAGAAGAGCACGCGCTTGTCGCGGACGAGCTGGAGGAGCTCGATCCGCAGGACGCGGAGGGCGACCTTCATGCGCCGGCTCCGGCGCCGTCTCGGTCGGCGTCCGCGCGACGCACGAGCACGCGGAAGACGTCCTCGAGCCACTCCGCATCCGTCATGGATCGCAGTTCGTCCAGGGATCCAGCCGCGAGCATGCGGCCGCTGTAGACCACCCCGATCCGGTCGCAGAGTCGCTCGGCCTCGGAGAGGATGTGCGTGCTGAACAGCACGCATCGCCCCGCCTCGCGCCTCGACTCGATGAAGTCGATCATGTCGCTCGAGGCGAGGATGTCGAGTCCGGTCGTCGGCTCGTCGAGGATGAGGACCGGGGGATCGTGCACGACCGCGCGAGCGATCGAGACGCGCTGCTTCTGTCCGGTCGAGAGGCTGCCGCAGTGGCCGTCGACGAATTCGGAGAGGTCGAAGTCCACGACGGTCTTCTCGATCGCGGCATCGAGGCGCGCGCCTTCGAGTCCGTGGAGCTCGCCGAAGTAGCGGAGGGTCTCGCGACCGGTCAGGCGGGGATACAGGCCCGTGCTCCCCGAGAGGAAGCCGATGCGCCGGCGGACCTCGAGCGGATCCTCGTTCACGTCGACGCCGTCGATCCGCGCCGTTCCGGCGGTCGGCGCGAGGATGGTCGAGAGCATGCGCAAGGTCGTCGTCTTGCCCGCGCCGTTCGGCCCGAGCAGGCCGAAGATCTCGCCGCGGCGGCAGTCCATGTCGATGGACTTGACGGCCTCGACCACGCCGCGTTCCGGGTCCCTGAACGTCTTCTTCAGCCCCTTCGCGTGGATGGCGATCTCGGAGGGTGTGTCTTGAAGCTGGGTCATCGGGTCACTTGGAGCGCAGGAGTCCAACGAGGCTGCCGAGGGAGAGCGTCTCGCCCGAGAGGGCGACCTTCTCGTTGCTGCGGATGCGCACCGAGAGCCAGATGGCGGCGAGGGCCAGGAGGAGGAGAACGACGGCGCAGAGCGCGAGCGGCAGCGCGTCCACCTCGCCGACGAGCAGGCCGCGGAAGGCGAGGGCGACGTTGACCACCGGGATGAACGCGGTGGTGGTGTCGAGGGCGAGACCGGGGAGCTGGGCGGTCATGGCCGGGAGGATGAAGAGCATCTGGACCGGGCCGAGCAGAGCCTGCCCTTCCTTGAAGCTCGCAGCGAGGCTGGCGAAGCCCGTCAGGGCGGCGCTCACGAAGAACGCGAAGAGGACCGCGAGCGGAAGGACCTTCAGCAGCGCGCCGACCGGCAGCTCCAGCGCGATCGACCGGTCAGCGGCCGCGGAGAGCTGATCGATGAGGTGGCCAGCGGACAGGGCGAGCGCCGCGAGGTTGAGCGTCGTCGCGATCATCGCCGAGGCGCACACCGCGAAGATCTTCCCGAGGTGCACAGCGGTCATCGGGATCGGCAGGAGCATCGTCGTCTCGGCGCAGCGCCTCTCCTTCTCGCCGGCGGTCAGGTCGACGGCCGGGAAGAACGCGCCGATCACGCTCATGAACACCAGCAGCATCGGCAGGATGAGAGACAGGACGACGTTCGCCTGGTCCGACTCCTCGGCGACGGACTCACTGGAGATCTCGATCGGGTCGAGCGCGCGCGGATCGATCGCCCGCTCCTCGGCGGCCCGGGTGCGGAGCACCTCCGCCCATCGCTCCAGGGAGTTCTCGATGCGGTCACGGGCGGTCCCCGATTTCGCGCGCGTGCTGTCGAAGAGCACACGGGCCGTCTCCGGACCGCCAGGGGCTCCAGGGAGGGTGACGATCGCGTCGAACTCCTCGAGCGCGGACCGGAGCGCCAGAGTGTCGACGTCCAGCGGCAGGTCGAGCGACTGGACCACGACCTGGCCGCCGCTGGCGCCATCGTCGGGCAGGGCGGAGATGGCCTCCGTCGCCTCTTCCGCGATCTCCGCGGGAGCGACGAGTCCGACCGTGACGTCCCTGGCGCTGCTCTGGCCCTGAGCGATGAGCAGCCCCTGGATCATGATCCAGCCCAGGGCCGGATACATGCAGACCGGCAGGACGAAGGTGTAGATCAGGGTCTGTCGATCGCGGAAGCCCTCCACGAGCTCCTTGCGCGCGACCCGGAGAGCAGCGGCGAGGGTCGACGCGGCTCGTGGACGGCCTCGGCTCACGGCGCGGCAGGGCCCTCTTGCCAGACGCCGAAGTGGTCAGCGCCGTCCTCGGTCACGAAGCAGATGTCCTCGATTCGCAGGCCGAACTTGCCGGGCTGATAGATGCCGGGTTCGTTGGTGAAGCACATGCCAGGCTCCATCACCACGTCGGAACCTCCGTCCAGGTAGGGCGGCTCGTGGATCTCCACGCCGATCCCGTGGCCGAGCCGGTGGGAGAGGTGCCCGTAGCCGACGTCGAAACCGGCGTCGGCGAGGGCCTTGCGGGCCGCAGCGTCGGCGTCCCCGGTGCGCGCGCCCGGCTTCATCGCGGCGAAGCCAGCGAGCTGCGCTGCGCGGACGGCGTTCCAGACACGCTGCACCTCTTCCGAGGGCTCCGCGTCGACGACCCAGGTCCGGGTCGTATCGCTGCAGTAGCCGTGAAGGCGCCCGCCCGTGTCGAGCAGCATCACGGTGCCCTTCTCGAGCTCTCGGTCCACCGAGTCGCCGTGGGGGAACGCACCGCTCGGTCCGGCCAGCGAGAGGTCCCAGGTGCCGTCGAGTCCCAGGACGTGCTGGGCGTGATGGGCCAGCCGACCGACCTCGCTGCTGCGCATACCCGGTTCGGTGACCGAGTGCACGGCGCGGATCGCCGCCTGGGTGCGCTCCTGGGCGGAGCGCAGGATCTCCATCTCGCGATCGGTCTTGGGCCCGCGCAGGCGGCAAGCGATCTCCGCGCCGGAGCCGACCGAGCGCCCGAGCGCCTCGCCGATGGGGAGGAGGAAGCGCGCGCGGACGTCAGGATCCGCGACGACCTTCGAGAGGCCGCGTTCGCGCAGGGCGTCGGCGAAGATCTCGGCGCCGTTCTCGTGCTCCTCCCAGGGGATCACGTTCCCGGCGAGCGCGGTCGAGCCGGAGGCCGCCTCGCAGAGCGCGCCGACGCGGCTCGCCTCGAAGGCGGGGGAGATCCACACGAACGAGCCGTCCGCGAGGGCCGCGGCGGCCATGAGGCGCTCGGTGCCGTGGAACGAGACGCCGGTGAGATACTCGAGGGTCCCGCCGGGCTCGATCAGCATCGCGTCGACGCCCGCTTCGACGAGCAGGCCCGTGAGGCGCTCCCGGAAGGGAGCGCGCTCGGCCGCGCTGAGGGGCGCGGGGGGCGCTTCGTAGGCGAGGAGCTGGCGCTCGATCTCGCGCCGTCGCTCGAGCTCGCGCGCTGAGGTGTCCCCCGTGGGGACGTTGGATGCGGTTCCCATGCCCCGGAATGTAGCGATCTGTCGCCCTCGGAGACGGTTCGGGTCTCGCTCAAAGAAAGCGAAATTCAAGCGCGTCCGTCTCTTCATTCGCGTCTCCAGCGCCTCCGATCCGTGACGGGTGAGCAAGAGGGACAGACACGAGGGGCGCGGCCGGGAGAGCGCTGTCGTCCGGTCACGGGAACGCCGCGCCGGAGGGGATCGGCGCGGTCGAGGCCGGGCGAGCGGGGGGGCGATGTCCCACCGCGCGGGGGGGTGGAGCGCGCTGCTCGCGCCCTCGCTCGAGGACGCCAGGAGGAAGCGTCGGCCCGCCTCGCGCGAGACCACGCAGCCGGAGCGGCGCCGGCCCGGACTCGGCACGCAGGCCTTCGCGTTCTGCGCCAAGTCCTGCGTCATGGTGATGCTCGCCTGGGCTCTCTGCTTCAACTTCAGCGAGGTCCGCGGCGGATCCATGCTGCCGGGGATCCAGGATCGCGACCGGATCCTCGTCGATCACGTCAGCTATCTGTTCACGCGTCCCACGCGGGGCGACATCGCGGTGCTTCGCTACCCGATGGATCCCTCGCTCGACTACGTCAAGCGGGTCATCGGTCTGCCCGGCGACCACGTGCAGATCTGCGACGGCTTCGTCCGGGTCAACGGCCAGCTCGTCGAGGAGCCCTACGTGGACCCCGGTTCCAACGATCCGTTTGCCTTCGTGGACACCGTCGTCCAGGCGGACAGCTACTTCGTCCTCGGTGATAACCGGATCCGCAGCTCCGACAGCCGTGAGTTCGGTCAGGTGCCCCATGAGTACCTGCGCGGCAAGGTCCGCGCGCGGCTGTGGCCGATCGATCGGGCGAGCGTCTTCCAGTAGAGCGATCAGGCGGCTCTCCCCGACGAGAGCGTCCAGACGTCCACGAGGGGGGCGGGCAGCGCATCGAGCTGCCCGCCCTTCTCGCGTTCTTCACCCGGCGCTCCCTGCGGCTTTCGCCATCGCAGCATGCGCGGCGGCTACCCTTGGGCCCATGAGCGCCACCTTTCCCGACATCGACCCCTCGACGGGTGAGACCATCGCCGACGTTCCCATCGCCAGCTCGAAGGACGTCGAAGCGGCGGCCGCGGACGCGCGGGCCGCTGCGGGGGCCTGGAGCGCGCAGCCGATCGAGGAGCGCGCAGCGAGGATCAAGCGCTTCGGCGAGCTTCTCGCGGCGGACGCGGAGGATCTCGGCGCGCTCATCACGCGTGAGATGGGCAAGACCCTCCGCAGCGCCGTGGGCGAGGTGAAGAGCTACGCGGGCTCGGTCGCCGACGAGGTCGATCAGGTCGTGGCGGCCCTGGCGCCGGAGCGGCCCGAGTCGAGCACCCAGGACGTGACGGTCCTGCGGGAACCCCTCGGCGTCGTCGCGGCGATCACCCCCTGGAACTTCCCGGTCGGGATGCCGCTCTCGATCCTCACGCCGGCGCTCGTGGCGGGGAACGCCGTCGTCTTCAAGCCGAGCGAGCACACTCCTCTGGTCGGTGCGCGGCTGGCGGAGCTCCTGCAGCAGGTGCTCCCGGCGGGCGTGCTGCAGCTGGTCCAGGGGGCGGGCGACGTCGGCGCAGCGCTCGTCCGTGCGGACGTCGACATGATCGGCTTCGTCGGGAGCCGTGACACCGGTGCTCGCATCATGTCCGAGGCCGCCGGTTCCCTGAAGCGGCTCGTGCTCGAGCTCGGCGGGAAGGACCCGCTCGTCGTCTTCGGTGACGCGGACATCGACGAGGCCGCGCGATGCGCCGTGGACCATTCGCTGCGGAACACCGGCCAGGTCTGCTGCTCGATCGAGCGCGTCTACGTGGCCGAGGAGATCGCCGAAGCCTTCGAGGCGAAGGTCGAGGAGCTCGCGCGGGGCTGGACCCACGGTGATCCTCGCGAGAAGGGCACCAAGATGGGGCCGCTGGTCTCGACGGGACAGCGGGATCGCGTGGACGCTCAGGTGCGTGCAGCCGTGGAGGCGGGTGCGCGGCTGGTGATGGGGGGCGAGCCGGCCGAGGGGCCGGGGTCTTTCTACCCCGCGACCGTGCTCACGGGCGTGGCCCAGGACAATCCCATCACGCACGCGGAGACCTTCGGTCCGGTGGTGTCCGTGACGCGCTTCGACGGCAGCGAGGGCGAGGGCGTCCGGCTGGCCAACGACACGATCTACGGCCTCGGGGCCAACGTCTGGACCGCCGACGCGGAGCGAGCCCAGCGCGTGGCGCGTCGCCTGCGCGCGGGCCAGGTCGGCGTGAATCGCTACCTCGGTGGAACGGCGACGACGCCCTGGGTCGGCGCGCGCCAGAGCGGCTTCGGTTTCCTCGGAGGCGCGGACGGCCACCGGCAGTTCACGGTGCCGAAGACGATCTCAGTGGCGCGCTGAGGCGGCCGGAACGGCGGAAGGCACCGGTCGCTCGGCGGCCCCTTCGCGCTCGGATCGGGGCAGTTCGTCGGGGCGCGGGGTCGCACCGCGCGAGATTTTTAGGCGCGCGGGAGTGGCGCGGTCATCCCATCGCACTAAGTTCCGAACAGCGATGCTTCGATGCGAAGACATGACGTTCGCGGGCCAGTCCTGGCCCTGGCGATGGTGCCCCGAGGGCCCTGGGTGTTCCCCGGGGGCTCCGGTTCGCGCGTCCTGATCGTCCGAGCCGACACGAGCCTCCCGCGCCGACGAGCGCGACCGACCGAACACCTGCGGGCCCTCGAGAGATCTCTCTCGGGGGCCCGCTTCTTTTCGCTGATCTCCCGCCGCCCCTTCTCCTGGCCGTCCAACGCCGCCGCCGACTCCTCCCACCATGAAGCCCCTCCGACGATCCTCTCCCGCGGACGCGACCGCCCACCAGCTCGCCTGGGCGGTCTACCCCGCCGATCGGCTGACGCCGGTCCGCGCCTTCGAGCTGCTCCGGGCAGCTGGCCGCCAGGCCGCGCTGCTCGAGTCGGTCGAGGGACCGGAGCGGCTCGCCAGCCACAGCTTCGTCGCGGTGGATCCCGACGGGAAGCTCCGCGGCGAGGCGGAGCGCGCCACCCTGAGAATCGGAAGCGGCCCCGAGGAGGTCCTGCCCCTCGGGCCGTCCGACGCTCTCCGCGAGGCCTCGCGGCGCACCGCGAGCGCGGGGGCCGGCGCCGTGCACCCCGATCTGCCGCCCTTCCGCGGGGGGTGGATCGGCAGCCTCAGCTACGAGTGGGCCTCGACCCTGGAGGAGCGCGTCCCGCGCCCTTCCGTCCGTGACTTCGACCAGCCCGAGGCGCTCTTCGACCACTACCCGAACGTGGTCGCCTTCGACCACGGCGCCCAGACCCTCACCATCCTCTGCGCGGCGCCCGGCGGAGAGGCTGACCACCGGGACGCCGCGGCTCACGTGGAGCGACTCGCGGGAGAACTCGCGGGCGTTCCGCCCGCCGAGCGGGGTTTCCGGCTGCTGGAGGACGCGCCGCGTCCCTCGATGTCCCGGGAGGACTTCGAGGCGGGGGTCCGCTCCCTGCAGGAGGCGATCCGCGCGGGCGAGATCTTCCAGTGCGTGCTCTCCCAGCGCTTCCGGCGGCGCTTCGAGGGAGATGCCTTCACGCTCTACAGGGTGCTCCGGCTCGTGAATCCGGCGCCGCACATGTTCTTCTTCGAGGCGGACGACGTGACGCTCGTGGGCTCCAGCCCCGAGCGGCTCGTGAGCATCAAGGACGGCCACATCGAGGTGGTCCCGATCGCCGGGACTCGCCCCCGCGGCGCGACACCCGAGGAGGACGCGCGCCTCGGCGCCGAGCTCCGGCGAGACGAGAAGGAGTGCGCCGAGCACGACATGCTCGTCGATCTCGCGCGCAACGACGCGGGGCGCGTCGCGAGCCTCGGCAGCGTCGAGGTCGAGGAGCACCGCCGGCTCGTGCGCTTCCCCCGCGTCCAGCATCTCGTGAGCCGCGTGGGCGCGAGCCTGAGCGCCGGCAAGGACGCCCTCGACGCCCTCGAGGCGGCCTTCCCGGCGGGCACCGTCAGCGGAGCGCCGAAGGTCCGCGCCATGACCCTCTGCGCCGGGATCGAGCAGCGCGATCGCGGAGCCTACGGCGGCGCCTTCGGCTACCTGGACCGCGCCGGCGACCTCGACATGGCCATCGCGATCCGGACGATCGTCTGTTCGCGCGGTGAGCTCTTCGTGCAGGCGGGCGCCGGCGTCGTGCTCGACTCCGATCCCGCGGCCGAGTTCGAGGAGACCCTGCACAAGTCCCGCGCGCTCTTCGAGGCGGTCGAGCTGGCCGCTTCGGAGGCTTTCCAGCCCGAGGGTGCGAGCGCGCCCGCACCCGTGGCCGCGGAGGCCGCCCGATGATCCTCCTGATCGACAACTACGACTCGTTCGTCTTCAACCTCTACCAGGGCCTCGGGATGCTCGGCGCCGACGTCCACGTGGTGCGCAACGACGCGCTCGAGGTCGCCGAAGCCCTCGCGCTCGAACCGTCGGCCGTGGTCCTCTCGCCGGGGCCCGGCCGTCCCGTGGACGCCGGGATCTGCCTGGAGCTGGTGGGAGCGCTCCCCGCGTCCACGCCGCTCCTCGGCGTGTGCCTGGGCCATCAGACCCTGGTCGAGTCGGAGGGCGGCCCGCTGGAGGTCGACGGCGCGCCCATGCACGGCAAGTCGAGCCTCGTCCACCACACGGGCGAGGGGCTCTTCGACGGGATGCCCTCGCCCCTCACCTGCGGCCGCTACCACTCGCTGCGCGCTCGAGCCGCCGCGCTGCCCCGGTCCCTCCGCCTCACGGCGTGGACCGAGGACGGGGCGGTCATGGCGGTCGAGCATCGCTCGATGCCGCGCTTCGGAGTCCAGTTCCACCCCGAGTCCATCCTCACGCCCCTCGGGACGCGGCTCCTCGGCCGCTTCCTCTCGATGGCGGGAGAGTCGGTGGCCCTCGACGCCGTGGGAGGGAGCCTGCGATGACGAGCGCTGAGAACCGAATCAAGGACGCGCTCCAGCGAGTGCTCGACGGCGGCCACCTCGGCCGCGAGGAGACTGCTGCGATCTTCGGGGCGTCGCTGGAGGGAGCCGTCGACCCGGCGCTCCTCGGTGGGCTCCTCGTCGCGCTGGCCCAGCGGGGTGAGAGTCCCGAGGAGGTCGCTGGCGTGGCGCTCGCTCTCCGGGGATCGATGCGGCCCTTCGAGCACGGGGAAGCGGCCGCTGTCGACACCTGCGGCACCGGCGGTGACGGGCTCGGGACCTTCAACGTCTCGACCGCCGCGGCCTTCGTCGCCGCCGGCGCGGGGGCCAAGGTGGTCAAGCACGGCAACCGCAGCGTGTCTTCGAAGTGCGGCTCGGCCGATCTCCTCGAGGCTCTCGGTGGCGCGGTCGACGTGCCCGACGAGGTCAGCCGCGCGGCGCTCGCCGAGTGCGGCTTCACGTTCCTCTTCGCCCCCCGGTTCCACCCGTCGATGCGTCACGCGGCGCCCGTTCGCCGGGCGCTGGGGATCCGAACGGTCTTCAACCTCGTGGGGCCGCTGGCCAACCCCGGCGGTGTGCGCCGCCAGGTGATCGGCGTCTCGACGCCGGCGCACGTCGACCTCCTCGGGAACGCCCTCATCGAGCTGGAGCCCGAGGCGGCGTACGTCGTTCATGGCGGGGGAGGGGCGGACGAACTCACCCTCGAGCCCGACAATCTCGTGTCACGCCTCGGCGCGGCGCCGGTGGTGTCGTTCCAGGCGCGGGCGCTCGGACTGGCGGAGGCGCCGGCGGCGGCGCTCGGGGGAGGAGACGCCCGCCACAACGCGCTGCTGCTGCGGGCGCTTCTCACAGGGGAGCCAGGCCCCCTGAGGGACGCCACCTGCCTCAACGCGGCGGCGGCGCTGCTGGTCGCGGGCGTCGAATCGGAAGCGGATGCGGCGCTCGCGCGAGCCCAGGAATCGGTCGACTCGGGAGCTGCAGCGCGCGCTGCGGAGGTGTGGGTCAGACTCACCGCGACGGCGGAGGTGCGGTCGTGAGCAGCTCGCGGAACACGGGAACCCGCCTCGACCCGATCATCGAGAGCGTGCGTGCGCGTCGGTCGGCTCTTGGCCCCTGCACGGAGGTGGTGGAGCCCGATCCCGCTCGGGTCACGCGCTTCACGCGTGCGCTGCGCGGCCCCGGGCTGTCGTTCATCGCAGAGTGCAAGCGGCGCAGCCCGAGCGCCGGGGACTTCGGCGATGCGCTCACGGTTCCCGAGCGCGCAGTGGCCTACGCGGACGCAGGCGCCGACGCGCTCTCGATCCTCACCGAGGCGGATCACTTCGGGGGGCACCCGGACGATCTCGTCGCCGCCGGTTGCGCCGGGGTCCCGCGGCTGCGCAAGGACTTCATGCTCGGGGTCGACATGGTGAAGCGCAGCGTTCGCATGGGAGCGGACGCGGTGCTGCTGCTGGCGGTCTGCCTCGACGACGCGGAGCTCCTCGACCTGCGTGAAGCCGCCCGGGACCTCGGGCTCGCTGTCCTCCTGGAGGTGCACGACGAGGCGGAGCTCGACCGCGCGCTGCGCGTGCAGCCGGACTGCGTCGGGGTGAACGCCCGTGATCTGCGGACGTTCGAGGTCGACCTCGCCGTGCCGGAGAAGCTCCTCCCGCGCATCCCGTCCAGCTACGTCCGCGTGGCGGAGAGCGGGATCCGCTGCGCCGCGGACGCCGCGCGGATGGCCGCCGCCGGCGCCGACGCCGTGCTCGTGGGGGAGACGCTCATGCGCGCGTCGGATCCCGGCGCGCTGCTCGCCGGGTGGCGAGTGGGACGAGATCCAGGGGAGGCGCCTCGATGAGCGGGCATCTGGACTTCGAGCGAACCCTCGCCGCGAAGGTCTGCGGGCTCGCGCGGGCGGTTGACGTCGCGGCGGCGGTCGAGGCCGGCGCCGACTTCGCCGGCTTCGTCTCGTACCCGCGCTCGCCCCGGCACCTCGGGGACGCCGAGATCGTGACCCTCGCCGCGCCGCTGCAGGGGACGGCCACGCGCGGGGTGCTCGTGACGGTCGATCGGCCGCGCTTCGAGGTGGAGCGCGTGCTGGAGCGCGCGCGGCTCGACCGCGTTCAGCTCTGCGGGAACGAAAATCCTGCCGACTGGGAGTCCGCGTCCTTCGTGGTGCTCCGCCGCGTCGGCGCGGATGCCGACGCGCGCGCGCAGATCACCGCCTGGGCCGGCGTCGCCGACGCGTTCGTCCTCGATCATCCGTGGAGCCCGGGAGGCAGCGGGCGGCGCGTCGCCGTCGAACACGTCCTCCCGGCGCTCGCCGAAGGGCCCTGCTTCCTCGCCGGGGGCCTGACGGCCGAGATCATCGAGGAGGGGCTGGATCCGCGGCTGACGGCGGCCGGACTCGTCGGGGTCGACGCCTCCTCCGGTCTCGAGTCCTCGCCCGGAGAGAAGAACGCCGGCGCCGTCAGGCGCTTCGTCGCCGCTGCACATTGCACACCCGTCGCCGTTCGCTGAGCCATGACACAGACCCAAACGAACTTCCGGTTGCCCACGCGATTCCGCGGACCCGTGGGTGGAGCGTCCTCGCTGCTCGGCGAGTTCGGGGGCTGCTTCGCGCCCGAGACGCTCATGCAGAACCTCCTCGACCTCGAGTCCCTGTGGCTCGAGGCGCGCGAGGACCCCGCGTTCGAGGCCGAGCTGGATCTGCTGCTGACGACCTACGCGGGGCGGGCGACGCCGCTGTCGGATGCGCCTCGTCTCTCCGAACTCGTGGGCGCCGAGGTGCTGCTCAAGCGAGAGGACCTCCTGCACACGGGGGCTCACAAGCTCAACAACACCATCGGCCAGTGCCTGCTCGCCAAGCGCGCGGGCAAGACGCGGATCATCGCGGAGACGGGCGCCGGGCAGCACGGCGTCGCGTCGGCGACGACGGCGGCGCGGCTCGGGCTGGAGTGCGTGGTCTACATGGGGGCGCGAGACGCGGCGCGACAGGCGCCGAACGTGTCGCGCATGAAGCTCCTGGGCGCGCGGGTGGAGCTCGTCGAGAGCGGCGCTCGGACCCTCAAGGACGCCGTCGACGAGGCGATGCGCGCGTGGGTCGAGGACCCTGGTGGCTCCCACTACGTGCTCGGCAGCGCACTCGGCCCGCATCCCTTCCCCAGGATCGTCGCCGACTTCCAGAGCGTGATCGGCCGCGAGGCGCGTGCCCAGGTGGAGGAGCGGACCGGCGGAAGGCCGGACGTGGTCGTGGCTTGCGTCGGAGGCGGCTCGAACGCCATCGGCATCTTCCGCGGCTTCGTGGACGACGAGGAGGTCGAACTCGTGGGCGTCGAGGCCGGTGGGAGAGGGGTCGAGACCGGCGCCCACGCCGCGCGCTTCAGCGGCGGCTCGCCGGGAGTCCTTCACGGCACGCACACCTACCTGCTCCAGGACGGCGGCGGTCAGGTCCGCGAGACCACGAGCGTCAGCGCGGGGCTCGACTACCCGGCCGTCGGGCCCGAGCACGCGGCGCTTCACGCTCTGGGCCGCGCGCGCTACGGAGCGGCGTCCGACGAGGCGGCGCTCGCAGCGTTCCGGACGCTCGCCGAGCGCGAGGGGATCCTCCCCGCGCTCGAGTCGAGCCACGCCGTGGCCTGGATCATGGAGAACGCCGAGCAGCTCCGCGGCAAGAGGGTGCTCGTGAACCTGTCCGGTCGCGGGGACAAGGACCTCGACACGGTGCTCAGCGCCCTGGGGGATCGGCTGTGACGGGCCTGGATCGAAACCGGCTGGTACGGACCACGGCGGGCCTGCTCGCGAACGGTAGCACCGGCGTCGCGCCCTACCTGACGGCCGGGGACGGCGGCTTCGCGCGGACCGTCCTGCTGCTCGAGGCGGTGGAGCGGGCGGGGGCGGCATGCGTGGAGCTCGGCGTTCCCTTCAGCGACCCGATCGCAGACGGTCCGGTGCTCCAGGCGGCCGCGGCCCGGGCTCTCGACGGGGGCGCGACTCTCGACGGCGTCATCCGGTGCGTACGCGACTACCGGGCGGGCGGCGGGGCGCTGCCGCTGATCTGCTTCAGCTATCTCAATCCGCTGCTCTCCGGCGGCGTCGAAGCGCGCCTCGACGAGCTCGCGGAGGCTGGCTTCGATGGCCTCCTCGTCCCCGACCTGCCCGTCGAGGAGTCCGATGCGCTGGCCGAGGCCGCGCGTCGCCGAGGCCTCACCCTGTCCCTCTTCTGCGCGCCGACCACGAGTCCCGACAGGCTCGCGGAGGCCGCGCGACAGACGACCGGATTCCTCTACGTGGTCGGACGCGTCGGCGTCACCGGGCGATCCACCGCCGTGGGCGACGAGATCGGTGACTACCTGGGTGCGGTGCGCGTCGCGGCGCCACGTGTCCCGCTCGGGCTCGGCTTCGGCCTCCGTACGCCGGAGCAGGTGGCGAGCCTGTGCGGCCGCGCGGAGCTCGCCATCGTCGGATCGGCCCTCGTGGACGCGATCCATCGCGCCGGGGCGGCGGCGCCTTCCTCCGAGGCCGACGTCGCCGCGGCGGCCGAGGCCGAACGCCGCGTCACCACGCTCGTCGCCGCCGCGAACGCCGCTCCAGGTCCCGAGACCCTCTGATCCATGCTCCGTACTCATCTGACCACCCTGGACCGCGCGCTGCTGCGGCTGCTCGAGGAGCGCGCCCGGCTGTGCGCGTCGGCGCCGAGCTTCGAGGCCTGCGCGCCTTCGATCGAGGACCTCCTCCGGCGGGCCGACGGCGACTTCGATGCCGCGCGCCTCACCGAGGTCTTCGCGGCCATCCACGAGGGCTCCACGCTCTCCCTGAAGCGATGATCGTCACCTTCAAGAAGGACACGCCCGAGGCCGAGCTGCAGCGTGTCGTGCACGAGCTGGAGACCGCGGGGATCCGCACCGCTCGTTCTCCCGAGTCACGCAGGCCCATCCTCGCGGCCGTCGACTCGGTCCCCTGCGAGGCGCGTGCGCGGCTCGCGGCCTCGCCACACGTCGACTCGATCACGAAGCCGCGTGGATCGTGGCGCCGCGTCGACCGCGCGTTCCGCGACCTGCCGACCGTCGTCGACGTTAGCGGCGTGCCCTTCGGCGGACGCGGCGTGGCCGTGATCGCGGGGCCGTGCAGCGTGGAGGGCGAGGAGATCATCGGTGAGGCTGCCAGGATCGCGAAGCGCGCCGGGGCGCACGTGCTCCGCGGCGGCGGCTTCAAGCCCCGCACGAGTCCCTACGCCTTCCAGGGGCTGGGCAAGGAGGGGCTGCGGCTCTTGAAGGCCGCGGGCGATTCCGTGGGCATGCCCGTCGTCTCCGAGATCATGGACGCGTCGCAGCTGCCGGCGTTCCTCGATCACGACATCGACTGCCTTCAAGTCGGCGCGCGGAACATGCAGAACTTCACCTTGCTCAAGGCGATCGCGGCCGCGGGCAAGCCCGTGATGCTCAAGCGCGGGCTCTCCGCCACGCTTCAGGAGTGGCTCCAGGCGGCGGAGTACCTGGCGGCCTACGGGTGCGAGGGGATCATCCTCTGCGAGCGGGGGATCCGGACCTTCGAGACGGCGACCAGGAACACGCTCGACCTGACCGTGCTGCCGCTGCTGCGCCAGTGGACCCACCTCCCGGTCATCGTGGATCCGAGCCATGCGGCTGGCATCCCCGCGCTGATCCCGCCGCTCTCGCGCGCCTCCGTCGCCGCCGGCGCGGACGGCGTGGCCGTGGAGTGCCATCCGCGCCCCGGGGAGGCGAAGAGCGACGGCGCCCAGGCTCTTCTACCGGGGGAGCTCGCGACGCTCGTCGCCGAGGCCCGCGTGGTGGCAGCCGCCGTCGGGCGCTCGATGATCTGACGGGTCGCGCAGGATCGCGAGGGGTGCGCAGGAGCCGAACGGTCCGGCTCCTGCTGTCTCACCATGGTGGAGGAGGGCCGAGCAGGTCCACAAGAGCGTCGGTATCGCGGCCGTGACGCCCGCTCCCGGGACGACGGCCCTCGCCGCGTCGGCGTGCCCGGCGGCCGGCATGCGCTCGGACTCCGAGAGGGACTTCGAGGCGCGGCTCAGTCGCCGTCGACTTCGCCCTCGTCTTCGTCTTCCGCGCCCACCCTGCGCCGGATCTCGTCCCAGTCGATGTCCAGCGGTCGCGACGGCGGGGCACCCTCCGCTGCGTGCACGTCGTCGATGAGCGCCTCGATGGCCGCGGTCCTGCTGTCGTGGCCGGGATGGGTGCTGAGCCAGCTGAGGTTCGGGGGGAGCGCCTCGCCGTACTCCCCCTTGAGGAGCTGGAAGAAGCGTCCCAGCGCGACCGGGTCGAGCCCGGAGCGGATCATGGCCTCGGTGCCGAAGCGGTCGGCCTCCGACTCCTGCTCGCGGTCGTAGAACTTCGTCGTGAGGATCGTGCCGAGCTGGCCTGCGATGCCGACGAGTCCGCCGGCGTCGCCGAAGATGAGGAGCATCCCCGCGTAGATCCCGACCGTGTTCGCCATGCGCTTCAATCCGTGGCGCTGGACGACGTGGGCCATCTCGTGCGCGAGCACGCCGGCCACCATGTCGGGGCTGTCCGCGTCCTCGATCAGCTGGGTGAGGACGGTGATGTAACCGCCGGGGAGCGCGAAGGCGTTCGGCGTCTCGCTCTCGACGACGCGGATGCGCCAGGTCACCTGGTCAGCGGGGTGATCGGTCCCCTCGAAGTGCGGCGCGAGGCGCTCGACCATGGCCTCGAGGGCTTCGAGCACCTCCTCGTCCTCGAGCTCGGGCCCGAGGTTCATCTGCTCGTCGATGGACTCCTGGGCGGCCTCACCGAGGCTCTCGTCGGTCTCGAAGCCGATGCTGTCGACGGTCTTGTCCACGGCTGCGCGATAGCACCCGGGGACGCTCGTCGCGCCCCAGCTCAGGAGCCCGAAGAACACCAGGCATCCGATCACCCCGGAGCCCCTCCAGCCGGTGGGGAGCCCCTGCAGGCGCGCGAGTTCGCGGTCCAGCTCGTTCCCTGCCGCGCCTTCGAGCGCGCGCAGGAAGCGGGGGTCGGTCGAGCCGAGGACCTGTCCTCGGCCGAGCACGAGCAGGGCGTCGTCCGCCTCGTCCTTCTGGAGCCGGGCGCCGCGCCACGTCACGAGCGCCCCGCCGGGGACACGGATGCCCTCCTCGCCCAGCTCGAGGGTCCGGGGCGCGCGCTGCCCCCCCTCGACTGCGAAGCCCTCGACGGTGTCGAGCGCGCGGAACTCGTCCTGGATCGCCATGGGCGCACGATAACCACCGCGCGGCTCCAGAGAGAGCCGCGCCCCGCATCTTGATCGGCGGCTCGCGGCCCTCGTCCCGGCGATGAGCGGTCACCGCGCACGCCGGGTGGAGGCGCTCAGTCGCGGGCCGGCCGCGCCGAGCGCAGCGCGCGCAGGCTGTAGGCGGTGGCGAGCAGCGGGTTGCCTTCCCACCACGCACTGGCGTTGCGGTTGATCCAGGAGCCGTCCGTCCTGCTCTGCATCGCGATCAACCGGCCCGCGAGCTCGGCGCGCCAGTCGTGGCGGACCCCGTCGGGCGTGACGATCACCTCGGCGCCGTAGACGTCGAGGGCCGTGGCCATCGTGTTGAAGTAGTAGAAGAGGCCGCGGTAGGGGGCGAGCGGGTCCGACGTCGTCTGAAAACCCGGGTTGACGTCCAGGGTGTAGTGGTCGCTGAGCCACTTCCAGCAGGCCTCGACGCGGGGGTCGGAGCGCTCCAGCCCGGCGAACACGAATCCCTTGAGGAGCGCGTAGCTCATGGACCCGTAGGACCGCGGGACCTTGGTCCCGTCGGAGAGCTCGATGAAGCCCGCCTTCGAGTCCCCGGGCGCGTATCCCGAGCCGCCGTCGTCACCGGACTTGATCACGATGCCCTTGCGGGTCAGCGCGATGTCGTTCGTCTCCGAGCGGTTCTGGCAGCGCTCCAGGAACTTGAGCGCCTTCTTCATGGCGGGGTCGTCCTTCGTGGCGCCGGCCGCGACGAGGGCCTCCATGGCCATCTGGAGGTTCGAGAGGTCCGGCCGCTCGTCGCCGCCGTAGCCGATGCCCCCGTAGAAGAGATCGCCCTCTGAGTACCCCTCGCCGCCGTCGGCCTGGAGCTTCTCGATGAACTTGCGGGCGCGCGCCACCTGCGACGCGTACGCGGACTCCTCGGCGAGGGCCATGATCGCCGCGGAGGTGACGTAGTTCTTGAGGCGCCCCTGATGGATGGCGCCGCTCTCGTCCTGGAGCGTGACGAGCCACGCGAGCGCGTCGTCGATCGCGGCCTGGACGTCGCCGGGCCGCGGCGCGGGGACCGCCTGGAGCGCGCCGGTCACCATCGCGGTGAGGCCGGCGTCGGGGCGGCCGG
>CBFIJG010000058.1:0-21943 GCA_965662915.1 Planctomycetota bacterium | reverse complement strand
GGGGGCGCGTCCGTGTCTCGGGCCGGGAGGGCGCTCACTTCGGCGTCCACGGCCTTGCACACGACGTCTGCCTCGAGCTCGATGGCGGAGCGCTGCGCTGGTCCTGCGAGGGCGGCGTGCGCCCCGCGGGCGGTGAGCCGGCCATGGAGGTCCTCGTGCCTCTGCCCGTCCTGGCCCGTCTCGATCTCGCCTTCGGCGCGGCTCCCGACCGGCTCGCGCCCTTCGGCGTGGCCCTCCTCCCCTCTGCGGGGTGAAAGGAGGGATGACGGCCGCCCCCGGCGCGATGTAACGTCCAGGGCCCATGGACTGGGAGGCCTTCTACAACGCGTTCCGACGCCCGGACTTCATCCCCGGCTACGAGATCGAGAATCGACTCGGAGGCGGGGCGTTCGGTGACGTCTACAAGGCGCGCAAGAGCTCGATCGGCAAGCCCTACGCGATCAAGTTCCTGAAGGTCGAGAACGACGAACAGCAGGAGGCCGTCGAGCGCGAGCTCGACCAGGTTCGTCACTTCGCGGCGATCGATCACCCCAATCTCGTGACCATCGAGGACCTGGGCGTCGTGATGGACGTTCCGTACCTGATCATGGGGTACGCCGGAGAGGAGACCCTGGCCAAGCGCTTCAAGCGCGGGGACCTCGCGCCGGCGGAAGCGCTGCAGGTCTTCGTGCAGGCCGCGCGCGGCGTGCTCGCGCTCCACGAGCGCAGCCTGGTCCACTTCGACCTCAAGCCGAGCAACGTCTTCCTCCGCGGCGAGAGCGCGCGCGTGGGAGACTACGGGCTCTCGAAGCTGCTCGACAGCGGGCGCATGACCCTCTCCTTCGGCCGCGGGACCCCGATGTACATGGCGCCCGAGATGCTGAGGAGCCGGGCGGACCATCGCGCTGACATCTACTCCCTCGGTGTGATCCTCTTCGAGGCGCTCACCGGGCGGCTTCCGTTCCGGCCCGACGAGCACGGCGGGCTGGTGCTGCGCGACACGGACGAGCCGCCGGAGTTCCCCGACGGCTTCCCGTCGGTGGCGCGGCCTGCCGTCGAAGGATGCCTGCGGCTCGATCCGGACGACCGCTTCGGGTCCGTGGTGGAGCTGCTCGACGCTCTCGGTCAGACGGCGCGCCCCGGTGACTCGGTGGTGTTCACCCTCGCGGCCCACGAGCGCGTGCGCTCCGCCTCGGACGAGGCGGCCCCTTCGACGCGCCCGGCGGAGCACGAGGTACCGGCCTCCGGATCGAGGGCAGGGATCCTCGCCGGGGGCTACACCGTCCAGGACGGCGGGGACGAGGGCTCGGCCGAGATCGACCCCGGCTCTCCCGCCGGGCGCGCGCGCCTGCTCGTGCGCGAGCTCCGCACGCGGGCCGAGGCCGCTGCCGCCGAGGACGGCCCGCGACCCGCGTCGATCAGCGTCATCCCGGTGCCGCCCAAGGTGACTGGGGGGCTGCGATCCACGATGCTGGAGACCATCCGCGTGGGCTTCGACGTCTTCCTCGCCGTGATCGTCGCGGTCACGAGCTCGCTCGTCGGCGGGTTCCGCTACGTCACCGATCATCTCGTGCGCAGCCAGCGAGGAGGCGCGCTGGCGCGCGCGCTGCGATTCGCCGTGTTCCTTCTGATCATGGTCGGCGTCGGCTTCGGGGCGACCCTCGTCGGCATGTTCGGCCTCTTCGTGCTCGAGCAGGCGGGTGGCGCGTGATGGGTACGGAGTGGACGCCCGACGTGCCGAAGCTGGCGGCCTTCGACGAGGACGAGTGGGCCCGGGTCGAACGCGCCTACGCCGGCCGGCTCGTGGCCTACGTCGCGCGCCGCGTCCCCGACGTGGAGACGCGGGACGATGTCGTCCAGGAGGTGTTCCTGGGGGCCGTGCGGGGGATCGCGAACTTCGACGAGCGCTTCACCTTCGAGCAGTACCTCTTCGGCATCTGCCGCAATCGCACGATCGACCAGATGCGCCGCCACCGATTCGTCGGGACCGGCGCGGACGCGGACTCCGCGGACGACCCCGGCGGGCTGCGGATCGAGGACCTCGCGTCAGGCGACGAGTCGCCGAGCCGGATCGTGCGGCGGACCGACCTCGAGGGTCGTGGTCGAGAGCTGCTCGAGGCGGCGCTGGCGCGGTGGGTCCAGGACACGTGGGCTGCCGGGGAGTTCACGAGGCTCATGGTGGTCGAAGCCCTCTTCAGAGGGGGCTGGCGGAACCGCGACACCTGGAAGCGATTCGGCCTCCGGGACGAGACCGCCGTCGCCGGGATCAAGTTCCGCGCGCTGAAGAGGCTCCGCGAACTCGTGGCGCGCGACGACGAGTCCGGCGACGTCGTCCCGTCCCTCGCACAGCTCGCCGAGGACGGCGACGTCCCCCTCGACGTGGCGGAGGTCTGGGCCAGCGCGCGCGTCAGCTGCCCTGCGCGTCACTGGTTGGCCCGCTCCGTGGCCGGGACCCTCGAGGAGGGGCCGGCGGCCTTCGTGGGCTTCCACGTGGACGAGATCGGCTGCGAGTGGTGTCGCGCGAACCGCGACGATCTGGCGGCTCGCTCCGGTGACGCCCTCGAGCCGTTCCTCGAGTCGATCCGCGCCTCCACGGCGCGGCTGCTGCGCTCACGCCGCGATCTCGGCCCGGGCGACGCTGCGGACGAGCTCTGATCCAGGGCGAACCCGCGTCGCAGGCCGGCCCGGGATAACCTTGGACCATGGCGCTCCCCACGCGCATCTTCCTGGCCGCCTCCATGCTGCTCGTCGCCGCGTGGGGGTGGTACTCGACGCAGGCCGCCGATCGCGCGGTGCGTTACCGGCAGGACGCGATCCACCGCCTCAGGCACCGCGGTGATCGCGGCGGCGTGCTGCGTGGGCGGGTGGCGCTGAACGGACTCGAGGAGATCCCCTCGGGGAGCCTCTTCCTGAAGGTGAGGGCGCGCGCCGCGGAGGGGGAGTTCGCGATGGAGGAGGCCGTCGAGGTCGAGGCGAGCGGCCGCTTCGAGTGCTTCGGGCTCCCGATGGGGACGGCTGATGTCTCCGTGGAGCTGGGCGCAGGAGAGATCGTCTGGGAGGCGAGGGGCGTCGTCGTGGACTCGATCGGCGCCACCGACCCGAGGCTGGATCCGATCGACCTCGGCGGGCGCGTCGTCCCGATCGTGCTGGACCTCCTGGGTCCCGACGATCGCCCCGTCGCGGCGGGCCGGGTCGCCTGGCGCCGATCGGCCGGGCTGACCGAGGACGTGGTCTTCGGCAGCGTCGTGCCGGTGACGGACGGGCGGGCGCTCCTGCTGGCGACCGACGACGTCGTGGACGCGGTGGCTCTGGTCCCCGGCGCGGAGCCGGAGGTCTTCGAGGGCGTCTTCGATGGGTCCCTACTGATGCTTGGACCGGGGACCACTGCGGTCGTGACGGCGAGCGGCCCTCGGCCGGACCCCGAGCGCTGGAACGTGCACGTCCTGCTCCACCCCCTGGAACTCGATCCGATCTTCGAGGTCCTCGGCGCGGCGTCGTCCGAGCTCGAGGGGACCCTGTCCGCGGTCCTCGACGCGGAGGGAAGCGCTGAGGTCCCGATCATGTTCCCGGGGCGCTACGACGTGCGCTGGTACGTGGAGGAGGCGCGCCGCGGCGTCATCAAGAGCTATCCGCTCGAAGGAAGCCACGATCCCGTGGCCCTCGCCGCCGGCGCTGGCTGGGTCGAGATCGACGTCGAGTTCCCGCTCGACGAATTCGTCCGGGCCCAGGCCTCGCGCCGGCGCTGAGGCCCGTCGCCCTCAGTCCTCCAGGATCGCGCCGGCGGGCAGCGGCTCGTCGAAGATCTCGACCTTGAAGATCTTCCACTCGTACCCGGCGCGCATCTCGAGGATCGCCTCCGGGGACGTGTCCTCGGTGAACTCCGAGAACCCGTCGACGGTGATCCGGAAGCTGTCGTAGCGATCGACGTAGCCGAAGAGCCCGCTCTTCCAGGGATCGGAGACCGTGTCACCGGACGCGGCGACGTCGGGGTTCTGCTCGTCGAAGGCCTCCCAGTAACCCTGGCGGTAGAGGCGCACGGCCAGGTAGCGATCCTTGAACCAGAGCGGCCCGGGGATGCGCGCCTGGACCACGGCCCAGGGCGGTCTGAGCATGAGGAGCTCGGGGTCCTCGGCGCGGTAGACCGCCCACCGGAGCTGGGGGATCCGCTCGATGAGCTCATCGCGCGCCTCTCCGTAGCGCAGCAGCGAGGTGACCCCGTTCTGCCGGCGCCAGAGGCTCGAAAAACATCTGTACTCCTCGGCCAACAGCTCTCCCTGGACGGACGTACGGAACGACCGGAAGGCCTGCTTCGGGGTCCTGAAGCCGTAGTCGAGCCCCTGGCTCGCCGTGGGAGTCGGGACGCTGCAGCCGGCCAGCCAGATCACTGCTGCACCTGTGGCGAGGCCCGAGAGGGCCCGTCGCACCCGGCCCAGGAGGGCCGACCGGAGACCGCTCGGGCGGCCCCAGGAAGCGATTCCGGGGGCGTCAGGGCCGATCTGGTGGGCCGAGAGAGGGACCGGGGGACGCTTTTCGGCGATCGGGGGCACGCAGGGCTCTTGCATACGACGATGTGCTGGTGGTCGGGCGATGGACACCCATCCCCGCGACCTGGCACGTCAGAATATCGCCGCCCGTCCGGAATGGCCCCCGCCAATGGTGGCTGTCTCCGGAGACCCCCGCGGACGCCCAACCGCGACCGCCACGAATCTTCCTGCGCCCCGACCGGGACCATGAAACGACGCTCCAACCCCACTGCCGGCTCCGGCCGCACGCTCCTCCCCGCCGCCCTGCTCGCCGCGTCCTGCTTCGGGATCGGGGGTTTCGTCCTCGCCGGAGACGCCGAGGCCAGCTCCGTCGTGTCCGTACAGGACGGCGCCAAGCAGAAGGGCGCTGACGCCAAGAAGCAGGACGACGCCTCTGCCAAGAAGAGCGCCGATGCTGACAAGAAGCAGGCGATGAAGAAGGTGGAGGCCCAGAAGAAGGGGGCCATGAAGAAGGCCGCGGAGGAGAAGGAGGCGCAGAAGAAGGAGCTCGCCAAGAAGCGCTCCGCGCGCAGCCGCCTCGGGCGCAAGACCGCGCCGCCCAAGTCCTCGAAGGTCCCGCGCGGCAGCGCGGTCCCGCGCAAGCCCGACGCCGCGCCGGTCCCGGCTGGCAAGACAGTCGAGAAGCCGGTCTTCGGCCCCGAGCTGTCGCCCGAGAAGAAGAAGGCGCTCCAGAAGGACTACGAGGACAAGGCGCGCGCAGCGGGTCAGGCCCAGGCGGGCAAGTACGGCGCCATCCCGCGTCCGCCGCGCAACCCGAACGCCAAGCTCGGGATCGAGTTCGGCACGGAGAGGCACGACTTCGGGCGCGCGCGCCAGGGCGACCAGCTCACCCACGTGTTCCGCATGAAGAGCGCGGGCACCGAGCCGCTCATCATCACCCAGGCCAGCCCCACCTGCGGGTGCACCCTCGGTGAGATCAAGGTCCGCGAGGAGGCGGGTACGGAGCCGGTCCTCTACAAGTTCGGCGAGCCGATCGCGGCCGGCTCGGACATCGAGCTCGAGGCGACCCTCGACACGGGCTCGAAGCGCAACGACACCCAGGTGCGCATCCAGGTCTACTCCAACGACGGCACGGCCGCGACGACGACGCTGACCCTGAAGGCCTCGATCCAGCCCTTCATCGTCGCGACGCCGCCCTACCTGCAGCTCGGCAACATCCGCCAGGGCGAGGAGAAGACGGCGCGGATCACGTTCCGGACGTCCGGCGGTGAGCGTGTGGCGCTCTCGCGTGACGCGACGCGCCGCGTGCCTGTGCCGGAAGGGCTCTCCGTCGACGTCGTGGCGGTGAACCCCGACGAGGAGGGTAAATCGAACCAGTGGACGGCGACCTTCACGATCGGCGCGGACGCCCGCGAGGGAGCCGGCGGGTTCATGCTCCGCATGAACAGCGACGTCGCCCTGCCGGATAAGAAGATCTCCACGGATCCGGCCGTGGCCGCGAAGCAGAAGCTGAAGAACGGCGGCAAGCCGCTCGTCTACACCTGTGACGCGAACATCAGCTACAACGTCATCGGCGCGCTCTCGATGACCCCGCAGTACATCTCGCTCGGCCTCGTGCGTCCGGGCCAGGCCGTCGTGCGATCCGCGCGCCTCACCGCCCACGAGGACGACTTCGACCTCTCCGGCGTGAAGGTCTCCGTGGTCCCCGAGGGTCAGCAGGAGCTCAAGTGGGCCGACAGCTTCGTCGCGAACGTCAAGCCGGTCAGCGGGAGCAACGCGGTCGACGTCGAGCTGCGCCTGCAGGGTCTGCCGGAGGACGCCGACGGGGCGTTCCGCGGACGCGTCCGGATCGAGACCGGCCACCCGGCCAATCCGGAGCTCTTCCTGCGCTTCTCCGGCGTCTGCCGGAAGCTCGCCGGCAACGCCCAGCGTCCCCAGCCGGTGAAGAAGCCGCAGCCGGTGCCCGCGGTGAAGAAGCCGGGCGGCGGCCTCTGAGCTCCAGGCGAGACTCGATCGCTTCGCAGGTCGGTTCCGGTGCACCCTGGAGAGGTGCGCTGGGTCACGGGCGAGGGGATCGGTAACATGGCGGAGGGCCGTGGGGTATGCACCCCGTGGCCCTCCGCCGCGTTCCGACGCGTCGGGACTCCTCCTCCCCTGGCTCCCTCGAGGGACGCTTCCCCCCGCCCGCCCCGCTCCGCCGGGGCCTCCCGAGACCCTTGAGCGACGACATCGGCGAGATCCTGCTGCAGAGCGGCGCCATCGACGAGGACCAGCTCCGTCGGGCGCGCGCCCGTCAGCGAGAGGCGGCGGAGACGATCGAGGAAGCCCTCGTGGCCCTCGGCGCCTCCGACGAGGCGACCGTCTACCGGGCGGTGGCGAAGGCCGCGGGGCTGCCGTTCGTGGATCTCTCCAAGGGACGCGTCGGAGAGGCGGTCACGGAGCGAGTGCCGGCCGAGTTCGCCCAGGAGCAGGGGCTGATGCCCGTGATGGAGCGGGCGGGCAAGCTCATCGTCGCCATCGACGACCCCATGAAGAGGATCGTGCTGGACCAGCTCCAGTTCCTCATGGGGGACGGTGAGGTGGCCTGCGCGATCGCGGCGCCGAGCGCGCTGAAGCGCGCCATCGAGGCGGCCTACGGCGCTGCGGCGGAGGACGCGGTCGCCATGTCGATGGGCGTCGGCGCCGACGATGACGGGGACGGGAGCGACGCGCCGATCGTGCGCCTGGTGACGAGCATGTTCCGGCAGGCGCTGGAGGCGCGGGCCTCGGACATCCACATCGAGCCCGGTCACGGCCGCGTGCGCGTGCGCTTCCGCGTCGACGGCATGCTCCGTGATGTCGTCGAGCACCCCGATCACCTCGGCGCGCCGCTCATGAGCCGGCTCAAGATCATGGCGCGCATGGACATCGCCGAGAAGCGCAAGCCGCAGGACGGGCGCATCGGTCTGCGCATCGAGGGCCGCGACGTCGACGTGCGGGCGTCGATCCTGCCCTCCAACCACGGCGAGACCATGGTCATGCGCCTGCTCGACCGTGGCCAGAGTTTGATCGGGCTCGGCCACCTCGGCTTCGGCGCCGAGGACCAGCGCTGGTTCCGCAAGATGATCGCGCGGCCGAACGGGATCGTCCTCGTCACGGGGCCCACGGGCTCCGGCAAGACGACGACCCTCTACGCCGCGCTCCAGGAGCTGAACCGGCCGGACGTGAAGATCATCACGGCCGAGGATCCCGTCGAGTACCACATCGGGGGGATCAACCAGGTGCAGGTCGAGACCCGGATCGGACTGTCTTTCTCGCGCATCCTGAAGGCGATGCTCCGCTGCGCGCCCAACGTCATCCTCGTGGGGGAGATCCGCGATCTGGAGACGGCCGAGATCGCGATCCAGGCGTCGCTGACCGGGCACCTCGTCTTCTCGACCCTCCACACGAACGACGCGCCGAGCGCGCTCACGCGGCTCGTGGACCTCGGCGTGAAGCCTTTCCTGGTCTCCGCGGCCGTGCAGGGCGTGGTCGGCCAGCGCCTCGTTCGCCGTCTGTGTCCGGAGTGCGCCGAGAGCTACGAGCCCTCGGAGAGCGAGGTCCGCGCGGTCGGACTCGGAAGCCTGTTCGCCTCCGGGGAGAAGCTGACCTTCAAGCGCCCGCGCGGCTGCCGCGCCTGCGAGGGGAGCGGCTACCGCGGACGGGTCGCGCTCTACGAGCGCTTGAGCCTCGACGCCGCCGTCCGTGACCTCACCTTCCGCGGAGCACCGCTCGACGACGTGCGCCGCGCCGCCGAGGCGTCCGGCAGCCTCTCCACCCTGCTCGTGGATGGTGGCCGGAAGGTGACCGAGGGCGTCACCAGCGTCACGGAGGTCCTCCGCGTGGCCGGGGGATCCGTGCTGCCCGCGGACGAGGACCCCTCGGTCCTGACGGCCTGATCCCCCGCGCCCGCGATCCCAAGTCCATCCCATGAACACCCAAGAGCTCATGACCCAGGCGATCGAGGTGGGCGCCTCCGATCTCCACCTCAACCCTGGCCGCCCGCCCGTCGCTCGCGTGAACGGCAAGCTGGTGCCCATCGGGACGGACACGATCACCGACGCGGTCGCCGAGACCTGGTGCCGCGAGCTCTGCGACGACGAGCACTGGGAGGAACTGCAGGAGGTCGGCACCACCGACCTCGGCCTCGCACACGAGACGGGCAACCGCTTCCGCGTGAGCTGCATGCGCCAGCGGGGCCGGCACACGGCGATCCTCCGCCTGATCCCGAACAAGCTGCTGACCTTCGATCAGATCGGTCTCCCCGAGACCGTCCAGGAGCTGCTGCGGCGTCCGCGCGGGCTGGTCCTCGTCACCGGCCCCACGGGCTCTGGCAAGTCGACGACTCTTGCGACGATGATCGACTGGATCAACCAGAGCTACGATCGGCACATCATCACCATCGAGGATCCGATCGAGTTCTATCACGGTCACGGTCAGGGGCTCGTCACCCAGCGAGAGCTCGGCAGCGACGTGCCCACCTTCCCCGAGGCCATGCGCCGCGCGCTCCGCCAGGACCCGGACGTCATCCTGCTCGGCGAGATGCGCGATCTCGACACGATCTCGGCCGCGCTCACGGCGGCTGAGACGGGCCACCTCGTGTTCGGCACGCTGCACACCACCGGCAGCGCCCGCACGATCAACCGGATCATCGACGCCTACCCCGCCAACCAGCAGGAGCAGGTGCGCGCGCAGCTCTCCGTGGCGCTGGTGGCCGTGGTCAGCCAGGTGCTCATGCCCCGCGAGGGCGGGGGCCGCGTCGCCTGCTTCGAGGTGATGATCAACAACGCGGCCATCGGCAACCTGATCCGCAAGAACGAGACGAACAAGATCCAGTCGACGATCCAGACGTCGCGCCGCATGGGCATGGTGACCCTCGACGACGCGCTCTACGACCTCGTCAAGAAGGGAGAGATCTCCGTGCGCACGGCGCTCGACTACGCCCAGGAGCCCCGGGACCTGGAGTCGAGGCTTTGAGCGAGCCCGCGAGCGGACGCCGGCTCCTGGGGCAGGTCCTCAAGGATCGCGGCGTGATCAAGGAGAGCCAGGTCCAGGCGGCCCTGGGCGAGCAGCGCCGTCATGGCGGGCTCATCGGCCAGTGCCTGGTGACCATGGGCGCCTGCTCCGAATCCGACGTCACCATGGCCCTGGCGGTCCAGGCAGGGCTCGAGGCGGTCGACCTCGCGCAGGTCTCGCCGGAGTCCGAGGCCCTCGAGGCCGTGGACGGATCCGCGGCTCACGCCTACGGCGTGCTGCCTTTGCGGGTGGAAGCGGGGACCCTCGTGGTCGCGCTCGCCGATCCCATGAACTCCGCCGTCCTCGAGGACCTCGCCTTCACCACGGGCTTCCAGGTCCGGGCGGTCGTCGCGGACGCGGGAGCGATCAAGGAGCGGGTGCTCGAGCACTACGGCGAGGAGGCGACCCTCGCCGACGCGATCCGCGACGCGGCGGACGCCCAGCTGGACGGGGACGCCGAGAGCGCGGCGTCCGCCATGCCGGTGGTGCGTCTGCTCAACTCGATCCTCCAGCGCGCGATCCGCGACCGCGCGAGCGACGTGCACTTCGAGACGTTCGAGGGCGTCTTCCGGATCCGTTACCGGGTCGATGGCTCGCTCTACGAGGTCGAGGCGCCGCCGCCGCACCTCGCGCTGCCGCTCGTGTCGCGCATCAAGGTGATGGCGGACCTGGACATCACGGAGACGCGGGTGCCCCAGGACGGTCGGATCGAGCTGTCCATCGACGGCCGCCCCGTCGACCTGCGCGTCGCGACCCTGCCGGGCGCGTCGGGGGAGGGCTGCGTCATGCGGATCCTCGACCGTTCGGCGGTGAGCCTCGACCTCCAGGCCCTGGGCCTGCAGCCCGGGGACGAGGCCGCCCTTCGAGCCATGACGCGGCTGCCCCACGGGATCGTGCTCGTCACCGGGCCCACCGGTTCGGGCAAGACGACCACCCTCTACGCGATGCTCTCCGAGGCGAACACGCCCGAGACGAAGATCATCACGGTCGAGGATCCCGTCGAGTACGACATCGCCGGGATCGTGCAGGTGCCGATCCACGACGACATCGGCGTCACCTACGCGAGCGTGCTCCGCTCGATCCTGCGCCAGGATCCGGACAAGATCCTGGTGGGGGAGATCCGGGACCGCGAGACGGGCGCGACGGCGGTCGAGGCGAGCCTCACCGGCCACACCGTGTTCGCCACGATCCACACCAACGACGCGCCGAGCACGGTCACGCGCCTCGTCGACATGGGGATCGAGCCGTTCCTCGTCGCCGCGACGCTCGAGTCCGTGGTCGCCCAGCGCCTGGTGCGCTCGGTCTGCTCCGACTGCAAGGTGACCTACGAGCCCGACGACGATCTCCTGATGGATCTCGGCCCCGACGCGGATCTCGTGCGCGGCGCGACGCTCTGCTACGGACGTGGCTGTGACGCCTGTCACCACACGGGCTACCGCGGCCGCACGGGCCTCTTCGAGATCATGGACGTCGACGACGAGGTCCGGCGCCTCATCGAGGCGGGGGCTTCCATCGAAGAGGTCCGCGAGGCGGCGGTGGCCGGTGGAATGGAGACCCTTCGCGAGGTGGGCCTGCGGGCCGCCGCGGAGGGACGGACGACGATCGAGGAGGTCCTGCGCGAGACGCTGGTCTGATCCATGGCGAAGAGAATCAAACGAAGCGGGCCCGCGCCCGCGAAGCGCGCTGGAGGCGGCGGTGGCGCAGCGACCGCGGCGCCCCCGGCGCGGAAGCTCGGGGGCCGCGTCAGCAGCGGCACCGTCACCGACTTCACCATCCAGCTCGCGACGCTGTCCGAGGCGGGGATCCCGGTGGTCAAGGCGCTACGGATTCTCGAGGGGCAGACCGAGCCGGGCCCGTTCAAGAACGTACTGGCCGAGATCACCGACGATGTCTCCGCCGGAGCGCCGCTGTCGGAGGCGATGGGGAAGCACGAGAGGGCCTTCGATCCTCTCTACGCGTCGATGGTGCGCGCGGGGGAGGCCGGCGGCATCCTCGACCGGGTCCTGGACCGGCTCGCGACCTTCCGTGAGAAGGCCGCGACGATCCGCGCGAAGATCAAGCAGGCGATGCTCTACCCAAGCGCGCTGATCCTCTTCGCGATCGCCGCCGTGGTCATCGTCATCGTCTTCGTCATCCCGCGCTTCCGCGAGATCTTCGACAGCTACGGCGTCGACCTGCCGCGCCCCACCCAGATCCTCCTCGCCCTCAGCGACGCGGGGTCCAAGTACTGGTACCTCGTGATCGGGATCCCCCCGCTGCTCCTCCTCGGCCACTCGATCGCCGCGCAGAGGAGCCGGGGCTACCGCCGTTGGTGGCACGGGGTTCAGCTGAAGATCCCTTTGATCGGCAGCATCCTCAAGCGGACGATCACCGCCAGCTTCGCGCGGACGTTCGGCACACTCGTGCAGGCGGGTGTTCCGCACCTCGACGCCCTCGGGATCTGCCGCGACACGAGCCCGAACGAGGTCCTGACGGACGCGGTCGAGGACATCCGTCGCACCGTACGAGAGGGTGAGGGCATCGCGCGGCCCATGGGCGAGACGGGGCTGTTCGACGACGTCGTGACCAACATGGTCGATGTCGGCGAGGAGACCGGGGAGCTGGACACCATGCTCCTGCGCATCGCGGACGCCTACGAGGTCCAGGTCGATCGCCGGCTGGAGACCTTCTTCCGGGTCCTCGAGCCCATCATCCTCATCATGATGGCCGTGGTGATCGGAGCCCTGCTGTTCGCGATGATCCTGCCGATGACGGAGATGATGAAGACCATCGGCTCCCAGCGCTGAGTCCATGCCCGACGGCGCCGATCCACCGAGAGACCGATCGGGCCCGCGCGGCTCGATCAGGACGCCGATCGTCGGGGCGATCGTCCTGGCGAACGCCGTCGTCTTCCTGCTGCTGCTCTGGACGTTCCAGTCCGCGGTCAAGCGAGACGCCGAGGACATCGGCCGCGACTACTCCCTCCAGCTGCGGACGCACCTCTCGGAGGTCGTCGACATCTTCGGGCGTATCCGCGCTCGCAAGATCCTCGACTGGCGTGGCTGGAGGCGCTTCGACGACGTCCTGGTGGTCCAGGAGCCGCGGCGCGACGCCACCGGGCGCTGGCGCGTCGACGGGGTTTACCTGAATCCGCTGGGGGGGCAGGCGCGGCGGAACCGTTTCGACGAGCAGGACCTGCTCGGCGAGGTGGCCGCGGCGATGGAGACCGGGGAACCCATCACCGACGGCGCGAAGCGCGTGCTGCCGTTCGGTCGCCGGCCCGGCGGCGGCGCCTGGGGCGGGGTCGTGGTGTGGGATCGCCCGGTCGAGTTCGCGTCCTCGGCATCGGACCAGCTCCTCCCGCTCTTCGGCGCGACGCTGCTCGTGGTCGCGCTCGGGTTCCTCGTGCTGCTGCGCCGGCTGGTGCTCGATCCAGTGCAGCGCCTCGCCGGCGCGGCGCAGCGCCTCGAGGCAGGCGACATGTCCGCGCGCGTCACCCTCCTGGGTGAGCGGCGTGACGAGCTCGGCCTCCTCGGAGACCGCTTCAACGAGATGGCCGCGCGCATGGAGCGCTACAACGCCGAGCTCGAGGAGGCCGTCGCCGAGGCGACCGAACGCGTCCGGACCGCGGAGGCGGCCGCCATGACCCAGCGTCGCCTCGCGGCAACGGGCGAGCTCGCGGCCGGTATCGCGCACGAGCTCAACAATCCACTCGGCGGTCTCATCAACGCGGTCGAGGCCCTGAAGCGGCCCGACATCAAGGACGGGCGCAGGGCCGAGTACCTCGAGCTCGTGAGCGGCGGGCTGACGCGCATGGGGGAGACGGTGGGACGGCTGCTGCGCCTCTCGCCCCGCGAAGCGACCCTCGCCGACGTGGCCCTCGGCCGCCCCCTGCGCGATGCGATCGGCCTCGTGCGTCACCGGGCGGAGGGGGCGGAGATCGAGCTGCTGCTCCAGCGCGGCGGCGAAGGCAAGGACGCGAGCGGTGCTGAAGCGCGCGCACTCCTCGAATCCATGCCTCACGTCCGCGGCTCGACGAACGAGCTCGGCCAGGCCTTCCTGAACCTGCTCGTGAACGCCGTGGACGCGATCGTGGGAGCCCGGGAGAGCGGCGATGCCTGCGGTGGCCCGGGGCGAGTGATCGTGGAGCTCGACGGCGCACTCGATGCGGCCGAGGGGCCTCTTCGAATCGTCGTCGCCGACGACGGACCGGGCATCGGTGAGGAGCTGCTGACACGGGTGGCGGATCCCTTCTTCACGACCAAGGAGCAGGGCAAGGGCACGGGGCTCGGCCTCGCGATCGTCCACAACATCCTCGCGGCCCACGGCGGGCGCGTGCTCCTCGAGGGGCGGCCCGGGGTCGGACTCAGGGTCACGATCGAGTTGCCCCGGCCCGGAGGGGAGCTCGTGGCGGGAGGCGAGTCTTGATCTGGCTCGTCCTCGCGCTGCTCGTGCTGCTTTCCGGCATGTACTCGAGCTCGGAGACGGCGCTCTTCAAGCTCGACGAGGCCGCCCGTGCAGGCGCGCAGCCTCGGGTCCGGCGTCTCCTCGCCGAACCCCGGGCGCTCCTCGTGACGATCCTCCTCGCGAACCTGGTCGTCAACCTCGCCTTCTTCGCTCTCGCGCCAGCGCTCTTCGGAGATCTCCTCTCCGCTCGGGGCGTCGAGTCGAGCGCGCTCGCGGGTGGTTTCCTCGCGCTGGTCGTCCTCCTCGTGGCCGGTGAGATCGTGCCGAAGGCCCTCGCGCTTCGCGCGCCGGTCGCGATCGCGGGCGTCACCGCGGTCCCCGTCGCGGCGACGGTCCAGCTCCTCGGGCCCCTGCGGAGCGTCGTCACAGGGATGCTGGCCTTCGCGCGCACTCTCCTCGGGGAGGACGATCGCCGGGAGCAGGGAGTGACGCCCGAGGCCCTCTACGAGGTCCTGACGAGGAGCCGGGCGGAGGGCGTGCTCGGCGCCCGCGAGGCGGACCTGCTCGGGGAGATCGTCGAGCTCGAGCACCTGCGCGTCCGCGAGGCCATGACCCCGCGGGTCGATCTCGTGCTGCTCGACCTCGACGCCGACGAACCGGACGAGGAGCGCGCGAGGGTGCTCTCGGAGGCGCGCCGCGAGCGCATCACCTGGGTCCCCGTCGTGCGCGGGAACGCGGATCAGATCGTCGGCGGGCTGGAGATCCGGTCCCTGCTCGTCCACCGCGAACGGGCCGTGGAGGCTCTCGTGATGCCGGTGAAGTTCGTGCCCGAGATGGCGCGCCTCGTGTCGCTCCTCTCGAGCTTCCACCTGGACCACGTGTCCGAGGCCGTGGTCGTCGACGAGTGGGGCGGGACCGCAGGTGTCGTCACGCTCGAGGACGTCTTCGAGGAGCTCGTCGGCGAGCTCCGCGTGGAGGACGAGGAGAAGATCCAGGAGATCGTGGACGTGGGGGAGGGACGCTTCCGCGTGAGCGGCGCCCTGTCGGTGCGCGAGTGGAACGAGGCCTTCAACGTCGACGTCGTCCCCGCCGCCTTCGAGACGGTCGGCGGATTCGTCAGTGCGGCGCTCGGGCGACTCCCGCGCGCCGGCGACGAGGTGCACCTCGGGGCGGGGCTCGTGGGCGTCATCGACGAGGTGCGCGGCCATCGGGTCGTGACCCTGACGCTGCAGAGTCGCTCCGAGGACCGCGTGGTCACGCGAGGTGGAACGGCGGGTTCGCGACCCGGGGGGAGCAACGGATGAGCATCGCCCTCGAGCTCGCGGCGCTCGCGCTGCTGATCGGATTCAGCGCCCTCTACTCCGGCTCGGAGATCGGCTTCTACCGGGTCTCGAGGGTCCAGGTCGACCTCGACGCGCGAGGCGGCTCGCGGCGCGCGGCACTCATGCGCTGGCTCCTCGGGAACGAGGCCGCGCTGCTCGTCACGATCCTCATCGGCAACAACCTCGCCCTCGAGCTGGCGACCCACGTCGGCGAGGCGATCATCGCCGACATCGCAGGGCTGACCGACCCCGGCGCGCTGGCTCTCGCGGTCACGTTGACGCTGACGCCGCTGGTGTTCCTCTTCGGAGAGGCCCTCCCGAAGGACGTCTTCCGCCAGCGACCGCACGCGCTCACCGGGCTCGCTGCGCCGCTCATCGCCCTCTCCCGGGTGGTGTTCTGGCCTCTGGAGCGGGTCCTCCGGCTGGTCACCCTCTTCCTGGAGCGCGCCCTCGGGCTGGGCTCCGAGGTGGTCGCGCCGCGGGCGGCCGGGAAGGATGCCGTGCTCGGATTCCTCGCCGAGGGGCGTCGGCACGGGGTGCTCTCCGAGCGCGCGGAACAGCTGGCCAGCAACGCTCTCCGGTTGCGCGGCGTCGCCGTGGAGGCCGCCATGGTGCCCTGGGCCGACGCGGAGGTCCTCCAGCAGGGCAGTTCGGCCGACGCGCTCCTGGATGATCTGGTGGGGGCCCACCACTCGCGCCTGCCCGTGCTCCGCGAGGGCGCGGGGGAGACCCCGGGGCCCGACGACGTCCTCGGGTACGTCCATCAGCTGGAGGTCCTCCACGACCTCTCCCGGGACGAAGCGGCGCCGCCTCCCGACGTCCTCGGCCGGATCCGCCCGTTGCCTCGCTTCGAGCGAGGGGTCTCCGTGGAGCGAGCCCTCGGGGAGTTCCACGCCAGCGGGCGCCGGATCGCCCTGGTGGTGGAAGCCGATGCAGCGGGGGAGGCCGAGGGCGCTCCGGAGCGACTCCTCGGACTGGTGTCGGTGAACGACCTCCTCGACCGGATCTCGGGCGAGGTCGTGGGCTGACGGACCCAGGTTGCCCGGCGAGTGAGGAATCGCCCGACTCCCTGGCGCCCCCGCCCCGGGCTCGTTCGAGGCGGCAGAAATGCCGGATCGTGGCCGCAACCACCCACGGACGCTAAGCTACCGCGCCCCATGGACCGCCCCAGCCAAGCCCACGCCGCCCGTCTGTCCTGGTTCGCCGGAGGCGCCGTCTGCGCCCTGGTGGCCGGAATGGCCCTCGGCCCCGCCGTGGCCGCTGGCCCCCAGGAGGACCTCCGGCCGATCCCGATGACGGCGTCCGGGATGGCCTCGGACTCCAACAACCGCATGATCGCGGTGACGGGCGTCGACATCACCGGGCAGTCGGTCCTGTACCTCGTCGACACCGAGGCGAAGCAGCTCGCGGTCTACCAGGCCTCGGGCGGCGCCGCGGGCACCAACAGCGTCCGCCTGGTGGGCGCGCGCCGGATCGAGCTCGACATGGAGCTCGACGGCTTCAACGACAAGACGACCATCGACGGCAAGCCGCTCACCTACAAGGACCTCGCTCGCCGCTTCGAGCGCGAGGTCGACACCAAGTAGGTCCGGCGAACCCGCCCGCTCCCCCGAGAACACGGGGCCGCTGCGTGCACCGCGGCAGTCCCATCACCACGACGGCGCGCGCTCGCGCCGACCGACCCAGGACCCCTCGTCCCAACCCCCCCAATCGATCCCCCCCCAGGAGTTCCCGTGGCCGACGATTTCTACAGCTTTGACGAAGCCCTCGAAGAACTGAAGCTCAAGGAGGAGGAGCTCAAGCGCCTCGTCTCGGAGGGTGAGATCCGCGCCTTCCGCAAGGGCGACACCATGAAGCTCCGCCGCGCCGACGTGGAGACACTGCGCGCCGAGCTCGACGGGGACCTCGTGGACCTGGGTGATGGCGCGGACGAGCTCGTCTTCGAGGACGAGACCGATCTCGGCGGCGACACCGGCATGGCCACGCAGGAGCTCGACGTCGAGACCCTCGTCGACGACGGCGTCGAAGAGGTTGCCGAGCTCGAGCTCGACGACATCGAGGACGCGGGCTCGCGTCGCTCCTCGACCCGCTCCGGCTCCGCCCCGATCAAGCGCCAGAGCGCCGTCGCCGCGGCCACGGCCGAGGCCGAGGAGGAGCCCGGCTGGGTGAAGGGTGCCGCCATCGTGACGGCCCTCGTCCTCTTCCTCTCCATGCCGGTCGTGGTCTCCCTGCTCACCGGCAACGCCTCTGGCCTCGCCAAGGGCATCGCGGGCATCTTCGGCCAGACGTTCGAGGAGGCCGCCGCACCCGCTGGCGAGTGATCCCACGGCGCCCCGACGCGGGGCGTCCACTCTTCCGCCGGCGCGGGGTCCTGAACAGGGCCCCGCGCCGGTGGCGTTCAGAGCCCGTGCCGGGCGGGAACGCGCCCGACGTCGCTCCATCGCGTCACCTCGACGCGCTGCTCTCCGGCCAGGGCGCGGACCTCGACCAGGTCCACGCGGGCTCGTCGTCCCGTTCGTCTGCCGAGGCGGGCCGCCGCCCTCGCGCGGCGCGCCAGCGCCTCCTTCCGGAGACGGCCGGCAGGTCGCCAGGGAGAGCTCTCCGACGCCGAGGCAGGGCTCCACCCGGTCTTGACCTCGATCACGACGAGGTCCGCACCCTCCAGAGCCAGGAGGTCGAGCTCGCCCTCGGGAGCCCGGAGGTTCCGCCCGAGAAGGCGAAGACCCCGAGCGCGGAGCCAGCGCGCCGCCAGCTCTTCACCCACGCGGCCCACGCCCTCGCCGGTCAGCCGCCAGCGTGAGGCGCCGTCGGGCGGGCCTGCCAGGAGCCAGCGCTCCAGGAGCACGGCCGGCGCACAGCGCGTCGCGGTGGCCACCAGGACGCGCCGCGTCGCTCTTCTCAGGCGCTCTCGTCCTCGCCCTGGACCTGATGGACGGAGGAGCGAGAGAAGGTCAGTCGCACTTCGCCGCACTTGATGACGACCTCGTTCTCGCGAACGTCCGCGATCTGCCCGTGGAGGCCGCCCGTGGTCACGACCTTGTCGCCCTTCCTGAGCGCGCCGAGCATCTCCTCGCGCTTCTTCCGGGCCTTGCGCTCCGGCGCGAAGATCAGGAACCAGACGACAGCGCCGATCGCGAGCAGCGGCCAGGCCCCTCCGAGCAGGCCCTTCGGGGCCGGCGCGTTCTGGTTGGCCGGGTTCGCGCCCGGGCTGGCGTCGATCGCCGTCTCCCCGGCGCCTCCCTGCTGCTCGAGCGTCTCGCTCACGGACTGGAGCAGGTCCAGGGGGAGGGGGAGGGTGATGGAGGAGGGGGAGGCGGTCGGTGCCATGGTGCAGTCGGGTCCGGCCCTGGGAGGGCTCGCGGTGCGGGGCGGTGGGCGAAGAGGGTACTTCCACGGAAGCTCCGTTGGGAGCCGGACCGGCTCACGGGTCCTCACGCGGCGCACCGAGCTGGGTGACACGGCTTGCCGCCGCGAGACCGCCGCGCTGGCGGTGAATCCCATGGCGCGGGCACTATGGAAGGGGCTGCGCCACCCCGGGAGGCCGGCCCCTTAGAGTGTCGGCCGCGCCCGCGCGTCCGCCGCCGCCCATGAACCCCACCCAGTTCGATCCCTCCGAGCGCCTCGTCGTCGCCATGAGCGGCGGCGTGGACAGCTCCGCAGTGGCCTGGATGCTCCGGGAGGCGGGCCACGACCTCGTGGGGCTCTTCATGCGCAACGGCGTGAAGGTCGAGGACGAGGCGGAGGCCTCCAAGAAGTCGTGCTGCTCCCTGGGGGACGCGCGGGACGCCCGGATGATCGCCGCGAAGCTCGGAGTCCCGTTCCAGGCGGTCGACCTCTCCGAGGAGTTCGGCGACATCATCGACTACTTCATCGGGGAGTACGGCCGGGGCCGGACGCCGAACCCCTGCGCCGTGTGCAACCGCGACCTCAAGATGGGCAAGCTCATCGAGTTCGCCGAGCAGCTGGGCTGCGCCGGGGTCGCGACGGGGCACTACGCGCGGATCTCCATCGAGGACGGTCGGGTCCGCCTGCGGCGCGGCGTGGACCGCAACAAGGACCAGTCCTACCAGCTCTTCCCCGTCGCCGAGAAGGACCTCGCGCGCACCGCGACGCCGCTGGGCGGGATGGAGAAGCCAGAGGTGCGCGCCATGGCCGAGCACGCCGGGCTGCGAACCCACGCGAAGAGGGACAGCCAGGAGATCTGCTTCGTCCCGTCCAACGACTACCGACGCCTGCTCTCCGAGCGGGGTGTGGAGCTCCACCCGGGCCGCATCGTCGATGTTTTCGGCAAGGACCATGGGCCTCACGAGGGCACCGAGCACTTCACCATCGGGCAGCGCCGCGGGCACGGGGTCGCCGTGGGGGTGCCCATGTACGTCGTCGAGACCCACCCCGAAGACGGGCTCGTCGTCGTCGGCACCGAGAACGACTGCAAGGCGGAGTCCATGCGCGTCGACGGGCTGAACTGGATCGGCTTCGACCCGCCGTCCGTCGGCGGCAGCTTCCGCGCGACGGTCCAGGTGCGTTACCGCCACAGGCCCACGCCCTGCACCGTGGAGCTCGACGAGGCGGGCGCCACCGTGACCTTCGACGACCCGCAGATGGCGATCGCGCCGGGCCAAGGAGCGGCCTTCTACGAGCTGGACGAGGCGGCCGGTCAGGGTGGAGACCTCTCCCTCGGCGGCGGATGGATCCGTTCTGCAGCCCGCCTCGGCCAGGCCCCGCTGGCCGACGCGGCGCGAGACGCTGACCCGGCGCAGCCTGCCTGATGGCGCGAAGGCGCGCGGCCGGGCTGGACGCCCTCGTCCTCGGGACTCTGCTCCTCGCCCTCGGCGGCCTCGCCGCGTGGATCGGCGCGCCGACCGGTGGGGCGACGGGCGAGGACGCCCCGCCGCCCGTGCGTGCGCTGCTGGTCGACCTCTCCGCGAGCGTCACGCGCTCGCGGCCGGCCGCGGCGATCGATCTCGTCGGTCAGCTCGAAGCCCAGGCCCTCGCGGCGACGCGAGCGGGGGAGGACGTGCTCCTCATCACCTTCGCGACCGGCGCGACGAGGCGCTTCGGTCCGGGGAGCGCCGGGGGGTTCCTCGAGGCGCTGCGCGGTGAGGGCGCGGGATGGCTCGCGTCGCCGGACAGCGACCTCGCCAGCGAGGTCGCCGCGGCGGCCGCCCTGGCGCGCTCCGTGATCACGGCCGAGCGCCGTCCTCCCGGGCGCGTGGTCCTGATGGGTGACGGCCGCTGGACGGGCGCCGATCCTGGCCCGCTGCTCCTCTCGCCGGAGATGGGGGCCCTCGAGTGGGTCGAGCCGAGGCCTGCGACGGTCGGCGACGTGGAGCTCGTCCGGCTCCGGGCCCCGGCTCGCACGGAGCCCGGCGTCTCCGCCACGGTCGACGTGGATCTCCGGGCGTCTGCGGGCCCACCCGTCGCGTTGCAGCTCGGGTGGCGACTGTTCGCCACGTCGACGGAGACCCTCACCCGTGGAACGAATCGGGAGGAGCTGGTCGGCGAGGGCCGGCTCGATCTCGACGGCGCCGCGCTCTTCGGGCCCGACGGGGGAGGCAGCGGAGTCCTCGCCACGGTGCCGCTGACGCTACCCGCCCTGGGGGAAGGTTCGGCGCGCGTCGAGGTCGAGGTCGCGGGACAGGAGGGCGGAGACGCTTTCCCCGAGAACGACCGCGGCGCCGCTTCGTGGCAGATCGGAGATCCGCTCCGGGTGCTGGTGGTGGCCGGGTCGGATGCGATCGAGGACGCCGGTCGTCTCGCGGGGTTCTTCGTCGGGCGGGCCTTCGAGGGCATCGAACTCGTCCCGGTGGAGCTCGACGGGCTGGAGCGCTCCCTCGACGGCGCGGAGGAGCCGGACGTCGTCATGACCTTCGGCACCGGCGCGCTCCCGCTGCCCCAGGCGGCGCTCGCGCGCTTCATCGAGGGCGGCGGTGGCTACGTGCACTGGGCTGGATGGTCGCGGATGGTCGCGGACACGGGACCGCTCTCCCGACTGCTCGTGCTCGAACCCGATGTGGAGCCCCGCGAGCCCAGGGACATCGTCTTCCTCGTCGACGGCTCCGGCTCGATGAAGGGGGCGCGCTGGATCCGGGCCAAGGCCGCTCTCGGCCGGCTTCTACCGAGCGTCCCGCCGCGAGACCGGTTCGAGCTCCGGTTCTTCACGCAGGTCCTCGGCTCGCCCCGGCTCACCTATTCGGCCGACCCGGGCGCGGATCCGCGCCGTACCGAGGCTCGCCGCCGCGAGGCGCTCCGCTCCCTGCGGGACATCGAGGTCCCCGGCGGCTCCACCGACATCACCGGTTCGGTCGCCCAGCTCGCCGCCTGGCTGGAAGAGGCGGCCGCCGACGCGGAGGAGACGCGGCCGGGCCTCATCGTGCTGCTCACCGACGGTGTCCCGACTCTCACCGGTGAGGATCCCGGTCGGGTGCGCGCGCGCCTGATCGACGCCGGCCACGAGCTCGCGGTCATCCAGGTCGGGGAGCGCCGTGGGGGACCGACGCGCACGCTTCGGGGTCTCGCGGGCGGCGCGGAGAACGTGCTGCGCGCCGGCGAGCTGGAGGACGTGCTCGGCATTCTCCAGGAGGCGGTCCAGGGAACGACTCTCGTCGAGGCGGCGGAGCTGCGGGCACGGGGGCCCGCGGTCCCGTCGCTCGCCGCCTCCGTGGCGGCGGCGCGGGCCAGCGCGACCCTCGAGGCTCCGCTCGTCGTGGGGCGCGCCCTCCCGTGCCGCGTGGTCGA
>CBFIJG010000057.1:0-22152 GCA_965662915.1 Planctomycetota bacterium | reverse complement strand
CGCCCTCAGCTGGATCCTGGGGCTCGGTCCGCTCGCCGGACTCGCCGCCCTCGACGCGGCCGTGGCGCCGCCCGCGATGCGGGACGGGCCCGACGTGCTCGTGGTCCAGCCCGGCATCGAGCAGGAGATCAAGACGGCGGGGCTCGACCCGTTCCGCGACATGTACGGGCCTCAGGTGACGCGCACCCTCCGCGCGCTGTACGAGACCCGCCCGCCCGGCGCGGTGGGGGACGCGGCTCAGCCCGACCTCGTGCTGTGGGGCGAGACCTTCCTCCCCGGCAAGTTCGCGTCGCCGGAGGTGGTCGCCGCGTTCGAGGCCGGCGCGCGCCCGGCGCCGTGGGCGAGGCAGCTCGAGAGCGCGCGTGAACTCCGGGGCGGCGACCTGTACGCGCGCGCTCTCGCGGGCGTGCTCTTCGGCGATCCCGCGTTCCGCCGCGACTTCGGCCATCTCTGGCCGCAGACCTTCGGCGCGCCCGACGCGCCGGAGTTCTCCGATCGAGTGCTGCGCTCCGAGCGACTGCTCCCGCCGGGGACCTCGTTCCTCAGCGGCGTCGAGGCCTGGACCGCGCAGGACGGGATGCTCCGCAGCGTGAACGGCGTCGTGCTCTGGGACGCCATGGGCCGACCGGGTCCCGTCGCTCCGAAGGTCCACGTCGTCCCCGGCGGCGAGAGCGCCGAGCCCCTGCGCGGCATCCCCTTCGTCCTCGGCGCGATCCAGCGCGTCGCGAGGAACGTGCCCGACTTCGTGGGCGCCGAGAAGCCGACGGTCCTGACCCTCCGGACCCGCGACGGCGACGCGTTCCGCTTCGCCGTGACGGTCTGTTACGACAACGCGTTCGACGACGTCTACGCCGGGCCCGTGCGTGACGAGCCGGTGGATTTCTACGTCGTGGCGAGCAACGAGGCGTGGTACGGGGCGAGCCCGGAGATGGACCACATGCTCGCGTTCTCGCGCGTGCACGCCGCCTCCGTCCAGCGCGCCATCGTCCGCGCCACCAACTCCGGCATCTCCTGCGTGGTGGGGCCGGACGGGAGGGTGGCCCGTCTCCTCGAGGAGGGGGGGCGACGAAAGATGATCTCGGGCGCGCTCCGGGCCACGGTGCCGGTCCCCGACGCAGGTCGTGGGGCCGCCGGCGCGACCTTCTTCGCCCGCACCCAGCCGCTCCAGCCCTGGGGTTTCGGGGGAGCAGGGCTGATAGTCCTCCTGGCGGCGCTGGTGGCGGGCCGGCGGCGCGATGCCGTCGCCGCCGGATAGGGCGCGGGTGGTCGTCGACCGGCGGATCGGGCGTTCGGACCGCCTGCCGGGGGCTCGTACGGGTGCGAGGCCGGCCTCAGGAGGCCCGAGAAACTCGCTCCGGAGCGGGTAACCACCGCTCCGAACACCGTTACTGCCGCGCCCGGCGGGACCGCTGGCGCTCCACCCGGATCGCCAGGACCTGCCGCCCGCCCCTCCGATCGGTCGCTCCGGCCGCAGGAAGGGCAGCCGGGACGCCTTCACGTCCTTGACCCTGTCGGGCAGACGCCCCTACACTCCGCCGCCCAGCGGAGATGGGCATCGGCCCCGCAGAACCTCCGCTTTTCCCCCCAGAATCCCCCCGCACACCCGGCGACCGGCCCGCGCCCCTGGCGCGTTACCGAGGGCTCAGCCCTCGATCCCCCCCGGCCCCGGCCCCTGCGAGTCTCCTGCGAACTCCTTCGAGTTCTCCCACGAGCCAATCATGAGCCCGATCGGACGCATCTTCGTCGTCATCAACCTCGTCCTCGCCGCCGTGTTCCTCGGATCCGGCGCCGCGTTCCTGGCCAGCGGCGAGCGCTACCGCACCGACTTCGAGAAGGAGATCGTCGCCAAGGCGAAGATGAAGGAGGACCTCGACTCGCAGATCGGCGAGCTCGAGGCCCAGAAGTCGGCCGCCGAGCGCATGCGCGAAGAGATGCGCAACGCCAAGGCGCAGCTCGAGACCCAGAAGGAGGCCCTCGACGCCGACATCGCCGCCAAGACCGACGAACTCAGCCAGCTCAAGGCGCAGGTTTCGAACTGGGGCTCCCAGGTCGAAGGCCTGAGCGGCCAGATCGAGACCGCCGTCGCCAACGCCGAGGCCGCCTCCGAGGCGCGCGTCGCCGCTGTTGACGCGCGGAACGAAGCGCAGAACGAGGCCGCGGACGCGGTCCGGGCCCGCGCCGCCGCCGAGGACCAGATCAACCAGCTCGAGGCCGAGATCGCCTCGCTGCGCACCGACCTCACCGCGACCCGCGGTCAGCTGCAGTCCACCGAGACCCAGCTCGCCACCGCGATGCAGGTCGCTGGTCTGACCATCGGCGACATCGGGGCCGCTGCCCCGCCGATCAACGGCGCCGTCCTCGGCGTCGACGCCGTCGGCGGCGCGACCATCGTCCACATCAACCGCGGCTCGAACGACAACGTCAAGCAGGGCTACGTCTTCGAGATCTACAGCAGCGGCACCTACAAGGGCCAGGCGCGCGTGGAGATCGTCCACGGCGGTTCCTGCTCCGCCCGCATGATCACCGCCCGCGAGGGCACCGCGGTGGCCCAGGGTGACCGCGCCTCGACCCAGATCGGCGGCTGATTCTCCTCATCCCCCAGACCCCACATTTAGAGGAGAACTGACATGGCACGCTCCAAAGGACGCTCCGGCGGCGGTCGCTCCAGCAACCGACGCAGCGCTCAGCCCGAGGCCGTCGAGGTCGAAGTCGTCGAGGAAGAAGGCGGCATGGGCATCGACGACGGGATCATCATCATGACCACCCTGCTGCTGCTCGCGGCGGTGCTGTTCATGGACTACGCCCGCGGCCACTTCTACGGCGAGGGCATGCTCTTCGCCGGCGGCTACGAGGCCCCCGAGGGCTTCGAGGCGGGCATGGCGCCCGCGGCCACCGGAACCGAGTGACTGGCCGCGCGGCCCCGGCGCCGCGCTCCTGTTCGGTCCGTCGACCGGAGATCAGGCCCCGAGCGGACATCCGCTCGGGGCCTGATCGGTTTTTGGAGCTTTCCGGTCCAGTCCCGCTATTGAAAAGGGACCCCGCGACTCCTCAGACTGGGCGCATTGGCGTCGCCGACGGAGAGAGGGGCCGTCGATGCCAGTCACGCACCAGGACCGCGCCGCCGGACGTCACCGCACGACGCCCGATCCGACGCGCCCAGCACCGCACACACGATCGAATGAGGGTGATCGAAACGATCCAGGAGCTGAGCGGCTCGACCGCTCGCCCCGCTTCCACTTGCGGCCTTCGGCTGCGGAGGCGGGCATGAGCTTCTTCAAACCGATGGAATGGGCCTTCGGTCACCTGTCCACGGACATGGGGATCGATCTAGGCACCGCCAACACCCTCGTGTGTACGCGCGGCCGGGGCATCATCCTGAACGAGCCCAGCGTGGTCGCGGTCAAGAAGGGCACCAACGAAGTGCTCCTCGACGGCATGGCCGTGGGCAACACCGCCAAGGAGATGCTCGGCCGGACGCCGGGCAACATCCAGGCGATCCGCCCGCTCAAGCACGGCGTCATCGCGGACTTCGACGTGACGGAGAAGATGCTCCGTTACTTCATCACGAAGGTCCACGACGGCCGGCACTGGGTGAAGCCGCAGGTGGTCATCGCCGTGCCCGTCGGCATCACCGCCGTCGAAAGGCGCGCCGTGATCCACTCCGCCGAGCGCGCCGGAGCGCGCCGGGTGTTCCTGATCGACGAGCCCATGGCGGCGGGGATCGGCTGTGACATGCCGGTCACCGAGGCGCGCGGCTCGCTCATCGTCGACATCGGCGGCGGCACGACCGAGATCGCCGTCCTCTCCCTCGCCGGCGCCGTCGTCTCGACGTCCCTGCGCATCGCCGGCGACGAGATGGACGAGGCGATCCTCTCCCACCTCCGCCGGCACCACAACCTGCTCATCGGCGAGCAGTCCGCCGAGCGGATCAAGCTGACGATCGGCAGCGCGTGGGCCATGGAGCAGGAGCTCTCCATGGAGGTGAAGGGCCGCGATTCGGTGCAGGGCCTCCCGCGCCGCACCACGGTCACCTCCATCGAGATCCGCGAAGCGCTGAGCCACCCCGTGCGGCTCGTCTGCGAGGCCATCCGCGGCATCCTCGAGGAGGCGCCGCCCGAGATCAGCGCGGACCTCGTCGACACCGGCATCACGCTGGTCGGCGGCGGCGCGCTCCTCTACGGCATGAGCCAGGCGATCTCCGATCATCTCGGCGTCCCCGCGCGCGTCGCGGAGGATCCGCTGACCGCCGTGGCCCGCGGCACGGGCATCTTCCTCGAGAAGCTCGACGTGTTCAGCCGGGTGCTGAGCACGTCGGAGGATGACTGATCGGAATGCTGCGGGCGCGTGAGCTCGGTCGCGAGGAACGCGATCGGCGCCGCGCCCCGCTGCTCCCGGCGCGTTCGCGCGGCCCGGAGGTTCGTGCGCAGCGAGCGATCGCCGCGCCCTGTCGTTCGAGGCGGCCGGCCGGCCGCAGGTTTGAGTTGATGATGAAGCTCGGCTCGAGGGGGGGCCGTGGCGTGGAGCGAGCCTCGATCACCGATGGTTCGTGGCTCCTCCGCCGGTCGCGCGTCTGCTGACGCGCCACGAGAGTCATGTCGTCGCGCGCAGCCACCGTCACCATCGCGGGAGTCTCCGCCCTCCTGGCCCTGCGCCCCTTCGGCTCCACGGACCAGCTCGCGGACCTCGTGACGCTTCCCTCGCGCGCGGCGGCGCCCCTGGGCCTCCCTGCCACCCTGATGGCGGAGCTCCGGGCCCCCAAGGTCTCGGGCGCCGACGAAGAACAGCTCGCGCCCGAGGCCGATCTCTCGGAGGACCTCGAGCGCGCGGTGCTGCTTTCGGCGTGGCCGACCGACTCGAAGCTGCCGCGCTACGACGTTGTCCCTGTCGCCGGAGAGGTCGACGCTCGCCTCGGGCGCAAGAGGGACACGATCAAGGTGCGCGTCGCCGACCCCGACAGAGTCGAGCTGGGCCAGCCCGTCGTGGCTGGTGACGTCTACATCGGCCGCGTCTCCCGGATCCCCTTCCGCGAGCCGTTGGACGACCCCGAGCCCCTCGAGCGATTGATGCGGGCGCTCCGACTCAGCACACCACCGCTCGCGCCGCCCCGAGACGCAGTCCATGTGGCCCTGGTGACCGGGAACGATCAGCGCGTTGGCGGGCTCGTCGAGGAGGATCAGGAGGGCAACTCGTATGCGCTCGTCGTGGGCGGGGTCACCGGCGGACCCGACGACTCCGCGTGGCTCGCGATCCACGCGCCCGAGCGGCGTTCGACGAGTCAGGGCGTCGTGAAGGTCAGCGAGCCCCTCGGCCTCGGCGACAGCTTCGAGGCACTGAGCGAGGGATTCCGGATCGGAGTGCTCCGCAGGGACGAGGTCGACCGCTCGGACGGGTCCGGGACCCAGGAGATCCTCGGGATCCAGCCGTTCATCGACTTCGAGGAGGGGATCAACCAGGTGCTGGTGCTGGCGCCGAGCGAGGGGGGCGAGCCGGTGGATCACGAGGAGCTGCGCCGCAGGCTCCACGTGAAGCGGGTGCTCGAGGACGGCGGCTGGGGCGGCGCGAAGCTGCTCGTCAACGGCGACGCCGTCCCCTGGCGTTCGACCCTGCGCGTCGATCGCGGCACCAGGGACGGCCTCGAGGTCGGCGCGGCGCTGGTCGAGGGTGTGCGCCTCGCGGGGCGCGTGAGCGACCCCGGCGCGATGACGTCGGCCGTCGCCTCCGTGTTCGACCCGGGGTTCAGCATCAATGTGCTCGCCCAGTCCGCGGACGACCCGGAATCGACGCCCCTCGCCATGGGCAAGCTCACGAGTGAGGGCCGCGCAGGCGACGGCAGCCTGCTCCTGCGATGGGACCCCGATCGCGGCACGGCCTGGCGCGGATGGGCGGAGGGCACGTCGGAGCGCGGGGAGGCTCGCGACGTCGAGGTGATCCTCTGGACGGGATCGGGGATGAAGCAGGTGCCGCGCGGCCTCCGGATCGGCCGCGTCACGCTCCCCTCCGGCGAGGGGCCGTCCAGTGACCCCGAAGAGGGCTACCTGCTCCGCGTCTCGGAGACGGCGAGCCTCCGCGGTCCCTTCATGGTTCGCCTGGGAACCGAGCGTCTGGCGGGAACGGACGGCCCGGCGGGCAGGGAGGCCGCGCCGCGATGAAGCGTGCCAGCGGCTTCGTGCTCGTCGCCTTCTGGGTCGCGTTCGCCTGCGCGCTCCAGGTGGCCCTGCTCGCCTTCGGCCCCTGGGTCGACTTCGGCGGGGCCTCGGTCACGCGCGCCCTCGTGCCGGACCTGGGGACCTGCGTGCTGGTCGCGGCGGTGGCGCGGATCGGGCGCCGTGACGCGGTGGGCCTCGCGATCGCGGCCACGGTCGGGCGCGCCGCCTTCACCGGAGCCTCTCCCTTCGCCGTTCTCGCGGGCTCCATCGCGGTGGCCTACTTCGCCGGCACCCTGGGCCGCATGGCCGAGCTCGATCGGCCGCTCCTGCGGGTCACGAGCGCGGGCGTCGGCGCCCTCGTCTTCGGGTCGTGGCTCCTCTTCGTCGACTTCGTGCGCGTCGACGAGGCCCGCGGGAGCGGCGCCCTCGCCTTCGGCGCGGTCGGCCTCCATCTCGTCTGGGCTCCGCTCATCACGGCCTTGACCACCGCCATGGTGGCCTTCTCCATCTGGCCAATGCTGCGCGCCCTCCCGGGCCTCCGCCGCCTCGAACGCCCCGTCTTCTGATCCAGCACCGTGCGCCGCTTCGGACCTCTCCTCGTCGTTCTCGCCCTCGCCGTCCTCGCGCTGCTCGCGCGGCTGTGGGACGTGCAGATCGTGCAGCACGACGTGTGGGTCGCCGAGTCCGTCAACCTCGTGCGGTCCCAGTCGATCGAGCCGTACGTGCGCGGCGCGATCCGCGACCGCCACGGCCGGCTCATCGCGCACGACGAGGAGCTCTACACCCTCGACTTCGTGTGGCGCGAGTTCCGTCGCGGGCACCCCCTGGGGCAGGTCGCGATGATGCACTCCCTCGCGGAGGGGCGTCCGGTCGGGCTCGACGAGATGAGCAGGGACCTGGAGGGGCTGAAGAAGCTGGCCGTGGACTACGCGTCCCTGAGCCCCAGGAATCTCGAGGACTTCGGAAAGGGCGCGGCTCTCGAGCTCCCAGGCGACGACTCTGTCCGGTCGGTTGCCGTCGACGGCGGCGGCGACAGCCAGCGCGAGTTCGACCGCAAGCGCGAGGCGCGCGCCCGGCGCGACGACCGGCCGGCCCGGGCCGGTGACATCCGCTTCTACCTCATGCGCCTGCTGGACCTCACCCCGCGTGAGCAGCGCGAGGTCCGCGACCTGATCGGGAAGGAGGGCGGCGAAGAGCGCAAGTTCCTCGACCTCGCAGGGGAGGCGACCGGCCGCGAGACGGGCGAGGTGGAGGCCAACCTGCGCGACCGGGTGGGGCGCGCGAGCGAACGTCTCGCACAGCTCGCCGAGCTGATCGAGTTCGACGACGCCGAGGCCTCGGGGGAGGGGTCCTCTGAGAAGCTGGCGCGCCTCGTCGCGATCATCGAAGAGCGCCGGCGCGAGGTGGAGAACGACTCGGCCGACCAGCTGTTCCGCGTCGCAACGGGGTTCTCTCCGCTCCGCCTCTCAGAGGACAACCTCGACCGCTTCGATCTCGACTGGCTCGCCGCGGCGCTGGACTGGGACGAGAAGCGCCTCGAGGAATGGCAGGCGAGCCGCGCGGAGATCTTCCAGGATGAGGCGCTCGCCTGGATGGCGAACCACACCATCGCCCGCTCCAAGATCGTTCCCGGCGGCGCCGAGAGGGACCGCGGTCCTGCGGATCGTCTCCTCTCCGCCATCGCGCACACCTTCCGCGCTGAGCCCGACGCGTGGGCACGGAAGAACGCCGCTCCCGAGAACTGGCGAGAGGTCGCGGAGCTGGAGGTCCTCGCGACGCTGCATGACCGGCTCGTCGTTGAAGGGAACATCGAGGACGCCTGTCGCGCGCCGGTGTTCCGCTTCCAGAGTCCAGAGGTGCGGAGCTCCCCCGAGGGCGGCGAGAAGCTCCTGGAGAAGATGCTCGAGGAGGTCCGCCTTGACGGGGCCGAGTCGGTCGAGCTGATCGAACTCGCCAATCCCCGTCGGCGCAGCTGGGATCCCGTGCGCCAGAAACTCATGTCCGAAGCCCTCTCGAGGATGAACGAGACGCTTCAGGGGCGCATCGACGAGGTACTCAGCCTCGCTGCCGGCGATGGGGCGCAGGTCCGGATCAGGGAGGAGCACGTCGAGAAGGCCAAGGAGACCCGCCGCTACGTGGTGCGGGACCGCGGCGCGCGCTCTCGGACCATCGGCAAGGAGCCCAGCATCGACGTGGTCTTCCTCGTCACGCGCTATCCGAAGGCCTTCGCGGGGTTCCGCGCGACCCCCCGCACCAAGCGCGTGCTCGATGCCATGGGCCCGGACGGGGTGACGCCCCTCGCGTCACGCCTGATCGGCAAGGTCCGTTCGCCATACCTCGTGGACGTCCTCGCCGATCGACCGCGCCTCGAGGAGCTCGCCTCCCTCCGCAAGAGGATCGACCTGCCGGAGACCGACCGCGAGCTGTTCCTCGAGCGCATCGACGACAGCTTCCAGCCCGGCGAGAGCGTCGGTGCGTCGGGCCTCGAGGCCTGGCTCGACGAGGAGCTCAAGGGCAGGAGCGGCGTGCTGGTGAAACTGGGCCTGCAGGATCAGGGGGCCGGCGACCGCCGTTGGATCGACCGCGGTGCGGTCGATGGCCAGGACGTGATCCTCACTCTGGATCTGGATCTCCAGAGAGCGGCGGAGCAGGTCCTTCGTGCGCCCCAGGACCCGGGCAACGACCCCAAGATCGATCCGCTCTGGTACGAACGCCCGATCGGAGCCATCGTCCTGGCGACCGTCGAGGGGGAGATCCTCGCCGCCGCCTCCTGGCCCGCCGAGCCGGACAAGCGAAAGGATTTCCTCGCGATGAAACTCGACGGTGAGCGCCGCGACGCGCGTGAGAGGACCCTCGGCCGTTCGACCGGGATCACTCCGGGATCCGTCGTCAAGCCGCTGCTCGCGGCGTACGCGCAGGAATACCTGGGGCTCGACCCGATCAGCGCCACCTATCACTGCGTCAGCGGTCTTCCGCGCCAGGGGACGTTCAGCCCCTGGAAGCAGAAGGACCTCGAGAGACGGCCTTCCGGATGGGGCAACGTGAACTGCCACAGCAGTCGTGGGCACACCCTCGACAATCCAAAGGGGATCGCCATGGAAGATGCCCTCTGGAAGTCCTGCAACACCTACTTCGCGGGCCTCGCCGAGCAGAGATTCACGGGCGAGCAGATGCGCGAGGTCTACCACATGTTCGGGTTCGATCGGCCGACCGGCGTGCGTTGGAGGAGCGAGGACGGCCGCGTCGGGATCGTCGACGACTTCGGCGGGGGGACCGAGTTCTTCCGGCGCGAAGGAAGTGAGGAGCCCGGGCCCATCGCGCGGCAGTACCTCGGGAACGGCCTCGTGAACATCAACTGCAACCCCGTCCAGGTCGCGCGCGCCTACGCCGGGCTCGCGACCGGATCCCTCCCCTCGATGACACTCGTGAGAGAGGCGAGCGGGGAGGAGATCCCGCGTGAAGCCGAGCCCATTGCGATCTCCGAGGGGAATCTGGACCGAGTTCGAAAGGCACTGCGGCTGGTCGTGACCAGGGGCAGCGGCGTGGCGGCGGGCCTGAGCGACGACGAGCTGGGCTTCGAGTTCGCCTGCAAGACCGGCAGCGCGGACTACGAGAAGCGCAAGATCCCGAGGAGCAGGACCAGCGATCTGGACCAGGAAGATGGTTGGAAGGAGGGCATGCGCAAGCACGCGTGGATCGGAGGCTGGTTCCCCTTCGAGGAGCCTCGCTACGTGATCTCGGTCCTCTGTCACGACACCTCGGCCACCGCCAGCCACTCGGCCATTCACGTCGCCGCTCAGTTCCTCAAGACCGCGGAGGTCAAGGCCCTCATGACGGAGCAGCGATGATCCAGGTGGCGCGCGAGCTCCTCGGAAGCGTCTTCAGCCGCTCCCACGTCCGGGTGCAGGCGTTCCCCTTCGGCGTCCTCCTGCTGGCGATGGTCCTCCTGACGGCGGGCCTCGTCTTCATCGCGGCGATGGACGCTTCGATGTCGAGCACCGGCGTGCGGCAGATCGACTTCGACAGCCACCGCGAGAAGGTCATGGTGGCGATCCCGATCTTCTTCGCGGGCCTGTTCGTCCGCCCCGCCTGGCTGCGTCGCTACACCCCGCTCATCTACCTCGGCTGTCTGGCGCTGCTCGTGCTCGTCCTGCTGATCGGCGACGTGCGCAACAACGCCCAGCGCTGGATCCAGCTCCCGCGCTTCGACCTGCAACCCTCCGAGCTCGCGAAGATCGGCGTGATCCTCATGCTCGCGCGGGTCCTCCACGAGAACCCCCTCCGGCACTTCGGGGACTGGGCCCGTCCCTTCGCCGTCGCGGCGATCCCGATGACCTTCATCGTCCTCCAGCCCGACCTGGGCACGGCCCTGACGATGGTCCCGCTGACGCTGGGGCTCGTGTACCTCGCGGGCGGCAGCGGCCGCGCGATCCTCGGCCTCGTCGCAGGCGCTGCGCTGCTGGGCTACACGGCCTACGACCAGGAGTGGTTCAAGGGGTACCAGGCCGAGCGCATCGACACCTGGGTGGAGTCCTTCGAGCCCGGCGATCTGATCGCCGCGCGCAACGGGCCCGGCTTCCACGCCTTCCACGCGCGGGCCTTCACGGGCAACGGCGGCCTCTACGGCCGGGGCCTCGGCCAGGGGATCGCGAACGAGACCGGGCTCCTTCCCGAGCGCGACTGCGATTCGATCATCGCCGTGATCGCCGAGGAGGCGGGCTTCATCGGGACCGCTTCCCTGATCGTGCTCTACTCCCTCATGGTCGCCCTGCTGATGATCGCCGCCTCGCGCCTGCGGGACCGGTACGGCCGCCTCGTGGTGGGGGGGGTCGCGATCTACTTCGGCGCGCACCTCGTGATCAACGTGTCCGTCAACCTCGGCCTCCTGCCGATGACGGGCCTGACCTTGCCGCTGCTCTCGACGGGCGGCTCCTCCCAGCTCGCCACCTTCCTCGCGCTGGGCCTGGCCCTCGGCCTCGCCTCGCATCACGAGCGCAGCCTCGGCAGCGACGCCTTCCGCGATTTCTGAGCGGCGGCGGGAGCAGGTCAGAACGAAGGAGGCCCGGCGCGCGTGCCGCGCGCCGGGCCTCCTTCGCTGATCACCGGTAGGCCGCGATCCAGTCCACCTCGAGGCGGAAGGGCGTCTCGTCCTTGTCGGCGATGATGAACGAGAAGGAGCGCACGCCGGCGGGGTCGGGCGGGCCGACGTCGGGGAAGCGCCGGCCGCGGACGTTGAGCACCATCTCCTCGTAGGGCACGTCGAGCACCACCCACTCGCCCGCGGGCGCCGTGAACTTCTTGCGCCACGAGCCCGAGCGGCCGCGCTCGTCGCCCGCGAGGACGCTCAGTCCGTACTCCCGACCGTCGCCCTTGAGCCGTACGCGGATGCCCCTTGTCCCCTCCAGCTCGAAGTCCTCCGAGCGGCTCCGGATGGTCGCGAATCCACCGTTGTTCTCGAGGCTCAGCGCGCCGCTGAACACGCCGATGCTCGGCTCCTCGCGGTCGAATCGAGAGCTGGAGATGCCGCCCATGACGTCGTCGTTGAGCGTGAACCAGCGCGGCTCGCCCTCGGCGGCGAAGTCGATGAGCAGGCGCGCGTCGTCGCCGGGTCCTTCGTTCATGGTGGGTTCGGGGCTCCTGGAGATGAGACGGGCGACCTCCTCGCGGAGGGCGGCGGCGCGGGCCTCGAGCCCGGGCCGTGCGCGCAGGGGGAGGACCTGGCGCCCGAGCTCGCGCGCCGACTCGAGGGCGAGCTCGAAGACCGCCGCTTGACCGGCCGCGTCGAGTCCTTCGCCGAGATCGAGCGCGCGGCACGCGAGGCGCTGGACGGGATCGGCGGCCCCGGAGCTGGGATCGATGACCGCGGCCAGCTCGTGGACCACGCCGCCCTCGCAGCGCAGGTCGTTCGTCGACACCGCGGCCCCGCCGATGAGCAGCTGGCCCCCGGCGAGCTCGACGTCGAGCGTCACGCCACCGACGGTCGTCACCTGGCCCATCTCGAGCAGCGCGGCCGCGTCGAGGGCGCCGGGGATCACGTGGGCGGTGAGGATGCGCTGGAGGCGTCCGCGGCTGCCTTCGTCGAAGAGCCGCGTGACCTCCCGCGTGGGGATGCGCCCGAAGGCCTCGTCGGTGGGGGCGAGCACGGTGAGGTCGCCCATCTCGGCGAGCGGGCCGCGCAGACCGGAGACCCCGAGGGCGGCGAGCAGGGCCTCGGTCTGGCCGCGGGAGTCGAGCAGCGCGAGCGCCGCGTCGGCGCCGCTGGGAGCTGCGGGAGCGGCGGCGGTCGCTTCGCCGGCGGGGGCGATCGCGAGGACCGCCGCGAGGGGGAGTTGGAGCATGATCGAGCGTGGAACGGGGCACCGCACGAGCGCCTCCAGACGCTGAATCGCCTCCGCGCCGCCGCTGGACGCGCTCCGTGACGTCAAGGTCCTGTCGCGGCCTACCCGATGCGTCGGGGCGGCTCGTGGGGCGGGCAGCGGGCCGCCGCAGGAGCGGATCCCGAACCGATCGCAAGTCGGACGCGGATCCGCCCGCTCAGGACAGCAGGAACTCGAGGTCGTCGGATCCGAGGTCCGCGAGGCTCGTGCTCGCGCCGCCCAGGACCGCGGCCGCGAGGTCGCGCTTCTTCTCCTGCAGCTCGCGCACGCGCTCCTCGATCGTGTCCTTCGCGATGATGCGATAGACGTGGACGGGGTGCTCGCGGCCGATGCGGTGGGCGCGGTCGATGGCCTGGGCCTCGACGGCGGGGTTCCACCACGGGTCCAGCAGGAAGACGTAGTCCGCCGCCGTCAGGTTCAGGCCCGTGCCGCCCGCCTTCAGGCTGACCAGGAAGAGGGGGACCTCCGGGTCGTTCTGGAAGGCGTTGACCTCGTTCTCGCGCTTGCGCGTCGAGCCGTCGAGGTAGGCGTAGCGGATGCCGCGCTGGTCGAGGTTCTTGCGCACGATCCCGAGCAGTCCGGTGAACTGCGAGAAGATCAGCGCCTTGCGACCGGCCTCGATGAGCCCCTCGATGAGGGGCAGAATGACCTCGAGCTTGGCCGAGGTCTCCTTCGCCCGCGCCTCGTCGATGAGGCCCGGGTGGCACGCCGTCTGCCGCAGGCGCAGGAGAGCCTGGAGCACCTCCACACCGCCGCGGGTGCCGGCCTGGCTGAAGCGCGTCCGGAAGTGCGCGCGCAGCCCGTCGTAGTCCGCGCGCTGCTGCCCGTCGAGCTCGCACTCGAGCACCTGCTCGGTCTTCGGGGGCAGGTCGTCCAGGACCTCGTCCTTGGTCCGCCGCAGGAGGAACGGCCGCACCGCGCGCACGAGGATGCCGCGCGACTCGTCGTCGAGCTTGGGCGAGCGGCCCTTGGAGCGCAGGCGCTGGCCCAGGCGCGTCCCCTCCAGCGTCCCTGGGTTCAGGAACTCGAGGAGCGACCCGAGCTCGCCCAGGTGGTTCTCCACCGGCGTTCCCGAGAGGGCGAGACGCTGGCGCGCGCGCAGCCCGCGCGCCGCCGCGGCCGTCTGGCTGGCCGCGTTCTTGATGGCCTGCGCCTCGTCGAGGACGATCAGGTCGAAGTCGATCGCAGCCAGGTCCTTCGCGTCGCGCCGCAGGGTGCCGTAGGTGGTCAGGACCAGGTCGGGGCTCTCCGACGTCGCCAGCGCCTCCTCCCGCTCGGGGCCGGTGTATTCGACGATCCCCAGCTCCGGCGCGAAGCGCTCGGCCTCCGCGCGCCAGTTGAACACGAGGCTGCGCGGCGCCACCACGAGCGAGGGCAGCCGGTTCTCCTTGTTCTGGTCGAGCCGGCGCACCAGGAGGTACGCGAGGATCTGGACCGTCTTCCCGAGGCCCATGTCGTCCGCGAGGCAGCCGCCGAGGCGCAGGGAGCTCAGCTGATCGAGCCAGCCGACCCCGTCCCGCTGGTACGGCCGCAGCTCACCCTCGAAGCCGTCGGGCTCGCCGATCGGCTCCGGCGTCGACGCCTCGGACAGCATGGCCCGCAGGTTCGCGAAGGGCTCGTCCACCGCCACGGCGTCGGCCGCGGGCTGCTTCTCGATCAGGGCCGAGAGCACCCAGCCCTGGTCCTTGTTGAAGCGGATCTTCCCGTCCTCGTCGACGTCGCCGACCTCCAAGAGCTTCCACCGCGTGACCCAGTCCTTGGGCAGGAGCCCCTGGCTCCCGTCGGGCAGCGTGACGAACTTCTGCCCGCGCTCGGCGGCCGCCAGGAGATCCGGGAAGGGCACCTCCTGCCCTTCGAAGATCACGTTGCCCTCGAGGTCGAACCAGTCGATCCCGGAGCGCACCGAGGCGTTCGAGCCCGTGCTCCCGCGGACCTTCTTGCCGTCCGCCTCGACGGTCCACCCCTGGGAGAGGAGCTTGGCGATGACGATCTCGAGGTCCTTCGCGGGGACCCGCGCGGTCGCGATCTCGTCCTCCGCGTCGAGCTTCCGCGACCCGCCCGCGTCCAGGAACTGGCGCAGCGCGTTCCGCTCGGCCTCGAGGTCTCGACTGAACACGCGGCCGCTCTCGTCCTCGAGGGACCAGCCGTAGGTGTCCGCCGCGATGGCTCGCGATCCATAGAGGAACTGGATCTCCGACTCGAGCGTCTTGCCCGGGGCCGCGTCGGTCGGGATCCGCACCGTCAGGGACGGCGTCAGCTCCGGGCCGACCTCGAGCGATCCGGGAGCCATGGTCCCCGCGCCGAGCTGCGCCAGCGCGCGCCGCAGCCGCGCCTCTCCGCCCGTCGGCGTCCTTAGCTCGCCGCGTTGCCGCAGCACCGCCGCCACAGCCGCAGCCCGCGCGGGGACGACCCGCGTGATCGCGCCACCGATGATCGCGTGCCCGTCCGAGGACAGCATCGTCGTCTGCTCCAGCTTGAGCGACTCGTCCGCTCGTTCGAGCATCCCCGTCAGGACGAGTGATGCGTCCTCGCCCTCGTCCCGCGCGAGCGCCAGCTTCACTTTCCAGGGGTGATCGAGCTCGTCACGCAGGGGGTCGGGCAGGTCGCTGGGGGAGTCCTCCGCGAAAGGCGGCGCGGGGACCGCGATCTCCGCCTCCTCTTCCTCGGGGCCCAGTCCTTCACCGACCGCGCCCAGGAAGAGCCTCCCCGTGCGCGCCAGCACCGCCATCGCCGACGCCGTTCCGGGCCCGCCGAGGTGCCACCTCGTCGGCGCCGCCTCGTATCCGCTCACGGCGCGCCCCGCGCCGCCGGGCCCGTCGAGGAGCGCCACGATCTCGATGTCCTCCGGTCGCGCCATCCGGATGTCGTCCCAGTCCTTGCGTCCCAGGTCGAGGGCCGCGCCCCAGGTCCCATCCGCGCGCCGGCGCCGTCGCTGGATCGCGAGCATGAAGCCCACGGACGTCCCCGGCGAGGGCACGTCGATCCGGTACTCCACTCGCAGGAACGCCTCCTTCTCGAGACCTTCCCAGGGGCTCGCTCCGTCGTTGAGTCCCGCGGCCTCGACCACCGAGTCGAGGTGTTCACGTCGCTCGCGATCGTCCTTGCGGACCTCCGTCTTCTCGGCGCGCCATCCACCCAGGCTCAGCTGCCGCGCGGCCACGACCAGCGCCGCCCACACGTGCCGGCACCCGCCCTCGATGCGGAACTTCTCGCAGGTGCACTCGGCGTCCACGAGCCCCCCGCGTCCGATTCGCACCGTCTCCTCGACGTCACGGTCGGTGACCTTCACGGAGAAGCCCCTCGTCTCGAGCGCGATCTCCCCGACGAGTCCGCGCCGCGCGAGCCCCTCACCCCGCCCGCGCTCGGTGCCCTTCAGGGACCGCAGCATCGCTTGCCGCGTCTCCTGGACGATCGTCGACAGCTCCTCCGTGACGTCCAGCGACGCCGCCAGATCCCCGAGGCTCTCGGAGTCCTCCGGCGTCTCCAGCGGCGAAGGGTCGCCGGGCAGGACGGTGCTGTCCTGGAGGTCGTCGTTGCTGTCGATCGGCACGGTGCGAGCGGTGGAGTGGTGTGCGGTGGCCCGGCGACGTGCGGGACTCCGCAGACGCCAGCGCGCCACGATAGCGCTTCTCTCCTGGTGAGGCGAAGAAAGCGGATCGTCCTGCGCGGATTAGCGCACCATGATCCGGCTGCGCGTGGCACTCGGGGTGGGGGAGCCGTCTTCGCCGCGGTACGGACCCCGCCGCTGGCTCCACCAGCCCGCGGCGCCGGCTCGTTGGCCGCGCTCACCCGCGCCAGACCGACGATGCGGCTCGTCCGTTGCAGTGCGCCAGCCGCTAGCGGATGGTCACGACGCGATCTCTCGTGACCAAGAACCGCTGGGTCACATCGCCACCGCCGGTGACGACCTCGTACCAGCCGACGGGTAGAGACAGCTTCGTCCCCTCCGGAACACGTGCTGCCGCGAGCAAATTCATGCGCTCCCAGTCAGCGAGCGACTCGCCGTATTCGACGTTCCAGACGCTCGCAAGGTCGATGGTCGGCGCAGCAATGATCTGGCCCTGGTGATGGCCGCGGAAGACGAGGTCGGGCCCTTCGAGCTTCAGCCGGCGCGTTCGCATCCAGAGATCCGTTCGGTCGATCTCCAGCCACGCATTCGATCGTGAAGCGAGCAGGAAGTTCGTCGGTTCATCGTTCGCACGCAGCTCCATGGTGTGGAAGGCGACAGGACATTCGTCCCCAGTCAGCTGGATGGTGGCCGTTGCGCTCGCGTCGCCTTCGACCGCGAGCTGGACCCGCACCTCGTCGAAGGGGCCGAGCGCCAATCGTCCGGAGTCGGTCACCTCGGACAGTCGGATGGGGAAGTCGATGGCAGCGAGGAGAGGCTCGCCCGGCTGGTTCCAGACGGCTCGGAACAGCAAGTCCTCGGGACCCGAGCGGGGGAGGAAGACCCGGCCCTCCGCGTCCGTCATTCCGCCCGTTAGCCAAGGTGTCCGGAAGGCGCTGGGAACGACCTCGGTGGGGACGTTGGCGAGCGGGGCCCCGTCGAGGCCTCGAACGATCACCGGGATCGGCAGCGTGTCGACGTTCAGGACGCAGGCGGTTTCGGCGCCCTCGCTCACCTGAATGTGAGCGGATGCGCAGGATCCGACCCGGCCGTCGGCCAGGTTGACATCGAAGCTGACGGTCGCGGTGCCCGCCGTCACGCCCGGGATCTCGTAGATCCCCGAAACGGTGGTCGACGGACCTCGGGTCACTGCGTCCCCTCCGCCCGTGTGGTAGTTCACACTCAGTACGCAGTCCGATTCAGCGAGCACCTCTTCCACTTCCCTGCTCAGGCGCAGATCCACGGACACGACCGCACCTGCTTCGAGATCGATCACATAGGTGTCACCGTCCTGGGGAAACGCGGAGTCGAGGTAGTAGATCCCGGTGCCACTGGCTGCCGTCCAGAGCTTCAGCGGAAGCGGGTGGAATGCATACTCGATCGGGAGCGTCGCCAGTCCCTCGGTGTTGAACGGGATTCGCTGATGGTTCGGAGGCCCCCCCACGCCGAATTCCTCGATGGGGCCGAGCTGCTCCCAACCCACGAGCTGGACGTGGAGCTCGAACGGACGATCGAGCCAGTATTTCATCGGCTCGGGAGGGTCCTGTTCGCCGGGAGCGATGAACGACGGCCGCGAGAGCTCCGCAACGGTGTGGATCTCGGTGTAGCCGTCCTTGGTGATCCAGACCTCGTTGTCGCCGAACCTCGCCTTGACCGCCGCCACGCCGTCAGGGCCGGTCTCGAAGATGGCGCCTCTCGGCTCCTTCCACTCACCGAGTCGACTCCTCAGCTCGACGGAACATCCGCCCAGGGCTGCGACGGTCGCGTAATCGAGGACGTGGAATTCGAAGTCACTGCGCGTGAGCGCAGGGAGCTTGACCTGCAGCCCCTCGACCGCACGGAACTCGATCGCTTCGCTTGCGAGGCCGCACTCCGTCCAGCCCATGACCTCGACATTCGTCTGAGGGACCTCGATGGTGAGGTCGGGACCGTCGAACTCATGGGAGCGCGTTTCGTTCGAACCCGACCGCGGGTCGACGTACTGAAGGGTGCAGTGGATCTTCCCCTCGATGTGCTCGCGACCCGCTCCGCCGAAGAGCAGATGTACCGCGACAGCAACGGCTTCGAGCGGTCCCTTGGCCTCCACCGAGTCGGGAGTGAGCGCCCTCGCGTCACTTCTCCTGCTCGTTGACCCGCTCCTGTCTGTTGCGTTCAAGACATCAGGAACGTCCGACTCGTTCTCGCCGATCGCTACGCGCGCTTCGAGCGATGGCTGCGAACCAAGCTGTGCCATGGTCAGCCGCGCGATCGGCTCTTCACCCGTCGTGGACTCGTTCGACTCGCCAGAACGCTGCTGAGCCATCAACAGCACGAAGGCGCCGACGAGCGCGAAGAACAGAAGAGATGCGGTGCGTTTCTTCATGGTGATTGTGGGTCGAGGTTCTCCTCGGACTCGACGTGAAGGCTCTGCTGCCCCGCCGAACGATGCCGCCTGCTATTTGCCAGGAGGCGGCGGGGTCACAGGGGCAGGCGGCCTGTGGACGGCTGTCGCTCTACGGATGATCTGGCTGCCTCCCCCGAGTGGGGCGATCGTGGAGAACGTCGGCTGACTCGGCCCACCGCGGTCCAGGGATCGGTCGCGGCTCGGTGTCGCTGTGGAGGAACCGGTCAGGACGAGCCCGAGGATCGAAAGCGTGGCCAAGGGACAGCGTGCAAACATGTGGTTACGCAAGGCAGGATTCAGCGAGGCGAGTCGCTCCGCTGGTGTCGAGGTCGGGGGCGTTCCTGAGTTCTTGACAGCGCGCCTTCTTCAGCGCAAGAGGGATGACGACTTCCGCTCCGATGTCCGTCGCTCGTGAGATGAACCATGCAGCGGCACGGGATTGCCGCAGGGAGGCCGTGAGAAGGAGACCGGAAGCCGCGCTCGCCGTCGCGACTTCATCGATCTCGCTTGCTGCACCGTGTGCGAAGTGACGGATGGCGGCGTCGTAGCGACCGCTGAGCTTGTGGGCGAATCCGGCGGACTCGTGGAGCACCGCTGCGAGGGGCTGCGTATCGCCCAGACGCTTCAATCCCGAGTACGCCGTTTCGATCGCGCCTTCGAGGTCGCCGATCGAGATCAGAGCGCAAGTCGCGAGCTGTGTTGCTCTCACGTCGCCGGTCAGCGCAAGCAGTGTCCTGGTCACGAGGCGCGCCTCGCCTGGATTCGGGCGAGTCGTGGAGACACCCCGAAGATGGCGCTGGCGGCCTGCACTCAGCGCCCTTCGTGGCGCGCGGTCGACGAAGAGCGTTCGCCCGCCAGCGGGCTGATCGATCAGCGTCTGCAGCCGGACTCGCAAGCTCTGCACGGCGGCGTGGCGGTGCTTGCTCGTGTCCTCGTGAGCGAGGACCTCGCCGAGGCTGCGATGAAGTGATGTGGTCGTCGTCACTTGTCACCCCATACGCGCTGCATGAGCATCTCCATTGATTCCCGCGCGTTCTCGACGGGCATGGGCGGTGCGTTGTCGACCTGATCGATGATGTAGTTGAAGTAAGGCGTGCGCTCGATCAGGACGAGGATCGCGAGGCGGCGAGGCTCGGGCATGCGATAGAACTCGAGCAGCAGGCGAGTGATGTTCCTCCCGCGAACGCCGAATGCCTCTGAGATGCCGTTTTGGAATGCGAGGGAGTCCTCGTCTCGCCAGGACGCAGGGTCGAGGACGAAGTTCGCCCGGAGGTGATGAACCTCTGCCTCCCATGCGTCGACCAGCTCGTTCGAGTCCATCTCGATCCAGTCCGCATTCGCGCGGAGCGCCGCGATGGAACGCTCGAGTAGAGACTCGACCGGGGCCACGGAGAAGGCGAAGAACAGCATGGTCTCGATTCGCTTCCGCAGGACCACCATCGGCGAGTCACTCCTACGGCGAGATGTCGAGGGAGCCTCAGGTTCTGGCTTGGAAGTACTCCGGAGAGCAGCAGCAACGTTCAGTCGACTCGGCGGCGTCATGAACTACGGGTATCACGGCCTCCCGAAGGTCGCCACGACGAGGATCGGTGGGGCGTCGGAGCCGTCGACGTGATTACTGCACTTACGCTCGGCCTCCATTTGCTGCTTCGTTGCAAGTGACGCATGCGAATCGGGCGCTGCCTTCCTCCGTCTGCTGCGTTGCGCTCACGGAGCTCGAATTCCGCGAGGTGCGACTCGGGCAAAGACGCGCAATGGAGCCGACAAGGGAATCTCCCATCCACAAAACACGCCGCAATGCCGGCGATGCCGATGCTCGGGCCAGCTTTTGGGCTGTCGTTGCCGGGCGCTCACGCGCGATGCGATGAGCGTGCAGCTCTCACTCGATGAGGCCGCGTTGCCTAGCGCTGGTTCGAGGAGGATGGGGCCGAGCCCAGCAGCCAGTGCGCGACGAACCCCAGCGCGAGCGCCACGACGCCGATCATCGTGACGGAGCTCTGCGTCGTCACGAGGTTGCCCACGACGACGCAGGCCGCGATCGCGGCGTACGTGATCGGGAAGAGCGGATAGAGAGGGCTCTTGAAGGGTCGTTCGACCCCTGCGCGCTTGACGAGGACGATCAGCGCGAGCCCCGCCATGCCGTGGAAGATCCACTCGGCGAAGACGACGGCGGCGGTGAGGGTCTCGACGAACTCGTAGTCTCCGACGCTCCAGCCCAGGTAGCCGAGGACCAGAAGGCACTGGGTGATGAGCGCGAGCGTGGGGGCGCCGGTCCTCTCGTGGAGCTTGCCGAAGCCACGGAAGAAGAGCCCCTCGCGAGACATGGCGACGTAGATGCCCGGCGTCGTGATCAGCGTCGCCACGAGGAAGCCGAGGGCCGACACGGCCATGGCCGCGGTGACGAACGTCGCGCCGATTCCTTCGCCCAGCGCGGCGTTGGCCATCCGAACGGCCATCTGTCCGTCGCCCTGTGCAGCGAGACCACCGATCCCGAGGACCTTCAGGTAGGCGAGGTTGATCAGGAAGTAGATGCCCGCGACGCCGGTGACGCCGACCACGATCGCCTTCGGGAGGTTCCTCTGCGGATCCTTCACGGACGGCGCGACGTAGCTGAGGAGCTGCCAGCCGCCGTAGGAGAACAGCACGCTCAGGGAGGCGGCGAGCATGCCCTCGGGAATCGACTCGGACGTGCGATCAGCGGCGGCCACCTCGACGGCGGCGGGCACGCCGTTGTAGAGCGCGAGCCCCGCGACGACGAAGGTCGCGATCGCGGCGAGCTTCATCAGCATGCAGAGGTTCTGGAAGAGGGCGCCGCTCTTCAGACCCATGAGTCCGAGGACGGTGACGAAGATCACGGTGCCGCCGGCCACCGCGATGTTGCGCGCCTCGCCGACCCATGCGTCGCCCTCGAGGACCGCGGGGAAGAAGAGCTCGCCGACCTGGGACGCGAAGAAGCGCGCGACCAGCGCGCAGGCTCCCGTGGAGACCACGAGAAGCACCACCCAGGCGAAGAGGAACGCCGCGCGCGGACCGAAGGCCTCGCGGAGCCAGACGTACCAGCCGCCGGTCCGGGGGAAGGCCGCGGAGAGCTCGGCGAAGGTCATCGCGCCGGACATCGCGGCCAGGGCGCCGAGGCCCCACATGGCGAGGTAGGCGCCCTCATGGGGGACGGCGCGGGCGATGTCTGCGGGGTTGAAGAAGATCCCGACCCCGATGATCCCGCCCATCACGAGCATGGTCGCGTCGAAGAGCGAGAGCTGGCGGGCCTGACCCATGGAGAAGACCTTGCGGCCACGGGGAGCATGGGTCCAGGGTCGAGCTTCGCGCGAGCGCGGAATCAGCCGGGATCGAACGTGAGCCGGGGCGCGCGCGGTACAGGACTACCCGGAACGCATGGACCGCACGGCGCGATGAACGCTGCAGAAGCGCCGTGATGCGCCGATAGCCGTAGCGCCCGAACTCGCGCGCCAATTCGATGACTCGCGCCTCGAGGAAGAGGATAAGAATTCCAAGCTGACAGTTCGGAGTCGGGGAGGGCGACGATTGGCGGGTGGCGAGGGTAGAGGGGGAGCGGCGGCACTGGGTGAGTGCGGGTGCGGTCTGTTCAGGGTCCCCGGAGAGCGGGGATCACGCAGGTGC
>CBFIJG010000056.1:4359-22577 GCA_965662915.1 Planctomycetota bacterium | reverse complement strand
CGGGGCGCTTGGTCGGGGGATCCGGGCGGAGCTCGCGCCAGCGAAGGCCCGAGGAGCGCGCCACCTGGACGAGGGCCAGGGAGACCGTCCACGCCACGAGCCCGTGGACGACAGGCGGCCAGGAGAGGACGTCGAAGAACTCGATCAGCACCTTCCCGACGAAGGGGTGGACGAGGTAGACGCCGAAGGAGAGGACGGCGAGACGGCGCACCGCGTCGGGGAGAGCACCGCGGTAGGTGAAGCCCAGGCAGACCAGCGGCACGGCGATGGCCATGCGGCGAGGGAGGTCGTTGGGGTGCGCGACCTGGGGGAAGGCCAGGTACCCGAGGGCCGCCGAGGTGCTGATCAGGATCAGCAATCCGCGGCGGCGTCCGGGAGAGCCGGCGCGGCACGCCGTTCCCACCGAGAGGCCCCAGGGGATGGCCGGTGAGGACCGGACCCAACTGCTCCAGGGGTCGGGGACCCCGTGGCGAAGGGCGCCCTGTGCAACGGCGGTCGCGGCGAAGGCGCAGACGATCAGGATCAGCACCGCCGGCGGGCGAGGGACGTCGCGCAGGAGACGACCGAGCGCGTGGGCCGGGAGGAGCGCCGCCGCGGCGAAGGGCAGGAACCACAGGGCCGGATGGCCGCCGGTCCAGAGCATGGCGATCTCGAGCCTCTCCGTCGGCCCGCCGCCGCGTACGCCGTCCGTGACCGCGAGGAGGAGCACGTAGAACGCGGACCAACGGAGCCAGGGGACGATCAGGTCCCCACCCTTGCGCCGGAGCATCCCGATGAGGCCCTCCTGCTTCTTCGAGATCGCGGCGAGGGCGAAGAACAGGACGAGGAAGAGCGGCAGGCCCAGACCGACCCCGAAGAGCAGGCCCCTGGTCATGTGGTGGTGGACGACCGAGAGACCCGCGACGAGGCGGAGGAGATCGAGCAGCGGCAGGTAGTCCCTCCGCGAGCTGGCGATCGCCTCCACGTCACCCGTCCGAGGGGCCCGGGACTCCCTGTCCCCGGAACGCTCCTCGTCCGCCTGCGCGCTGATGGGCTTCTCGGACCCCATGGCTTCTCGGCTCACCATCTCGACCGCCGGACCGGTTCGGTCGTCCGAGCTCGCGTCTCGAGCCCTCGGTGGCGCCCGAGCGGTCGGAAACTACCAGTTCCGCGAGGGGGAGCGCCAGCGGAGTCGAGGTCGGGCCCCCAGCGGGAGCGGAGCGGTCCGGGTTGACGAGAACTTCCCGCCCCTGTCGACCGAGGGGAGAGCTCGAGGGCCTTCGGTGAGCGCCAGCGTCCAGTCCGGCGGCTTCACCACGCCCCGTTGGCCGCGGCGGCGGTCACTCGGCTTCCTCGTCAATCTCGTCATTCCGTTGGTCACGCTCACGCTCTGGTCGCCTGGCGCGCGCAATCTGCTCGTCCTCGATCGCATGGAGTGAACTGGCTCGAGCGATCGCTCACCGCTTCCGGTGGGCGCGTGAACTCGTCCCGGCGGTCACGTAGAACAGGAACGAGCATCGCGGCCCGTGACGACGCCGTCTCGCGCCCGTACGCTTCGCTGGACGCGACTCCTCAGGGCTCTACCGAGCCCCGTGGATGCTCCAGAACAGAGCCGTCGAGTCGTCCTTCATTGAGGACTCGGTGGTCTGCTCCACATTCCTTCCTGGCACGACGACCCTCACCGGCACAAAGCCCCTCGCAATGGAAAGTCACTCGAACAAGTCCCGATTGGTCGCCCTTCTGCTCTGCTGGTTCCTCGGAATCTTCGGCGCTCACCGGTTCTACGTGGGCAAGGTCGGCACCGGCATCCTTCAGCTCGTGACCTTCGGCGGCCTCGGCATCTGGACCCTCATCGACCTGATCCTGATCGTCGTCGGGAGCTTCCGCGACGCGGAAGGCCAGCTGGTCTTCCAGTGGACCGAGCCGGGCGCCTGAGCCGACACCGGCCGCGGTCGGTGACCTGACGCTCCGGTCGCGCGCGGTGAACGACGTCACGGGGACGATCGCGAGGGAGTCGAGCATCTCCACCTCGTGAACGAGGACCGCGAATCCGACGCATGACCAGAAGGCTGCAAGGTGTCAGCCGGTTACGAGCTTCGAAGGAGGTCCCATCGACCACCGTCCACGCGTGCCGGCTGATCGGGTTCCAGCTTCCTCTTCTGCCCCCTGGGCTCAGCGGCGAGCGCGCTTCGCCGGACGGCGCATCGCGCGGATCTGGTCGTACTCGAAGTGGTAGACCCCGTCGTCGCGGCGGCTGCCCAGCTGCGTGGAGTAGAAGAGGTAGAGCCAGTCCTCGCCGTCCTTCCTGGTGACCAGCGGCTGCGGGACGTGGCACGCCTCGACGTCCGCGTCGGGCGGCGTGAAGGGGAGCACCTCCCAGACCAGTCCGTCGTGGGACACGGCCTCGCGGAGCTGGCGGCTCTGCCACGCGTCCCCTCCAGCAGGCACGGGGTAGCCGGGGGGGGCGCCGAAGCAGTGCAGCTTCTTGCCGACCCTCACGACCGCCGGGTTGGGCCAGTTCTCCAGCACCGGCGCCTCGAGGTCGTGGGAGATCCGGAAGCCCTCCTTCTTCAGGAACTTGCCGCGGTTCACCGCGTGCCCGGTGCAGACCCCGCGGCCGGGGATCCAGTCGTCGAACCAGAGCCGGAACCGGCCGCGTTCGTGCAGGAGCGACGGTCGATGGAAGTCGCCGATCCGATCGGGCTCGGGCGCGGGCTCCGGCCGATCCCCTTCGCGGAACAGCAGCGGATGCTCGCCCTTCTCCCAGCGGATGCCGTCCTCGGAGACCGCGCCCAGCACGCACTGCACCATCGTCGACGGATAGCCCTCGACCGGATCGAAGTGGCGCGAGGTCGCGCTGTAGGCCATGTAGAACCTGCCTCTGACCTCGACCACCGAGGGATCACCGACGTGCCAGGCCTCGTACCAGCGGTGGCCGGCGGTGAGCACCGGCACCCACTGCTCGACGCGGCGCTCCCGGTCCCACCGCGCTTCGCCCTCGTGCTCGCCCGCGTAGACCTCCCAGGTCGCGAGGTCGTCGGAGCGCGCGTGGAAGATGGCGTCACATCCCGGGATGTCCCGATTGGTCTGCGACGCTGCCCAACCGCAGAACCACATCCGGTAGCGCGGTGCTTCGTCGACCTCGACGACGCACGGGTTGTACATGTTGACGAAGCCATCGAGCAGCGGCGACGGATCGCGCTCCCAGTCGTCGCCCTGCGCCGCCGCCAGGTTCGCGACGAGCGCGAGCGACGCCGCGCGGCAGGCACGGGACGGCAAGCGGAGCTTCCTGGGGCTGACGCAGGGCATGGTCGTCACGGGGCGCGGCGCAGGAGAGGGAGGGGAACGGATCCGAGCCGTTCCCTCGGAGCGCGGAGTGGGTTCGGGGGTGGCGCTGCCTGGTGGGGAGCGTGCGTGATCCGTCGAGGCTCACAGTAGAGCGTGAATCGCGCAAGGGCGGCCGTGAACGACACGCCCCCACGACGACATCCTCCGCGGGAGGCCGGTCGCGGCGTGGAGGGGTCGTCCACTCAGCCTTCGGACAAACGGCAGGACCTCTCGCTGCGACGGCCGTGCGGGCGCGAGTGAAAGCGGTCCCTCGCGGGTGCCGATGTGCTGGAGACCCCGCCCGGCGACATTCCCTCGCCCTCCGATCCGTCATGAGCGGTTGCGCCCACTCCGCGCTAAGGTGAGCGACATGCTCGACAATCTCTCGTCCATCCTCCAGGTGATCGTCGGACTGGGACTCCTGAACGTGTGGCTTGTGCGGGCCAGGAGCGCGACCGCTTACCGGGGCGGCGACGCCCAGGACCTCAAGGCCGAGTTCGCGGCCTACGGCCTCCCGCCCGTCGTCTTCTATCTGGTGGGAGCCATCAAGATCACCGCCGGCATCCTGCTCATCGCGGGCCTGTGGTTCGGCCAGGTCGTGATCCCCGCCGCGTCGGTCGTGGCCGCCCTCATGGTGGGCGCACTCGCCATGCACGCGAAGGTGGGGGACCCGCCGATCAAGTCCCTTCCTGCGCTGCTCATGCTGCTGATGGGCACGACGATCTGCCTCGCACCCTGATCGGGGAGGCGACGACTCGCGAGGCTGCACCGGCGCAGCGGCCACCGTGCGGTCCGCGGAGCCTCCTCAGTCGTCGTCCGCGGCGGGTCCCACGAGTCGGCGAAGATCGGCGGGGCGCAGGACGACGCCGAGGTTGACCGCGAGCATTCCCAGGGCGAGTGCGACTCCCGACGGGAACATCGTGACGTTGAACGCCACGATCCCGACCGTGATGGGCAGCTGAGCGAATCCGGCAGCGAACCTCGTCCTCGGGACGAGCAGCAGGATCGCGAGGGCCAGGTGTCCCGCGGCCAGCCAGTCCATCAGACCGTCGCCTCGGATGATCTCCCACATGCGCGATCCGGCCGAACCGTCGTCGAGCGGCGGCTCCACGAGCTCCAGCACGTGGTTGGCGGCCGAGCCGAAGAGCGGCATGGAGAGGAGCAGCGCGCAGACCAGCTGGAGTCGTTTCACAGCCGGATATTAGCGGACGGCAGCGCGCCAGATGCGCTCCAGGGCGCTGCCCCGGCCTGTCGAGTCGTCCCGGAGATCGCTCACTGCGTCGGCGGATCTCGCTGTCCCTTGCCGGCGATCTCCCGGGGCCATGCGTGACGATCGCCAGGGCTCCTGACGCCGCTTCGGCGACCGGATCCGAGGAACCGGGCGCCGAAGCAGTCTTCGAGGGGTGGCCTGGCCGTTACTCGCCGAACATATCCTTGCGGGCCTTGGCCAGCTTCGCCTTGGCCTGCTCCGCGGTCATCTCGCCCTTTGCGACCGCATCGTCCAGGCGCTTCTCGTACTCGGCGTAGCGGGCCTTCATCGCAGCCTCGTCCACTCCTTTCCCGCGGGCGCTGTCCCCGGCCTTCTTCTCCCGAGAGGCGTCCTTCTTCCCGGCCTTCGGACCAGTCTTCCGGGTCTTGTCGCCACCGGACAATTTCTCGCGGGCCTCGCGGAGCTTGGCCGTGGCCTCCTCGGGGCTCATGGCGCCCTTCTCGACCTGCGCCTTGATGTCCTTCTCGTACTCCGCGTAGCGCATGCGGCGTGCCCGCATGTCCGCGTCGCCGGCTTTCTTCTTGGCCTTCGGGTCCAGCTTCCGGCTCTTGTCCCCGCCGAACATCTTCTCCCGGGTCTCCCGGAGTTTCGCCTCGGCCTCCTCGGGGCTCATGGCGCCCTTCTCGACCCGCGCCTTGATGCCCTTCTCGTACTCCGCGTAGCGCATGCGGCGGGCCTGCATGTCGGCCTGACCCTCGCCGGTGCCCTTCGCGCGAGAGGCCTCCATCATCCGCTCCTTCGCCTGAGCGAGCCGCTCGGCGCCCTGTTCCCTGGTCATCCGGCCGCTCTCGACGGCGGCAGCGATTCGCTCCTCGAGCTGCGCGTAGCGCTCGCGCATCGCGCGTGCCTCGGCCTGCCCTTCGCCCGCGTCCCTCGCACGAGTGGCCTCCATCATCCGCTCCCTCGCTTGAGCGAGGCGCGCGGCGCCCTGCTCCTTGGTGATCCGGCCGCTCTCGACGGCGCCGGCGATGCGCTCCTCGAGCTGCGCGTAGCGCTCGCGCATCGCGCGCGGGTCGACGTCGCGCTCGCCGGCGGCTTCGCCACCGAACATCTTCTCCCGGGTCTCGCGGAGTTTGGCCTCGGCCTCCTCGGGACTCATGGTGCCCTTCTCGACCCGCGCCTTGATGCCCTTCTCGAACTCCGCGAAGCGCATCCGCTTGGCGCGCATGTCGGCCTCAGCGGGCTTGGACTTCTCCGCGGCAGTGCGCGCGAGGGCCCCCATCATGGCCTCGGCCTGTGCACTGGTGATCTCGCCCGCTTCCACCGCGGCGGCGAGTCGGCGCTCGATCGCAGCGTAGTCCTGGGCATAGGCGACGCTGAGGGGGAGGAAAGCCGCTCCGAGGGCGAGGGCTGCGGAGACGACCCAGCGGGGAGTCCTGGGGAGATGATCGGTGATGATCATGGTGATTCGGTTCTCGAGTTCGCCGCCGCGGGACATGGGAGTGGCCACGCGAGGGGGGCGGATGCCCTCGGCGGAGAGGAATTCCGCGACGCCGAGCAGGGAGCTCGCGTAGCGCTGTCGTTCGGGCCGGAAGGTGGTGAGGACGAGGGCGTCGCAGGCGAGCTCCTCGCTGGCGCGCAGGTTGCGCTGGGCCCACCAGGTGAGCGGGTTCCACCAGAAGGCGACGGCCGCGAGCCACTCCACCCAGCGGACCCAGTGGTCCTTGCGACGCACGTGCGCCAGCTCGTGGGCGAGGACGAGCTGGAGGTCTCGGGGAGGCATGGACGTCGCGAGTGCCTCGGGCAGGACGATCCGCGTCCGGCCCCAGAACTGCCAGACGAACGGGGTCACCCGGGCGGTCATCACCCGCACCTCGGGGCAGCGACGAAGCCCGTGCCCTCTGGCCACCTCCTCTGCGAGAGCGCGAAGGGGCGCCCCGGCGATGCGGGTGCCGCTGACCATGGAGAGCTGGAACCGAATGGTGCGAAGCAGCGATCCGATGAGAACGAGCGCGGAGCCGATCAGCCACGCCCATCCAACCAGCCTGCGGACCGAGAGGTCAGGCGCCGCTGCGGGTAGAGCCCCGAGGTCAATGTCCGAGCTCGTCGCGGTGAGGTCCGCGAAGTGCAGCTCAGGCAAGGCAGGATCGATGGCGGCCACCGCGGCCTGGTACGGCAGCAGGGGCACGTTGAGGAGAGGAGGAGTGATCAGCTTCAGCAGGACGCACAGCCACAGCGCGTGCGCGAGGAGCGGGTGGTTCCCTCTGCGATGCACCGAGTACGCGAGCAGCGCGAGGGCTCCGGCGATGCAGCTGTTGCTCAGGCCGAACTCGATCCAGGCGTCAGTCACGGGTGGACCTCCGGTTCTTGTCGTTCTCGAGCAGCTTCCGCAGTCGTCCCAGCTCCTTCCGGCTGACCTTCTCCGAGCGGAGCAGGTGGGTGAGGAAGGGCACGAACGATCCTCCCGTCAGGCGCTCCGCGAGCGCCTCGAACTGCTCGCCGGCGAACTCCTCGCGGCCGACGGCCGCGGAGAACACGTGCACGTGCAGGGATCGATCGCGCGCCACGCAGCCCTTCTCCTCGAGGCTCTGAAGGAAGCGCTGGACCGTCCCGTGCTGCGCCTTCTGAGCTCCGGCGTACAGGTGCTCACGGATCTGGCGGGCGGTGAGTTCACCGTGGGTCCAGAGGAGCTCGAGGACGGCGAGCTCGGCGTTGGTCAGATGGGCGGCGCTCATGTGAGGACAGAGGTTACACGGCCGGCGTGACAGGTTACGGTGAACCGCCGTAGATCTACGGCGGTTCACCGTAGACTTGCGTTCGATCGCGAGGCGACGTGGGGCGGACCGGAGCCGACGTGGCGTCTTCTGCGCCCCGGGTGGGTCGCCGACCGGCTTGCGCTCCCCGTTCCACGCCGCGCTCCTCTCCTTCGTCGCCAGCGGCGCCTCCACGAGCTCGCGCGCGACTCGTGCGACCGCGAGAGTGGTCGATCACGGCCGCGGGATCGAGGCCGGGGCATCGATGAAGAGGGCGAGAACGGTTCTGCAGCGTGGGCAGCGGCGGAGGTCCTCGGCGAACGCCTGCTCGAGGAGTCAGGACAAGGCGCGCCGATGGCCGAACCGGGCGGGGCGGGGGCGGTGCTACGCTCGCCGTCATGAGTCACGTCACGCTCACGGCGCTCTTGCTGCTGCCCCTCATCGTCTCGTGCGCAGCCCCGCGATCTGGCCAGAGCGCGGAGGCGCCGCCGCAAGTCGCGTCGATGATGGCCAGGTACGTCGACCTGTGGAGCCGCGGTGATGTCGCGCGCATCGTGGACGAGGCCTACAGCGTGCCTTTCACGATCATTCGCGCTGATGGCTCGACCACCTTCGAGGACGAGCAGGCCCTCACCGAGTTCCTGACGGACACCTTCGAGCAGCTGCGAGCGCGCGGCTACGACCGCTCCACGCTGAACGGCTACGAAGCCTGCCGCGTCCACGGCGACATCGCTGTGGTGGAGATGAACTTCACGCGGCTGCTGGAGGACGGCAGCGTGATGGGGAGCCCGGAGCGCACGGTGACCTACGTGCTGCGGCGGACCCCGTCGGGGTTCCGCATCGCAGCTCTCGTCCCGCACACCGAAGTGGCCAGATAGCAACGCGCGCTCGATCTGGAGGGCGGCGTGCACGCCGCCCTCATCGTTCAGGTTCCGACCGCAACTCCGTCCGCGCGGGCCATGAAGAGGCCCTCGTGGACGTCGACGATGGCCTTCTGGCCGGCGCCCAGTTCGCCGCGGAGGATGGCCTCGGCGAGGACGTTCTGGACGTTCTTCTGGATGACGCGCTTGAGGGGGCGGGCGCCGAACTCGGGGTCGTGGCCGAGGTCGGCGAGGCACTCGGTGGCGGCGGGCGTGAGCTCGAGCGCGATGTCGCGCTCGGCCAGCTGGGCGCGCAGGCGCGCCATCTGGACGTCGACGATGCGGCCGATCTGATCGCGGCCCAGCGGCCCGAAGGTCAGGACCTCGTCGAGGCGATTGATGAACTCGGGGCGGAAGAACTCCGCCACCTGGCCCTCCCCGCGGAGGTTGCTCGTCATGAGGACGAGGGTCTGGCTGAAGTCGACGCTGCGGCCCTGGCCGTCGGTCAGGCGTCCGTCGTCCAGGAGCTGGAGGAGGACGTTGAAGACGTCGGGGTGAGCCTTCTCCACCTCGTCGAGGAGGATCACGGAGTGGGGCCTGCGCCGCACGGCCTCGGTGAGGGCACCGCCCTCGTCGTGGCCGACGTAGCCGGGGGGCGCGCCGATCAGGCGGGACACGGCGTGCTTCTCCATGTACTCGCTCATGTCGATCCGGACCATGTTGCGCTCGTCGTCGAAGAGGAACTCGGCGACGGCCTTGGCGGTCTCGGTCTTGCCAACGCCGGTGGGGCCGAGCATCAGGAACGCGCCGAGGGGGCGCGTCTGGTCCGCGAGCCCGGCGCGGGCGCGGCGCACGGCCTGGCTGATGGCCTCGAGCGCCGTGTCCTGGCCGATGACGCGGGAGCGCAGGCCGTCCTCCATGGAGAGCAGCTTCTGGCGCTCGGTCTCGAGCAGCCTGTCGGCGGGGATTCCTGTCCAGCGAGCGACCACCGCCGCGATCATCTCCTCGTCCACGGCCTCGGGCAGCAAGGCTCCCTCCGACTGGATGCGCTCGAGCTCGGCGGTGGCGCTGTCGAGGTTCGACTCGATGTCGGGGATCTCGCCGTAGCGGATCTGGCCGACGCGCTCGAAGTCGCCCTCGCGCTCCTTGCGCTCGGCCTCGGCGCGCAGGTCCTCGAGGAGCACCTTGCTGGCGCGCACCGAGCGGATGAGGTCCTTCTCCGTGCTCCAGCGCGTGCGCAGCGCGTCCGCGCCCTCGGCGAGGTCCGCGAGCTCCGCGTCGATGGCCTGGATCCGCTCGAAGTTCGCGCCGGAGTCCTCGGAGGAGAGCGCGCTCCGCTCGATCTCCAGCTGGCGCTGCTTGCGCTCGATCCCGTCGATCTCCGCCGGGAGCGAGTCGATCGCGGTGCGCAGCTGCGCGGCCGCCTCGTCGACGCAGTCGATGGCCTTGTCGGGCATGAAGCGGTCGGTGATGTGTCGGTCCGCGAGGCGCGCGGCGGCGCCCAGGGCGCTGTCGAGGATGCGCACGCCGTGGTGCACCTCGTAGCGCTCCTTCAGACCGCGCAGGATCGCGACCGTCGCGTCCACGTCCGGCTCTTCGACCATCACCGGCATGAAGCGGCGCTCGAGGGCGGCGTCCTTCTCGACGTGCTTGCGGTACTCGTCGAGGGTCGTCGCGCCGATGCAGCGCAGGTCCCCGCGGGCGAGCGCGGGCTTGAGCAGGTTCGCCGCGTCCACGGCGCCCTCCGCGCCGCCCGCGCCCACGAGGGTGTGCAGCTCGTCGATGAACAGGACGACCTCGCCGTTCGCCTCCGCGATCTCCTCGAGCACCGCCTTCAGGCGCTCCTCGAACTCGCCGCGGTACTTCGCGCCCGCGAGCATGCCTCCGAGGTCCAGGGACATGACGCGCTTGTCCTGGAGACCCTCCGGCACGTCGCCGGCGGCGATGCGATTGGCGAGGCCCTCCGCGATCGCGGTCTTGCCCACGCCGGGCTCCCCGATGAGCACGGGGTTGTTCTTGCGGCGCCGCGAGAGGACCTGGATGACGCGGCGGATCTCGGTGTCGCGGCCGATGACCGGGTCGAGCTTCTGGGCCTTCGCGTCGGCCGTGAGATCGCGGGCGTACTTCTCGAGGGCCTCGAAGGCGCCCTCGGGGTTCTCGCTGGTGACCTTGCGAGCGCCGCGAATCTCCTGGAGCGCCGCCTCGATGCGATCGGGGCCGGCGTCGCGGGCGTTGAAGAGCGCGGCGACCTCGGGCGTGGCCTTGCGGGCCAGGGCGAGGAGCAGGTGCTCGGTCGAGATGAACTCGTCGCCCCGGTCGGCCGCCTGCTTCACGGCGTCGCCCATCACCTCGGCGAAGGCGCGGCTGGGCGCGAGCTGGCCGCCGCTCGACCGGGGCAGCTTCGCGAGGAGCGCCTCGAGTTCGGGCTGCAGCGCCTTGGGGTCGAGGCCGAGCTTCGAGAGCACCGCCGAGGTGACGCCCTCCGGCTCCGCCAGCAGCGCGACCGCCAGGTGGGCGGGCACGAGCTCGGGGTGGCCAGCGGACGCGGCGAGTTGATGGGCCGCGGTGAGGGCGGCCTGGGACTTCTGGGTGTATTGCGGCTGCATCGTTCGTTCCTCCTGGGCCGCCTGTTCCGCGGCCAACGGGACCTGTCGTTCGGCAACGGCCGTGCCATGGGCCCCTGACGCCTGTTGGGGCCGCAGGGCTGCCGTTCTGGCGAGTGGGGCTGCCAGGTTGGCTGGGCGAGCCCGTCGATCTGGCTGACGAGGCCGCTTCGCCGCGCGCGCCGAGCCCTTCATGGGTCGAGGACGATGCTCCGGAGAACTTGCACTGGAGTGCCCCGGGACGGGGAGGCGCGCGTCGTCTCCGCCGCCGCTTCGTGCGTGAAGCAGCCCTTGTGGCCCTCTGAGCAGGGTTTTCCGGGGATGAAGCACTCGCTCACCAGAGAGCCGCAGGCCAAATGGCACGAAGATGCGGTATTTTGCCCGAGGTGACATCAGGTCGCAGACGGGGAGGGTCGAAGGGTGAGGGCAAGCACTTAGCTATAAACCTATTTCCTTCCCTCAAATGTCGACCCAGCAAACGCTCGCCAGCGATTCCCACCACATCCGTGACCTCGAGGGTCAGGTGGCCGCGATCTCCAAGTCCCACGCCGTCATCCAGTTCGAGCTGGACGGCACGATCCTCTCCGCGAACGACAACTTCCTCGGCGCGGTCGGCTATTCGCTCTCCGAGATCGCTGGCCAGCACCACCGGATCTTCGTCTCCGACGAGCTCGCGAGCAGCTCGGGCTACGCCCGGTTCTGGCGCGACCTCGCCGAAGGCGAGTTCCAGTCGGGCGAGTTCCAGCGCTTCGCCAAGGACGGGAGCGAGATCTGGATCCAGGCCTCCTACAACCCGATCCTCGACGAGAACGGCCGGCCCTTCAAGATCGTGAAGTACGCGTCGGACATCACCGCCGAGAAGCTGCGGAGCGCCGACCACGAGGGACAGATCGCTGCCATCGGTCGATCCCAGGCGGTCATCGAGTTCGACCTGAAGGGGAACATCAGCGACGCGAACCAGAACTTCCTGGCCGCGACGGGCTACCGCCTCGAGGAGATCGTCGGGCGCCACCACCGGATGTTCATGGTGCCTGGTGAGGCCGAGACCACCGAGTACAAGCAGTTCTGGGAGTCGCTCGCCCGCGGCGAGTTCCACAGCGGCGAGTTCAAGCGCGTCGGCAAGGGCGGCCGCGAGATCTTCATCCAGGCGACCTACAACCCGATCATGGACGCGAGCGGGCGGCCGCTGAAGGTCGTGAAGTACGCGTCGGACGTGACCGAGTCCGCCCAGGCGCGAGCCGCCGTCACCGCGATCTGCACCTCCCTCGGGCGCGCGGCCTCCGAGCTCCGCGAGGTCAGCGAGGAGATGCTCGAGGGCGCCAAGTGCAACTCGAACCGCACGCAGACGGCCTCCGCCGCCTCCGAGCAGGTGCGTCAGAGCTCGGTGATGCTCGCCTCGGCGACGGAGGAGATGTCAGCGAGCATCTCCGAGATCGCGCGCAACACCTCCGACGCCGCGACCAAGGGCAGCCGCGCCATGCAGTTCGCCACCGACGCCAACGACAAGGTCGAGAAGCTCGGCTCCAGCAGCAAGGAGATCGGCGCGGTCTCCAAGGCCATCACGTCGATCGCCGCGCAGACGAACCTCCTGGCCCTCAACGCGACCATCGAGGCGGCGCGCGCCGGTGAGGCCGGCCGCGGGTTCTCGGTCGTCGCGTCCGAGGTCAAGGAGCTCGCGGGCCAGACGGCCAAGGCGACCGCCGACATCGAGGCTCGCGTCCGGGCGATCGAGGAGGACACCCGCGCGACCACCGACGCGATCGACACGATCGTGCGCGCCATGGACGAGCTGAAGGACACCCAGACGGCGATCGCCAGCGCCGTCGAGGAGCAGTCGGCGACGACCTCGACCATGTCTCAGTCCGTCACCGAGGCCACCGACGGGATGGGCGACATCGCCGCGAACCTCGGGGAGCTCGAGACCGGCGCGGCGACGGTCATGTCGAACGCCGACGTCGTCGAGCGCGCCTCCGGGGCCCTCTCGAAGATGGCCGCCGAGCTCGGGCAGGTCGTGGCGAAGCTCTGAGCGAGCCCGCCGATTCAGCCCGCGACCCCCGGCCCGGCCCCATGCGACCGTGCCGGGGGTCTTCTCGTTCGTCGGGGCCGAAGCGGGCACGCTGCGCGGTTCGCTCCCGGGTGAGGCTCGGTCGTCGAGGGCCGCGAGCGCGAGCCGTCCCCGCCGGAGTCGAGGAGCGCGCCGACTTCGTGGCCGCTCCGGCCCGGGCGCAGCCTCGAAGACCGGCGGAGCCGCCGGCCCACGGCGCGCCACCCAGCTCGTTCAGGCGGGCTGGGACGGCGCCAGGAGCCGTCCGGTCTCGAGCGCGCCGACGACCTTCGCCCGGTCGGCGGCGGAGAGCTGAGCGAGGGGCGGGCGCAGCTCGGGTCCGATGGCCTCCATCGCCGCGAGCGCCGTCTTGATGGTCGGCGCGCCCGGCTTGAGGCGGACCATGTCGATGAGGGGGGCGAGGGCGCGCTCGCGCTGATCCGCGTCGGGCCCGTCGCGCCGGATGCTCGCGAGGAGCGCGCGGACCTCGCCGGGCACGAGGTTGGCCACCGTGGTGATCGCGCCCACGGCGCCGGCCCGGGTGAAGGGGCCGATCATGCGGTCGTCCGAGGTGAGCGTCGCGAGGCCCGCCTTCGCCAGGCGCGCGGGCAGCGACCTGGAGCGGCCGGCGAATCCCACGCCCTCGCAGTGTGCGCGCAGGGACGGGAGCCCGGCCGCGAGTTCGATGAGGATCTCGGGGGGGAGGTCCGTCCCGGTCCGTTTCGGCTCGTTGTGCAGCATCACCGGCAGGCCATCGGGCAGGCGCTCGAGGATCTCCTCGATGTGCCGCGACAGTCCACGGGCGTCCGCGCGCACCAGCGGCGGGGCCCCGATGACGATCCCGTCGGCCCCGGCGAGTGCGGCCTGCTCCGCCATGCGCGCAGCGCGGCGGGAGTCGATCTCGACCACGCCGAAGAGCACCGACATCGCGAATCGCGACCGGTCCGCGGCGGTCTCCGAGGCGCGGGCCACGAGCTGGGCCGACTCGTCGAGGCTCAGGCTCCAGCCCTCGCCCACGGTGCCGCCCAGCAGCAGCGCGTCGCTCCCGAAGTTCGCGTGGAAGTCCACGAGCCGGCCCACGGCGCGGACGTCCAGGCCCCCGTCCATGAACGGCGTCGGGAGGGCGACGATCGAGCCCTGGAAGGGGCCTGCGGTCACGCCGAGGTCCACCGGGCTCATCGGGCGGCCTCCTCGATCAGGCGGAGCATCTCCTTCACGGTGGGGTCGACGCCGTCGAAGACCGCTCGCGCGACCATGGCGAAGCCGATGTTGAGCTCCTCGACGCCCTCGATGGCGGCCACCGAGCCGACGTTCTCGAAGTCGAGGCCGTGACCCGCGTTGACCCGCAGGCCGATGGAGCGAGCGTGGGCGGTCGCGTCGGCGAGCCGCGCGAGCTCGGCGTCACGCACCGGCCCCGAGGCGCTGGCGTAGGCGCCGGTGTGAAGCTCGACGAAGGGCGCGCCGAGCGCCGCGGCCGCGTCCAGCTGGGCGGGGTCGGGGTCGATGAAGATCGACACCGCGCCGCCCGCCTCGGTGAGGCGGGGAACCGCGTCTCGGAGGCGCGGCGTCTCGCGGATCACGTCGAGACCGCCCTCGGTCGTGATCTCCAGCCGGTTCTCGGGCACCACGCAGAAGGCCTCGGCGCCGCTCCCGACCGCGAGGCCCAGCATCTCGGGATCGAGGCTGACCTCGAGGTTGAGCAGGGTCGTCACCGCGCCCCGGAGGCGGTGGATGTCCGCGTCCTGGACGTGCCGGCGGTCCTTGCGCAGGTGGCAGGTGATGCCGTGGGCGCCCGCGCGCTCGGCCGCCAACGCCCACTCGACGGGGTCGGGGAACGCCTCGCGACGGGCCTGGCGCAGGGTGGCGACGTGGTCGACGTTGACGTGCAGGCGGGGGATCGGCACGCCGCGATGTTAGGGCCCGCTGCGCCCGTTTCGATGCGGATTCCTGGCGCCGCGTCAGCGCGGAAGCACGGCCTCTCGCCAGGCCGCCATCGAGCGGGCGAGGTGGACCTCGGGGGGGAGGCGGACTCCGTATCCCTGGAGGCCGAACGAGCCGTCGAACCCTGCCTCTTCGAGGAGCTCGAGGAGACCGCGCAGGTCGTGGTCCCCGGCGTCGAGTGGCTGGATCAGCTGGCCCCAGTCCGCCCCGTCCACGTCGGCGCCGTTCACCGTCACCGCCGAGAGGAGCGGCGCGGCCGCGCGGAGCAGGGGCCGGAGCTCGGGCGCCTCGTCGCGGCGGAGGTAGTGGCAGAGATTGAAGCAGACGCCCACCCCCGGGGCGGACTTCGCGAGGGCGACGGCCGCCTCGGTGGTCGCGAGCCAGAAGCCGGTGTGGGGGTAGAGCGCGACGCCCACCCCCGTGCGGCGCTCCCGCGCGAGCAGGCGCGCGACGGCGCGCTCGGCCGTCCGGCGCAGGATCGCGTCCTCGACCGCGCCGTCCCCGGCGCGGATCGCCAGCCAGATCTCTCCGAAGCCGCCCGCGAGCGCGTCCATCTCCTCCTCGATGCGGCCGAGCTGCGCATCGAGGTCGCCCGTGAGATCGAGGGTCGCGTAGGAGCTCAGGACGTCGAGGCCGAGGGGTTCGAGGGCGCTCCGCAGGGCGGCGGCGTCTCCGAGCCCGCAGCCCACGCCGTCGTAGCCGAGCTCCTCGAGCAGGGCCGCTGCCTCGGGGGGAGCGAGGCGGCCGAGGCCCGTGTGCATGGCCATGAACGAGCGCCCGCGGGGCTCCCGGTTCCACCAGCCCTCGACCTGCCAGCGGCCCTCGCCGTCGCGTCCGAGCAGCAGCTCCATGGAGGGAGCGTCGGGCTGCACGAGCGCCGCCGTGAGGCGTCCATCGGCTGCGCCGCGCAGCTCGATCCGCGTCCCCGGCGCGACGGGAGGCTCACCAGCCCGCATCGCGTCGGCCACCGACCGGGCGAGCACCGCGGCGGGGACGTCCTCGTCCTCGCCGTCGGCGCCGGCGCGCACGACCAGCGGCGCGAGGTAAGGCAGCAGCACCCGCGCGTCCGAGCCGCTCGCCGCGTCGATGAAGCCCCGCGCCAGCTCCCGGGCCTCGAGGCGCGGATCCGCCGGCGCCGCTTCGAAGGCCATGGCGTGCTGCCAGGGAAGCGCGTCCGTCTCGGCCGCGAGCCGAAACCCGTTCGCGGCCATCTCGCGGATGACCTGCGCCTTGCTCATCTTGTGGCGCAGCTTGATCGGCACGGCTTTGTCCTCCGAGCGGAACTCCACGAGGACCACGCGTCCGCCCTCCTTCAGCGCGCGGCGGACATGGCCGAGCACGCGCACGGGGTGCGAGAGCTCGTGGTAGACGTCCACCATCAAGACGGTGTCCACCGAGTCCTCTGGCAGGCGCGGGTCGTCCACGGTGGCCTCCACCGGCACGAGGTTGGTGAGCCCGAGTCCGTCCGCGCGCTCGGCGAGGAGGTCGAGCATCTCGGGCTGGAGATCCACCGCGAACACGCGCCCCTCCGGTCCGACCGCCGCGGCCAGCCTCAGCGTGTGGTAGCCGTTCCCGCAGCCGAGGTCGCACACGGACTCTGCGGGCTGGACGTCGAGCCAGGCGCGCAGGCGCTCCCCGTTCTCCTCGTCCTCCCGGGTCGCGCGCAGGAGCCAGGGCGCTCCTCGCCAGTGCATCGTGCGAGCCACCTCGCGACCCAGGTAGCTCTCCCGCCCCGCGGGGCTCGCCTCGGGGTCCTGGTTCGCCGGGATGGGGGGTGATTGGAGGCCGGCGGCGGCTGTCGCCAGACCGAGCAGGAGGATGTGCATCGTCGAGTGTTCTCCCTCGTGTCGAGGGGGCCGTTCGGTGGCCCTTCCTCGTAGCGTCCTTCGCCCGGCTCCCCGTGGGAAGACGCATGATCGACGAATCGTCCGGGCGGCTCGCCTCGCGATCCCGCCCCTTCGCCGCGTCCACGATCGCCGGGACGGTCCCCACGATCCGATCTTCAGCTGCGTCGCCCTCGGCCTCTCCTCCGACGTCCATCAAGGCGACCCGGGCACGGCGCTCATCGGCGCGTGCAGCGAGCTGGCGAACCCGACCAGCGGTCCGTGGATCACGCCCGCGAGCTGGTCTGGAGCCGCCAACCCCTCGAATCGCCGGGCGAGAGAGCGTGAGGATCCAATGTCCTGTGGCTCGGGCAGGGAGACTCCCCACGCCCGCCTCCGCGCGCTAACGTCTGCGCGTGCGCATCATCACAGGAAGGTTCCGCGGCCGGAAACTCGTCGCTCCGCCCGGGGAGGACACGCGGCCGATGCTCGGCCGCGTGAAGGAGAACGTCTTCAACATCCTCGGCGGCGAGCTGGAGGACGCGCGGATCCTGGACCTGTTCAGCGGCTCGGGCTCGATCGGGCTGGAGGCGCTCTCACGCGGCGCTCGCAGCGTCCGCTTCGTCGAGCAGTCCAAGGACGCACGAAAGGCCCTGCGCCGGAACTGCGACGGCCTCGGGCTCACGGACGAAGAGGTCGAGCACATGCCGGGGGACGCGCTCGCGGCGGATGCGTGGCGCGAGCCGGGAGCGGGGCGCTGGTGCGACGTGGCCTTCCTCGATCCGCCCTACCCCATGTGGCGCGCGCCGGGCGACCGCAAGCGCCTGCTCGCCGTGGTCCACGCCGTCCTCGAGGAGGCGGTCGCGCCCTCGGGGGTGCTGGTCCTCCACACCGCGCCCGGTGACTGCGAGGCCGCCGATCTCGGTCTCCCCGCCGACGCGAAGCCGCGCACCTACGGCCGCTCCGCCATCTGGTTCCTCCGTCCGTCCGACGCGTCGGACGACTGATCCACTCACCTCGAGCCTCCTGACCTCCATGAAGTCCATCTCCACGAGGCTTCTGCTCTGCGCGGCCCTCGTCGGGTGCGCCAGCACCGCCGGCGAGGGCCGGGTCGCTGACCGGTACGTCGTCGACGCCGCGGAAGAAGCCGCCGTCCTCGCCACGATGCGGAGCTACGTCGACGGGTTCTACGAGGGGGAGCCCGCGCACCTCGAGCGCGCCCTCTCGCCCGAACTCGTGAAGCTCGGCTTCCGCCGCTCCGCGCCGGACCAGCCCTTCGGGGATCCGATGCCGATGACCTACGCCGAGGCCCTGGCCCTCGCGGCACAGATCGGCGAGAGCGACGCTGCGCCTCGTGACAAGAGCGCCACGAAGGTCGAGATCCTGGAGCTCGCCGACAAGATGGCCGCCGGCAAGATCACCGCGTTCTGGGGCATCGACTACGTCCACCTCGTGAAGGAGGACGGCGTGTGGCGCATCCGACACGTGATCTGGCAGAGCGAGCCCGCCCTGGCCGGGGACTGACGCCGCGGGCGGCCGGGGCCGCTTTCCTCTCAAGGGTCCGGTGGAACAGGTCGATCGTTACCCGGCGGGAAATCCTCTCCCGTTCCGCCATGTCGATCCTCGTCGCCGCGCCCCTCGGTCTGAGCCTGCTCCTCGGCTCGCCAGCCGGCCCCGA
>CBFIJG010000056.1:2421-4263 GCA_965662915.1 Planctomycetota bacterium | reverse complement strand
CGTCTCGGGGAGGCCGTGACCGTCGTCGCGCAGTTCCGCCGGGAGATCGAGGACTGGAACCCGTTCCTGTCGCGCTTCACCCCCGCGGATCACCGCTGCGTCGAGGTCTGGGGCGACGAGCAGTGGCTCTGGATCGCCGCGGAGTACGACGCGCCGATGGCGCGGCTCCACGTCCGCCGCGGGACCGCCGCGGAGGCGGTCATCGCGTCCTCGCGCCCGCACGATCGCCTCGAACTCGAGCTCGTGGTCCGCGAGCTCCTCGCCGGCAGCCCCTGGATCGAGGTGACCCACGCGGCTCGCACCGACGAGCAGACGCCCGAGGGGACCGTCCTCCACGCCATCCGCGCCCTCGAGATGATCGAACGCGAAGGCTGGCGCATCGCGATCTCCGAGCTCGATCGCGCCCTCGCGCCGGAGCTGCCCGGCCACGTCCGACGCGAGCTCGAGTCCATCCGCGCGGACTGCCAGGAGACGTGGGACGCGCTCAGGGCGCGGACCCTGCGCTGAGCTCCGGCGAGCGGGGACCACCGCTCCGGCCCTACGATGGGGGAGCTGCCCGACGGCGGCGATCGCCCATGACCCGGAGCCCCTTCGCGCCCCACCTCGCCGCGCGCGGCCATGTCCTGCTCGACGGCGGGCTCGCCTCTCAGCTCGAGCTCGAGGGTCACGACCTCGACCACTCGCTCTGGTCGGCGCGCCTCCTCGAGGAGGATCCTGACGCGATCCGGCGGGCGCACGGGGCCTTTCTCGACGCCGGCGCCGACTGCGTCATCTCCGCGAGCTACCAGGCGACGCCCCAGGGGCTGCGGCGCACGGGCGCTTCGGCGACGGAGGCGCGCGCGCTGATCCTCCGGAGCCTCGAGCTCGCCGAGCAGGCGCGCGACGAGTTCGTCGCCGGGCGCGGAGCCGGACCGACGAGCCCCGCGCCCGTCGTCGCGGCGAGCATCGGGCCCTACGGCGCGTACCTCGCCGACGGCTCGGAGTACCGGGGCGACTACGGCGCCGGCTCCGCGGCGCTCGTGGACTTCCACCGCGAGCGCTTCGAGCTCCTCGCGGAACGCGCCGAGCTCCTCGCCATCGAGACGATCCCCAGCCTCGTCGAGGTCGAGGCCCTCCGCGAGCTCCTCCTCGAGCAGCCTGGCGTGGCCGCCTGGGTGAGCTTCTCCTGCCGTGACGGCGCCCACCTGGCCGACGGCGCGCCGATCGAACGCGCGGCCGAGGCCCTGGAGGGCCTCGAGAATCTCGTCGCCTGTGGGGGTGAACTGCACGGCGCCGGAGCACGTCGACTCTCTCCTCGGACGGCTCGCCGAGCGCCGGACGGACGCGGAGCTCCTCGCCTATCCGAATTCGGGCGAGCGCTACGAGGCGGAGACCAAGACCTGGACCGAGGAGCCGTCGAGTGGTGATCTCCCTGAGTTCGCAGCGGGTTGGCGAGCGCGCGGCGCGCGCCTCATCGGCGGCTGCTGCCGCGTGACGGCGCCGGACCTCGCGCGCCTCGCCGCGGCTCTGGGCAGAACGTGATTCCCGACTTGCGCGGGTCCGTGCACACTCATCGAATGCGAACAGCCGCCCTCACCGTGATCGCGTCCTGCCTGCTCTCCGGCGTGGTCGCGCTCCTCGTGGCCCGCCCTGCAGCGGGGCCCTCGGCTCCCTCGGGCCTCGACGCGCCCGCGCGGGTCGAGCAGCCTGCGGTCCCGGAGGAGGCCGGCGGGGAGTCCGAGGCGGTCGTCGAGCTGCGGATGCAGATCGCGCTCCTCGAGGACCGCATCGCCGGGCTGGAGTCCCGGGGCGCCTCGGGCTCTCGCGAGGTTCCCCTCGCCGCGCCGGGCGGCTCGGCGGGGT
>CBFIJG010000056.1:1753-2411 GCA_965662915.1 Planctomycetota bacterium | reverse complement strand
CATCGCCGGGCTGGAGTCCCGGGGCGCCTCGGGCTCTCGCGAGGTTCCCCTCGCCGCGCCGGGCGGCTCGGCGGGGTACGGTGGGCTCGTCGCAGGTGGCAGCCCCGCCGAGCAGAGCGCGTTCCGTGACGAGGTCACGCGTGTGCTCGAGGAACGCGAGGCCGAGGAGCGCGCGGAGCAGCGCGCCGCCGAGATGGAGGGGCGCGTCAAGGAGGCGGCGGACTCCTACGCGGAGTACGACGAGGTCGACGCGGGACTGGGCGAGACGGTCTCGAAGCTCGGTGATCAGCTCGGGCTCGGCGTCCAGGACCGCCGCGTCATTCGTGACCTCCTCGAGACCCAGAACGATCGGAACCGCGAGATGACCCGCCTCTGGTCCAGCGGCGATGTCGACGACGAGGAGCTGGGGCGCATCTTCATGGAGAACCGTGCGACCCATCGCGCGGAGGTCCTCGAACTCATCGGGCAGGAGCGCCTCGGCGCCTACCAGGGCTTCCTGCGGGCCGGGGGGCTCGGCGGCCGCTTCTCCTACTTCACGGCGCCCTGGGAGAACTGGGCCGACGCGAAGGCGGATCGCTAGCGGCCCGGGAGCGCCGCGAGCTCCGACTCGAGCGCCGAGCGCACGTTCGCCGCGAGCCGCTCGTGGCCCTCGCGCGTG
>CBFIJG010000056.1:0-1551 GCA_965662915.1 Planctomycetota bacterium | reverse complement strand
CGCGCAGGTTGGCCTCGGTGTCGGTGAGAGCGATCGCGCGCAGCCCGTCGTTCGCGCCGAGCTCGATCACGACGACGTCGGGTTCCGACCGCAGGACCCAGTCGGCGCGGGAGAGGCCGCCGGCGGTCGTGTCGCCGCTGACGCCGGCGTTCTGGAGGCGGAAGGGCAGGCCGTCGGCCTCGAGGGCGCGCTGGAGCGCGGCCGGCCACGCGAGCTCCACCGAGAGGTGGAGCCCGGCGGTGAGGGAGTCGCCGAGGAACAGGACCAGCGGGGCGTCGCCGGGGATCTCGAGGGCGGCCGGTGCGGCGGCGTTCGTCGATCCGCCGTAGCCGTCCCCGAGCTCCCGGGAGGGCTCGGTCCCGGCTCGCTCGCCGTCGGAGCAGGCGAGGAGCCCGGGTGCGATCAGCAGGCAGAGGAGGAGCGCGAGTCGTCGAGTCATCGGATGGGTTGCCGCCGCCGCGGCCCGGAGATCCTCCCACGGGGTCGGTCGCGGCGCACGGCTCCGCTCCTCCCTTCGGCCGGATCGCCGCTGGTTCCACCGTTCGTGCACGCGCCATGCGACCGAATGAACCCGTCTCGAACCCGGATGGCGTGCGTCCCGGGGCCGCGGATGGGAGGATCTCGCGCCTCGCGCCGCGCCCCGCGCGCGAACCCCACCCTGCGATGACCATGAGCTCCGCCGCCCCTCTGCTCCAGGCCGCCGGCCTCACCAAGCGCCTGCGCTCGGGCAGCCGCGACCTCACCATCCTCGACGGCGTGGACCTCTCCGTCGACGCGGGGGAGTTCGTCTGCATCGTCGGTCCTTCGGGGAGCGGCAAGTCGACGTTGCTCGGGCTCCTGGCCGGCCTGGACCGGCCGACCGCGGGGGACGTGAGGATCGACGGCGCGTCGCTCGCGGCGATGGACGAGGACGAGCTCGCTCTCCTGCGCCGCGGACGCGTGGGCTTCGTCTTCCAGTCCTTCCAGCTGCTGGGCAACCTCACGGCGCGCGAGAACATCCTGCTCCCGATGGAGCTCACGGGCGTCGAGGACGCTGCCGCCAGGGCGGACGCGCTCCTCGATCAGGTGGGCCTCGCCGATCGCGGCCACCACTACCCCTCCCAGCTCTCGGGAGGCGAGCAGCAGCGGGTCGCCCTCGCCCGCGCTTTCGGGCCGCGGCCGGCGCTGCTCTTCGCCGACGAGCCCACCGGCAACCTCGACAGCGAGACCGGCGCGCGCGTCCTCGAGATGCTGCTCGATCTGCGCCGGGACGAGGGGACCGCCCTGATCCTCGTGACCCACGACCTCGAGATCGCGACCCGCGCGCCCCGCGCGGTGCACGTCCGGGGCGGCCGCATCGAGCAGGAGATCGACCGGCGTGGGGACGCCTCGGCGGGATGAGCGCGGGAGCGCCCCTCCGTCCCCTCACCGGGCTCATGCGCCGCGAGTCCCGCGGCGCGCGCGGCCGGCTCGTGTTCATGACCGCGTGCCTCGCGATCGGCGTGGCGGCCGTCACCGGCGTCGCCGCGCTGGTGTCGGCGGTCGAGGGCGCCGTCCGCCGCGACGCGCGCG
>CBFIJG010000055.1:0-22598 GCA_965662915.1 Planctomycetota bacterium | reverse complement strand
TCGCCGCCTCGAGGATCCGGAGGGTGGCCTCCATGATCGCCGGACCGATCCCGTCGCCGAAGGCGAATGCGACCGGGACGGGCTGCGACTGTTCGCTGCTGGACATGCCGAACAGGCTACGGTCTGCCTCCCCCGCGGGCGTCACTGCGCGGCCCTTTCGTGCGCCCGGCGCCGCGCGGGTTGCGGTGAGACCGAGGCGGAGGATCCCGCCGGACCGGATGACTGCGCGCGAGTGAGAATCGGCGGGGCGAAGGGCAGCGGTTGCGACTCGGGGCACCGAATCCACGCGAGATCCCCGTGGACCTCACGGTGCGCTCCCGGTCAGGTGCCGTCGCTCTCCGGCGCCACGTTGACCATCCAGGAGGAGAAGCCGCGCAGGAAGGCCACGAATCCAGCGACCTCCCCGCGGGGGAAGACACCTGCCGCGGCGGAGGCCGCCACTGCGCCCTCGAAGCAGTCCAGCCATACCGAGCGCGCACGCTCGTCGATCTCGAAAGGGATGTGACGTGCCCGCATCCGGGGAGGGCCGTAGCGCTCGTTGAAGAGGGGCGGGCCGCCGAGGAGCTGAACGAAGAAGGCGGCGGAGCGCTCGGAGGCGACGAGCAAGTCGGGCGGGAAGAGGTGCCGGATCGGCGTGCCCTCGAAGCGGCGGTAGACGTCGGCCAGGAGCTCGAAGATCCCCTCCTCTCCGAGCACCTCGAAGACCACGGGAGAAGGGCGCTCGACGCCACCCGGACCACCCGGGGGCACCCAGACCGGCTTGCGACGGGGCGCAGGGCTCATGCCACCTCCACGCGGGCGAGGTCCTCGGGGACCTCGAACTCCGCCGGGGCTCGACGCAGCGCCCGCGCGCCTTCCACCATCACGACGCTCACGCAGGCTCCTCGACCGTCCGAAGGTACTGCTGCAGGTTGTCTCTCAGCTGCCGGAGCTCCCTGTGGATCTTCTCGCGCTCCGGCCCGCCGAGGTGGAGTTCCTCGACGAGGATTCGGGTGATGTTGCGATTCACCCGCTTCACGGGCCCGAGGATCTGCCTGAACTCACGCGGGAGAGGAACGACCCGCTTGCTCTCCTCGATCGCCGCTTCCACGCCGCCCTCCTGCGCCGCCGCGACGATCCGCTTGACCTCCTTCACCGTCTTGTCCGCCACCAGCGGGAGGATCTCGGCCTGGGTGTCTTTCTCGAGCTTGATGATCTCGTTGGTCTGGGTCGCGTTGATGTCGCCCTGACTACGCGCCGTCTTGACGGCCTCGGCGGCGAGCGCGTCTCGCTTGATGGCGCTCTTGATGACCGCCTTCGAGAGGCCCGTCTTCTCGCTGGTCACGGCGGCGAAGGAGTCCTCGTCCTGCTCGTCCCGCTCCGCCTGCGCCTTGCGCTCCTCCCCCTTCGGCTCCTCGGCGGAGAGCTCGACGCGCGTCACCTCGGGGTTCAATGACTCGTAGATCTCCCGGCCACGGTTCAACGACCGCTCGAGTTCGAGGCCCGTCAATGGCGCGCGCACGAGGTTCTCGTCGATGGAGATCAGCTCCTGCTCCAGGGGCCCCCGCTCGACCACCTGCGCCGGGATCGTCTCCCAGCCGAGTTCTCGGGCCGCCTGGACGCGGCGCGACCCGGCGAGCAGCTCGAGCCTGCCGTTGACCGTGACGGGGTTGATCAGACCGACGCTCTCGAGGCTCTTCTTGAGCGCCTCGACGTCGGTGCCTTGGCGGAGGTAGTCGCTGAGCTGCTTGACCTCGGAGAGCTTGGCTTCGGTGACCTTCAAACGAGATGACGCGGTGCATCGCGTCGGGGGAGCCTCGGGAGACACGATCGGGGGGGGCGGGATCATAGGGAGGCTCAGCCCGGGATGGGACCTCGGACACGGGCGACGGGTGGGTAGACTCGCCCCATGGCCTCGCCGCTCACCGACAGCCGCCCGCGCCGCGCGGCGACCCGCTTCGCCGGGCTCCTCACCTGCGCCTTCGCCGCGGCGTGCAGCGGGTCCGGAGAGGACTTCGAGGTCGGGCGCCCGAACGTCATCCTCATCTCCCTCGACACGCTCCGTCAGGACCGCTGCGGATTCCACGGCTATGGCAGGGACACCACCCCGTTCCTGGACCAGCTCGCGTCGGAGAGCCTGGTGTTCGAGAACGCTCGCGCCACCGCCTCGTGGACGCTCATCTCCCACATGACGATGTTCACCGGGCTCTATCCCGCTCAGCACAAGGTGTGGGCGGCGGAGGCCGCGCTGGCGGAGAGCATAACGACGATGCCAGAGCTGCTCTCGAACGCGGGCGCCGCCGCGGTCGGAGTCCACTTCCCCGGTTGGCTCGACGCCCGCTTCGGCTACGGGCGTGGCTTCCTCGAATATCGGAGCGCCCGCGATGCGGAGCTCGCCAGGGCCCAGCTCGACGAGGTCACGGCGGCCCTCGAGGGACGCTGGTCGTTCCTCTTCCTGCACCTGTTCGACATCCACTCGGACAGCCTCGACGTCGACGGCAGCCTGATCTACGACACGCCAGAGCCCTACGGCACCATGTTCGACCCCGAGGCCCGCGAGGTCCTCGCCGGGATGGACGCGAAGGCAGTCTTCGAGACGATCCCGGAGGACTTCACGGAGCGGCAGCGTGAAGCGGTGCGGGCGCTCTACGACGGCGGGATCCGCTACCTCGACGACCGGCTCCGGGCGTGGTTCGCCGAATGGAGCGACCGCGGGCTGCTCGACAGCGCGATCGTCATCATCACCTCCGACCACGGCGAGGGCCTCGGCTACCGCGAGCAGGGCTTTGGAGGCCACGGGAACATGTTCGAGGAGGGGCTCCGTGTCCCGCTCCTCGTCCACGCGACACCCGGCGCCCGGCGATGGCTCGGAGAGCACAGGGAGGTCGCCGCGGACCGGCTCGAAGGCCGCAGCGAGGCCCTCGTCTCCCACGTCGACCTCATCCCGACGCTGCTCGACGCCTTCGACCTCCCCGCTCCGATGGAATACCCCGGGACGTCGCTCCTGCGCCGGGTCCCCGACGATCGTTGGATCCACGCTCAACGCCCGCCCCTCTGGATCAGCTACCGCGGCGACGACAAGGTGCGCTACGACAAGAACGGCGGCCTCTTCGGCTACGTCGACCTGGCGGTGGATCCTGCTGGCATCGACGAGCTCGGGCGCCGGGATCGTCCGACGATCGAGCGCGCCGCGGCCCTCGCGAAGGAAGCGATGGCCGCCGCCCGGGCGCTCCCCGATCCGGGAGCCGCGGGCGCGAGCGGCGGCCTGAGCGACGCGGAGCGCGCTGGCCTGCGCGCGATCGGCTACGGCGCAGAGACCGAGCGGCGCTGAGGTCTTCCCCGAACGACCGCCGCCCCGGGTCGCTGGAGCGATCCGGGGCGGCGGCGCGGAGGGCCCGCGTCGATCAGTGGTGGTTCGTCACCACGTGGCGCTGCGGCGGGGGCACGAGCCCGAGCGCCCGGCCCATGCGCTTGCGGCCGTGCACGGGGTTCTCCATGTAGTAGAGAGCGCGCTCGTAGACGCGGCGCAGGCGCTGCGGCATCGAGTAGTACCACTGCTCGTAGGAGCGGACCATGCGCTTGCGCAGCTCCTCGAGCTCGATCTGGCTGAAGTGCTCGTGCTTGTAGCCCGAGCGGTTCGACGAGACGTAGTTCTCGGAGAGGTCGGAGATGTCGATCGAGGCCTGGTAGTTGTCCCAGGACTCGGTACCGATCAGCGGGTTGAACACCGAGATGCGGATCAGGTCCGGGCCCGCGAGGCGCAGCACCTTCTCGGTCTCCGCGATGTCCTCCGGCGTCTCGCCGGGGGAGCCAACGATCAGGTAGACCTTCGCCCAGATCCCCGCGCGGCGGGTCATCTTGGCGGCGTTGACGATGACCTCGGGGGTCAGGTCCTTCTTGAGGACGTCGAGCATGCGCTGCGACCCCGACTCCCATCCGTAGTAGATACGACGGCAGCCCGCGCGGTGCATGTGCTTGAGAAGCGGGTAGTCCACGCAGTCGGCGCGGGTGTTGGCCACCCACTCGAACTTCAGACCCCGGCGGATGATCTCGTCGCACATCTCGTGGATGCGCTTCTTCCGCAGCGTGAGGATCTCATCGACGAAGAGGATCACGCCCGGGTCGTAGGTCTTGATGATGTGCTCGAGCTCGTCGACGATCGCCTCGGTCGAGCGCACGCGGAAGCCGCGGCCCGTCAGCTCCTTCTGGCAGAAGATGCATTTGAAGGGGCAGCCGCGCGTGGTGAAGATGTAGACGAGGTGCTCGGGGTTGTTCTTGAAGTACGACTCCATCGGCAGCAGATGGCGCGCCGGCATGGGGATCTCGTCGAGCTTCTTGATCAGCGGCGGAGCGGGGTTGTCCACCCACATCTCGCCCTCGCGCATGGAGGCGAGCCCCTCGATCTCCTGGAGCTTCGCGTCGTCCTTGCCCTCGATGGCCTTGACGAGCTCGGGCAGGGTGTGCTCCGCCTCGCCCTTCAGGACGTAGTCGAAGTGACCGCTGTCGAGGAAGACGCCCTGGTCGACCGAGGCGTGCGGGCCGCCCATGATCGTGGTCTTGCCCTGCTCCTTGGCGTACTTCGCCCAGGCGATGGCGCGACGGATGTTCGGCGTCAGCGCGCTGAAGCCGATGATGTCGTTGGCGTCGATCGCCGCCTTCATCTCCTGGTCGGTGCCGGCGCGCTCGTCGTGCAGGGCGATCGGGAGCTTGTGCCGCTCCATCATCGCGCCGAGGTAACCGATGCCGAGGATCATCGACAGCGGGTCCTCCTGGACGTGGGGCTTGACGTAGGTCAGGAGCGTCTTCTGCATCGAGTGGAAGCGTTCGATTCGGCGGGGAGGTTCAAACGAAAAGCGGGACCGCACACGGGAGGAGTACCCGCGATCAACGCGACCTCCACATTCTAGTCGGCCTGCGAGATCCGGCAAACGTGGCCAGAACTCAGTTCATCGACCCTTCACGGCCCTGTGATCAGGTCTTTCCCTGGATGATCCACCCCGCGCGACGGCCGAAGCCCCCAGGGCGACCGTCAGGGCGTGGACCGGCGGTCCATGGTCGCAGCGAGCAGCCGCTGGATTCGCCCCGTCGAACGGTAGATCTCAGGGGAAACCTGCAGAAGATCGGCAGGCGGCGCCGCCCTCAGCGGCGCCGCGCCGCGAGCGCCGCTTCGTACTCCTCGAGGAATTCGTCGGCCAGGCGCTCCATCAGGAAGCTCCCGAGGAGTCGCGTCCGCCCTGCCTCCCCCATGGCCCGCGCACGCTCCGGGTCACGCAGGAGTTCCGCGATCCGCCCCGCGTACGAAGCGACGTCGAAGGGGTTCTCGATGAACCCGCTCTCTCCATCCTCGACGACCTCCCGCGAGCCGCCGAACGTCGTGGCCACCACCGGCCGCGAGTGTTCCATCGCCTCGAGGTTCACGAGCCCGAAGGTGTCGAAGCAGATCGAGGGAGTCACGAATACGTCCGTCGCCGCGTAGGCGAGCGGCAGCTCTTCGGGACCGAGCCACCCGGTGGGCACGATGCGATCCGCGATTCCGAGAGCCTCGGCCCGCGGCGCGAACTCCTCGTCGTAGACCGCACGCGTGCCCATCACGATGAGCCGCAGCGCGGGGAACTCCGCCGCCAGCCGGCGCACCATCTCGAGCAGCTTCCCGACTCCCTTCTGCTCGTGGAGCCGACCACCGATCGCGAGGACCTGAGCCCCGGTGAGTCCATGGCGCTCGCGGAACGCGGCGACCTCCTCGTCGGTCGGCAGGCGCTCCGCGAGCTCGAGCGCGTTGTGCACGGTGCGGTGCACCGGCACCCGGTTCGCACGCAGAACCCGGCCGAGCTCGTCCGACACCACGGTGACGCGGTCGACGGACTGCTCGAGAACCTCCCGGATGCGCCGGTTCCGGCCCGGACGGAACCGAAGACGCTGACAGGGAATGCACTTCGCAGGCCGCGCGACGATGTCGTCCAGCGTCCCGCCGGCCGCCTCTCCCCCGTGGAAGCAGGTGAGCTTCTGGTAGCAGAAGGTCATCACGTCGTGAGCCGTGAACACGACCCCCGCCCTGGCCCGCCGCGCCTGGGTCAGAGCGTGGTACCCGATGTGCGTGTGCACGAGATGCGCGTGGACCACGTCCGGCGCCCACTCGTCCAGCACGGCCTGGAGCGGCCGATCGATCGCCTTGTTGTGCAGCGACACCCAGGGCCGGAAGCGCACCGGATAGTCCGAGTGAAGGCGGAAGACAGTCATGCCCTCCACCTCGGTCGGAGTGGCGTCCGCCACGTTCCGCACCGCCGCGACGGCTGCGGTCTGATGGCCGCGTCGACGGAGCTCACGGGCGAGCCCGTACATCTGACGCGTGCTGGACCCGACGCCCGGGTCGTGGATCTCGCAGAAGAAGAGGACCCTCACCCCAGGCCCCCCCCGAGCACGTCGTCGTAGATCGCGAGCACTTCCCGAGCGTTGTCGGCCCAGCTCGAGCGGGCCGCGTGGGCCAGGCCACCCTCCGCAAGGCGGGCGCGGCGGTCCGGATCGTCGAGCAGCGACACGAGCGCGGCCCCGACGCCGTCCACGTGCTGATCCACGAGGAGCCCCGTCTCCCCGTCGACGATCGCGTCCTCCGCTCCGGAATCCAGGCTCCCGATGCTCGGCGTCCCGGCGGCCGCGGCCTCCAGGTAGACGATTCCGAACCCCTCGAAGCCGCCGTCCGCCGCCGTCACCGGTGTGTGCAGGAAGACCTCCGCGCGTTGGAGCAGGTCGACCTTCTCGACCTCGTCGATGTTCCCTACGAGGTGCAGCCGATCCTCGACGCCCTCCGCCCGCGCCAGTTCGACGAGGGACCGCTCGTACGCGTCCCCTGTCTTGTTGCCCACGAGCACGTGGTGCAGGTCGGGCCGAGTGCGCGCGGCCTTCGCCCACGCGGCGACCGCGAGGTGATGGCCCTTGCGCTCCTTGACCTCCCCGATCCCGAGGGTGAATCGCATCCCCTCCCAAAGGACACCCTCCAGCGCGCGAGGCTCCGCGTAATGAGCCGCGCTCACGGCGTTCGGGACCACGTGCACGCGCTCCGGCGGCAGGATCTCGGCGGGGACGATCTCGAGCAGTCGGCGGCGGGTGTACCGCGAGACCGAGATCATGGCCCTGAATCGGCCGTAGGCGTCGAGCGCCCTCGCGCGGTGGGGACCGTCCGCCTTGACCGGCTGGATCGTGTAGGTCCCGTGCCCCGTCGCCACGCAGGGGATGCCGGCGCGCTCCGCCGCGTTGACGCCGATCAGGCTGTGGGGATAGTCCTTGATGGCGTGGACGAGGGACGCGCCGCGCAGCGCCCGCCGGGTCCGCCAGGTCCCGATCCAGCGCCAGATCCGGAAGCGGAACGGCGTCATGTAGAAGAAGTAGTCCGGCGGCAACGCCACCTCGACGCGCCAGTGCGACGGCACCTCCGACGAGGTGGGTCGGTGCTTGCGCGCCAGCAGCACGTGGACCTCGAGATCAGGCCGTAGCGCCTCGAGGGCGGAGATCAACCGAACCGAGTACCGCCCGACCCCGTCGAGATCGGACAGGGAATCCGTCAGGAAGACGACCTTCATGCCGGCACCTCCTGCGCCGAACCGAGTTGATCGAGGACCCTGCGCGCGCGCGCGGTCCACGTGGCACTTGCCACCCGCTGCCTGCCCCTGGTCGCGCGGCGCGCGCGCAGATCCGGATCGCTCAGAAGAGTCGCGATCCCGCCGGCGAGCGCCGCGGCGTCCTCGGCCTCGACGAAGGTCGCGGTCTCATCGTCGAGCACGTCGCGAAGACTCGGGAGGTCGCTCACGACCAGAGGGAGCCCGCTCGCGAGCGCCTCGAAGACCTTGAGGGGCGAGGTGTAGTGGGAGCTGATCCGCGGCGCCGCGCGGTTGGGGACGACGCCGACGTCGGCCGCTGCCAGGTAGAGCGGGACGTCTCTGGCTGGCCTGAATCCATCGATGCGCACGTTGCTCGTTCCCGCTGCACACACGCGCAGGGCCGCAGCGTCACGGTCCATCCCGCCGACGACCAGCACGAGGGCGCCGGCGAGCCGCGGATCGCGGGCCGCGTCCACGAGGACGTCCACGCCCTTCCACCGGAGCAGTCCGCCGGCATACAGCACGACGGGCTGCTCGGGGTCGAGGTCGAGCCTCTGCCTGGCCTCCGATCGGTCCGGCAGCGCCGCGGCGAGGTGTTCGTCGACCGCGTCGTGCTCCACCGGCACGTCGCGCGCACCGAGCTCGGGGCGCGCGAGATCCTCCGCGACGCCCGACGAGATGGCGATGGGCTGCACCCCCGCGGCCAGCGCCTCGGCCGCCCACCGCCGTCGCAGCTTCCCACCGGGGACGCGGTGCACCTCCCACGCGACGCCGCCGCGGCTTCGCAGTCGATGGGCGACCTCGACGTCCCTCGCGATCACGAGAGCCCCCGGTGCGTTCCGCTCGACCCATCGCGCGGCGCCGCGTCCGAAGCTCCACTCCTGCGCGCGCGCCGGAGCGAACTGAAGGCGCCGCGGGACGGCATCGATCCAGTCGAGGCAGGGGATCGCCACGAGCTCGGCGCAGTCGGCGTCGGCTCCGCTGGAGAGAAGCTCGCCGAGCACCTCCGCGGCGGGACGCCCTCCGGGGGTGTCACGCCGACGTGCGTGCAGAAGGGTCACCCGCGCGCCTGCCCGGTGATAGCCCCGTGCCGCCTGGGCGAGCTGGACGGACTGGGCCCGCTGGGACGGCATGCGGGCGTTGGCCACGAGGACCACGTGGGGCGAGGGAGCGGACATGGGCGCGCGGCCTGAAGGCTACCCGCTCGAACCCACCGGACGCACGCGGCGCCGGCCGTCAGCGTCCGTCCACGGGCCGATCCTCCGGCGGATCGCCGTCCCGGACGCAGCGAAAGCCCAGATGCGAGAGGCCGGTGTCCTGCGCCGAGGCCATCCGCGCCGAGGGCCGGTAGCTCGCGCAGTAGCTGTCGTTGCAGAGGAAGGACCCCCCCCGCTGGATCCGGCTCACCTTGGAGTAGGGCGATCTGGGGTCGACGCTCTCCGAGGGCCCGGCGGGATCCACGACCACCTCGCCAGCCGCGGCCCGCCGCGCGTAGGTCTCGGGATCGAAGAAGTCAGAGCACCACTCCCAGACGTTCCCGGCCACGTCGTGAAGCCCGAATCCGTTGGCGGGGAAGCTCCTCACCGGGGCCGTCCGGGCGAAGCCGTCCGCAGCGGTGTTCTCGTTCGGGAACGAGCCCGTCCAGATGTTGCAGCGTTCGGGAGCGAGGGGCGCGCTCCCCCATGCGAAGGGTGCCCCATCCAGCCCTCCCCGGGCCGCGAACTCCCACTCCGCCTCCGTCGGCAGCCGCTTGCCCGCCCACGCCGCGAAGGCCGCTGCATCCTCGTAGGCCACGTGGACGACCGGATGATCCCAGCGCCCCTCGAGGTCGGATCCGGGCCCCTCCGGCGCGCGCCAGTACGCTCCGGGCGTCCAGGACCACCAGAGGTCGAAGCGATCGAGGGGGACGGGCTCCGAGGGTTCCATGAACACCAGGGATCCTGGACGCAGCGCCTCCTCGCCCGGGTGCGGCGTTCCCGGGGGGAGCTGGGCAGCGAGGTCCTCCCAGACGACCGGCCGCTCGGCCACGGTGACGTATCCCGTCGCCCGGACGAAGGCGTCGTACTGACGGTTGGTCACCTCGGTTCGGTCGATCCAGAAACCGCTGACCCGCACGCGATGGACGGGCTGCTCGTCCGGTCGCGCCAGCGGATCGTTGCTGCCCATCGAGAAGGCCCCGCCCGGGATCCAGACCTCCTCGGCATCGATGAGGCCAGCGCGCGTCGGGCGCTCGTCGGAGGACTGGCTCGAGGCGTCCCCTACGAGAGGCCCATCGCGATCGGGTTCCGCGCTCGAGGCGTCGGTCGCGCCGGCTCCGGCCGCGCTGCCGGAGCCAGCCTCCGCGCCGCTGGCCACGAGCTCCCGGGGTGCGTCCGCGGAGTCGGAGGCGGCACCTTCTGCGTCCGAAGGGCCCGGCGAGGGATCGCCCCCGGCGCACGCGCAGAGAAGGAGGCCGGGGAGCAGGGCTCGAGCGAGAAGGGAGTTCATGGGAGGAGCCTCTTCACGGGTGAGGATCAGCCGAGCGAGTCACCGAAACGTACTGTCGCGGTGTCCCCCTCGACCTCGCCCTGGCCCTGCGCCGGGAGCCGGAACCATGCGGCCCGCGCCGGGAGAGCTCCGCGGCGGACGGCGCGCAGCTCGAGCTGGCCCTCGTCGGTCGCCCGGAGCTCGTGGTCCACCTCCCCACCGACCCGCCGGCCGGTCCGATCCGCGAGCTGGGCGGTCCAGCGGATCGACCCGTGCTCGGTCACCTCCAGGGGCGACTGGCGGTCGAAGGCGGTGCTGACGGCGCTGGAGGCCGGCGCGATGACCGCGGTCCGCAGGGCGCGGAGAGGCTCCAGCGCAGCGGCGATCACGCCGTCGGTGCGGCGGCGGTTCCGGCCGAGCCAGAGGGAGAAGCGCAGCTCGTCGCGGCCGGCGCGCCATCCCCGGCCCGGCGCGAACGATCCGGACGCGCCGCTCCACGCACACTCCGGCCGCCGCACGAACGACGTCGCCCCGAAGAGGTCCTTGCCCGTCGCGCGATCGTGGACACGCAGGAGCCCCCCCGCCGGACTGCCGTGGAACGCGCTCCCCGGCGGGCGCCCTCCCCGCACCCAGGCGGTGAGGCGGGGGGTGTCGAGTCGCGCGAGGTCGACGCCGTCGAAGTGGCGCACCCCACACTCCTGCTCCCGGGACGAATCCTCGTCGACGGCGAGGGCCTGCTCGATCTCGGGCAGCGAACGCGCCATCCACGACGCGTGAGCCGCCCAGAAGAACGCGCACTGGTAGCTACGGGTCGAATCCGAGCCGGCCCCCGGCGGCGGGACGTGGCTCGCAGGACGGCCATCGTGTCCGAGGTGCGCCAGCCAGGCCCGCCAGGACGCGGCCAGCGCGGAGGCTGCCCTCGGTGCGCGAGTCCTGCGCCATTCCGCGGCGAACGCCGCGACGTCGAAGGGGTGCGACGCGACCTCGTAGGCGGAGCGCCAGTACCAGGGCTTCGCCTCGACGGCCGCGGTCTTGATCCCGTCCGGCCCTTGAAGCCCGTGGAGGAAGTCGAGCCCCGCAGCGAAGCCTACGTCACGCCTGGCGGCCTCCTCGGGACCGAGGACCGTATCGAGTGCGAAGGCGGTGAAGGCGTGGACTCGAGACTGGTAGAAGGCGCTCGCGTCCGAGGCGCCGGGGTGCTCGGCCCCCCATTCGACGGGGTGGTAGGGCACGCTCCCGTCCGCGCGCTGGATCCCGCTGAGGCGCTCCGCGCCCACCTCGCAGGCGTACCGCAGGACCTCGTGCCCGCTCAGACGATGGGCCTGGGCAGCGCCCGTCATCGCCCACGCGCACTGCGCCGGAATCCCCTTGTCGACGATGCAGTAGCGCAGGTAGGTCTGGGCGTGCAGGACCGAGGCGCGGGTCAGGGACTCGCGCTCCTCCGCCGGCAGCCTCTCCCCCGCGGCCATCACGAACGCGGCGAGCGCGTCGCTGCAGGCGCCGCCGTCGATCACGCTGTTGGAGCAGTTGTAGGGATCGTGGCGGCCGGGGCGGAAGGTGAAGCAGGTGCTGTCCCCCTCGCGCTCCAGCCGCGAGGAGATCCGCAGCGCGACGCGACGCGAGAAAGCGAAGAGCGCGTCGGCCTCGCCGCCGTCGCCGTGCTTCATCAGCTCCACGGCGAGGAGCAGCGCGCCTGCGCTCTTGCCCGTGTGCTCGATGTGATGCTCCGGGCACACCAACTCGCCGGTGGCGCCGCGCTCCGTGGAGGCGAGCCAGCGCAGCACGCGGTGCAGGGGAGCCGCGGCGGAGGCCTGGCTCGGGCTGGCCGAAGTCACCACCCTCGTGCCTCCTGCTGGAGGAGCGCGAGCTCCGCCGGGCGCTCGACCAGGGCCCTGGCGGCAGGATGCTCGCGCATGCCCAGCGACGCGCCGGTCGACAGCTCGTCCCGGCGGGCCATCCAGACGAGCGGCTCGGGGTCCTCGCCCGTGCGTTCGATCATCGCGCCATCGGGGCCGTACAGCGCCGGCGAGATGACGGCCCCGGCCGCGGAGCGGCCGAGGGCCGCCATCAGCTCTTGGGCTTCCCGCCGGCCCAGCGCGATCCCGGGGACGGCCACGAGCAGGAAGCGCGGCGGCGGACCGTCTCCGAGCGAGCCCGTCAGCAGCGTGGCGCTGGCCGAGGCGGGCAAGAAGCACGCGAACGGCGCGCGGCGGCGCATCTCCCCGAGCGTCACCTCGCCGAGCCCGTGGTCCACGAGGATCACCTCGGCGCCGTGCTCGGCGAGGTCCCGTTGGGCGTCCAGGGAACGGAGCAGCGGGCCGTTCGGGCCACGGCCATCGAGCAGGACCCGGAGCGCCGTCAAGTCCTGGACCTTCGGCGCGCTCGCCCGTCGCCTCCGCGCCGGTGCTCTCGCGCCGGGGGCAGCGCCATCTTCGGGGTCATCACACGGGAGGCTGTCGATGTGGTCCATCACGAGGCGCCGCCCTTCATCGTACGGACGAGACGTTCCATGAGGACGTCGACGTCGTGCTCGTCCCGGACCATCCGCGCGAGGGTGCCCGCGCGCTCGGCCCGCCCATCGGCATCGAGCGCGATCCACTTCCGGATAGCGCGCGCGAGGCTCTCCGGGTCGCCCTGGCGGAACCCGTAGTCCTCGCGATCGACCGCTCGTGGGAGCGCGCCGCCGAGGAGCGGCGGGATCGACTCGTTACAGGAGACGAAGGGGCGTGAGGCCGCCATCGCCTCGAGGACGACCTTGTCGACGCTGCCGGTTCGTGACGCGTTCACGAAGAGGTCGCAGTCGCGATAGAGCGAGGGCACGTCCGGATAGGGAACCGCGCCCACGAAGTCGACGGCACCCTCGAGTCCCTTCTCCTCGATCGTTCTCCGCACCCTCCCCGCGTACTCGTCGTCTCCGCGGGCCAGCGCGCCGCCCGCCCAGCGGAGCCTGACGTCGATCCCATCCCGCCGCAGGAGGCTCAGGGCCTCGACCACCGTCAGTGGATCCTTGGCCGGCGTCACGCGGCCGACGGAGAGCAGGCGCAGCGCGCCGGACTCGTGCTCCGTCCGCGGGACATCGAAGTGGGCCGCGTCGATCCCGTGCCCGGTGACGATCTTCTTCGGCGTGTCGACGCGCATCGACTCCTCGGACGCCGTGAACACACCGTCCACCCGTTCGATCGCGCGCAGGAGCCTCCCATCGACTCCCTTGTGCGTGTACCAGAGGTAGTGCGGGATCCCGGCGCGCCTCGCCCAGGGCCCGGCGACCACCGAGTACCGCGGCACCATGTGGGTCAGGAGACCGTCGAAGCCCTCACGGACCGAACCGCGCACCGCGCTCCGATAGCGCAGGTACCGCCCGACGGCGCCCTTGCGGCCGAGCTCCACCCAGTCCACGTTCGGCGGCAGATCGGAGGTGTCCCCCACCTCGAGGGCCAGCACGCGGACGCCGTCGGCGGCCCGGGCGAGCCCCTCGACCCAGCGCGCCACGAAGCCGAGCACGGCGTCCTGGCGATCGAGGACCTGGGTCACGAAGAGGAGCCGCACGCGCTCTCCTCCGCAATCCTGACCAGCCCGCGCGCATAGCGCTCGAGGGCCGCGTGGTACTCGTACGGCTGGACCCTGAGGATGGCCTCGGCGCCGCGATCACGGCGCCTGCCCTCGTGGGTCAGCACGTCCTCGAGCGCGTTCGCGAGGCTCGCGACGTCGAAGCCCGCGAGCTGGCCCGCGCTCCCGTCCTTCAGGAGGTCCGTCATCACGCCCACGGGCGTGGACACCACCGGCGTCCCGCACGCCATGGCCTCGACCGTGAATCGCGGCCCGCCCTCGCAGGTGGAGGCGCAGACGCACGCGCGGCTCGTCCGGTAGATCTCCGCGAGATCCTCCGGGCTGTCGACCCACTCGATCCACTCCACCCGGTCCGCGAGACCGAGCGTCGCCGCCTTCGCGACGAGCCCCTCCTTCTCCGGCCCCTTGCCGACGATCGTCGCGCGGAGGTCCTTTCCGCGGCCCGCGAGCAGGGCCAGCGCGTCGAGGATCCTGCCCACGCACTTGTTGGCCACGAGCCGACCGACGAAGACGACATCTCGCTCGATCGCCGTCTCGCGCCGCGGCGGGTGGAAGATCTCGAAGTCGAGGTACTGGCTCGGCAGGACGACCACCTTCTCCGCCGGCACGCCCCAGCGCGCGAGGAGCTCGGGCATCTCCGTGTCGTTGACGACACGGAAGGCGGCGACCCGCCGCCTCGCCCAGCGCACGTACGTCCGCGCCATCAGCTTCTCGAGCCGCTCGCGCGCGTCGGCCGCCACAGGGTGACCAGGGATGTGGTGGAGCTCGGAGACGAAGGGGATCCCGGTCCGCCGGGACAGGCGCGCCGCGCCGCGGCCGTTGTAGAAGGTGCCGTAGTCGTGGCTCACCACGAGGCCGTGGCCGTGCTCCCGGACGAGCTCCCCGCCGAGCCGGTCGATCCAGGACGCCATGCCCGCGCGCTTCACCGACGCGGGATGCAGATGGACGTTGTCGTGAACGCGCAGCGTGGTGACCTCCCCCGGCTGGGGCGGCACCAGCACGTCGACGCGCTCGAAGAACGTCGAGAAGTGGCGGAGCATGGACCAGAAAGGGCCGCGCTCTCCGCCCGCGACCTGTCGGTCGCCGCTCACCATGAGGAGGTTCACGGGCGTGAGGCTAACAAGCGTCGGTACACCCCTTCGAGACCGTCCGCCAGCGCCTCGGCCCCGTGGCGCTCTGCGGCCCGGGTCCTGGCCGCTCGCCCGAGCCTCATGCGCTCCTCCGGATCCGCCAGGAGGCCCGCGAGAGCCACGGCGAGGGCATCTCGATCGGTCCCGAAGAGCCCCGTCAACCCGGAGGTCACGAGCTCGGGCACGCCCCCGACAGCCGTGGTCACCACGGGCCGCGCGGCTGCGGCGGCCTCGATCATCGCCACCGGCATCCCCTCGGACCTGGAGGTCGAGAGCAGGACATCGGCCGCCTCGTGCACCCGCTCGATCCCCGCCACCGCCCCGAGCAGGTGAACGCGCGCAGCGAGCCCGGCGGGGAGGTCGGCCAGCGCTCGCTCCACCGTCCGGCGCTCGCCGCCGTCCCCGGCGAACAGGAGATGGGCGCCGGAGCGCTCGATCTGCTCCGCGCGCGCGAAGACCTCGACCGCCAGCGCCGGGCGCTTGACCGGCGCCAGGCGGCCGATCACCGCCACGATCGGCGCACCGGGCGGGATCGAGAGCTCGCGGCGCAGCGGCCCCGCAGGACGCTCCTCGGGCAGGGCCAGCAAACGGTCCAGCTCGATCCCCGGTGGGCGGAGTCCGATGCGCGCCGCGGGCGACACGCCGAGGCGGACGAGGTCCGAGCGAGTGGCCTCGCTCACGGCGAGGAGCTGATCGGTTCCCCTGGCGAGGCGCCGCTCGGCGGCCCGCATCAGCAGGGACACCGGCGCGGAGAAGTACCCCTCGAGGACGTGGCCGTGGAAGGTGTGCACGCATGGGGCCGAGGGCGCGGCCGCGCGAGCTGCCCGGCGCCCCAGGGCCCCGGCCTTCGACGCGTGGGTGTGGATCACGTCCGGGGCGAACGCCGCGAGCTCGCGCCTCAGGAATCGCGTCGCCCGCAGGTCACCGCCGTCGAGCAACGCACCCAGACCTCGCCGCAGGCCAGGGACCCTCCGCACCTCGACGCCGCGCGCGCTCAGCTCCTCGCCGAGGTCGCCCTCACCTCTCTCCGGCGAACCTGCGAACACCCGCACCACGTGCCCTCGAGCGACGAGCAGAGGGTCGGACGCCAGGACCTGGCGCGCCGGACCGCCGAGATTCAGTCGCGTCAGGACGCGCGCGATGCGCACACCGACTCCGCGGCGGCGGCGCCGACGGCTCCATGGCGCCTCAGGGTGTCTTCGACGAGCGCCTCGAGGCTCCAGGGTTCGGACCCGAGAGCGGACGACGCCAGCCCGAGAGATCGCGCGCGCGTCAGGTCGGGCACGCGCTGCTGGACCTCCTCGAAGTTCGCGGCGACGGCCCGGCGCGGATCGCGTCGCTGGACCTCGCTCGAGGATCCCCCGAGGCGCACGACGAGCTCTGCGAGCGCGGCGATGGTCGTGCGGGCCGTCCCCCCGACGTTCAGGGCGCCGCCGGCCTCGCCGAGGATCCGCGCACACGAGGGCGCGAGGATCTCGGGCGCCATGAGAGCCGCGATGTCGCGCGCGACGGCATCGACGTGGGCGAAGGTGCGCACCTGTGCGCCGCTCCCGTACACCTCGAGGGGACGCCCCTCGCGGGCCGCCTCCACGAAGCGCGGAAGGACCATGCCCGAGGACGCGTCCTGCCCGGGTCCGACGACGTTGAAGAAGCGCAGGTGCAGGGGCCGGACGCTGAGCCCCGCGTCGTCGAGGACCTCCTCGGCGCGCCGCTTGGACGCGGCGTAGCGCCAGCGGCCCTCCGCCCGCGCCGGCCGCAGAGGCGCCGTCTCGCCGAGCGGCGCGCCCGATTCCGCGTAGACCTCGGAGGTGGAGGCCGCCACGACGCGCGGGACGCAGCCGCCCGCAGCGGCGACGCGGAGCCCTTCCGCGAGCACGCGGACGCCCTCGAGGTTCTCCTGCTCGCAGCCCTCCGGGTCCTCCAGCACGGTCCGCACGCCGACCCGGGCTGCGAGGTGCAGCACCGCTCGGGGCCTCTCGCCGAGCAGCGCGCTCACCAGGGCGCGGTCGCGGACGTCACCGACGACGAGCTCGAAGAGCTCCGTCGGAAGGTCGGACAGCCTCCCCGCCGCTCCGGCGGAGAGATCGTCGACCCCGAGGACGGAGCACCCGGCCCGGGTGAGCACCGCGCACACCTCCGCCCCGATGAATCCGGCGGCGCCGGTGACGAGGATCGGAGGAGTCGAGCTCATGGCCTTCGCGGGGACGACCGGCGACCGGCCTTCTTCCCACGTGCGGGCAGTCTAGCGGTCGCCGCCCTCCAGCCCCAGCCAGGACGCCTCCGCCCCCGGCCGCCTGCCGCTCAGAAGAGGGTCAGGTGGTAGACGACGAGCGTGGTGTAGGCCGCGGTCGAGACCCACAGCCCCCAGCGGGCCAGCTGGAAGTTCTTGTGGAGCGTCAGGACGAGCAGCGCCGCCCCGATCAGCGCCACTTTGATGAGGACGAAGCCGATGCGCCCCGTCCTCAGCATCGCGGCCGCGATCGGGTTGACCTCGACCCCGCCCGCCTGGAGGTGGACGAGGGTGAAGAAGCTGTCCCCTATGTTCATCAAGGCCACCCAGGTCACCCAGAAGAGCACCCAGGGCGAATAGAGATCGACGAAGGCCCCCTCGCGCTCCTCGACGCGCTGAACGGACCGGCGGCGCCCGCCACGGAGCGAGTACCTGGAGAGCCGGGGCGTCGGGTTCCTGCGGCGGTCGGCCCGCTGGCGCCGCACGTGGGCGCTCGTGGGATCGAACGCGTGCCCCCGCACCTCCCCCCCGTCGAACGAGAGCTCGATCGCGGCGCGCGGGGACGCACCGCCGGCGCTGGGCAGGGTGGGCTCCATGCCATCCCGATCGGCCCTTGGGCGCCCGGGATCGGAGGCTCGAGTGCCGTCGATCCCGCGACGAGCCAGAGCGCTCCCGGAGCGAGACAGGACGCGCCGCAGGGCGCCGCGGCTCAGCAGGTCCGCTCCTCCTCGGGCGGCCGGGTGTCCGCGCCGGGCCGGGAGCAGAACCCGACGCGCCCGAGGTGCTTGACGTTGCCGCAGCGGTCCGTCGCGCCCGGGATGTAGAGACGGAACGGGCCGCCGTCCGCGGCCCCGAAGGGCCGGTCCCCGTCCGCGTGGACGAGCACCGCCTCCGCCATCTCCTCGCGGGTGAGCGTCGCCGCGAACCGACCGTCGGTGGACTCCAGCGTGACGAAGGTGAGCGCGTCCTCCGGCGCCGCCAGGGACGCGATCCAGGAGAAGCGCACACCGCGTCCGCGTCGGCCCGGGATCAGCGAACCGATGTCGGGCACCTGCTCGGACTCGGGGGCGTCGAACAGCCGCTCGTGGGTGAGCACGAGAGCGGCGGTCTCGCCGCCCCCGAGGTGAAGGGTGAGTCGGTCCATGCCGCGACCAGGATATGCGCTCGACGCGGTGGTGTCCTGCGGGCGAAGGCTCAGGCCCCCGAGCCGATCGCGGCCAGCACCACGGTCGCGAAGGACCCCACCGGCAAACCGAAGCGGATCCAGGCGGCCCCGTCCTCGAATGCGTCGACCTCCAGATCCGAGAGCGCCACCACGAGCGGCCGGCGCGCGCCGCGAGGGCGCAGCCCCCCGGGCGAGCGGAGGTCCTCGAGCTCGAGACCCTCCTCCCGGAGCGCCGCCAGCTCGATCCGGCCGGGCTCACCGGCCGCATGCAGGCCCGTGGCCGCCCAGAGGGGCCCGGTCGGCACGAGGCCCTCCCGCGCCTCGGGGGGATCGGCCTCCAGCACGACACGGTGACGTCCGTCCGCGGCGAGCACGACGTCCCCGACCAGGACCGTCGATTCGTTCTCTACCGCGCGCCGGACCTCGAGGACCCGGTTGAAGATCCGCGCCTGGAGCATGGCGAGGTGGAAGGCACGCGCGCGCTGCGGGACCGCCCGGACCAGCTGCACGGGGTCCTCGGGTCGGCGCCGGGCCAGGAACCTCGCCACGGGACGAAGGTCCGGTGCAAGGGCAGCCTTGAGTTCCAGCGCTCGTCGGCGCTCGCTGCCGCTGCCCTCGCGGATCCGTCGCAGCAGCTCCTCGCCGGCCTCGCGCGTCCCCGGAGCACCGTCCGCCACGACGCGCTCGAGGTACTCCATGGGCGTGCCCTTCACGAGCGCGTGCCCCACGCGCCAGCTGTCGCCCGAAGGACCGAAGCGCTGCTCTCCGTAGGCGTTCGGCACGCCGCTGCGGGCGAGGATCTCGAGCCGCTCCGCCAGCTGGTCGCGCGCCTCGGGCCCATCGAGCCCGGTGAGGCGCAGATGGAATCGATTCCCGCCGAGCTGACCGACCCTGAGCTTGGTGCGGCAGCGGACCGGGTCCTTGATCCGGATCCGCTCGAGATCGACCGCGAGCAGCGCGTCCGGCGTCACGTGCTCGATGCACATCGTCTGCCGCGTGACCGCCTTCGCGTCCTTGCGCCCTGCGAAGGACACGTGCCCCGCGTCACGCCCGAGGGCCTCGGCGATCCGTCGCGCGGCCTCCGGGGTGGAGACACCTCGCTTCTCCACCGTGAACCACAGGTGCGTCCCCGCGGGGTCAGCCGGCAGCGGTCCGGCCGCGAGCTCCTCGACGATGAAGTCCTCGGGGCTCTCTCGGAATCGAAAGGCGGGGGTCACCGCGCCATGGTGCCGAGCGTCCGTTGCTCCGGCGACGAGGCCGGCCGACAAATCCGCGGCCGGCCGGCGCGGTCCGCCGACGGTCAGCGCATCTCGAGCTTGGTGAGCGCGACCTTCCCGCCGGTGCGCTGGCCCGCGACCAGAGCGACGGGGTGCTGATCCGCGGGGACCCGACACCACTCCATGTGGCCGAGGCCGAGCTCCTTGTCGTTCGAGATCTCCAGCCACTCGCCGCCTTCCGCGACGTAGTTGCCGCAGTGACCGACGCTGTCGATCTTGCACCCGCAGCGCACCTCGCGCTCGCCCTCCTCGAGGGCGACGGCCGGCGCTCCGGACTCCTGACCCGACGTGGCGGGCTCCTCGGCGGTGCCGCAGGCGACGACGGGGAGGGCGAGGAGGAGGGTGAGTAGGCTGCGGATCATCGGAAGGATGCGGGAGACTGAAGAGAGAGGAACGGGCTCGGGCAGTCTAGCGCCGCGGCTCGGCCCCTGGTTGGGAGCTGCGGCGGCGACCGTCAGGCGAGGATCTCCTCGACCACCCGGGGACCGGACTCCGGCCCGATGAGCCGCTGCTCGAGTCCCTGGAACGGGAAGCGCAGGCGCTCCGGGTCGAAGCCGAGCAGATGCAAGATCGTCGCCTGGAGGTCACGAACGGACACAGGGTCGCGGCCGACCGCGGCCCCCAGGTCGTCGGTCTCCCCGTGAACGTGTCCGCCCTTCACACCGCCGCCCGCCATCCAGATCGAGAAGCAGTCCGGCTGGTGATCGCGGCCCAGGAACGTGGAGCCGCCGCGCGCCTCCAGCATCGGCGTCCGACCGAACTCCCCGCCCCAGACGACCAGGGTGTTCTCGAGCAGACCACTCTGCTTGAGGTCTCGCATGAGCGCGGCGATGGGCCGGTCCGTCTCGGCGCACTTCTGGGGGAACCTGGTGAGCAGGTCGTCACCCGAGCCCGTCCCGTGAATGTCCCAACCCCAGTCGTAGAGCTGCACGAAGCGCACCCCGGCCCCGAGCAGGTTCCGGGCGAGCAGGCAGTTGCTCGCGAAGGAACCGTCGCCTGGCGTGGAGCCGTATCGAGCGAGGGTCTCCGGCGTCTCGCGCGTCAGGTCGGTGACCTCGGGGACGGCCACCTGCATGCGGTAGGCCAGCTCGTACTGGGCGATCCGTGCCGCGGTCTCGGGGTCCCCGTGTCGAGCCCCGTCGGCCTCGTTGAGTCGGCGCAGCGCGTCGAGCATCCGCCGCCGCACGGGCCGCTTCAGGCCGGCTGGATCGGACACGTAGAGAACGGGCTCGCCCGAGGAGCGCAGCCGCACGCCCTGATGCTCCGAGGGCAGGAAGCCGCTCGACCAGAGGCTCTTGCCCCCGGTCGGATCGCTCCCGCCGCTGACGAGCACGACGAACCCCGGCAGGTCCTGGTTGAGACTACCGAGCCCCCACGTCGCCCACGACCCGATGCTCGGCTTGCCCACGGTCTGGTTGCCCGTGTAGAGCAACATCTCCGCAGGCGCGTGGTTGAACTGGTCGGTGTGCATCGAGCGCACGAGGCACACGTCGGCGGCGTACTCGCGGAACCCCGGCAGGAGGTCCGTCACACGGGCGCCGAGGGGATCGACCACCGACGATGCGTGGGGTGACCCGAGCAGCTTCGGTCGGCCCTTGATGAACGCGAGGCGCTTGCCCTCGAACAGGGCCTCGGGGCAGTCCGTTCCGTCGAGCTCGTCGAGCTTCGGCTTCGGATCGAACATGTCGTGCTGCGGCGGCGCCCCGGACATCGACAGGTAGAGCACGCGCTTCGCCTTGGCGGGCCGCGGCGGAGCCTTGGGGTTGAGCGGGCTCGCCGCCGTTCGCTCTCCCTGCGCGCCCGCGGCCTCCATCGAGGCCAGCGCGATCGCGCCGAGGCCGAGGCCCTGGCGAAGGAACGTCCGGCGAGTGCGGCCGGCGAGCGTCTCGGATCCTCTCATCGCTCTCACTCCTTGGTCAGGACGGCGTCCATGTTCAGCGCGGTGCTGGCGACCAGCGTCCAGGCGGCGGCGCGCCCGACGTGCGCTCCCTCCGGAAGCGCCCCGAGGGGCTCTTCCGCGAAGGCTCGAGCGGCCCCCTCGTCGGAGCCGAACTCCTCCAGCGCGAAGCCGTGAAGATCCACCAGCTCCTCGACCTGCGCGTCCATCGGCGGCCGGGCGGTGACCCTCCAGAGCAGCTCGCGAATCGTCGCGCGCACTCCCTCCTCCTCGTCCATGGCTGAGAGCTCCCGCCCGAGCGCCTGCGCCGCCTCCACGAAGACCGGATCGTTGAGGGTCACGAAGGCCTGCAGCGGCGTGTTCGTCGGAATGCGCTGGATCGAGCAGAGCTCGCGGCTCGGCGCGTCGAAGGTGGCGAGCATGGGATACGGGATCGTCCGGCGCAGGAACACGTACAGCCCCCGCCGGTAGCGGTCCTCCCCCATGCTCTCCTGCCAGTTGCGCTGGCCGTTGAAGGCCGCCTGCCAGAGCCCGTCGGGCTGGGGCGGGAAGACCGACGGGCCGAAGCGCTTCGCGGAGAGCAGCCCCGCCGCTCGCAGGGTCGTGTCCCGGACCATCTCCGCCTCCAGCCGCTGCCGCGGATAGCGCGAGAGCCACGTCCCGTCCGGGTCGAGCTCCCGTCCGCGGGAGTCCATGACCGATGCCTGGCGGTAGGTCTCGGAGCTCACGATCGTCCGCAGCAGCGCACGGTGGTCCCAGCCGCTGGAGACGAACTCGGCGGCGAGCCAGTCGAGCAGCGCGGGGTGACTCGGGAGCTCCCCCTGACTGCCGAAGTCGCCCTCGGTCGGCACCAGCCCGCGGCCGAAGAGACGCGCCCACACGCGGTTGACCGCAACACGCGCCGTGAGCGGATTCTCCGGCGAGACGAGCCAGCGGGCGAAGGAGAGGCGGTCCAAGGGCGCGTCCCCGGGCAGGGCACCGAAGGCCGACGGGACCGCGGCGTGCACCTGCTCCGCCTTCTGCATGAAGTTGCCCCGGACGAGAACGTGCGTGTCGCGACGGCGGTCCGCCGGGAGCTCCTCCATGACAGGGGTCCGGACGACTCCCACCGCCTTGCGCGCGGCCTCGAGCTCGTCGACGCGCGCCGTCAGCGACGCAGCGGTCTCGTCCTCGCGGCCGAGGGCGTCCTCCACCGCGCGGCGCTGAGCAGGCGTCCTGGAGTCCGGCGCCGCGGCCAGCGCCGCGACCGTCGCGTCCGAGAGGATCGTGAGGGCCTCCGGGCGGCGCGGCGCCAC
>CBFIJG010000054.1:19312-22727 GCA_965662915.1 Planctomycetota bacterium | reverse complement strand
TTCATGGACGTGGGCTTCGAGAACCCCGCGACCTTCCACGACACCCCGAACCTCGACCGGCTCAGCTCCCAGGGCGCGCGCTTCACGCGCGGCTACGCGGCGTGCCCGGTGTGCAGCCCGACGCGCGCGAGCCTGATGACCGGGCGTCACCCCGCGCGGCTCGACACGACCGACTACTTCGGCGCGCCGCAGCCCGGGCCGATCCTCGCGGCGGCGCGCGGGGAACGGAAGGGCTACGGACGCTTCGTGAAGCTGCCGCTGATCCCCGCGCCCTACGTGAACCGCCTCGAGCACGAGGAGGAGACCTACGCGGAGCTCCTCCTGGGCGCCGGCTACCGGACGTTCTTCGCCGGCAAGTGGCACCTCGGTGGCGAGGGCTTCGAGCCTCAGACCCAGGGCTTCGAGGTCAACGTGGCGGGCCACCGCCGCGGTGGCCCTTACGGCCGCGGCAAGTACTTCCACCCCTTCGACATGCCCGGCCTGGAGTCGAAGGAGGGCGACCACCTGCCGGCGCGTCTCGCCGAGGAGACCGTGCGCTTCATCGAGCAGAACGCCGACGAGCGCTGGCTCTGCACCCTGAGCTTCTACTCGGTGCACACGCCGCTGATGGGCCGACCGGACCTCGTGGAGCGCTACGAGCGCAAGCGCGAGGAGCTGGGCCTCACGGCGCAGTGGGGGAAGGAGGGCGCGCGCAAGGTGCGCCTCGTCCAGGAGCACGCCGTGTACGCGGCGATGGTCGCGGCCATGGACGAGGCGGTGGGCGAGGTGCTCGGCGCCCTCGACCGGCTCGGCCTCGCTGAGGACACCCTCGTCGTGTTCACCTCCGACAACGGCGGACTCTCCACCAGCGAGGGCCATCCGACCAGCAACCTGCCCCTGCGTGCGGGCAAGGGCTGGCTCTACGAGGGCGGCGTGCGCGAGCCCTGGGTCGTGCGCTGGCCAGGGCAGATCGCCGCGGGTGCGGTGCACGAGGTGCCCATGCAGTCCGTGGATCTCCTCCCGACGATCTGCGCCGCGACGGGCGTGGCGCCCCGGGCCGAGCTCGACGGGGTCGACCTGATGCCGCTGCTGCGCGGAGGTGCCGCGCCCGAGGAGCGGCCGCTCTTCTGGCACTACCCGCACCACGGCAACCAGGGGGGCTTCCCGGGCGGCGCGGTGGCCCTCGGGGACTGGAAGTGGGTCGAGCGCTATCGACCCGACGGAGGCGCCGATGGGGAGCTGTACCACCTCGGACGCGACCCTGGCGAGGCCGACGAGTGCAGAGCCGACCACCCCGAGGTCGCGGCGCGGCTCGCGCGGATGCTCGGCGCCTGGCGCGAGGAAGTGGACGCGAAGATGCCGACGGCCAATCCACACCCGCCGCGCTGACGTAGACTCCTCCGCTCGAATTCCGTCCAAGGCCCCACGAACACCCAGGAGCAGAGACTCACATGGCCAGCGCAAGCGCCCGTCACATCCTCGTCCCGACCGAAGAGAAGTGCCTCGAGCTGAAGGCCCAGATCGAGGGCGGCGCCGCCTTCGCCGACCTCGCCAAGGAGCACTCGACCTGCCCGTCCGGTGCTCGCGGCGGTGACCTCGGCTCCTTCGGGCCCGGTCAGATGGTCAAGGAGTTCGACACGGTCGTCTTCAACGAGGCCGTCGGCGTCGTGCACGGCCCGGTCAAGACGCAGTTCGGCTACCACCTCCTCGAGGTGACCGAGCGCTCCTGACCGGACGACGCGGAGCCGCGAGGCTCCGATCGCACCGAGCGAGACGCGCTTCCGGCGTCCGGCACAGGCCGGTCGCCGGGGGCGCGTCTTCATGGACAGCTAGGTTCGCTCACTCCTGACTGAAGTCGAGGATCAACGATTCGTCGCCGCCGGGCGGGAGCTCGAAGGTCACGGTCCGGTAGCTGCCCCGTTCACCGAATCGCGCGACCTTCGTTCCCGCGGAGACGTCGTCCGCCGTGAAGGTGAGGTCCGGTTCGACGTGCACCCAGGTGTTCTCGCTCGAGGAGTCGTTCCCCGGCTCGCCGATCATGATCCAGACCACGCGCCCTTCTTCGTCCTCCGTGGACTCCGGGAGGACGACGGTTCCTGCGCACGGGACGGCGCGCTTCATGCGGACCTCCACCTCGGTGATCCCGCTCTCCGCGAGGGCCACGGAGACCTCGACGTCGGCGTGGCCCGGCGCGGCGACGCTCAGCTCGACCTCGTCCTCCTCGCCGCCCGTCGAGAGTCGCGCGACCCCCAGGGCGTCGGTGCTCTTCCTGCTCTCCCTCGCGACACGGACGTAGGCCCCATCGATGGGGTCGAGGGACTCCTCGTCGATCACGGTGACGACCACCTCGCGCGTGGACACGTCGATGTCGATTCGCGTCCCGCGTCCCGAGACCGGCCTCCGATAGTCGTCGTAGAAGACGCGTTCGTCCCTCTCCACGACGCGGAGTTCGCCCCGCGAGGGATCGGCCCTCTGGACGATCCGGACCCAGTGGCCGCTGTCGCTGGGGAGCTCCTCCGTCTTGAAGTTCCCGTTGCCGTCCAGCTCATAGGTCTTCTCGTCGGAGTAGCCGATCTTCACGACCGTGCGGGGAGGGACCTGGCCGTCGACGAGGACGCGACCCTCGAACCACCCTGGCGCGGCTTCGCCGCCCTCGAGGAGGACGAAGTCCACCTCACTCTCCTCACCCGCGGTCGTCGAGGTCACCTCGGTCGCGACCTGCCTCGGCTCCTCCTGCTCGGTGATGAAGCTCAGCGGGCTCTTGTTCAGGAATCGCTCGTAGAGCTCGAGCCGGTACTTCCCGGGCGCCACGCCGCCGATGCGGTAGGAACCGTCGGGCCCGGTCACGGCCATTCGCGGGAGCTGAAGATTCCATTCGTTCCGCTCGTCCGGCTCGATCATGACCATGTAAGGCATCCGAGGCGCCTTCCCGTTCCAGGTCACGCGCCCCTTGACCGTGGCGGAGCGCTTCAGGCGCACCTCGAGGAGCCCCTCCGCGGCTTTCTCGCCCGAGACTCGATCGAACGAGCGGGCATAGCCGGGGTGCTCGCTGGTGAGCAGAAGGCCAGCGAAGTCGCTGAGGATCTGCTCGCGCGGCTGCGGGAACTGACCGAGGGGACCGATCTCGGCGTGGCCGATCTCGTCGCTCCAGTCGGATGCGGCGGTGAAGGCGTCGATGCCGTTGGTCTGCATGAGTCGCCCGTGGACGTTCGCCACGGGTTCCCCGGTGGCGTCATCGACGTAGCGCAGGCTCAGGCTCCACGCGGGGCTGCATTCGATCCGGGCCGGAGAGCCTCCCGCTTCGTGCTCGTGGAGCGTTCGCGCGAGTCCGTGGCCCGGCGCTTCCGCCTCGATGGAGTACCAGCCCAGGGGGAGCTCCTCGACCAGGTAGACCCCCGGCTCGACCTCCTCGGCGCCGCGGGTCTTCGGAGTCCTG
>CBFIJG010000054.1:0-19212 GCA_965662915.1 Planctomycetota bacterium | reverse complement strand
ACCAGCCCAGGGGGAGCTCCTCGACCAGGTAGACCCCCGGCTCGACCTCCTCGGCGCCGCGGGTCTTCGGAGTCCTGTCCATGAGCGTCTCCAGCATCCCCCGGCTCCCCATGCCCATCCCGCCTCCAGCGTCCGGAGGGGCGACGGCGATCGCGGCGATCCGGGCGCCGCTGATCGGGGCGCCCTCGAGGTCCACGACCTCGACGCGCAGCGGCGCGAGGGTGGGGAGGCGCAGCGTGATGGACTCGGCGATCCCCAGGGCCTTGGCGGTGACCCACTCCTGATCGGGACTCCTGCGAGCCGCGCCGAAGACCTGGCCTTCCTCGGGCACGCCGTCGAGTTCGAACGTGCCGTCGGGGCCGGTGCGGACGCCGGGCTGGAGGAGCCCGACGGGGATCAGCGGGCTCAGCGCGCCAACGCGCACCTCCGCATCGGCGACCGGCTTCTCGTTCGCATCGACGACCTTGCCCGTGATCGTCCGGCCGAAGAGCAGTTCGATCTCACCGACGTCGACCTCCGGTCCCGCTGCGACGGTGATCCCCTCCACGGGACCGGCCACGAGCCCCGGGGCGTCCGCCCCGCCCGTGACGCGTCCGAGGGGGACGCCCTCGATGCGGAACTTCCCCTCCGCATCGGTGCCTCCGGTGGAGGCCGGGAGACGATCGATGATCACCCGCAGCTTCGCCAGGGGATCCAGGACGAGCATTTCCTCGCCCGCGTCGACGCCCACGAGGCTGTCGCTGCGGAGGTCGAGGGCGCCGCTCTGGACGACGATCTCGGGCACGGGGGCGAAGCGCACCCGAGCGCCTTCGACGGGGTCTCCGTCCTCGTCGACGACCGTCCCGACGACGACGCCGCCGGCCTCGAGCACGATGTCGCCGATGTCCTTCTCGGCTCCTGACTCCAGCGACGTGTCCACGAAGCGGACCGTGTAGCGGCCACCGCCCGGATCGATCGCGACGCCGTGGAAGCCCGTGGACCGCGCACCGCTGATCGAGAAGCGCCCGTCTTCGCCGCTGCGAGCCTTGCCCATGCAGAGCTCCTCGCGCACGGGGTGATGGCCGTCCGCGAACACGGTTTCCACGTCGAACTCGTAGAGCTCGACCTCGAGGCCCTCGACCGGGGTACCGTCCGCCTCCACCAGCCGGCCGGTCAGCCCGGCGAAGGAGCCTGCCCACGGGTGATCCGTCAGGGGCGTCGGCGCGTTCGAGGTCGCTGAACCTGCCACCGGCGCGGCGCTGCGCTCCTCGGCGGTCGTGTCGGTGCGCGCCAGCTCCACGTTCTCCGGAGCGTCCGCCTGGCGTTCGACGGCGGTTTCACGATCGGCGCCGAGCGCTGGAGCAGGGGGCCCGCTGGGGCGCGTCAGGAACCACCCGAGGCCTCCGAGCAGGCCTGCGACAGCGATCAGGAGGAGGGCGCGGTTGGGCATGGAGGCGTCCGGGAAAGGAGGAGGGCGGCGAGCTCGGGTCAGGGCGGACGAGCGCGGTGAGCGCTCGCGCGATCGGCCCTACTCACGGGGGCGTCAGCGGATTCAAACGCGGCGTCGGTGATTCTGTTCGAGCGCGGCCGTTCGGGATCTTACCCGTGCGTTGGAGGGGGCAGGCCGGTGCGCGCAGCGCCCCTTGGCAGGAGGTTGCATTGACGGCGGTCGTGACCGGATCGTGGGCGCGCCTGCCGACTCGACGAGCGAACTCGTGGCCTCGCGCGGCGGCGCGGAGGCGCACCTTCGGGTTCAGCCTGCGGCGGCGCGCGGCCGCGCGAGGGTCAGTCCCACGCCGCCGAGGATGAGGACGGCGGACACCGCGAGGCTCGACGTCGCTCGTTCGCCGAGGAGCGCGACGCCGCCGGCCGCCGCGATGAGCGGAACGGTGAGCTGCACGGCGGCCGCGCTGGTGCGCGAGTGCCCGCGCAGGGCCGCGTACCAGATCGCGTAGCCGAGTCCGGACGTGACGGCTCCAGAGGTCGCGGCCAGGAGCAGACCGCGGCCGGTCCATTCCTCTCTCAGGAGCGCGGCGGCGGCGACGCAGAGCAGCGCGACCGGCGCGGCCGCCGTGAAGTTGAGCGCCGTGCTGAGCGTCGGCGCGGCTCCGCCCCTGCCCAGGAGCGTGTACGCCGCCCATCCGATCCCCGCGACGATCATCAGCGCCGCGCCGCCCGGGTTCACGGGATCGTCGGCGCCCGGGAGACCCACGAGGACGAGGACGCCGCCGCTCGCGCACGCGAGGCCAACGAGGCGCACGGGCGTCCATGCTTCACCGCGCGCGCGCGCGACCACGAGCATCGTGATCTGAACGGATCCGAAGAGCAGCAGCGCGCCCACGCCCGCCGGGACGGTGACGTAGCTGACGCTGAAGCAGATCGCGTAGAGCAGCAGCGCGCACGCGCCCGGTCGGATCCGCAGGGTGGCCGGCCGGAGCGCACCGGCGCGTGCGGCCACGGGGAGGAGCGCGAGGGCGCCCGACAGGAGCCGCACGGCGGTGAAGCCGACGGGGCCGATCGCGGCGCCGTCCTCTGTCGCGGCGAGGGCGGCCCGGCAGAGAAGCGAGTTCCCGGCGAACGCGATGAGGGCGACGGTCGTCAGGGCCGCCGTCGCCGCCAGACCGGCGTCACCTGCTACTCCTCGGGTCATGGGGCGGGATCCTACGCCGCATCCGGCCGGGGGGCTCGATTGGAGGGGGCCTCCGCCGGGCTGGCCTGTTAGAACCCCCGCATGCTCCAGATGGACATCCAGGACCTGCCCGAGCTCCGGGTCGCCCGCGTGCGGCACGTCGGGCCCTTCTGCGACCTCGCCGGCGCCTTCGAGCGCATCAGCGCCTGGGCCGGCGCGCGCGGGCTCTTCGGCCCGGACACGCGGGTGCTCGGGATCTTCCACGACGACCCGAAGGTGACCCCCGAGGCGGAGCTGCGGAGCGACGCGGCGGTCACGGCCGGACCGGACGTCGAGGGAGAGGGCGACATCGAGATCGCGGCGGTCCCCGGCGGGGCGTACGCCGTCGGCGTCCTCGAGGGGCCGTACGAGAAGCTCCACGAGGCCTACGCCTGGATCCACTCGACCTGGCTCCCGACCAGCGGCCGCGAGGTCGCGGGCGGGGCCTGCTACGAGGTCTACTTGAACGACGCCCGCAGCGTCGCCCCCGAGGAGATCCGGACCGCGATCCACGTGCCCCTCCGCTGAACGCAGAGGCGAACCGCGGCCCCGCGCCGCCCGCCGCCGCTACGAGTTCCATGGCAGCAGACCGCGCAGAAGCGCCCCCGCAGGGCGCCCCCAAGAAGCTCGCGAAAGAGCTGCGTCTGCTCGACGTCTACGCCCTCGCCACGGGCGCGACGCTCTCCGCGGGCCTCTTCCTGCTCCCCGGGATCGCCGCGGCCCAGGCTGGCGTCGCCATTCCGCTGTGCTACCTGATCGCCGCGATCCCGCTCTTCCCGGCGGTGATGTGCAAGGTCGAGCTCGCCACGGCCATGCCCAAGGCCGGCGGCACGTACTACTTCCTCGATCGCAGCCTCGGGCCCCTCGCGGGCACCGTCGGCGGGATAGGAACCTGGCTGGCGCTGATCCTCAAGACGGCGTTCGCGCTGGTGGGCCTCGGGGCCTACGTGGCGCTCTATTTCGAGCCGAATCCCGCGGTCATGAAGATCATCGCGGTGGGCTTCGCGCTGCTCTTCGGCCTGCTCAACATCCTCGGGGCGAAGAAGACGGCGACGTTCCAGAAGGTGCTCGTCGGAGTGCTCCTGGCGATCCTCGCGGGATTCGCGGTGTTCGGCGTCGCAGAAGTGGATCTCGAGGCGTTCGCGGGCTTCTTCGACGCCGGCTCGGACGCGCTGATCGCGACGGCCGGCACGGTCTACATCTCCTACGTCGGCGTCACGAAGGTCATCAGCGTCGCCGAGGAGATCAAGGACCCCGAGAAGACCCTCCCGCGCGCGGTCTTCTTCTCGATGCTCACCGCGGTCTTCGTCTATCTCCTGGCGACGACCGTGATGGTCGGCGTGGTGCCCATGGCGAAGCTCGCGGGCACCACGACCCCGATGGCCGCCGCGGCGGAGGTGATCGGCGGGCAGGCGTTCAAGGGCGTGCTGACGGTGGCGGCCGTGCTCGCGTTCTTCTCCGTGGCGAACGCGGGCATCCTCAGCGCCTCGCGCTATCCGATGGCCATGGCGAACGACGGGCTCCTGCCCGAGGGGCTCTCGCGGCTGAGCGGCCGGGGGACGCCCGCGCGCTCGGTCGTGCTCTGCGTGACGATCATCGTCCTCATCGTCACGCTGCTCGATCCGCTCAAGATCGCCAAGCTCGCGAGCGCCTTCCAGCTCTTCATCTTCGCACTGCAGTGCCTGGCGGTGATCGTGATGCGGGAGAGCGGGCTGAAGTCCTACGACCCCGGCTTCCGCGCGCCGCTCTACCCCTGGCTCCCGCTCTTCGGTCTCCTCGCACCGTTCTTCCTGATCGCGGCCATGGGACCCCTGCCGGTGCTCTTCAGCCTCGGGCTCGTCGCGGGCGGCGTGGCCTGGTACTGGACCTACGCGAGGGGCCGCGTCGAGCGGCGCGGCGCCCTCTTCCACGTCTTCGCGCGCCTCGGTGAGCAGCGCCACGACGACCTCGACGCCGAGCTACGCGGGATCCTCAAGGAGAAGGGGCTGCGCGACGAGGATCCATTCGACCAGGTGGTCTTCAACTCCGCCGTCCTGGACGTGCGTGGCGCCGTGACCTTCGACGATCTCGTAGGGCGTGCGGCGAGCGCGCTGCACGCGCGGACGGGCGAGCCGGCAGAGGTGTTCCTGGACGGCTTCACCGAGGGCACCCGGACCGGCGCCACGCCCGTGGCCAAGAGCGTCGCGCTCCCTCACATGCGCCTCGAAGGGCTCGGTACGCCGTGCATGGTGCTGGCGCGCTGCGCCGTCGAGGTCGAGGTACCCCTCACGGGCATCGCCGGAGCCGACGAGGCCTCCGAGCGCGTTCACTCCGTGTTCTTCCTCGTCAGCCCCGCGGAGGATCCCAGCCAGCACCTGCGCATGCTCGCGCAGCTGGCGTCGCGCATCGACGAGGACGACTTCCTCGACGAGTGGCTCGCGGCGCGCAACGAGGTGCAGTTGCGAGAGGTCTTCCTGCGGAACGAGCGATACCTCTCGATCCGCGTGACGCCGGGAAGCCCGGGCGCCGCGCTGGGCGGTCGCAAGGTCCGTGACCTCAGCCTGCCCGCTGGCTGCCTCGTCGCGGCCGTGCGCCGCTCCGGCCGCACCCTCGTCCCCAGCGGCGAGACCGAGATCCACCTCGGTGACCGGCTGCTCGTCATCGGCGAGCCCGGCCCGATCCAGGAGCTCTTCGAACGCTACGGCAGCGGCGCACCCTCCTGACGCGGCGCCGCATGGCGGCTGGCGGAGATTTCCCCAGCGAAGACGCGCGCGACCGAGCCCGACACGGCGCGGAGTCTCGTTTCGATACGATCTCTCCGCGGTTCATGGAGTCGCTGCTGCCCCAGGCGGCTCGTCGCCGCCCCCCCACGTCGCGTCTCCCGCGCGCCGGCCTCTTCCCAACGCGGACCCCATGCTCCTCCCCCTCGTCCTCAGCGTTCCCTCCGTCGCCGCGCCGGCTCCCCTCGCGCAGATGAGCGAGCTCCAGCGCGTCGAGATCCCCGGCCGCATCGTCGTCTCCTTCGAGAGCGAGCGAGCTCCCCGACGGATCGAAGATCTCGTCGAGGAGTGGGCGATCGAGTCGATCGATCCGCGGCTCGAGGTCGAGTCGGCGCGCCAGCTCCTCCAGTGGAATCGCCGCGGCGCCCCCGAGCTCACGACCGTCGTGCTCGTCGAGGTCTCGCCGAAGGATGTCGACCTGGCGCCCGTCATGGCCGGGCTCCGCGACGTGCCTGGCGTCCAGTGGGCCGCGCCCAGCGTCGGCTACCTGGGGGACCCGCGCGAGCTCGTCCCCGACGACCCGAGCTACGGCTCCCAGTACCACCACCCGCTGATGCGGAACGACGCGGCCTGGGACATCACCCTCGGGGATCCCTCGGTCGTCATCGCCGTGACCGACGACGGCGTCGACCTCGATCACGAGGACCTCGAGGCCAACATCTGGACGAACAGCGGTGAGGTCGCTGGGGACGGGGCGGACAACGACGGCAACGGCTACGTCGACGACGTCCACGGCTACGACTTCGTCTTCGACAGCGGCGACGCGAATCCCGACAACGGGAACGACCACGGGACGCACTGCGGTGGCATCGCTGGCGCGCGTACGGACAACGGCGTGGGAGTCGCCGGCACGGCCGGGAGGTCCACCCTGATGCCGGTGCAGTTCTACGCGACGGGCGAGGCCTGGACGGACGCGATCATCGCGGAGGCCTTCGCCTACGCCACGGACAACGGCGCCCGGATCATCACGACCAGCTACAACATCAACGGATGGGTCGGGAACCCGCTGGTGACGGCCGCCTTCGACTACCTCTACGACCAGGGCGTCCTGCACTTCAACTCGGCGGGCAACGGCGCTGAGCTCAACCCGGCGCGACAGGCCTTCGAGCAGACGCTCCTCGTGATCAGCACCGACTCGGCCGACGCGAAGAGCAGCTTCAGCAACTACGGAACGGGCTGCGACATCTGCGCGCCGGGCTCCGGCGTGTTCGCGACGACGCTGAACGACACCTACGGCACCAAGTCGGGCACGAGCATGGCCGCGCCCAACGCCGCGGGCGTCGCGGCCCTCATCTGGTCGGCGAACCCCGGCTGGACGCGCGATCAGGTGGCGGCCCAGCTCGTCGCCACCGGCGACAGCATCGACGCCCAGAACCCGGGCCTGGAGGGCCTCCTCGGCGGCGGCCGCGTGAACTCCTTCCGGGCGCTGACGGAGTCCTTGCGCGCGCCCCGCGTGACCGCGGTGGCAGGTCTGCCGGACGAGGGCGCTTCGGTCCTCGGGGAGCTCTCCAGCTTCTCGATCCGCTTCGACCAGATCCTCGATCCGAGCGCGGTGAACGGCCCGGGGGCGATCGCGCTCGCGAACCCGGGTCCTGATCACGTCTTCGGGACCCTCGACGACGTGCGGGTGCCGCTCGTGGTCGACGAGTACCTGATCAGCAGCAACGGCCTCAGGGTCACGGTTCCCGGGCCTCTCCCCGTGGCGGGTGCGTACCGCGTGGTCGTGGATGCCAGCGTCGTCGCGAACCCCTTCGGCACGGCTCTCGACGGCAACGGGGACGGCGTCGGCGGTGACTCGTGGGTGCGTAACTTCAGCGCCTGCGCCGTGAACGTGCTGATCGACGATCCCGCGGAGTCGGGTTCTGGCTGGAGCGTGGTGAACGAGTCCCTGAGCGCGGGCGCCTGGACGGTCCCGCCCGAGGTCCCGATCGGCGGTGGCGTGCGCAATGATCCGCCGACCGATTTCGACGGCTCGGGGCGCTGCTTCCTGACCGAGAACGATCCGGGGAACACAGACGTCGATGGTGGGCCGACGCGTCTGATCAGTCGCGCCTACGACCTCGCGGGGTCGACCGACCCCTACGTCAGCGTCGCCGTCTGGCTGGGGACGAGCCAGCCCGATCCCCTGGACGTCGACCTCTCCGACGACGACGGCGCCACCTGGACCCGGGCGGAGACGCTCACGGTCACGGATGGCTGGGAGGTGAAGAGCTACCGCGTCGCGGATTTCGTGTCGCCCGGCGGCGAGGTTCGCCTGCGCTTCAGCGTGGAGGATTCGGGGAGCCCCTCGGTCACCGAGGCGGGAATCGACGCGATCAAGTTCTTCGAGGTCGACTGCTCCGGCAGCATCGGCACGCGTTACTGCCAGACCTCGCCGAACTCGGTGGGGAGCGGCGCGACGATCGGCGTGACCGGCAGCGCCCAGGTGGCCGCCAACGACGTGACCCTCGACGCTCAGGGCCTCCCGCCCTCGCTCTTCGGTCTCTTCTTCACCGGCACGGTACAGGACCAATCACCCCTCGGGAACGGCACCCTGTGCGTCTCCGGGCTCGGGATCACGCGCCTCGATCCGGCGGTGGTCAGCAGCGCCTCGGGTCGGGTGAGCCTGGCCCTCGACCTGACCGCCGGGCCGATGTCCGGCCTCGCGATCCCGGGGACGACCTCGAACTTCCAGCTCTGGTACAGGGACGTCGTCGGCGCAGGGAGCAACCTCTCGGACGCCGTCAGCGTGACCTGGCAGTAGTCCCCGGAGCCCTGCCCGGAAGAGCCCCGCTCCCCATCACCGTCCGGTGACGAGGAGCGGGGCTCTTCCTTGCTCCTCCCACGGACGTCTTTCAGCGGCCCGTCCTCCTCACCGATCGAGTCGTGCTCGAGCGGGTGGTGCGGGAGGTTCAAGCGGTCCTCCGGGACGTCTCGGGCGTGTCCGGCGAGTCGACGTCTCGGCGTCCCAGGCGGCGGGGCCGCTGCTCAGAGCTCTTCCAGAGTCCGGATCACGTCCGCGTGGCGCCGGGCCTCCTCGGCGAATGCGGCGGGGTGGGTCACCGCGGCGAGGATCTCCGCGCTCTCCACGAGACGAGGGCCGGGCCGGTTGAAGAACGCGTTCCCGTCGGTCACGTGCACACGTCCGGAGTCCGTCGCGGGCCAGGGCATCGCGCCAACGAGCTCACGGAGCAGGTCCGCCTCACGGGCGGTCCGCTCGAGGTCGAAGCCGCAGGGCTTCACGAGGACGACGTCGGGGCGCAGGGCCGCGAGGGCCTCGCGGTCGAGCGTGGGGGCGTGCTCGCCCGGCCGCGTCACGAGGGCTTCACCGCCCGCGATCTCGACGAGCTCCGGCATCCAGGTCCCCCCGACCATCACGGGGTCGATCCACTCGATGGTCAGCACCTTCGGGCGCGGGCCGGCGCCCAGCGCGGTCCGTGCACGCTCGGCGAGCGCGGTGCAGCGCGCACGGAGCTCGGCCGCCACGCGCGCTCCTTCGTCCGCTCGCCCGATGGCCGCCGCCACGCGCTCGACGTCACCGAACACCCCGTGCACGCCTTCTGCGTCGTCGAGGCGCGTCGGCTTGAGGCTCACCAGCTCGACGCCTGCGCCTGCGATCTCCGCGAGGGCGCGCTGCACGTCCTTCACCGAGACCGCGCACACGTCGCACAGGTCCTGGGTCAACACGACGTCCGGCTCCGCGGCGGCGAGGCCGCTGGAGTCGACGTCGTAGACCGTGAGGGCGTCGGAGAGCACGCGGCGGACGTCGCGGTCGATGTCAGCGGAGAGCTGATCGATGTTGATCTTGGACGAGGTCAAGATCGGCCGGTCCGTGATCGCCGTGGGGAAGTCGCACTCGTGGCTGATGCCGACGAGCTCGTCCTCGGCGCCGAGTGCGGCGGCGATCTCGGTCGATGAGGGGAGGAGGCTGACGATGCGCATGATGCGCGCATGCTAGCCCTTCGCAGGCGCTCGTGGCGGCGGCGTCGCGCGTCGCGACAGCTCGTCGCGCATTCTCAGCCGATCCGGGCGAGCAGGTCGGTGAGCGCCTCGAGGCGCTCGACGTCGGGCCAGTCCGGGAGATCGCCGCGATGGTCGAAGGCGAAGGTGCGCATGCCGGCGGCCCGGCCCGCCTCGACGCCGCTGGAGCTGTCCTCGACCACCGCGCAGCGCTCCGGCGCGACGCCCATGGAGCGAGCTGCGTGGAGGTAGGACGCGGGGTCGGGCTTCCACTTGCCGACGTCGTACGCGCTGTAGAGGTGGCGCTCGTCGAGGAACTCCATGAGCCCCGCCGCGCGGAGGCAGAGCGCCATCTTCTTCACGGGCGCGTTCGAAACGACGGCGCGGGGGAGCTCCAGCCTTCGCAGGACCTCGGCGGCGCCGGGGATCGCCTCGACGCGGGCCTCCAGCTGGACGAGCTGGTCCGCGCGGAACTCGTCGAGGAAGTCCTCCGGCAGGGTCACGCCGCTCTCCTCCTGGAGGACCCGCAGCATCAGGTGCAGGTCCACACCCGACCACCGGGTCACGGCCTCCTCCAGGCCGAGCTGGATCCCGTGGCGGCCGAGGGTGGCGACCATCACCTCGTTGCTGATGGCCTCGCTGTCGACCAGGGTGCCGTCGTTGTCGAAGAGGACGGCCTCGATGGGGGTGCGCTCCATGTCCTGGAACTTAGGAGAGCGCGGGAGGCGAATCGAGGGCGGGAGCGCCCGCAGATCCACGAGGGCGCTGGGGCTGCGCCCGGGTGGGCCTCATCAGGTCGCCACTTTGTTCGAGGGAGCCAGCACGGTCACCACCCAGGCGGCGATGCCCACGACGGCCGCCAGGGGCCCGGGACCCAGCCTGGCGCTCGTCACATCGAAAGGGCTGGTCGGCCTGTCCGGAGTGTAGAGGGAGACGCCGAGCAGGCCGGCGCCGGTGTACGCCGCGGCCACCCCGAGCGCGATCAGGGGCACGAAGCGCGGCAGCGGCGCGGACGGGCCCGTCGCGAAGGGGCCGAGGCCAGCGCCGATGATGGCGATCGCGATGGCCAGCCAGATCTCGAGCTTGAGTCCTGCGATACGGAGTGATCCTTCACCGGCTGTCACGGTGACCGCCGAGTTGCCTACGAAGGACATGTCGGGGCCGCGCCTCAGGTAGAACCAGTCGAGACCGAACGAGGTGAGAAGCGCGATGATGGCGAGGACGGTGACTCCGAGCCGGGTCTTCTTGGACATTGGACGGTGGGGCAGGGGGGAGGACGAGGCATCGACGGCTCATGCTCGTGCCGAGTCAATATGGCTCGCAGGCGTCTTCCGGAGCTTCAGCGCGCTACGCAGAGTTCCACGCGCCTCCTTCTCTCGCATTCGACCGGAGCGGCGTGGCTCGAACGGCGGGCCGAGCCAGGCCGCCTTGAACGGCTGGACCGATGATGGAGATCCGACCGGGTGCTCCGGGTGTGGAGGACGGCGCCGCTCAGATCGCGGCGTCCAGCGCCGCGATGAGGCGCGCGACCTCGTCGGGCGCGTTGTAGTGCGCCATGCTCACGCGGACGACGCCGTCGCGCTCCATCAGCCCCATGCGCTCCACCAGACGGTACGCGTAGAAGTGGCCGTAGCGGATGGCGATTCGCTCCGCGTCGAGGAGCGGAGGGAGCTCGCTCGAGGCGCGGCCTTCCACGAGGAAGGAGATCGTCGGCGCGCGGTCGGGGCCCATCCCGGGCCCGAGGAGAGTGACAGCGGGGCGGCTCTCCAGGAATTCGAGGAGCGGCGCCGCGAGCGCCGCCTCGTGCTCCTCGATGCGCGCGAAGGCGCCGTCGAGCGTGCCCTCGCCGCCGTGCGCGCGGTCGAGCTCGCGCAGGTACTCGGGGATCGCGGGGAGCGCGGCGACCAGTTCGTGGGTGACGTTCCCCGGCTCGAGCTTGTAGGGAACGGCGTCCTCGGGCACGAAGAAGTGGTTCTGCGAGCGCGCGCGCTCGAGCACCTCGCGCCGCCCGTAGAGGACGCCGACGTGGGGACCACAGATCTTGTAGAGGCTCGCGAGGTAGAGGTCGCAGCGAAGAGCCTTCGCGTCGACCCGCCGGTGGGGCGCGTGGGCGACGCCGTCGACGCAGGAGAGCGCGCCGGCCTCCCGGATCCGGTCGCAGATCGCGCGCGCGTCGTGGTGCCGGCCCACGAGGTTCGAGCAGTGGGTGAAGGCCACGAGCCGCGTCCGCGGACCGAGGAGGGGCTCGAGATCCTCGAGGTGCAGGGCCATGTCGTCCTCGCGGAAGCGCCACTCGCGCACCACGATCCCGGTCTCCTCCAGCCGGCGCCAGGCGCCGACGTTGGCCTCGTGGTCGAGGTCGGTGACGACGATCTCGTCGCCCTCCTCCCAGGTCGCACGGAGGCCGTTCGCGATCAGCCCCGCGAGGACGGTCGAGGAGGGGCCGAGCACCACCTCGCCCTCGTCCGCGTTCATGAGCTCCTCCGCGGCCCGGTGTCCGGCCTGGACCGCCGCCTGCGCGCGCGCGGACTGGGCGTAGCTGGCGCCCACCTGGACCATGCACTCGCGCATGTACGTCGACACTCGATCGACGACCGCCCCCAGGGGCACGGTTCCCCCGGCGTTGTCGAAGAGAGCCCACTCGTCGGAGAGGGCAGGGAAGCGGGAGCGGACGCGAGTGAGGTCGAGCATCGTGCGGAGGAGACTAGGGCCTCCTCGCGCCGCGAGCATGCTCCGGGCGGGGATCCGGCGCCTGGTGGCGCGCAGAACGACGCGGGCCCGCCGCTGCGCGAGGCAGCGGCGGGCCCGGATGTCGAACGGATGTCCGTCCCGGCTCAGTGGTGGTGACCACCGCCCGCGGGCGCAGCCTCTTCGGCCTTCGGGTCGTCGCTCACGAGTGCGTCGGTCGTGAGCAGGAGGCTCGCGACGCTGGCGGCGTTCTGGAGACCGGAGCGGACCACCTTGGTCGGGTCGATGACGCCGGCCTTGATGAGGTCCTCGTAGGTGTCGGTGGCGGCGTTGTAGCCATTGCCCTTCAGACCGCTGTTGATGACGTTCTGAACGACGACCGCGCCGTCGAGGCCGGCGTTGGCCGCGATCTGGCGGAGCGGGGCCTCGATCGCGCGGCGCACGATCAACGAACCGACGCGCTCGTCGCCGTCGAGCTTGAGCTTCTCGATGGCGGTGATGCAGTTGAGGAGCGCGGTGCCGCCGCCGGGGACGATGCCCTCCTCGACGGCCGCGCGAGTCGCGTGAAGGGCGTCCTCGACGCGGGCCTTCTTCTCCTTCATCTCGGACTCGGTCGCGGCGCCCACGTTGATCTGGGCCACGCCACCCGACAGCTTCGCGAGGCGCTCCTGGAGCTTCTCGGCGTCGTAGTCGGACTTGGTGTTCTCGAGCTCACCCTTGATCTGCTCGATGCGGCCCTTGATCTCGGACTTCTTGCCGGTGCCCTCGATGATCGTCGTGTTGTCCTTCGCGACGATGATCTTCTTGGCGCGGCCGAGGTCCTTGATCGTGGCCGACTCGAGGCTGGCGCCGGTCGACTCCATGATGGCCTGACCGCCGGTGAGGACGGCGATGTCCTGCATCATGGCGGTGCGGCGGTCGCCGAAGCCCGGCGCCTTGACGGCGACGCAGGGGAACGAGCCGCGGAGACGGTTGATCACGAGGGTCGCGAGGGCCTCACCCTCGATGTCCTCGGCGATGATCAGGAGGGGGCGGCCCTGCTGGGCGACCTGCTCGAGGAGCGGGATCATGTCCTTGATGGAGCTGATCTTCTTCTCGTGCACCAGGACGAGCGCGTCCTCGAGGACGCACTCCATCTTGGCGGAGTCGGTGACGAAGTGCGGGGACAGGAAGCCCTTGTCGAACTGCATGCCCTCGACCCACTCGACCTCGGTCTCCATGCCGCGGCCGTCCTCGACGGTGATCACGCCGTCCTTGCCGACGCGGTCCATCGCCTGGGCGATCATCTCGCCGATCTCGGGGTCGTTGTTCGAGGCGATCGAACCGACCTGGGCGATCTCCTGGTGACCCTTGATGGGGGTCGAGATCTTCGCGAGCTGGGCGGTGGAGGCCTTCACGGCGGCGTCGATGCCGCGCTTGAGGGCGACCGGGTTCGCGCCGGCGGTCACGTTCTTGAGGCCCTCCTCGAAGATGGCCTCGGCCAGGACGGTGGCGGTCGTGGTGCCGTCACCGGCGGCCTCGTTGGTGCGCTGGGCCACCTGCTTCACGAGCTGGGCGCCCATGTTCTCGTAGGCGTCCTCGAGCTCGATCTCCTTCGCGACGGTGACGCCGTCCTTGGTGACGGTCGGCGACCCGAAGGACTTCTCGATGATGACGTTGCGGCCGCGGGGCCCGAGCGTGACCTTGACGGCGCGCGCGAGCTTCTTCACGCCGCTGCGGATGTGCTCGCGCGCGGTGGCGTCGTAGCTGATCTGCTTGGCTGCCATGGGATGTGTTCCGGTTGGTGGTGGAGGAGTGGCGGCGTGGATCAGCCCACGATGGCGAGGATGTCGTCTTCGCGCATGATGATGTACTCCTCGCCCTCGTACTTGACGTCGGTGCCGGCGTAGGAGGTGAAGAGGACGCGGTCGCCCTTGGAGACGTTGAAGCTGGAGCGCTCGCCGTTGTCGAGGGTCTTGCCCTCGCCGACGGAGATCACGATGCCCTCCTTCGGCTTCTCCTTGGCGCTCTCCGGGAGGAGGATGCCGCCGGCGGTCTTCTCCTCGGCTTCGACGCGCTGGATGAGGACGCGGTCACCGAGGGGGCGGATGGCAACGTTCTTCTTGGTCTTGGTGGCCATGTCTTGGCTCGCGCCGCTCGGGCGCGGGGTGGGGCTTGGGGAAGAGGTCGTGTCGGTGGGGCCGTCGCCGGTGTGGGCTCGGACCCCTGGGAACAGAAGAAGAGAGGGGCCGCGCGAATGGCCGCCGGAGGGGCGACGCGCGCGCGGCTGATCAGTGGGTCAGCCGGCCTCGCCCCAGTGCTGGGCGATGACGCGGCGAACCTCGTCGCGAAGGACGAGGGGCTGGACCGGCTTGCGCAGGAAGGCGCTGGCGCCCTCGCGCAGGGCCCAGGTGGCGACGCCTTCCGAGGCCTCACCGGACCAGAGGATGCACGGCAGCTCGGGGCGCTGGCCCCGGAGCATGGAGAAGAGCGCCAAGCCGCCGTCGTCCCGGTTCGCGGCCTCGGTGGCCTCGGTCGGGGGCGGCATGTGGACGTCCATCAGGGCCAGGTGGAGCGGGGCGCCGGCGTCGAAGCTCCGGCGGATGACCACCAGGGCCTCCTCGCCGTCCGCGGCCTCCATCACCTCGAGCCCGACCCCGCCCAGGAGCTCTGCGGCTCCGCGGCGAACGGCCTGGTCGTCGTCGGCGATGAGGATGCGTCGGTCCATGGTCACTGCCACTGGAAGCAAAGAGCGTGCCGCGTGCTGGTCGGGGGCGTGGGGCTGCGGCCCTCGGCACTGCCGGGGCCCCGGCGATCCGGCCCGCATCCCGGAGCGCGAGCGGTCCCCCTGGCCTCCAGGGCCCCGGCGAGCGGGGCCGGGTGAGTCGATCCGCCCTGGTGGGCTCCTGGCCGGCCCTGGCGACGGCCGGGCGGGCCCCCGATCCGGCCTTCCCGGGCGCTGCCACAATGGCGCGTGCCGGATGGCGCACTCGGGGCGTATGCCACGCTGGCAGCGAACTCCCGTCGGCGGCCGGCCGGGGAGGAACGGGGCCGGGGCGCGGATCGGGGCGACCGGAGCGCTAGGCTCCCGGCTCAATGGCCCTTCCCGTCTTCGACCTCCACTGCGACGCGCTCCAGCGCTCACTCGACATGGGCCACGACCTCGGGGGGGAGACCCCGGGGCACTTCGACCTCGCGAAGGCCGCGCGGGGGGGCGTCCGGGCGATCTCGCTGACGGCCTGGATCGACAGCCCCTACGCAGACGAGCCCGGCGCAGCGAAGCGCCGCACGAATGCCCTGCTGGACGCGGCGGACGATCTCTTCGAGCGGCATCCGGACAGGGTGCGGCGCGTGGAGGGCGCGGCCGATCTTCGGGCGCTCCCCGACGGGGTCGTGGGCTGCCTCCTCGCCATCGAGGGTGGGCACGCCATCGAGGAGGAGCTCGCGCAGCTCGAGCACTACGCCGCGCGGGGCGTGCGGGTCATGACCCTCACGTGGAACAACCACCTGTCATGGGCCCGCTCGTGCCAGGACGGTGCGCCCGCGGGTACCCCGGAAGGGCTGAGCTCGTTCGGCCGCGAGGTCGTGACGCGCATGGGCGAGCTCGGCATGCGCGCCGACCTCTCCCACGCCGCGGAGCGCACCTTCTACGACGCGCTCGAGTGCGAGGGCCCCGCGCCGCTCGTCACGCATTCGGGGTGCAAGGCTCTCTCGAACCACCCGCGCAACGTGACCGATGATCAGCTGCGAGCGCTCGCCGCGCGGGGCGGTGTCATCGGGATTCCCTTCGCGACGGCCTTCCTCGACGAGAAGGAGCGCGCGGCGGAGCAGGCCTTCCGCAGGACCGACGCGTACCGCGACGCCGGGCGCGGCGGCGCCACCGAAGCGCACATGCACCACGGCGACGCCATCCAGTCGGGCCTCGCGCCGTTCCCCATCGAGCACGTCGTTCGTCACGCGCTGCACGCACTCGAGGTCGCCGGTCCCGCCCACGTCGCCATCGGCTCGGACTTCGACGGGATCGACCGCCGGCCGGCCGGGCTCGAAGACGCCAGCGGTTACCCCGCGCTGCTGAGAGCTCTCGCCGACGCCGGCGTGGACGACGGCACCGTTGCAGCGGTGGCCTACGGGAACGCGGCGCGGGCTCTCGCTTGACGCGCCCCCCGGCCTGCCACGCCGCCGACTCGCGTTCCTCGTTCGCGGAGGTCGATCCACTCCGCTGATCGACGGGATCAGCGCGATTGTCCCGATGGGAATTCGCGCCTCCGACGGGTCGATGGTTCCATGGAACCATGGTCATTCATCGCTCCACCCTCGTTCCGGCCGCGGCAACCCTGCTGCTCGCGTGTCCCGTCCTCTCCCAGTCGGTGGTGCGGGTCGCGGACCTCGACTTCGCCGCCCCCGAGCCCGACCTCGACCGGGTCATCTGGCTCAACACCCTGGTGGGTCCCTCCCTCGTCCCGCGCGTCGCCGTGGAGGGCGCCTCGGCGTTCCTGGGTTCGCCGCAGGGGATCAGCGGGATCAACCACGGAGCGCTGCTCGACGTCGACGTCGCTCTTCGCGGCGAGCTCCCCGAGGGGCCGCTGCGCGGGACCTTCTTCCTGTCGGATGCCAACGGAAGGCGCATGGCCGCGCATCCCTTCGTGATCCATCGGAGCGACGTCGAGGTCGACGTCGAGCGTCACCGCGCTGCCCTCGCCGCGCACTACGACATGCTCGCCGGCACCGACCTGCCGGGCGCGCCGTGGTTCCGCAGGCAGGCGATGGCCCACGGGTCGGATCTCTCCGATGCGAGCAAGTGGGGGATGCGCCCCGACTACGAGGCCGGTGACGCCTTCGCGATGTTCACCGGCGGTCGCGCCCTCGCCGAGAACCTCCGCCTCGACGACGTGATCGCCTTCGAGGAGGACGGCGGCGAGGTGGTCCCGATCGCCGACGTGCAGGGCATCACCGTGCCGGAGATGAGCTTCGAGGGCGTCCTCGCGCGCGACTGGCCGCGCTTCGACGCGCTCGCCGGCGCGATCCCCGAGGATCAGTTCGCCGTCTTCTTCCCGAGCTTTGGCGGCTTGCTGCGGGTCGTGGACGAGCTCCAGGCGGACGCGGCGCCGCTGGTCCAGCTCGTGGATCGACGCGCGGAGCAGAGCCTCGTCCGCGATCGCTACGAACGCCAGCTCTGCCTCGAGCTCGACGGTGTCGTGCGAGCCCTCGGGGCGAAGGTCGTGAAGGAGGTCGCCTTCACCGGATCGGACCCGTACATGCGCACGGGCACGGACGTCGCGATCGTCCTCGAGGGCAACCCGCTGGTGATCCGGCCGATGATCGCTTCCCGGCAGCTGGCCGCCGCGAAGGAGCTCGGGATCGAGCCGCGCAGGCTCAAGGTGGCGGGCTGGGACGCGATCGCCGTGGAGACGCCGGACCGGCGGGTGTCGTCGTGGCTCGCCGCGACGGACTCGCTGGTCGTCGTCTCCAACGGCCAGGGACAGCTTCGCCGCGTGCTCGAGACGCTCGACGGCACGCGCGCCTCCCTCGCCGGCACCGAGGAGTACCGCTGGTTCCGGCAGCGCTACGCGCACGGAGGCAGCGGCGAGGACGCCTTCGCCGTGGTCAGCGACGCCGCCATTCGCCGCTGGTCGGGACCCCACGCCCGCGTCGCCACGGCGCGCCGGGTGAAGGCCGCCGCCCAGCTGGCGGACGCGGACGCGTGGCGCATCGCGGAGGCCCACGGCCTCCTCGCCGGTGAGGAGCCCGAGGGGGAGTCCATCGTCGAGGGCGGCGGTGAGGTCGAGCTCGGCGAGGCCTTCGCGCGGGACTCCGTGTACGGGACGCGGGAGTTCCTGACCCCCGTGTCCGAGCTCGTGATCCACACGGTCACCGCAGCGGAGCGGCGCGGATACGACCGCTGGCGCGGTGCGTTCGAGCGTTCATGGGGTGGGGCCTTCGATCCGATCGCGAGCCGCTTCGACGTGCGGGAGGACGGGCTCAGCGTGGACATGACGCTGGTGCCGCTCGTCGTCAACAGCGACTACGGCTTCCTGCTCGACCTCGTCGGTCGGGAGCGCCTCTCGGCCACGTCCGTCGCGCCCCATGCGGAGTCGCTCGTGCACTTCGTGGCGGCGCTGGACCGCGACGGCCCGCTCTTCGAGCAGGTCGCTCCGGCGCTCCCCGTCGCGGGTCTCGGCGACGACGGGCCGCTCGGATGGATGGGGGATCACGTGTCGTTCTGGCTCGAGGAGGACGTCGAGTACTTCGAGCGCATCCGCGAGACGGACTCGATGGAGACCTTCCTGGACGAGTCGCTCCCGGGGCTCCCGGTGGGTCTCGGCATCGCGGTCGACAGTCCCCTGGGCGCCGTGAGCTTCATCGCCGCGATGCGCACGTTCCTCGACGAGATCGTCCCCGGGATGCTGCGTTTCGACTCCACGGCCCACGGTGGACGTGAGTACGTGGGGATGAGCTTCGTGAGCGACATCGGCTTCGGAGAGACGCCGACGCTCTACTACGTCCTCGTGCCCGAGGGCCTCGTCTTCAGCTTCTCGCGCCGCGTCATCGAACGGGCCATCGACCGGGCCGGGACCGAGCGCCCGACCGTGGACTGGTCCGACCGCGGCGTGTCCCTCCAGGTGCGCGGGGAGGTGCGTGAACTCGCGGACGTCGAATGGCTCGACATCGCGAGCAAGGACCAGCTGCTCGCGCGTTCATGGGGCAACCTCGCGATCCTCAACGAGTGGAAGCGCCTCGGCGCGGAGGACCCCGTCCGCTTCCACGAGGAGCAGTGGGGGACGCGCCTGGTGTGCCCGGGGGGCGGCGAGTACGTGTGGAACGCCGCACACCAGACCATGGAGTCGTCCGTCTTCGGCCACCCCGCTGCGCCGAAGGAGGGTCCGCTCCTGCCGCCGGCCCTGGACGCCCTGAAGGCCCTCGATCTCGGACTGGCCTTCGAGCGTTTCCCGATCGCGCCCGGCGCGGAGGAGGAGGGGGACGGTCGCCGCCGGCGCCGGACCTTCGTGGACGGGCTCAGGGCCTTCGTCCACCTGAAACGCGCGGCGCGCTGACCGCGGCGCGGACGAGACGAGAGGAGGGCCCGCCGGCGACGCCGTCGGGCCCTCCTCCGATGGGGGCGCGCCGTGGCGCGGATCAGGCGCCGTCGCCGCCCTTGCCCTCTTCGCCGCCCTTCGGGCCGCGCTGGCCGGGGCCCTTGCG
>CBFIJG010000053.1:0-22937 GCA_965662915.1 Planctomycetota bacterium | reverse complement strand
TCCCGTGGCGGTCGCGCCGGTGGAGATCGGCCCGATCACCCTGCGGCGAACCTTCAGCGGAGCGCTGGAGGCGTCGGCCGAGGTGGCCGTCGCGCCCCGGGTCGGCGGCCAGGTGCGCCAGCTCCTCGTGGACATCGGCGACGAGGTCCGCCGGGGGCAGGTGGTCGCTCGGATCGACGACCGCGAACTGCGGCAGGCGACGCTCCAGGGGGAGGCCGAGCTCGCGGTGGCCCGGGCGAACCACGACGAGGCGGCGGCCGCGGCGGAGATCGCGGAGCGCGCTCTCGAGCGGATCAAGGCGCTGCGGACGGACGGCGTCGCGAGCGAGGCCGAGCTCGACAGCGCGCGGACCCAGGCCCTGGCGCGGCGCTCGCGGGTGTCGGTGACCCTCGCGCAGATCCAGCGCGCCGAGGCGGCTCTCGAGGCAGCGCGGCTGCGGCTCGAGGAGTCCGTCGTGCGCGCCGAGTGGGCGGACGGCGATGACGAGGTCCGGCTCGTGGGCCAGCGCTTCGTGGACGAGGGCGCCAACGTGGCCGTGGGCTCCCCGATCCTGAGCATCGTCGGGCTCGCGCCGATGGTCGCGGTGATCTTCGTGCCCGAGCGCGACTACGCGCGGCTCGCGCCCGGTCAGGCCGCGGCGCTCGCGACCGACGCCTATCCCGGTGAGCGCTTCCGTGGAACGGTCGCGCGCGTCGCGCCCGTGTTCAGCAGGAACACGCGGCAGGTGCGCGTCGAGCTCGAGGTGGAGAACAGCGACCGCCGGCTCAAGCCGGGGATGTTCGTGCGAGCCGACCTCGATCTCGGGAGCGAGGAGGCGGCGACCGTCGTGCCCTATGCGGCCCTGACGTCTCGAAGGGACCGGCGTGGGGTCTTCGTCCTCGTGAGCAGCGCCGGTAGCACCCCGACGGTCCGGTGGGTGCCCGTCGAGGTCGGGATCCGCGAGGCGGACCGCGTCCAGGTGATCGGCGAAGGCATCGCGGGAAGCGTGGTGACCCTCGGCATGGAGCTCTGCGACGATGGCGCGCCCGTGACCGTCGCGGCGGTCTCCGACGAGGCGAGCAGCGCGGGCCGGGCAGCCGGCGGAAGCGTGCCCGCGGGGGACCTTTGAACCTCCCCGCCGCGAGCGTCCGCCGCCCGATCTTCACCGTGATGGTGACGATGATGGTCGTCGCCATGGGCGCCGTGGCGCTGGGCCGGCTGCGCATCGACATGCTCCCGGAGGTCGAGCTGCCCAGCTGCACGATCCGGACCGAGTACGAGGGCGCCAGCCCCGAGGTCGTCGAGCGCCTCGTCACCCAGATCGTCGAGGAGATCGTCGCCACGGTCCCGGGCGTGGAGGAGATCGAGTCGACATCCTCCGAGGGCTCGAGCCGCGTCACGGTGCGGCTCGCGTGGGGCATCGACCTGGACGAGGCCGCGATCGAGCTGCAGTCCCGCCTCGAGCAGGAGATCGACGAGCTCCCCGAGGACGTGGGGCGTCCGCGGGTGAGCAAGTTCGACATCGCGAGCTTCCCCGTCGTCATCCTCGGCATCTCCTCGAAGCTGGACCCGGTCGCGCTGACCGAGATCGTCGAGGATCAGGTGCGCTTCCGCTTCGCGCGCATCCCCGGGGTGGCCCAGGTGGACGTGTGGGGCGGCTATCCCCGCGAGGTGCGGGTCGAGCTCGACCCCGGCCGCGTGAACGCCCTCGGGATCCCCCTGGATCGCGTGCTCGATGCGCTGCGCGACGCGAACCTCGACCGGCCCGCGGGCAAGCTCGAGGACGGCCGCCAGGAGCTCACCCTGCGGGCGCCCGCCGAGTATCAATCGCTCGACGAGATCCGCGACACGGTGGTGCTCGAGCTGGGCGACGGGGCGGTGACCATCGGTCAGATCGCGCGCGTGGTGGACACCTACGAGCGCCTCGACCGGCACGTACGCGTCAACGGGGACCTCGGACTGCGCGTCGCCGTGCGCAAGCAGGCGGACGCGAACACCGTGGAGGTCTCACGCGCCATCCTCGAGGAGATCGAGGCGGTCAACCGCGCGTTCCCCCAGATCGAGGTCGTCGCTGTGTCGAACCAGGGCGGGTTCATCGAGCGTTCGATCCGCAACGTGTCCAACTCGGTTCTCTACGGAGGGGCCTTCGCGGCGCTCGTGCTGCTGCTCTTCCTCCGCAGCCTCCGCAGCACCCTGGTGATCACGGCGGCCATCCCGGTCTCGGTCGTCGCGGCCTTCGCGCTGATGTACCAGCAGGGGCTGACCCTCAACCTGATGACGCTCGGCGGGCTCGCCCTCGGCGTCGGGATGATGGTGGACAGCTCGGTCGTCGTGCTGGAGAACGTCTTCCGGCGCCGGACCGAGGACGGGGACGCACCGGAGGACGCTGCGGTGCGCGGCACCGGTGAGGTCGCGGGCGCGATCGTCGCGAGCACCATCACGACCCTGGTCATCTTCGTGCCGCTCGTCTTCGTGCGCGGGGTCTCGGGTCTGCTCTTCAAGGAGCTTGCGCTCGTCATCGCCTTCAGCCTGGCCTGCTCGCTGTTCGTCTCGCTGACCCTGGTCCCGATGCTCTCCGCGCGGCTCCTCGCGAGGGTCGGGACGGGCGCGCCGCGGGGCGTGCTCGCGCGGGTCGCCGGCGCGTTCCTCTCGCTCGTCGATGCCCTCTACCTGGGACTGCTGAAGCGAGTGCTCCGGGCGCCCCTCGTGGTCGCCGCGGGCTCTCTCGCTCTGCTGGGCTCGAGCCTGCTGCTCTACCCGCACATCGGGACGGAGTTCCTCCCGCCCAGCGACGAGGGCGAGGTGCGGGTGAACGGCGAGATGGAGAACGGCACGCGGCTCGACATCGTCGACGCGCAGACGCGGATCATGGAGGACCGCGTTCGCGACCTCGTCCCCGAGGCGATCGCGACGGTGACCTCGGTCGGCCCCGGGTGGCGCAGCGCCATCTCGGCTCGCGGCGAGCTGCAGATCACGCTGAGCCCGAGGAAGGAGCGCGAGCGCTCGAACTCCGAGGTCGCCGCGAGCCTGCGGGAGGCTCTCGAGGGGACCATCGCCGGGATGAAGATCCGCACGCGCGCTCCCCAGGGGCAGTTCCTGCTGCAGCGGGTCCTCGGGAGCGACGAGGGGCTGGAGGTCGAGGTGCGCGGGTTCGACCTCGGGGTGCTCTCCGGGCTCGCCGAACGTGCCTCAGGCGTCATCGCGTCGGTGGCCGGCGTCACGGACGTCGAGGTCGCCGTCCAGGCCGGGGTCCCGGAGACCGAGCTGTCGGTCGATCGCCGCAAGGTGGCGGACGTGGGCCTTTCGGTGCGGGACGTCACGCGCGTGCTGGAGACCGGCTTCGCGGGCTCGAGGGCCGGCGAGTACCGCAGGGACGGCAACGCGTACCGCATCCTCGTCCGGCTCGAGGACGCCGAGCGGCGCTCGATCGACGAGGTGCTCGACATGACGCTGAGCACGCCCGCGGGCCAGCCCGTGGCGCTGCGGAACCTCGTGACCGCGTCGTCGGGGAGCGGGCCGCTGATCATCGAGCGGACCGATCAGGAGCGCACGGTGAAGATCACCGCGAACGTGGCTGGCCGCGCGCAGGGCGACGTGGCCCGCGAGGTGCAGGCGAAGCTCGACGAGATCCCCCGGCCCATGGGGCACGACCTGTCGGTCGCGGGCGCCTACGAGGAGCAGGAGCGCTCGACCCGCGAGCTGATGATCTCCTTCCTGCTCGCCATCGCGCTCGTCTACATGGTGCTCGCGTGCCAGTACGAGTCGCTGCGCGATCCGCTCATCGTGATGCTGGCGGTCCCGATGGCGGCGGTCGGCGTCCTCGCGACGCTGTACCTCACGGGGACGACCTTCAACATCCAGAGCGCCATCGGCTGCATCATGCTGGGCGGGATCGTCGTCAACAACGCGATCCTCCTCGTGGACCAGGCCGGCCGCCTCGTCGAGGAAGGGGTGGACGCGGTCACGGCCGCGTTCGAGGCAGGTCGCCGCCGCCTCCGACCGATCCTCATGACGAGCCTGACGACGGTGCTCGCGCTGATGCCCCTCGCCCTGGGCATCGGCGAGGGCGCCGATGCGCAGGCTCCGCTCGCGCGCGTGGTCGTCGGTGGGCTCCTCGGCTCCTCGGCGATCACTCTGCTGCTGATCCCGGCGGTCTTCGCCCTCGTGCACCGCCGCAGCGCGCCCGCCGCGGCGGGCGCCTGAGCAACGGGCGCCGGGCCTGCGCTCAGCGCGCGGGGTGGAGCGCGTTGATGGTCAGGTGCGCCGCGTGGCGGAGCTCGCGGCCTTCGGCGTCCTCGATGTCCCACTCCACGTGGAGCTGCATGCACGGCTCGAGGTCGGGGACGACGAGGCGCGCAGTCCTGCCGCCATCGGAGAGCTCGACGCGTTCGACCGCGAGAGAGGAGCGCGCCTCCCGGCGGCCATCGAGATCGAAGGTGGGGGAGCCGTAGTCCGAGCTGCGCCGGTAGTTCCAGGCGGTGAGCGCCCAGCGGTCCGCGTCCTGCGCGGCGTCGGCGCCCAGCGGCGCGAGGAAGGAGAGCACGAGGGCGCCCTCCTCGGCGCGCATGGCCGTCGGCACGTCGAGCGCCTCGGCGAAGGCCTCCGCGTCGGGGCGGATCCGGTGGAATCCGCCGGGCTCGGTGCGATCGCTGGACCAGCCGAAGAGCCCGCAGACGTAGAGATCGCCCGTGACTGGGTGGATGCGGCCCTGGAGCAGGCCGGTGGGGAGCTGGATGCCGAGCTTCACGACGCCTCCCTGGGTGACCACGCCTCCGTCCGGGCCCGGGACGTCTTCTCGCAGGACGAGGTACACCTCACCCGTGCCGTAGGAGAGCCCGAGGATCTGGCCCTCGAGCGGCCCCCACGCGGGGTGATCGGCGAGGACCTGCGAGGAGGGTGAGCGGTCGACGCTCGGGTGGATCCAGCAGAGCGGCGGGACCATCTCGGTGTCGTCGGGCCAGGGCACCTGGACCGCCTCCCTCCCCTCACGCAGGCGATCGACGGGGCCGCTTCGCGCCGCCCAGCCGTTGCCGAGGAACGGAGGCGTCGAAGCGTCGGGCCGCACGAGGTTGATCCGGTTCGCCGGGGTCCAGTGCCCCTCCTGATCGGAGCAGAGGAGCGCGCCGTCCGGGAGCATCGTGAGGCCGATCGGCGCGCGGAATCCCCGCGCGATCACCTCCGTGCTCTCACCGTCCGGGCCCAGCCGCACGATGGCGCCGTGCTGGTCGTGGAGGGCGCGCTTCGCGTGCCGCGCCGCCTTGATCCAGTGGAGCTGGCCGTCCGGGCCGCGGAGCAGCCCGGAGGCGGGCTCGTGGAAGTGCTCGCTGTTGCGCGGCGCGTTGCTCACGCACGCGTGAAGGTCCGCCTCGCCGTCGCCGTTCGAATCCACCAGCTCCGTGACCTGGTCGCGGCCGAGGACGAGGGTCGACCCCTCGTCGCAGAGGACGCCGAAGGGCTGGTTGAGTCCGGAGGCGATGCGCTGCCAGGTGAGCTCGTCCAGGTCCTCGTCGAGGCCGTCCACGCGCCACGCGTCGCCGGACCAGGTGGCGATCACCGCGCTGGTCGGGCCCTCCTCGGCCTCGCCCGGCACGAGGTCGAAGGCGCCGAAGCGCATCCACGAGTCGTGGGGGTTGTCCTCGGGCCAGGTGATACGGTCGATGCGGAACGGACGGGCGGCCGCGCCGCCGGCGCGCGCGGTCTCCGCCCAGGCGATCACCGCCGAGCGATGCCCGCGGCGACGGCGGACCTCGAAGGCCCCTCCCTTCCCTTTGGCGTCGAGGACGCAGGAGCGCCCCTCGTCCTCGAGCCGCAGCAAGGCTCCCTCTGCGCCCGTCACGGCCGTTCCGAGGACGATCGGCTCCGCGCCCGCCGCCGCGAGATCGGCGATGCGATCGTCGTCGACGGCCGCCGCGATCAGCGCGAGCCCGTCCATGTAGCCGCTGAAGCGCGGCGTCTCGGGGAAGTCCTCGTTCGTCCACCCGAAGCGCGGCCGGAAGCGCCGGCGCGACTTGCCCTCGAGGGGGAGCTCGCCGCGCGCGACGCGGACACCGTCCACGAACAGGCGCACCTCGCCGTCCTCGGCGCGCCAGGTCGCGGCCACGTGATGCCACGCGCCGTCGTCGAGCCTCGGGCCGCCGTCGAGCGCGCCGACCCAGCCCACGTCGAAGGTCAGCTGTCCGCCGCGCAGGAAGAGCGTGACGCCGTCCGGCACCCACTCGCCGTCCGGGCGCGCGTCGGCGAAGACCGTCCCGTCCGAGGTCGTCTGGATCCAGGCGGCGATGGTCGCGTCGTCGTCCTCGAGGTCCAGCTCCAGATCCTCGGGCCACGCCGCCGCCGTCCCGTCGAAGTCGAGGGCGCGGCCTTTCACCCCGCGCCTCCAGGTGACCCCGTCGAGACGTAGATCCCGGTCGCCCGTGAGCGCGTTGCGCTCCGCGCGGGCCGCCTCGTCTCCGACGGGCCACAGCCCCAGCAGGTCATCGGCATCGGCGAGCTCCGTGAGGTCGCTCGGTTCCATGGGCGCTGCGCCCTCGATGATCACCGAGCGATTCGCCCGACCGTCGCCAACGATCTCGAGCCGCGCGCGCCTCTCCTTCGCCCGTGCGACCCGCATCGTGCCGCCCTCGCCTAGCGTCAGGCGTCGGACCGCGTCGCCGCCTTCGCGGCCCTCATCGATCACGCCCTCGGTGACGAGCGGCGCGCCCCAGCGGCCGCGGCCTCGCCGGGCCGCCGCCCGCGCGTCGAGATCTCTCGCGGGGGAGGGGCGCGGCGTCTCGCCGATGCCCATCGCGACACGGACGGAGCCGCCGGTAGGGATCGCGAGCATGCCCTCCTCGATGGCCGCGTCCGCTCCGCTCGCGGTCGTGCGGATCGAGCCTTCGGAGAGCGCGGGGTCGAAGAGGCGGAAGCGGCCTTCGCCGGACGTGGTCGTGAACTCGGCGACCACGGCGGCCTCGTCGTCCTCGCCCTCGACCCACAGGCGCTGGAGGACCTCCCGGTCACCGGCCCTGTACCGCAGGATCACGTCGTCACCGTCGAGGTGGTGGCCGAGCCAGCGGCCGTACGCGTCCGGGACGGGCCCGAAGGGCTCCCCGCGCGGGTCGGAGATCTCGGCTCCTTGCGGGATCCAGCCCGGCGCCGCCGCGGTCCGCAGGAGCACCTCGCCGTCGATCTCGGGGAACGTCCCGTGGGGGCCGTCGTAGACGATGCCGCGCAGACCGAGCTCCCCGCGCCACACGCAGCGGAGGATGAGCAGGTCGGTGTCGAACGCCGCCCACAGGTCGGTCTCGGCGCCCTCCCGCGTGCGCAGCGGCATCACCAGCGCCTTGTTCACCGGCGGCAGGTCCTCCCCGATGGAGAGGGAGATGGCGATGCAGGGCCCGTAGTCCATCCGCTCCCAGGGGCTCACGTCGTCCTGCTCCTCCCGATCGTCGGGGTGGACGACCTCGGGGAAGTCGGCGATGGCGGCGCCGGCGGGCTCGAGGCCGAGGGCCCAGTGCATCCCGTTCCCGAGGAGCGTGCGGAACGAGTCCACGCGGAAGTCCTCGGGGTGGCCCATGGTCGTCATGAACACGCGCCCGCCGCCGGGGTGGATCCGCGTCCAGGCGACCGGGTTGACGGCCTCCGGTCCGGGCTTCCGTTCCCTGCTCTTCGGAACCACCGGCGCTCCGAGGAGGAGGATCTCCGCGTCCTCGGGCGGGTGGTCGGGGCGGACGTGGTAGGTCCACGATCGGACGGCGAAGGTGTCGTCGACCCCGCGGAGGATCTCCGAGTCGCGCGCGTCCTCGGGCGTGCTCACCGCGGTCGAGGAGTCGTGGCCGTAGTGGAAGATCCACGGCGCCCCCAGGACCTCCGCGCCGAATTGGTTGTAGCCCGAGCGCTCGTCGTCGCCGTCGTAGGCGAAGGCGTGGGTCGAGGTGCGGAAGGCCGCGATCGCCCCGCCACGATCCACGTAGGCCTGGAGCGCTGTGAGGTCCTCCTCGGGCCACTGGCGGAAGCGCAGGTAGAGGACGAGCAGGTCCGCGTCCTCGAGCGCTTCGAGACCCTCGACGTGGTTGTCCTCGCCCGCGTGGAGCTCCTCGTCGAGGAGCATCGTGGTGCGCCAGCCGAACGACTCCTCGAGCCGCTCCGCCAGCGCAGGCATGGTCGCCTGGCTCTGGTACTCGCCCTCACCCACCACGAAGACGACGTGGGGGACGTCGCTGTGGACCGCGAGCGCGACCGGGGCCAGGGCGAGCGCTGCGGTGCAGCGGACGAAGCGTGTGAGCAGGCGGCGAGCGCGCGGTCGAGTTCTCTTCAAGTCGGAAGGGGGGGTGGGGACCGCCTTCGCATCGAGCGCGGAGCGCGCGGGGGCTGGCGGCCGTCCCCTCCATCGTTTCACGGGGACCGCCGTTCTGGCCACGGTGAATCCCCGGCGAACGACGCGCACCTCGCCGCGCGATACCACCCGTCAGCAGCGCCTTGTGCGAGGAAGCCCTCCTCGACGAGGACCGAATCGCTCGCGAGAGCGGGAAGGACGCGCCCGATCAGCACCTCCCGGTCCGTCCAGGACCGTGGAATGTCGACGGAGATGCCGGGGGCTCGCCTCGGGGTCCGCAGTAGCGCGGTCGCTGCGGTCTCCCACTCGAGCAGCCAGGGCGCGTGAGCGGATGGCGTTCCGCTCCAGGAGGCTGCTTCGTTTCCGATGGCCGGCCCTGCGATGCCCTTGGGTCTGGTGACCCGCGGAGCGTCCAGGCAAGCGATCGCGTGGTGGAAGCCGCCTTCCTCCGGCGTGCCGCCGGCGTCCGCGCTGTCGAGGGAGCCGAGCACGACGTCGCACTCGAGCCACCAGGAGGCCAGCAGGCACTGGAGGGTCGTCGGGCCAGGCGCGAGGTCGATCCACACCCTGGAGCCGGACTCGACGGCCGCATCCCGGAGGTGCCCGATCCAGAGCCTGGAACCCGCCCACAGGGAGGCCGCCGGAATGGTGATTCCGTCGGATTGCAGAAGCGGCAGCCCCTGCTCGCGGAAGCGCGCGCGGAGCCACTTCCTCGTCGACGCTGCGGTGGGCGCGAGCATCCTCGAATCGAAGGCGAGGAGGTCGATTCGATCGGGCCGTGGCGAGGTGGCGCTCAGATCTTCTTGACGAGGATCCAGTTGGTCGAGGTCGCCTGGTCCCGGTACAGATGCACCCTGACCGGGGTCGGGCTCATCCGGTACGTGAAGGTGTACGGGAAGAGGTGATTCAGGTTGTTGGCAGCGATGCCCGCCTTGAACAGGCCGCGGAACAGTGGGTTGTTGGTGCAGACGGCGATCTCGCCGAAGAAGTTCTTCCCCTGAACCTCCGCCTCGGTGAGCCGGCCGAATTCCTGCTCGTACCTGTTGTAGACCTCGATGCTGCCCTCGGCATCGACCTTGACGACGCCGAAGTCGAGACGGTCGAGGGCCTCGCGACTCAGCGCCGGGAGGCTCCTGGCGAGCTCGGGGCTGCAGAAGGACTGATGAGCGAGAGCGGCGGCCTGCGAAGCCATGGCGGAGCTGAGAGTGACGGTCATGGTCCTGGTGCGGTCGGGCCGTGTTGACCCGTGAGCGAACGATTTCGGTTGGTTCGCGGTCGAGGGCCGACTCGACGCGTGTGCTGCGGGTCGAGCGCGTCCCGGCGGTTCGACCTCGTCCTGCTGTTCCTCGTTCTTCTGATGGGGGCGACTTGCGGAGAAGTCGGCGGTTCTCCCCATGCAGCATGGAAGCGAGTCCCGTCAGCGGCGGACTTCCCTCGACCGCGCGGCGCCAGGTTGGCGCGGAAGGTCTTTCCCAGACGGGCGTCGATGCGGTCCTGACTCATGCGCGAGGGCCGCTCGGGCGCCTCGGCAGGCCCTGAAGGCACGGACGATTTGCCGCATGAGCGCGCGATGGTGCCCGACGAGGTCCCCCTCGCAGGTGCGCCAAATCAGTCCATGCGTTGGGGGCGACTCCGCGATCGAACGCGCCAGTCGCCGCGATCATGGTGACGAACTCGACGATCGTTCGAGCGCGTGCGCGGCGAGTCGAGCGTCTACGCAGATCGTCGTGGACGAGCGCGTTCGATCACGAACCGACCGCGAGGACGTGAGTCCGGCGTCGAGGATCGGTGATCGAGCTCACCGGTGCGTGGTCACCCGCCACTCCGGGATCGGCAAGCACTCCCATGTCCAGCACGCGAGCCGAACGGAACGGGGAAGTGCGCTGTCGCGCATTCGCCATGGAGCGCCTCGGGCCCGGGCGAGCCGCGCCGCACCGAGGAATGGACCGGGCCGGGCCGCTGCGTCCATGGCGGCCCCGACGCCCTTCGATCACCTCGGGACGCCGAGGCTCGTCAGCTCCTTCGCGTCGAGCTCACCGTCGCCGTCGAGGTCCAGCCTGTCGAAGCTCCGGCGCATCCTCCGCTTGAGCGCGCTGCGCGGCACCGTCCCGCCGTTCTCCTTCGCGAGCTTCGCGAGGTAGCGCTGGACCCGGGGCTCGACAACGGCGAACTGCGGCTCGTCCGCCGGGAGGTCCTGATCCTCCTCGACGAGAAAGTAGTCGACGAAGCCGATCAGCATCTCGTCGTCTGTGTCAGGGCCCCAGCGGACCGGCCTGTCGGGCGCGGGGTTGGCGAGGTTGGCAGTGGAGTTGTCGAACTCCGCGCGCACGTCGATACGCTCGCCGGCCTCGAGCACGATCGGCTCCTCGAGATCGTAGGAGAGCTGCCAGTTGAAGTCGTAGCGGGGGACATCGAGCAGGACCGTGCGCGTCCCGTCGAGCGCCACGCGCTCGAATCGGAAGGCCTTGCCCCGCAGGTGCATGTGCGGCATCAAGGAGGTGATGCGCATGGCCCGGGTGACGAGGCCGGCGGCCGTGTCCACGTGTCCAGCCGCCCCCGCGGGGACCACGAAGCTGCGGTTGCTGATGCCCGCCGTTCGCGCGATGCGCTCCGGGCGCCACGCCGGGTCGGTCGAGGCGAAGTGGACGCCGACCGCGGAGCGGTCACGACGCGCCGTGCCGTTGGGCGTGTAGTGCAGCTCGAACATGAGGACGGTGCCCGCCTCGAGCAGCCGCGCCTGCCCATCGGGGTAGACCGCGGCCTCCGCGCCGGGTGCCCACGCAGCGAAGAACCCGCGGCGCTCGTCGAGCAGGTCCCAGCGCACGAGCCGCCCGTTCTCGAACGCCTCGGCGGGAAGCGCGTAGGCGAGGACGTGGTGGACCACGTCGATGGCGCCAGGCCGCACCTCGATCGCCTCGATCCAGGCGTCCTCTGCGAGATTCGTGGGGACCGCGAAGTACTGGTAGTCGACGCGGCCTTCCGCCGGGACCTTGAAGCTCCTCGGCATCGCGTAGACGGCGTCGGGCTCACCGAGGACCCAGCCGCCTGTCTCGAAGCGCCGCGGGAGCGGGGCCTCCGCGGGATCGCCCTCGGGTTTGCCCGCCTCGATCCAGCGGGCGAGCAGTTCCCGCTCTCCGGGGAGCAGCGAGCGGTCGTTCGCCCAGGGGCTGTCGCCCTCGTGCCCGGCGGCGAACCAGGGCGGCATGAGGCCCTCGTCGACGACGCTCAGGAGCATCGACGCGCGCCGGGAGACCGCCTCGTAGCTGTCGAGGGGGAAGGGCGCCACGCCTCCGTCGCGGTGGCACTCGACGCAGCTGCGTTGCATCAGGCGCGAGACGTCCCGCGCGTACGTCACGTCGCTGGCGCCGCCTGCAGCCGCCACCTCGTGCTCGATCACGCATCCGGGCGCGGAGGTCGCCGGCACCCCGAGCTCCTTCCCGGTGGCGAGGGCCACGAGCGCGTCGCGCAGGAAGTGGTCGCGCGCCGCGGGGAGGGCGAATCCGATCCCGTACTGGTCGTTCACGGCGCCGCGGTAGCGGAGCGTCCCGCGGGCATCGACGACGAAGACCTCCGTCGTGGTGCGCGCGTCGAGCGCGCGCGCGAGCTCGCCGCTGGTGTCCTGGAGGACGAGACCCTCGAGGCCATGACGCCGGGCATGGGCTCTCAGCGTGGCGGCGTCGTCGAGGCCTTGCACCCCGACGTGGACGAAGCCGAATCCCAGCCTGTCCGCCACGGCCTCGGCGCGGGCGAGGGCCGGGAAGAGCTTCTGCCCGACGGGACAGGTGACGCTCGTGAGCGCGAAGACCGTCCCTCGCTCCCCGGCCGCATCGCGCCAGTCCGCGGCGGCGCCGTCGAGGTCGCGGCAGACGACCGAGGGGACCCAGGCGCCGATCCCGCGCTCGCGAGCCTCACGCCGGGTGAGCACCGCCGCTGCGCGATCCAGCTCGGCGGGCGTGGACGAGGCGGCGGGGGCGGCGTGAAAGGAGAGGAGCGCAGCGGTGAGCAGGAGCGACATGCCCACATTGTGCCGTGATCGTGTGCTCTCGGCGGTCCCGCAGCGCCGCGATGTCGCGGCCTCAGCGGGGGAGCAGGATCTCGGCTCCGAACTCGCCCCAGCCGAGGGTGAAGGGCTCGTGCCCCACGAGCAGCTCGCGCTCGTAGTTCGCGCGCACCCAGGCGAGCAGCTCCTCGCCGTATCCCTCGCCGAAGAACGGGTACCCGTAGATGTCGGTCGGGCGCTTGACGAGGACGACGACGGCCGGAGGCGCCTGCTCCATCGCGGCGATGATCTCACGCTGCTCGAACATCGAGAGCTCGGGCGGCATGAAGTTGACCAGCTGCGTCGGCGTCCGGCGCCTGAGCTGGTAGTTGAGCATGATCCCCTCGGGGAGCACGAGGAGGCTGTCGTCGCTGCGCAGCAGCGGCGCGACCTCTCGCGTCACCGCCGCGAGGGTGTTGGTCATCCACGACTCGCCGATGACCCGGTCCGGTCCAGCGCCCAGCGCGCCGTCCTTGGACCTGAACCGTTGGAGGGTGGCGAAGGCGTTCATCGCGCCGAACACGAGGACGATCGCCACTCCGGCGGCGGCCATCGTGCCAGGACGCGCGCCGCGCTTCGCCACCATGTCCGGGATCCAGCGGACGAGCAGACAGGCCAGCAGCATCGCGCCCGGGACCGTGAGGACGAATCCGTACTGGCGGGCCGTGGGGACCAGCAGGATCTTCGGGAGCAGGCCCGCCGCGAAGCAGGCGAGTCCGAGGAGGAGGAGCCTCCTCGCGTCGAGTCCCTCCTTCCGGCGACGGAGCGCGCTCGTCCCCTGGGCGACGGCGAGACACGGGAGGAAGACCACCAGGGGAAGCAGCATCCAGCGCAGGTGGGCCTGGGTGAACGCCGCGACGGTCGCCGTCGAGGCCAGGCCGAAGGCGACGGCCGCGGCCACGCGCGCATCGCTCGTTCGCCGGTCGATCGTCCGCGCGGCTGCCATGATCGCGGCCACGAAGGCCGCGATCCCCGCGGTCGTGGTCCCCACGCGGGCGAGCGATCGGCCGACGTCGTCGGTTCCACGCATGGTCCGGTAGAAGTCGCCGCCTGTGATCGACGGGTCGAACGCGTGGATCCACGTGCCAGCGATCGCCATCGGCAGCTCCTCGGCGCCGATCTGCGCCGCGAATCGACCGGCAGCCGTGCCGATCGTCGACGCGAAGCCCAGCGCGCTCCAGAGCACGAGCTGTCCTCTCCAGCCTCGCGCCTCCCCGGCCGGAGCGGCGATCTGTGCCGCGATCATGGCGCCCGCGCCGAGCGCGGCGCCGAGGAAGATCTCCGCCTTGGAGAGGAAGGCGAGGCCGAGCAAGGCGCCTGCTGCGAAGGCCGTCCGCCTCGTCCCGCGCTCGCTGAACCGATGGAGCAGGAGAAGAGCGAGGAGGCCGCAGAGGAACCCGAGCGTGATGCCGTGGCTGTAGGGCGCGAGGAAGAGGAAGTTCCCGGCGCTTCCCTTCTGGCTCACGGCGAAGGCGACGAGGAAGAGCCATGCAGAGGTCGCCGCTGCGAGGTGGCCGGCGATGACCGCGCACGCGCGGGCGAGGGTGGCCGCCGTCAGGGCGATGACCGTCGCGTTCATGGCCTGGACCGCGTCCAGCGACACGCCGAACAGACGCATCCATCCCTCGAGGGCCCAGGGGCCGAGCGGTCCGTTGAACCAGGCGATATCGCGGTGGAGCACATCGCCCTCGGTCAGGCGCCACGGGACGTAGAGCTCACGGCCGAAGTCGATGAGGGGGTCCGGTCCGCGGTCCCAGCCGATCGCGACGGCGAGCGCGCCCGTGAGCGCGACGGCGATCCAGACGCCGAACTCGACCCTCCGGGAGAGAGCGGTCATGGCCTGCGGGGGGCGCGTCTCCGGAGCTGGAGCCAGCGATCGACGCGCGCGTCGATCTCGCCCATCGGGATCGGCCCGCCGCGGAGGAGCGCAGCGTGGAAGCTGGCCGGGTCAAAGTCGTCGCCGAGCAGCTCCGCGATCGTGGTCCGCAGAGCGCGGAAGCGGAGCAGCCCGATCGCCGGGAGCGCGGCACGACCCGGATCGCAGATGGATCGCAGGACCAGCTCCTTCGCCGCGAACTCGGGCAGCGGCGTCCACTGCAGCACGGCGTCCAGGGCCTGGCGGTGGGACCAGCCGCGGTCGTGGAGGCCGACGTCGACGGCGAGGGCCACGAAGGCCGCGAGCTCCTGGGCCGTGATGCCGAAGCCGCCGTCTCCGAGGTCGACGCCTCCCTCCTTCGCGCACGCTGCCGCCGCGTAGAGCCCCCAGCCCCCCGAGAACGCCTCGCGTTGCGTCACCCGGAGATGGAGCGATGTGGCGACCGCCTCGCGCCTGAACGCGTCGAGCACAGCCTCGCCCGGGATCCCGTGGCGCAGCGCCTCGGCATCGTGGAGCCACAGGGGGACCGACGGGTCGCGCTCTCGCGGCGCGAGATAGATCGCCCCGCGCGCGGCGGGGGCCGCGCCGGGCGCGAGATCGCCGCGTACGAAGGGCGACCACCGGCCGTGGGGTCGTTCGAAGGTCCGGGCGGTCCGCGCCGTGACGAGGACCTCCGGCACGTCCGCGACCCAGCTGGCGAGGTCCTCGGCAGCGAGCGCCCAGATCGCGCCCGGGAGCCCGGGCGCGGCTCCCGGAATCTCGCGCGCTCCGGTGCGGACCGCGTCGAACGCATCGCGGAGCGCTCGGCCGTCCTGCGGCGAGGGCACTCCGAGGATTGCACCGAGCTCGAGGCCGAGCCGCTCGATCTCCATGCGGGCGAGCCCGTCGAGGCCGCTGACCTCCGACTGCGGACCGGCCGCGTCCCTGAGCCGGCGGATCCAGCGCTCGCGCGCCGCGCCATCGAGGGGCGACACGGTGGTCTGATCCCTGCGGCCCTCCAGCTGGCGGAGGAGCGTACGGGCCGCCCCGAGCCGGGCCGAGACGCGGCCCTGGAGCGCCCGCAGCAACCTCTGCCGGGAGCGCCCGACGAACCGATCGGCCTGGGGTGCGGGGAGCGCGCGTACGGCGTCGCCGAGGGGGCCGATGAACGGATCGGACACTTCGCCGGTCCCGGCCGCGGCCGCCATCCGGGCGAGGTCGTCGGTGACGGCTGCTGCCACGTGCACGGCGCGCGGACCGAAGGCCTCGATGTACGCCCGCGGAGAGACGTCCGAGAGATCGACGGGCTCGAAGGCCATCCGGTCGAGTTCGCCGAGCCACCGCGCGATGTCGGCCTCCGACCGAGCGGGCTGCTCTCGGGCCAGGATCGAGGGCGCTCGCAGGATCGCCCCGCGCCAGGGGGTCATCGGATCGAGCCGCGCTCGCCCGACGCTCTCGAGGACCTCGCGCGAGGGGATCTCGTCCGCGTCCTCGAGATCCAGCTCACGGCGCAGGTCGAGGAGCAGCGCGCGAGCTGCGGCGGCGCGCTCGGCGTCGAGCCGCGCGGGGGGGAACTGATCTGTCAGGCGATCGAGGGCGCTGGACGTGAGAGTGCGGCGCGCGGCGAGCCTCCGCTTCCCGCTCCAGCGCGGTGCCGTGCTGGCGATCGGGCCGCCGAGCGCGCTGGCGATCTGGGCTTCGCGCCGCAGACGCTCCATCGGCGGCGCGGTGTCGGCCAGACCCATGGTCAGCTCACGTTCGAATCGATCGAAGCGCGCGGCGCGGCTCTGAGGAGCCCCGAGGTCGCCGCCGAGGAACGGGAGCGACCCGCATCCGCCGGCAACGAGCGCCAGCGCGATCAGCAGCGATCCGCGGCGTCCTGCGGCGCCCGGCCACTGCGCGATGGCGCCGCGCCGCTCTCTCCCCATGGCCTTGGACATCCTTGGCGGAAGGATGCCAGCCGCGCGTAGACTTCTCATTCCCGAGGCGCACGATTCCTCGCAGAGAGCACCGACGACGCATGCCCAGCCCCAACAGCACGACCACCACGCACGGCATCGAGGTCTCCGCCGCCGCGCAGTACCTGGAAGAGCGCTCCCGCCCCGAGCAGAAGCGCTGGCTCTACGCCTACCGCATCCGGATCCGGAACGTCGGGGACGAGCCCATGAAGCTGCTCCGCAGGCACTGGGTGATCACGGATGGCAACGGCGAGGTCCGCGAGGTGCGCGGAGACGGGGTCGTGGGGGAGCAGCCCTGCCTCGGCCCCGGAGAGGTGCACGAGTACTGCAGCATGTGCGACCTGCCCACTGCCTGGGGGACCATGGAGGGCAGCTACGACTTCGTCAGCGACGGAGGCGGAGAGCGCGAGGTCCCCGTGGGCCGCTTCTTCCTGGTGGAGAGCGCCGAGAACGCGATCGTCGTGGAGTGATCAGCGCCCGGCGCCCGTGCGCACGGCGAGCCCGTACGGCAGAGGGGTGTGTTAGGATGTCGCGCGCCCTCGTCGACTCGCACAGCCGCCACGGCGCGCCTTCGGGGCGCCCGTCGGTACGGACCGACTGCCCATCGCACCCCGTAGACGCCCCATGACCGACCTCGAAGACCTCCTCGCCATGGACCTCCAGGCGGGTGAGGACGACTGGACGCCAACCCCCCATGGCCAGTGGCTCGCCGCCGTTCTCGCCGAGTACGACCTCGTCTCGGGGAAGGACGTTCTGGAGCTCGGCGCGGGCATCGCGAATCACACGATCCTGCTCCACCGCCGGGGGGCGCGCTCGATCACCGCGACGGAGATCACCACGAGCCTGCTGGAGACCGCGGGGGCCAACTTCCGGCGCAACGTCGGCGAGGGCGTGGACATCGATCTGCGCGTCGCGGACTGGCTGAGCACGGACGGAACCTTCGACATCGTGGTGACCAACCCCCCGTTCTGTCAGAGCGGCAAGCAGAACCGGCGCTACTTCATCGATTCGCTGATCCTCGACGGGCACAAGAGGCTGCGGCCGGAGGGTGAGCTGCTCTTCATCCAGTCGAGCATGGCCGACGTGCCCCAGACGCTGCGCCGCCTCGATCAGAACGGCTACGACGCCCGCGTCGTCGACAGCACCAGCGGTCCGTTCCGCGACTACTACTTCGAGGACGCGGCCTTCATGGAGGAGATCGAGCGCGTCGAGGGCGGCTACGAGGAGCGCGACGGGGTCAAGTACGAGACTCTCTCCGTGATCCACGCGAAGCTGCGTCCCTGGGCGCCCCACGCCAACGCCCACCTCCCCGGGCGCTGAGCGGGGAACTGCTCTTGTCCAGCTACGTCACGCACCTCGAGGGTGCCATCGACGGCGCGCGCCTTCCGGCGGGCACTCTTCAGACGCTGCACGAGGGCCGGCCGATCCTCGTGCGTTACGACCTCGAGCGCGTCGCCCGGTTCGTCGACCGGGACGCGCTGGTGCACCGCGCGCCGACCATGTGGCGCTACCGCGAGCTCCTCCCGGTCGAGGACGACGCGAACATCGTCTCCCTGGGCGAGGGGATGACGCCGATGCTCGACGCGACGCGCCTCGGAGCGGCCCTCGGCCTCGAACGGCTCATCGTCAAGGACGAGGGGCAGCTGCCCACGGGCAGCTTCAAGAGTCGCGGCCAGTCCGCATGCATCTCGATGGCGAAGGAACTCGGCTGCACCGCGGTGGTCGTGCCGACCGCGGGGAACGCCGGCGGGGCCATGGCGGCTTACGCCGCGCGCGCAGGGATGGAGTCCCATGTCTTCATGCCCCGGGACACGCCCGAGGTGAACCGCCGGGAAGCGGTCCTGTGCGGGGCCACCGTGCACCTCGTCGACGGGCTCATCGACGACTGCGGCCGTCTCGCCCGCGAACAGGCGGACGCGAACGGGTGGTTCGACGTCTCGACCCTGAAGGAGCCCTACAGGCTCGAGGGGAAGAAGACCATGGGCCTCGAGATCGCGGAGCAGCTCGGCTGGAGGCTGCCCGACGTCATCCTCTACCCCACGGGCGGCGGCACCGGACTGGTTGGGATGTGGAAGGCCTTCGACGAGCTCGAGGCGCTCGGCTGGCTCGAGGACACGAAGCGGCCGCGCCTCGTGGCGGTCCAATCGGACGGCTGCGCGCCGATGGTCCGGGCCTTCGAGGCGGGCGAGCGCTTCGCGACGCGCTTCGAAGGCGCGGCGACGGTCGCCAGCGGACTGCGCGTCCCCGCGGCCGTGGGGGACTTCCTGATCCTCGACGCCGTGCGCGAGTCGGAGGGCACCGCCGTCGCGGTGGACGAGGGGCGCATCCTCGACTGGATGCGCCAGGTCGCGAGCCTCGAGGGCATCACCCTCGGCCCCGAGCCGGCCGCCTGCGTGGGCGCCGCGGAGGAGCTCGCGCGCGCCGGCTGGATCCGGCCCGACGAGTCGGTGGTGCTGCTCGGGTGCGGGACCGCGCTGAAGTACCCGCACCTGATGCCCGACGTCGAGGGGTGAGGGTTCGCGCGCGCGACGCGGCTCAGTCGTTGACGGCCGCCTCGATGTCCTTCTTCAGCTTCTGGCCGAGCAGCTTCTTCTCGTAGCGGCTCTGGACGAGGTCCGTCGCGGCGAGGACGAAGATGACGAAGTAGAAGGTCGTCTTGGTCATGGCGTGCACCTCGTTGCCGAAGAGCTCGAGGTGGGCGAGGTGGCCGCCCTCCGTCACGAGCATCACGCCCACGATGAAGAGGACGAACAGGCCGAGGACCTCGTACATGCGGTTCTTCGCGAGGAAGCTCGAGACGCGGTCGGCCATCACGATCATCAGCACGCCGCTGATCACGATCGCCAGCGCCATCACCCAGAACACGTCGGTGAGGGCCATCGCGCTCAGGATCGAGTCGAAGCTGAACACGAGATTCATGACGACGATCATGGCGATGATCTTGTTGGGCGAGGCAGCGGCCTTGGGGCCCTCCACCGCCTGGGGGAGCGAGATCATGTGCATGATCTCCTTGGTCGCCGTGTAGAGGATGAAGGCTCCGCCCGCGAGCACGATCACGCTGTGGAAGGTGAAATCGCCCTCGACGACGCCCTCCCAGTGCGCGCCGAACAGGGTCTTCGTCTTGGCCCACTCGACGACGTTGATCAGCACGAAGAGCAGGACGATGCGCAGGACGATCGCGAGCCCGATCCCCAGCCGGCGCACGCGCGCGCGATCGGCCTCCGGTGCGCGCTTCGACTCGAGCGAGATGTAGAGCAGGTTGTCGAAGCCGAGCACTGCCTGGAGCAGCACCAGCATGAAGAGCGTGAAGAGGTGGTCGAGCACGGCGGGCGGAGGCAGGACCCGGGGCGGGCCGGCGGTGGGGGCGGTGACGTGGGGATCCAGGCGGAGGATAGCGCCTCGGCGGGTCCGCTCTTCGCGTCGCTGCCCGGTGTATTCGCCGGTCGGCTGCTTGCGACCTGGGTGAACGGAGAGCAGCCGTGGGGCGCACCGGGCCAGCCCCACGTCTGCGGATGGCCGGGGAGCGCCAGCGTTCGAAGCGCAGGAGTGGATCTTCCCCACGAACCCCGTGACCAAGCCGCGGACATCGGTCTCTCCGCGCTCGGCCCCGCGGCCCCTTCCCGCGCGGTCTGCCAGTACCCTCATCGTCGGGGCGCGGCCCCGAAGCGATGAGCAGGGAGATCGACGAGGACATCAGCCGTGCGGGCACCATCGACCCGCGGATCCACACGGAGGCGGCGCTGCACCAGCGCTGCGTCGAGCGGGCGCTGCTGCCCTCATGGCAGCTCGTGCCGTTCGGAGAGCCAGCGCACGCGGTCACGCCCTTCACCCTCCTGGAGGACAGCCTGGACGAGCCGCTCGTGCTGACCCGTGATGGCGAGGTCGAGCGGGTCCTGTCCAACGTCTGCACCCACCGCGGTGCGCTGCTCGCGGACGTCCCCGCGGACCGCGCCGGACTTCGCTGTCGTTATCACGGCCGGCGCTTCGACCTGGCCGGCGCGATGACCGGCTGCCCGGGCTTCGAGGGTGCGGCCGACTTCCCGCGTCCCGAGGACGACCTCGCGGCGCCTGCGTTCGAGCGTGTGGGACCGCTGCGCTTCGTGTCCCTCGCGCCTGGGCTCGCCTTCGACGCTTGGGCAGCGCCGCTGCGCGAGTCCCTGGCGGAGTTCGAAGGCGAGGCGCTGCGCTTCGACCCCGCGGGCAGCCACGACTACGAGCTGGATGCGAGCTGGGCTCTCTACTGCGAGAACTACCTCGAGGGGTTCCACGTGCCCTTCGTCCACCCGGGGCTCAACGCCGGCCTGGACTTCTCGCGCTACCGCACGGAGCTCCTGCCCCACGGCGTCCGCCAGCTCGGATTCGCCTCGGGGGACGAGCCGCGGCTGGCGCGGGCTTCCGAGGACGACCTCGTGGCGGACTACCTGTGGCTGTACCCCAACCTCATGGTCAACGTGTACGCCTGGGGGATCTCGGTGAACCTGGTCGAGCCGCGAGGGGTCGGGCGCTCCCGGATCCGCTACCTGCGCTGGGTGGCGCGACCCGAGCACCTCGGCGTCGGCGCGGGAGGAGACCTCGGGCAGGTGGAGCGCGAGGATCAGGAGATCGTCCGCTCCGTCCAGCGCGGGATGGGCTCACGGCTCTACCCGGGGGGGCGCTTCTCCCCGCGTCACGAGACCGGAGCTCACCATTTCCAGCGGCTCCTTGCGGCCGATCTTCGGGCCTCTGAATCGCTCTGAGGCGGGTTCAGGAAAGCTCGAGGGCCCGGCCCGTGTGAATGGACCGAGCCGTCGGTGCTCCCGCGCAGCTGGCGCGGTCAGATCGCGCGGAGCTTCTCGATCGCCTCATCGACCTCGATGTCGATGATCGTGTCGGGGTGCTTCGCGCGGAGCTTCTCGAGCTTCTTGATCAGCTTGTTGACGTCCTTCCGCTTGATCTTCTTGGAGAGCATCTTGGCGATGTCCTTCTGCGCTTCGAGCACCATGCGCTTGTCGCGGTTCTTGGTGATGTCGGTCACCAGCTCCTGGACCGTCGCCTCCTGCTCGCGGCCGTCGATCGCCTCCTCGAGCTCCTCGGCCATCTCGATGACAGCCAGGTAATCGCCGGTCTCGTGGGCCTCCTTCAGGATGTCCACGCGGCCGTCGAGCAGCCCGACGAGCTCGTCGACGTACTCGGCGTGTTCCTCGCCGGCGGCTTCGGCCTCGGAGATGGCCTTGCCGAGCTTCCCGGCGCGCATCGCGTCGGCGGCGTCCTCCAGGGCGTCGGGCCACTGATAGATCGGCTCGGTGAGCGCGCCGCGGACGGCCTTCTCGACCATCTCGTCATCGATCTCTCCGGGGTATCCACCGAAGACGATGCGGCCGCTGGAATCGACGAGCAGCGCCGACGGGTAGGACGAGAGTCCCACCGACTTCATCAGCTCGCCCAGAGGATCGAAGGCGTAGGCGTACTTCGCCCGGGCCTTGGTGATCCACTCGTCCGTCGCGTCCTTGTCGTCACTGGCAACGCCAATGACGGACAGGCCCTTGTCCCCGAACTCCTTCTGGAGCTTGTTGAGGTGCCGGACCTGTCCGCGGCAGGCGCCTCACCAGTGTTCGAAGAACTCGATGAGGACGGCGCGTCCGGCGTAGTCCTCGAAGGTGGTCGCCTCGGTCTGGCGGAAGGTCTCGAGGGCGGGCTTCGGGAGCCGGTCCGACGCGGCGAGCGCGGGCGCGAGCAGCGGCGCGGCCGCGGCCGTGCCGAGGACGAGCGTGAGGGCTCCGGCCTGGAGGGGGCGGGTCAGGTGCATGGCGAAGAGTGGGGGCAGGGTGGGCGTGATCGGCCGTGGCTGACGTGGAGCAGTCGGCGGCCTTCGACACCCGGTCCTACGCTCGTCGGCGCCGATGACTCGGCCTCGATGTGCCGTCATACATAGTTCGAACATGGCGCGGGTGGCGGGGCCGCGGATGCTCGATCCCGGAACGCCGCGCAGGCGCGGCGTCCGGACAACATCCATGAAGAAACACCTCCAGCTCCTCGCCGGGGCCGCCGTCGGTGCGGTCCTCCTGACCAGCTGCCCGTCACCGGACGGCTGATGAAGCGGTTCCGATTCTGCTCCGGTGGAGCAGGCCCAAGACCAGGACTCCTCCGGTGAAGACGCCGATCCGGAGGCGGCCGCGGACGAACCCAGGTGATGGGACGACCGCCCGTCCGCGGCGCGTCCCTGGAGATCGGTCGGTCGACGAGGACCGGTCAGGGCCTTCGAGCCGGGCCAGAGGGTCCGGCCCGGCGGCGGCTCCGGGGTCGCGCCGGTTCATTTCGAGAGGTCGGCGCGGGCCGCGAGCGTACGCCCGGGAAGCTGCGGGCCGCGCTCTGCCGATCGCAGGGCGGCAGGTGAGTCGGCCCCCCCTGGCGGGGTAGCCTTCGGTGGCATGTCCCCCGCGCCTCGAAGCTTCCGCAAGGACCACGTGCCCGAGCTCGACGGGCTGCGGGGGATCGCGGTCCTGCTCGTCATCTGGATCCACCTCCCGGTGGGCGCTCTCGGAGAGACGGTCAAGGCGATCCGCGCCGTCGTGCTCCCGGGCGACTTCGGCGTCGACCTGTTCTTCGTGCTGTCCGGGTTCCTGATCACCCGGATCCTCCTGGTGGACTGCGGGAACAAGGTGCCGCTCCGCTTCTTCGTGATGCGGCGGTTCCTGCGGATCTTCCCGATCTACTACCTCGCCATCCTGATCCTGCTGCCGTACATGAACTGGCAGCAGGTCCTGACGTGCGCGACCTACACGTCCAACTTCGGCTTCATGGCCATGGACGAGC
>CBFIJG010000052.1:0-23183 GCA_965662915.1 Planctomycetota bacterium | reverse complement strand
CGTGCCCCGGCTGTGTCGCCGCGCGGAGGCCCGGCTCGCGCGCCCGATCTCCGCACGAGCGCGCAGGAGCGCATCGATCCGGCCGGGGTCCTCGAGCGCGTCCGTGGTCGCCGTGGTCTCGTCGCGGAACGCCTCGAGCTCCGCGGCCAGTTCGCGCGCCTCCAGCGAGTCGAAGGGGCGCCGCACGTGAGGGAATGCCCGTCTCGCGAGCCGCGCGGCGACCTCGCGCTCTTCCTCGGAGGTCAACGCCTGCTCGGCCTCCTCCAGGTCGATCCAGTGCAGCTGGAACCCGGGCGGCGGCGGCTCGGTGGGGTCGAGCGCAGCGGCGCGACCGGGACGAGCGAGCCAGAACCAGGTGATCACGTCGTCACCGTCGAACAGCTCGCGCGTCTCGCCGATGGATTCGACGAGGTGCACATGCCGCCCGACGAAGGCCTCGGCGGCGCGGTGGGCGGCGGTCTCCGCGCTCATGCCCGGCCCGGCCTCCGCCTTCGGGAGGCTGACCACGCCGCCCGACTCGAGCACCGCGAGGCGCGGGCCCGACTCCGTGGTGCGCACGACGGCCACCCCGCCCGCCGTGTGCCCGTCGATCGCCGCGGCGGGCGCGGGACCGTCGAGCTCGGGGTCGTGCTCGATCGGAGGGAGGTCGTCGACCGGGTGGTCGATGGAGTGGTGCGCCTCGGCCATGCCCCAGATGATAGTGATCGGGGCCTCGATCCCGGCTGGTGGAAGAGGCGATCCGTCGGCGCGTCTCAGCTCGCGCTCAGGGCGAGCAGGTGTTCGGGCAGCTCCGTGGTCCGCAGGCGGGCTCTCAGACGCTGCCAGCGCTTGCCCGCAGCCTCTTCGCTGATCCCCAGACGCTCGCCGACCTCACGGAGGGGCAGCCCCTCCAGGCCGCAGTGCAGGACCAGCTTGCGCTCGTCCTCCGGGAGCGCGGCCACGGCTTCCCGGAAGCGGCCGAGCTCCTCGTCCCGAGAGACGCGCCGGCTCACCGCGGTGATCGAGTCGGCGACCCGCGCGAGCGGGTCCGCCTCGCCGCCGTCCTGGCCGCTCGCCCGGACCCGGCCGAGCTGGTCCGGACGGCGAGACTGGCGCGAGGCCTCGAGGAGCACGTTCTTCGCGATGCGGAAGACCCAGAAACGAAACGGCACGCGCTCGTGATCGAAGTCGTCGATCTTCCGCCAGGCTCGCAGCCAGACCTCCTGGACGAGGTCACCCGGATCGAGCATCGCCGCCTGGTCGGGGCGCAGGCGCAGGGCGGCCCAGGTGTGGACCGCGGGCGCGATGTGCTCGTAGAGCCGCGCGAAGTCGCCGGCGTCGCCGTTGCGCGCGGATCGGACCCAGACCTGGGTGATGCCTTCGAGAGTGGTCGGTGTCGGTGCGTCGCTCACCCCCGCAGCCTAACGTGAATACGCCGCATGTCCGCCCCGCTAAGCTCGGGCGGCGGCACGAGGACGCCGCGCCAGAAGGCATGGACACCCCCGACCACCAGACCGAGACGAGCGCGCCGTCGCCGGAGGACGTCAGCGCGGACCTCTTCGACTTCGTCGACGACTTCGCGAGGGACGAGGCCGAGGGACGCGTTCGAGCGCTTGGGGATTACCTTGCGCGCTACCCGCGGGCTCAGGCGGAGGTCGCCGCCGAGTACCTGCGTCTCACGGGGGCCATCCAGGACGAGGCGAGCCCGGGGCCGCCCGTCCAGGAGGCCGGGGGGGACGACCTCCCGCGCATCGGCCGCTACCGGCTCCTGCGCCAGCTCGGCGCCGGCGGTCAAGGAGAGGTCTGGCTCGGCCGGGACGACGGACTCCGACGGGACGTCGCGGTCAAGCTGCTCGGCGCGCGCTTCGTGACCGAGGACCAGCGTGCGCGCTTCCGCCGGGAGGCCGAGTCGATCGCGCGGCTCGAGCACCCCGGAGTCGCCCAGGTGTACGAGGCCGACGTGGACGGGGATCCGCCCTACATCGCCATGCGCTACGTCGAGGGCGTCGACCTGGGTTCCGCCGTCGCGGCCGAGCTCGCGGCGGAGAAGGGCGCGACGCGGGTCGGCGGTCCTGTGCCGGTCCGTCCGGAGCTGCGCGCCGACGTCCATCGCGTCCTGCGCTTCTTCGAGAAGGCCGCGCGGGCGCTGCACGCGGCGCACGAGGCCGGCGTCGTCCATCGCGACGTGAAGCCGGGCAACATCATGGTCACAGGCGAAGGGGATCCGGTCCTGCTGGATTTCGGCCTCGCCCGCGACCAGCGTGAGTCGGCCGGCGGCCGCGGCGAGCCGACGCTGACCCGAGAAGGGGACGTGTTCGGCACCCTCGCGTACATGGCGCCGGAACAGCTCCGGGGCGAGACGGAGCAGGTCGACGCGCGCGCCGACGTCTGGGCGCTCGGCGTCACGCTCTTCGAGGTGCTGACCGGTCAGCGTCCGTTCGATGGGAAGGGTCCTGCAGCGCTCGCGATCGCCATCGAACAGGGCCAGCGGCGGTCACTGCGCACCCTCAACCGCGCAGTGCCTTCCGACGCCGTGGTGATCACCGAGACCGCGCTGGAGTCCAGCCTGGAGCGCCGCTATCGAACCGCCCTCGCCCTGGCCGAGGACCTGCGGCGCGTCTGCGAGTACGAGCCGATCCAGGCGATCCCGGCGGGTCCAGGTCTGCGGCTACGGCGCTGGTGCCGGCGCGAGCCGGCGTGGGCCGTGGCGATCCTCGGCTCCGTCGTCGCCCTCGTGCTGGGGCTCATCGCGTCGCAGATCGCGCTGGAGCAGAACCGCAGGCTCGTCGCTCGCTACGAGGGGCTCTACAAGGTCGAGAAGATGCCGGTGATCGAGCCTGTCACGGCGTCCGGCTCCCTGGCCCTCGGGCTGGAGGCGGTCGCACGGCACGACGTGAGCGTGACGCGCTCGATGCTCGTCCGTCCCTTGCTCGACCTGACCCTCGACGCGCGCTTCGAGCTCGGTCGGGGCCGCGCCTGGCAGGGGCTCTTCCTCGACGAGGACGGCCCAGCAGAGCGGATCGCGATCGTGGGGCCTGCCGCGCGGGTGGCCGTGGCGTCGGTGGGGGAGCGGCGGGTGCTCGTCGAGCGTGACGTCGGAGCGCAGGCCTTCGAAGGGGCACAGGTGCCGGGCGGCTCGCTCCTCGTCGGGACGGTGGATGGGCGGGTCCTCTCCCTCGACCCGTTGAGCCTCGAGACCCGCGGGGAGCTGGACACCGGCGAGGAGGCCGTGACGGACATCGTTGCCCCGAGCACGGACGTGGCGGCTGCGCTCGTCGGCAAGACGAGGATCGTCGTGTTCGCACCTGATGGGGGAGGCGAGCTGCGGGAGGTCGACCTCGCCGGACTGGGCACGTTCGGAGCGCTCCACGCCGCGGTCCTCCCGAGTGGTGACGTCAGGATCCTCGCCACCTCATACGGATTCCACGGGCCCCATACGCAGTCGTCGAGCGTCAGCGCCGTGCTGCTCGACCCCGGGTCCGACGCCGCCCCGGTCCTCCTCCCGCATGGGGCCCCGGTCGTGGACGCGTCGATCGCGGCCGGGCGCGCGCTGGCGGTGACGGTCGACGCGGCCGGCGTGGTGCGTGGATTCGATCTGCGCAAGGGCGAGTGGAGCCGCGGCGCGGACGGTGTGCTCGCCGAGATCGGTCTGCCCGGCGCGGCTGTGGCGATCGATGGGGCCGCGACGCGGCTCGTGGTTGGCGCTGACGTGGGTGCGGGATCCGAGGACGATGCGGTGCACGGGTTCGCGCTCGATGGAGATGAAGGACCGCGCCTCATCTGGAAGGCACCTGGCGGGCCCCGGATCGCAGACCTCGCCTTCCGGCCTGGCCGCCCCGAGGTCGCCTTCGCGTCCTGGCTCGCCGACCCTCCTCCCCAGGTCCTGCACGCCGATTCGGGCGAGGTCGTGCGGGTCCACAGGGAGGTGGCGCTGCCGAAGGAGCTGACCTGGTCGACGGACGGGGAGCGCTTGCTCGGTGTCGGGAACATCTCGTTCGTCGACGTCTGGAGCGGCGCGCCGGAAGCCGGCGCGCATCGATTGGCATGGCGGAGGAGCGGCCGTGTCGTCGAGCCTTCCGGGGGCGCATTCGTCCCGGGGACCGAGCGGGTCGCGCTGTGGAACGACGAAGGAGCAGGGGTCCTGCTCGAGGCTCCGCGCGGCGCCGGCGACGCCGAGCCGGGCCTCGAGGTCCTCTCCTTCGGGCCGGAGCGAGGTGGGGCCGAGGAAGGGGGCACGGTCCTGGTCGCGGGAGCCGCGCCCGTGCTCGTCTCGCTCGGGGGCGATCTGTCGATCTCCAGGGTCGACGCGGCCGCGGGAGTCGTGGAGCCGCGTGTTGCCGGCCCCGGTGCGGACGATCGAGGCCCGCTCTGGTCCTCTGTCTCCGACGACGGCACCGCCGTCTGGGTCCTGACGGCGCGTGGTCGGATGCTGCGCTGGAGCGCCGACGTCGGCTGGAGCGAGCTGGACCTCGGCGCTGATCCGGGGGTGGAGGCCGCGCTGCGCCCTGGCCACGATGCGGTCGTCGTGGCGCGGGAGGGCGGCGCAATCGTGCGCGTGGATCACGTCGACGGGCGCCTCGAGGTCGCGGAACTCGCGTCGGCTGGCGGGCCGCTGACGGAGCTCTGCGTCTCGGGGGACGGGGCGCGGATCGCTGCAGTGCTCACCGGCCAGCTGCGCTCCCCGATGAGGCTCTGGGACGCCGAGAACGGCGCCGACCTCGGGCAGGTCATGGCCGCGCCCGGCATGAGGCTGCGGCTCGCCTGGTCCGGGGCGGACGGGCTCATCGGGGCGGCGACCGGCCGGATCGGCGTGTCCTGGCACATCTCGGTCGCCGAGCCTCTGCCCGCGCCGACGGACGCCCAGGGCTGGACGGCTCGCCTGGTCTCACCGAACTTCCGGCATGGCGACGAGCTCCTGGCGTTCGGCAGCGAACCGGAGGCCCATCTCATCTGCACCGCCTCCAAGGACGGCACCGTGCAGGTCTGGGATGATCGATCCGGGGAGGTCCTGCTTCGCCCGGCGCCGTTCCGTTCGCCTCGCGGTGGTCGCGCGGCGAGCCGCGAGGACGATGCGATCGGCGTGAGCCTCGAACGTTCCGCGGATGGCCTCCGGGTGCTCGCAGTCGGGCGCCGCGGAGCGGCGGTCTGGCCGCTGGACGTCGCCAGGCTGGCCAGCGAGCGCGCGCCGCGCGGGTTGTCCAGTCAGGAGCGCACTCCGCTCGAGCTCGACGAGATGTGAGGGCGCGACCCGGGTCGAGGGCCCGCTCGTTCTGCCGGGGACCCTGCGGAGCCGATCCGCCACTTTTGAGGATTTGCTGTCCGATGGCCGGCGTGCCCCTGCATTTCTTGCCGCGGAGTCGCTCTCGCCAGGCCCTGCGGCTCCATGGAACCCCTTCCGGGGGGAGGATCTGCAGGGGCGGACGGTGACGTCCGCCCCTGATTCCTCGATTTCCATCGGCGTCGTACGGACCCCAAGCGCCCCAGACTCGGTCTCATACCAGGACCCGAGTTGCTTGCAGGGGGCCGCTGCGGCCTGATTCGTGCGAACCTCGGGAGCGCGCTCGCTCGATCGTCTCGTACGCGCTCGGGCGGCCGACTCGCCAATCTCTCCATCCGCTCCGTCATCACCATGCGATTCCCGCGTCCGTTCCGCCGTCCTGGCCACCTCTCCGGTCATGGGCGGACCTGCCTGCGCCTCGCTCGAGGCCTCGCCCTCGTCAGCGCGACAGCCGCAGTGGCGAGCGCACAGGGCCCCGGCCAGCTGCGTTTCTCCATCGACTTCCAGGGCCCGACCATCGCCGACCAGCCGGCCCAGGGTGGCCCCCAGTACAGCGACTCGGACCTCCTCGTGCGGCAGGGGAACCCGTTCAACCCGGGCCCGCCCGCCATCGCGTACCTCGGCGACTACCTCTCGCGTTACAGCACCTGTCTGGATCACCAGCCGGGCGTCTCCTGCGGCGTCGAGCTGAACGCGTTCACGTTCGGACGCGACGCGAGGCTCCTCGACGATCCCGCGTACGAGTTCAGCGTCTACCTCTCCGTCGACGAGTGGGCTGCCGGTTCACCCATCAGCCTCGGCACCGGGATCCCGACGGTGTTCTCGGAGGCGACCTTCCGCGACGCGGCCTCGGACACCTATGCGCTCCCGCTCAAGGGGATCTTCCCCTTCCAGCCGCAGCTCCCTGTCGCCGTGGGAGTGGCCGATGGCGACGGTCGGCGCTCGACACCGAACGCGGCCGCGTTCCCCGGGGTCGGCCTGGTGGAGCCGATCGACCCCGACGCGGGCAGCGCCGCGGACAACGGCGACAACCTCGACGCGCTCGACCTCGGCCCGCCGATCAATCCTGCCGTCGACCCGCTCTTCTTCTCCCTCCAGGCGGGCTTCCCGCTGTGCAACGAGCCCAACGTCCCGATCGTCGACTCGGCGGGATTCCAGACGACGATCACGGGCCTGCCCGCCCGGGGCGCGGACGTGCTGCTGTTCGCACCGCAGGCAGGCGGTGGAGCGGGGGTCATCAGGACCTACGCGCCCGCGCAGGCCCTCGGGCTGGACCGCTTCGCCCCGGGCACGGACGACGTCGACGCGCTGTCCATCTGGGACAACGGCGACGGCATCTACCAGCCGCCGAGCGGGCCTTACGCCTGGGCCTTTCCGAACGGGTCCGATCTGCTGCTGTTCTCGGTGCGCTGCGGGTCCGACATCATCGAGTCCCTGGACATGGGGGGGCTCCCGATCACGGAGGGAGACGTTCTCATCAAGTACGCCGGCGACCCGCGTCCGACGATCTTCGTGCGAGCCGAGACGCTGGGCCTGGACACGACGATCCGCGGCGGGCTGTTCAACGACGAGCTGGACGGGCTCGACCTCGTCGACGACGAGCCCTTCACCGACTGCCAGCCGAACGGCATCGAGGACGCCTACGACATCGCGAGCGGGAACTCGCCGGACGACGATCTCAACGGGATCCCTGACGACTGCGAAGCGCCCGAGGTCTTCTGCGGCTGTGATTCCACGTCTTCGGCGCCGTGCGGCAACACCAGCTCGGCGAACGAGGGGTGTGTCAACGTGACGGGCTCCGGCGGGAAGATGGTGGGTGCAGGAACGACCTCGATCTCGACCGACTTCCTCTCCCTGCAGATCTCGCAGCTGCCGGCGAACCAGTTCGCCCTGGTGTTCATGGGCTCGACCGCGCTCGACGTGCCCCTCGGCAACGGGCGCCTCTGTATCGGGCCCAGCCAGATCCGGCTCCAGGTCGTCGCCACCGACGCGTTCGGCCAGGCGAGCTACGGGCCCGGGATCATCAGCTACGTGACGAGTTTGCCGTCGCCGCCCTCGATCAACGTCGGGAGCACCTGGGGCTTCCAGGCCTGGTACAGGGACCTTCAGCCCTCCTGCACCGGTGGGGGGTCCAACGTCACCAACGGCGTCCTGGTGGTCTTCACGCCCTGAGTGCCGGTCGACTGTTGAAGGAGAGCGCCCGCCTGGAGGTCGATCCGGGCGGGCGCTCGTCGTTCTGCGCTCGGCGCGTCGCGCACGCTCGCGCCGTTACTTCTTGCGGCGCGCGCGGGGCTTGCGAGCCTTCGGGACCTTCATCCCCTTGGATTCGAAGTACTCGGCGAGCGAGCGCTGGGCGTCGCTGAGGGCGCGCTTGAGGTCGGCGTCCGAGGAGGACTTCGATTTCTCGACCGCCTTGGTCAGCGCGCGGAAGGCCGCGGTCGCCTCCTTGCTGGCGGGGTCGGCCTTCAGCAACTTGGCCGCCTTGCGCTTCTCGATGTCCTCGATCTTCTTCTTTAGGTCGGCGATCATCTCGTCCGGCGACCTGCGGTAACGGGAGTTACCGGGCTTGGGTTTCCTTGCTGCCATGTCGTCTGAGCCCCGTGCCTGAACGGGGATCTGAAGCGGTAAGAGTCGTGATATCGAGAGCCAGAGATCTTCGTCGATCGGCGCTCGAGTGCGAATGCGTTCCGATCGCTCGCTCGTAAATACGTCTACGAGACCCTCAATACGACCAGGCGGATGCCGCTGGGTCACCCACCTAGTCCTCAAAGATGTCGTACTGAATAAGGCCCGGAGTCTCTAGTTTGATCTGCGCTTTCCTTGCGGCTTCCAGCGCAAAACGCCTTCTTATTACTCGAAGTCGGGACCGAGCGCTCCGCTCCTTACGTTCGGCTTTCTCCTCTTCCGAGGGCGGGCCCTCCAGGGCTTCCATCATCGGCTTGAGGTTCGCGAGCATCGAGGCGCCCGCGGACATCGCCGAGCCCTTCTTGGCGAGCATGCAGGAGCTGTCGTCCAGCATCTCGTTCGCGGCGTCGAGGGCGGACATCAGCGCCTCGATCCGGCTCCCCTGCTGACCGGATCGCTGGTTCGTCGCCTCGAGTGTCCGTGTGACCTCCTCGATCTTCGACTCGAGGGTCCTGATCTCCTTCTTGCGCTCCGCGAGGCGTGAATCGAGCGCGCTCACCTCCTTGCGGCTGAGGGCCCCGTCGTCCTTCGCTGTGCAGAGCTGCTCCTCGAGCCCTCGGATCTCGTTGGTCCTCTCCTCGGTCTCGCGGCGGAGCTGCGTGATCTGTTTGCCGAGGTCCTTGTCGAGCTCCTTGAACCTGGTTCGACTCTGGGCGAGCGCCGTCTTCTTCAGGTCGAGATCCCCGGAGACCCTCGAGAGGCGACGCTCCTGCGCCTTGACCTCCGCGTCGAGGCGGTCGCGTTCCTCCCGGAGCTGGGCGCTCCTTTCCGTGTGACGAGCGAGCTCGGCGTCGCGCTCCGCGCCGATCCCCGCGAGCTTCTCCGGCTCGAGGGATTCGAGGCGGGCCGTGAGCCTGTCGATGGCCGTGGTCTGACGGAAGAGTTCCGCCTCGTTGTCGGCCTGGGCATGTGCGGCGCGCTGGCGCCAGGAGACGAGCTCGTCCTCGAAGGCCGCGACCTCCTCGACCCCCTCGCCGATGAGCGCGCCCAAGGGTGCGTTCGACCTCATGGCGGGCTCGCGCTGTTCGAACGTCGTCGTGACTCCCTCGTGCGCGTCGAGGGCTTGGTGCAGCCTGAGCATCTGGCGGATCTGATCGGTCAGCTTCGACTGGAGCGTCGTCTCCGCACGATCGAAGTCACGGATGACACGGGTGACGCGCCCCTCCATGGTGACGTTGGCCTTGTAGCGCGCGAGGACCTCGCGGGTCCTCTCGTGGGCGAGGGCGAGGGAGACGCGCGACCTTCCGTTCCGGCCGTCCAGGCGGATGTAGCAGAGGGCGGCACCGAGGACCGCGGAGCCGGCGGAGCACAGCGAGGCGAGCAGGGGGAACGACGTTCCCGGCCTGTCGGAATCCCACTGGTCGATTCCGAAGACGAGACGGGTATCGCCCGGGGTCGTTTCGGTGCGGGACGAGCGCCGAGGGTGCGACTCAGGCCGCAGCGCGCGCATGCTTCATACGTGCTCTCGTCAATGGGGTGGTCGCTTGGCCGGGTATTCACCCGGTGCGATCAGCGGCGATCGATCGGAAGAGCGCCGGGATACCCTGTTCGCAGCCGGCTCCCGGCTCGATGAGCGCCCTCGTGGCCACCGAGGGGGTCAGCAGATTGTTGAAAAGGGAACGGAACGGCTTGGCTCGGGTGCGACGAACTGTCGTTATGCTGAGCTGGCGATCGGCCTCCAGCGAGGCTGACGCGGGGCACCACCACATGAATCCTCGATCCGCAGACGACACCGCGCTCCTCATCAGGGTCGCCGAAGGCGACCCCGGTGCAGTCCGCGAGGTGCTGTCGCGCTACTCGGCGCTGGTGTGGTCCCTCGCATCGGGCCTTTCCAAGGATCCCCACGAGGTCGAGGACGTCGTCCAGGACATCTTCGTCGACGTCTGGCGCAGCGCGAAGCGCTACGACCCGAAGATGGCTTCCGAGGCGACCTTCATCGCGACCATCGCCCGTCGCCGCGTCATCGACCGCCGCCGTCGCGCGGGTCGACGGGTGGATCCCGAACCCTTCGAGGAAGAACTCGCCCCCGGCGAGAACGATCCCGGGCTGCGCCAGGTCGAGCTCGACGACGAAGCCGCTCAGGCGCGAGAGGTCGTGGCGCAGCTCACGGGCGACCGCCGCCGTGTCCTCGAGCTCAGCGTCGTCTCCGGGCTGACGCACCGCGAGATCGCAGCAGACACCGGCATCCCCCTCGGGACCGTCAAGAGCCACATCCGTCGCGGTCTTGCCGAGGTGACGGAGCGCCTCAAAGCCCGCCGAGCTGCGCTCGAGGAGGGGGCGATATGAGCGGGGAGTGCGCGCAGGGCAACGGCACGAACGGCAATGGCGCGGAGCACGTTGGTGAGCCGAACGAGCGAGACAAGCTCGCGGCGATCGCCGCGGCAGAAGGTCGCGGGCTCTACGCTGTCGATGGACTGAGTGAAAGCGAGGTCGAGCAATACGAGCTCGCGGCCGGGGCGATCTTCGCGGCGTGGCCGCGCGCTGGCGTCGACGTGGTTCCGACCGACGGCTTCGAGGAGCGGGTCGCGGAGACGGTCATCGGTCAGATGACCCTCGTCGGCGGCTCACGCCGCGGTGGTCACGACCTGAGCGCGCTGCGAGGGAAGGCGATGACGAGCGCTTCCACCGAGGCGACGTCCACTGCGCAGGCCGCCCCCGCATCCTCTTTCAGACCTCTGCGGCTCGGCAGGGCCGTGGGCTGGTTCGCCGCCGCTGCGCTCCTCGCGGCCCTGCTGCGCGGTGGCCTGCCGGTGACGGCGGAGCCTGAAACCCCGCCGTCCCTCGACGCTCTGGTCGCGGCGCTCGAAGCCGGAGGCGCGACGGTCACGCCGTGGGCCGACGGCGGCCCCGCGGGGGATGTCGTCTGGAGCGATCAGCGCAACAGCGGGTTCATGCGGATCGACGGGCTCGAGACGAACGACCCGACGGTGAGTCAGTACCAGCTCTGGATCTTCCGGGGCACCGACCCCGGCGCCGAGCCACACCCCGTCGACGGGGGCGTGTTCGACGTGCTCGAGGCGGGGGAGGTCATCGTGCCCATCGACGCGAAGCTCGATGTGGGGAGCGCGGGGCTCTTCGCTGTCACGGTCGAGAAGCCGGGTGGCGTGGTCGTCTCCGGCCGCGAGAGGATCGTGGCGGTGGCCGTCCGTGGCTGAGCGCGGCAGCTGCTCAGAGTTCGACGAGCTCTTCGGCGCGCGTGACACCCTCGACGAGGTCGCGGGCGAATCCACTCGCTCCGAGTCGAAGCGCATCCTCCGCATTGCGCACGGCGGCGCCACCCACGAGGACCGGCAGCTTGGACGTCCGGCGTGAGAGGTACGACGAGAGCGCGTACCGCTGGGAGGTGAGGGTCGCGGAGAGCGCGATGAGATCGCACTCGTAGCCCTCGGCGGTGACATCGATCTCCTCGATCGGGGTGTCGGCGCCCGCCAGGGCGACCCGCCAGCCTCTGTTCTCCAGGAGGAGGGCGAATGCGACGAGGCCGGTGTCGTGGGCGTCTCCCGGCACGGCCGCGATGAAGCACGCCTTGCCGTTCGGCTCGGGCCTGTCGAGGACAGCCGTGAGGCTGTGGAGCGCGCTCCGCAGAGTCGAGGTCACGACGTGTTCAGCGGCGACGCCCAGCTTGCCGAGGTGCCAGCGCCTTCCAGCCTCGCGCGCGGCGGGGAGGAGGACCTCGACGATCGCGCCTTCGACGTCGAACCGCCCTTCCTCGAGACCGGTCAGCATGAAGCGACGCGACCCGCTCAGGTCACCGAGCAGAGCCAGATCGAACAGCTTGTTCGCCTCGCTGCCGGGGGCGAACTCCGCGGCGAGGGAGTCCTCGGCCTCGAGTGCCGTGCGGCCTTCTTGCATCAGGTCGTCGACGCTGCCGAGAGCTTTCTCGGGGAGCTGTCCGCGAAGGGTCTCCTCCATGCATTCGTAGGCGCTGATGAGGTCGGCCTTGGGGATACCGCGGCTCGTGGACATGCTGCGGAACCAGCCCACATCGTGACTGAAGATCGTGTTGTCCCCGGCCTCGAGCGCGGAGGAGAGAGCTTCGAGGCGCGCTGCGATCGTCTTGCGCCAGGTCTCGAAGCCCTCGTCGCCGTATCTCTCGGTAGCCTCGGCCACGCGCTCGAACAGCAGAGCGGTCGCCAGGCCTGCGAGTCCACGGCTGGAGGAACGGACGATTTCGGCGGTGAAGGCAGCGGCGCGCGTCATGGTGCGTCGGAACGATGGGCAGATCGATCGGGCGTCTCGGGTCCTGTGAAGCGGTCTTGGCTCCTGGCGGCCGCCTGGTCACGGCCAGCGGCGGGCGTCCTGGCGAGCCGCAAGAGAATAGGAAAAACTAAGGCGTACTCGATGGAGAGCGCCGCCACAGATCCTGCGCCGGCTGGCATTTCCGTCGCACCTAGGCGGATTCCGGACCAGAAGGACAGAGGGCCTCCCACGGCCCCGAGAACCGCCGCGAGTCCGAGCCGTCCATGGAGCCAGCTCATTGAGGCCCTCAGCATGGAGCCCACCGCGACCCAGAGGACGGCGATCCAGGGCGGGGCGAGGTATTCCCAGAGAGCTCCGGCGGGTCTGGCGGCCTCCGGGAACCCCACGAGCCCGGCGCTCTGGAGCGCCGTGTCGAGGGCGACCCCGACCGCACCCACGGCCAGCCATAGCCGGACCTCGCGCGCGCGGGCCCTGCGGGCGACGAAGGGGAGGTTGGCGAGGAGCAGGAGCGCGCCGAGCCCGGCGCCCAGCCATGGGTGGCCCGCTGCCGCGCCGAGCACGCATACGGCCCAGGCAGCCTGGAAGATCAAGAAGTTGCTGAGGTTGCGCGCCACCGCGAAGAGGGGACGGTCAGCGAACGGAGCTCGCGATGGTGGGCGAGAAGCGGCGGCCTTCCTTCGCGTAGACAAGGTGGGCGACCGAGATGTGCCGCTCCGCGAATCCGCCCTCGCAGTACGCGAAGTAGAAGTCGAAGAGCCTCAGGAACGTGTCGTCGAACCCGATCGCCTGTGCCTCGTCGCGGCGTGCCCGGAGAGCGTCACGCCAGATTCGCAGGGTCGGCACGTAGTGCTCACCGATGTCCTCGAGATGCACGAGCCGCATGTCGCTGGCCTCGCGGGCCGCGTCCGTGAGGGCGCTCACGGAGGGGATGCAGCTGCCGGGGAAGATGTGCCGCTGGATGAAGTCGACGGCCCGTCGCGCGCGCTCGAAGTGACGGTCGTGGATCGTGATCGCCTGGCAGGCGAAGGCGCCACCCGGCTCGAGCAGCCGGCCGATGTTGGAGAAGTAGGAGCCGTAGTGCCGCGCTCCGACGGCCTCGACCATTTCGACGGACACCGCTTTCGAGAAGGTGCCTCGCAGGTCCCGGTAGTCCTCGAGGACGAGCTCGATCCGGCCCGAGAGGCCGGCCTGCTCGATGCGCTCTCGCGCGAAGTCGTGCTGCTGGCGGGAGATCGTCGTCGTCGTCACCTTGCAGCCGAAGCGCGCGGCGGCGCGGATGGCGAAGGCGCCCCAGCCCGTTCCGATCTCGAGGAGGTGGTCCGAGGGCCCGAGCCTGAGCCGCTCGCAGAGCCGGTCGATCTTTGCGTGCTGGGCAGCCTCGAGGGACATCGCGGGCTCCTCGAAGACCGCCGAGGAGTAGGTCATGCTCGGGTCGAGGAAGAGCCCGAAGAACTCGTTCGAGAGGTCGTAGTGCGCCGAGATGTTCTTCGCCGCGCCGCGCCGCGTGTTGTCCCTGAGCGCGTGATATGCCTTCAGGATCGGGCGGGACAGCCGGGCGAGGCCGCCCTCCATCTCCTCCAGCGCGGCGTGGTTCGCCACGAAGACGCGGACGACGTCCGCCGGCTCGGGTGAGGACCACCAGCCGTGTGCGTAGGCCTCACCGGCGCCCACGCTCCCGCGCAGGGCCAGGGCCTGCCAGAAGCGCTCGTCGTGGACGTGCGCGACTCCGTGAGCGTCCGGTCCACCGCCGCTGCCGTAGGTGTCCGCGCCGTGGGGCGTCTGCAGCGTCAGCGAGCCGACGCGGAGTCCGCCGAGGGTCCTGCGGACGGCTCGCTCCAGCACGCTCCGGCGGGGCGCACCATGCTCCTCCCCACGCTTCACGTCGCTGTGCCACGGATCGGCCGGGACGGCATCGTGGGGGAGCGGCGAGCCCGGCGCGCGGCCGGGGAGAGTCACGCGGGAGGCGCGGGTGGCGCTCCCGTTGTCCATGATCGTCATGCTGAGGCGCTCGACGGGTTCTCGAAGAACGGCGTGCGCTTCATCCAGAGTCGCAACGCCTGCCAGTAGATCGCCGCGTGCACCGTCCCTGTCATCCAGGGATGGCGGACGAGGCAGCGACGGAGCTCTCTCGCGTCGAGGGGACGCCGTTCGAGCTCGAGAGCCGCATCGAACACGCGGTCCTTGCCCTCGCCACTGGAGTCCTCCGCGGGAGCGAGGTTCTCCATGGCGACGCGCAGGGGGCTCCCCGTCTCCCTGAGGGGGGTCGTGAAGCTCCAGCGGTACTCGTGGTCCATGGGGAAGAACGGGGAGACGTGGAAGTCCTTCTGGAACCTCCACGTTCGCCATTCGCCCGGCTGTTCCGCCCCGGATGCGGCCAGCACATAGGCGTGCCGCTCGTTCCAGGGGGTGTTGGTGATCTCCGCGGTCACCGAATGGAGTGTCTCGCCGTCCTCCTCGAAGAGGTAGTAGAAGGTGACGGGGTTGAAGCAGTACCCCAGGAGCGCCACGTGGGTCAGGATCCGCACTGGACCACGGGGAGGAGCCTCCCCGAGAGCGGCCTCGACCCGCTCCCGCACGCAGTTCGCGAGGGGGCGCGATGGATCTCCCAGGTAGTGCTTTCGCCGGAAGCTCGCGACGTTCCAGCGCTCGTGGCTCCAGAGCCAGCGGCCGTCGAAGGCGGTCTCGACCTCGTCGAGGTCGAGGTAGAGCATGAACAGCCGATAGCTGAAGCGGTGCGGCCGGGGCGTGTGGCGCGCGTGGTGCACGCGCCCCACGTAAACCGCCGAGGCCAGGTCCTCGGTCGCTGAGCTCACGGCGCGGACGTCCTCGCGAGCTCCGGCCTGAGCTCCTCGGCCCGCGAGGGCAGCTGCGGGTCCACGCCCATCCGTTCGAGCACGCGGCGCGCGCTCTGGAGCCCGTCTTCGTGGAAGCCGTAGCTCCAGTAGGCGCCGCAGAAGCGGAGGCCGCGGGCGCCATCGATCTCGTCGAACCTCTGCTGCGCGGCCACGGCCTCGACGTCGAAGACCGGATGGTCGAAGACCTTCGTCTCGATGATCCGCGAGGGGTCGATGTCGTCGTTCGAGTTGAGCGAGACGAACAGGTCGTGGGGACCTTCGAGGGACTGGAGGGGGTTCATCCAGTAGGTGACCCGGACCGGATCGCCGTCGACCGCCGGGCGGTCGGGGGTCCAGACGTTCCACGCGGCCCACGCCCCCTTGCGGTGGGGCATGAGACCCGGGTCGGTGTGGAGGGTCACCTGGTTGGGCTGATATCGCAGCGCGCCGAGGACTTCCCGCTCCGCCCGCGTCGGCGCTTCGATCATCTCGAGGGCCTGGGGTGCGTGGCACGCCAGCACCACCTCGTCGAAGGCCTCCGTCTCGCCGCTCACGGTCAGCTTGACGGTCCCGTCCGGCTGCGGCGCGACACGGCTCACGGGGGACGAGGTTCGCACCCGGCCCTCGAGCGGCGCGAGCAGGGCTCGCGCATAGGTCCGGCTCCCGCCTTCGACGGTCAGCCAGGCGGGCCGGTCGTCGACCTGGAGGAAGCCGTGGTTCGCGAAAAAGCGCACGAGGGAGCGCGCCGGGAAGTCCAGGATCTTCGAGGGCACCCCCGACCACACTGCGCAGGCCATGGGGATCATGTGCCACTCGATGAAGGGCGTCGAATAACCGCCGGCGCGCAGGTAGTCCCCGAGGCTGGGCCCAGGATCGGCCGCACCAGTTTCGATCAGCTCGGGCGACTCACGGTAGAAGCGCAGGATCTCGCGGATCATGCTCCAGAAGCGCGGGCGCAGCACGTTGCGCTTCTGCGCGAACAGCGACCGGGTGCTGGTGCCGTTGTACTCGACGTCGGCAGCGTCGATTCGCGCCGAGAAGCTCATGTCGCTGGTCCTCCAGGGGACCCCGAGCTCCTTCAGCAGCGCGCACAGACCCGGATAGGTCCGCTCGTTGAAGACGATGAAGCCTGTGTCGACGGCGTAGTCGACGCCGTCCAGCGTCACGTCCACGGTGGCCGTATGCCCGCCGATGCGGTCGCGCGACTCGTAGAGCACGACCTCGTGTCCGGCGTCGAACAGACGCCGGGCCGCGACCATCCCAGAAATCCCGGATCCGACGACCGCTGCCCGCAAGGTGAGTCGCTTCCCGGCCCTCAGGCCGAGATTCGCCGCGCGTTGAGCGCGCGCTCGGTGACCGGCCGGATGTCCCACACGAGGCCGAACACGCTGAGGACCTTGAGCACGTAGTAGGAGATGTCGATCTCCCACCAGTAGAAGCCCTGACGCGCGGAGGCCGGGTAGTGGTGGTGGTTGTTGTGCCATCCCTCGCCCAGGGTGATCAGCGCGATCAGGAGGCTGTTGCGGCTGGTGTCCTTCGTCTCGAACCGACGGGTCCCGAAGACGTGCGTCAGCGAGTTGACCGTGAAAGTGCCGTGGTAGAGGGCGATGGTCGAGACGACGAAGCCCCAGACCAGCATTTGCCAGCCGTTCGTGCCCAGGCCCGGCGCCCACTTCTCGAGCGCCACGCCGAACAGGAACATCGATACGCCGAGCAGCGTCGGCACGAGGATGTCGAAGCGGTCGAGGAAGCGCAGCTCGGGGAAGCGGGCGTAGTCCTTCACGCGCTCGATGCGCGAGCGGAAGTTCGTGCGATCGAGGACCCAGCCGATGTGCGACCAGAAGAAGCCTTTCTGGGTCGGCGAGTGGATGTCCTCCGGCTGATCGGAGTGCTCGTGGTGGTGACGGTGATGGGCCGCCCACCAGAGCGGACCGCGCTGGGCCGCGCTCGCTCCGAGCACGGCGAGGCAGAACTGTCCGAAGCGCGAGGTCTTGAACGAGTTGTGCGAGAAGTAGCGGTGGTAGCCGGCGGTGATTCCGAACATGCGCACGGCGTAGAGGGCCACGGCAGTGATCAGCGCGACCCAGCTGAAGCCCACTACGAACACGAAGAGCACCGACGCGTGCATGAGGAGGAACGGAACGACCCGGCCCCAGTCGATCGAGACGAGGCCGGCCTCCTCTGCGGCGAGGGCGGCGTCCTTGTCCGTGACCATCTTGTCGTTCGCCGTGCCCGCCCAGGAGTCGAACCAACGAACGAGGGTCAGGGACGTGCGCTTCAGGACTGCTTGCATCTCGTGCTCAGGCGAAGCCCGCGTGCTGCAGCTCGGGGTCTCGAGCCGCCGCGGGCGAGTTGGGGGAAGGGGCAAGGCGATAGTGGGACACGCCCCACTCGGATCCGCCCCGGTATCCGAAGAGTTCTTCGCAGGCGAGGAAGAAAATACGCCAGCGCTGGAACCACGCGGCAGCTTCCTCTCCGTAAGTGTTTTCCAGCACTGGTATGACCTCGGCGCGGCGAGCCTCGAGGTTCTCGCGCCAGAGCTTCGCCGTCCGGGCGTAGTGGCGACCGGACAACACGGTGTGGTCCTCGACGGTGAAGGGCACGTCGCTCTCCTCCGTCAGGCTCTCGAGGAGATCGTCAGCGGGCATCATGCCGCCGCTGAAGAAGTACTCGCTCATCCAGTCGGTGTCGTCCCGCACGTCGAAGGGGTAGTTCAGCGCGCGGTGGGTGAAGATGTGGATGAACATCTTCCCGTCGTTCGCCAGCCATCCGCGGGCCCGCCCGAGCAGCTCGCCCCAGTTGCGCATGTGCTCGAACATCTCGACGGAGACGACGCGATCGAAGGCCTCGATGCCGGTCCTGGCCGCCGCGTCGAACTCGTTCATGTCCGCCGTGATGATGCGGATGTTGGTCAGGCCGCGCTCCTTCGCGCGGGCCATGATGAACTTCGCCTGGGGCTTCGAGTTCGACACGCCCACGATGTTCGAGCCCGGATAGTGCTCGGCCATCCAGAGCGTGAGGGAGCCCCAACCGCAGCCGAGTTCGAGCACGTTCTGGCCGTCCTCGAGCTGGGCGCGCTCGGCGGTGAGCGCGAGCATCCGGGCCTCCCCAGTGGCCAGGTCCTCGTCGCCCGCGGGGAAGAAGCAAGAGCTGTACTTGAGGTGCGGACCGAGGGACATCTCGAAGAGCGTCGGAGGGACCTCGTAGTGCTGCTCGTTGGCCTTCTCGGGGACCTCGGCGACGCGCCCGCGCTCCATCTCGCGCAGCCACGCAGCGGTGCTGGAGGTGGAGCTGGCCTGCTCGTCCCGCAGTCGCTGGGCGCAAAGCCGGCGGATGCCGTAGCGCAGGAGGGGGAGCGGGAGGAGTCCGCGGTCCGCGAGCTTGAGAACTGTCTTCATGGTGTCGGCCAGAGCGCCTGGGTCGAGTCTTCGAGCGTCCTGGCAGCGACTTCGTGGGAGCGGACCCCACGAGGCTCGGGCCAGGATGAGACCCGCGGGGAGCCCTCCGATCAAGGCGCCCCGCGGGTCCTTTCATTCGGCCCGGAGGCGCCGCGGGATTCGGCCACATGCGGCGACCAGCCGCATCTCGCGTCCGCGGTGTCGGAGCCCTCGAACCCATTGGCATGCCGTCGCAGCCGACCTGCAGCCTGATAACAAAGCCCTTACGCCTCGGTCGGGCCACCGGCGGCGCGTCGGTCCGCCTCCTCGGGGCACTCCTCCTGCTCCTCTTGATCGGCGGGATCGCGGTCTCACGCGGCGCCGGATCCCTGGGGCCGGCCGAGGTGCAGCGCGAGATCCTCGAGCTCCCGAAGAACGCGGTCTTCAAGGAGGCTCTCGTCGCCGGAAGGATCACGGCGAGCGGTGATCCGGTCCTCGCGGCCCACTTCCCGCGTTCGGCCGACGGAGCGGGTCCTGCGCGCCCGATCGTCTTCGTTCACGGGACCCCCGACACGATGGGGGCGTGGGGGCCACTGCTCTTCGGCCCAGGGGCGCTGGCAGGAAGGGCGGACGTCTGGACGCTCGAGGTCGTGGGGCACGGGATGCTCGGCGACGCCGCGGGCCCCTTTCCGTTCCAGCGATGCGCGGACCATGTGGCAGCGTCTCTCGACGCGCTGGGACTCAGCGGTGTGACGCTGGTGGGGAACTCCTACGGCGGCGAGTTCTGCTGGCGCGTCGCGGCCGACCGGCCGGATCTCGTCGAGCGGCTCGTGTTGATCGACTGCTCCGGCCTGCCACGCAGCGACGACGAGTTCCTGCCCGAGGAGGTGAAGATGCGTGAGTGGAGCGTCGCCCGGCTGGGCTATTTGCTCAACAGCGAGGACCGCGTGGCCTTCGCGCTCGATCCTCACTTCGACGGAGCGGCCGACGGCGAGCGCGTCCACGAGGTCTTCCTCGGCCTGGAGAACCGGACGAACTGGGGCGCGATGATCGACCTCGTGCGCGACGAGAACGGGGAGCGAGCGGATGACCTCGGCCGGATCGCGGCGCCCACGCTCCTGGTCTTCGGCGAGCTCGATCAGGCGTACTCGCCCGCGACGTTCGGCGCCGAGTTCGAGCGGCGGATCCCCGACGCACGCCTCGAGGTGATCGAGGGCGCGGGGCACTACCCGCACGAGCAGAAGCCAGCGACGGTGGGGCGGCTCCTCCTGGAGTTCCATGGAGGATCGACGACCCCGCCGGCGCCGCGCTGACGAAAAAGCGGCGCGGAGCTCCCCCCAGGAGGCCCGGCGCCGCGGGGCGGAGGCTGCATGCGCAGCTCCCATTGGCTAGCCCGGGGGATCTAAGCCGTGTCGGCCGAAGATCCAATGGGTGCGATGTGGGGCCCGGATGAAGAACGCTAAGTACCTATTTCGAGGCGGCTTGGCGCGCTGATGGCGCCGCTATCGTCTCGCTCGCCTGCGGCGCGAGCGGGCCTTCTTCCGCGCCTTCTCACCCGTGACGTCGCCATCGCCGGCGGGGATCCAGCCCTCGGGGGGCTGCTTGCCCTGCACCTCCAGGAGAAAGCGTGAGGGATGGCGTTGCACCCGCTGGCCGCCGCGCGCGCGCTCGGCGCACCACGAGAGCGTCAGGGCGCGCCGGGCGCGGGTGATCCCGACGTACGCGAGGCGCCGCTCCTCCTCGACCGAGTCCTCGACCGCCGCGCGCTGGTGGGGGAGCACCCCCTCCTCGAGTCCCACGAGATAGACGCGCGGGTACTCGAGGCCCTTCGACGCGTGCAGGGTCATGAGCGTCACGGCCTGGCGCCGCGCGGCGTCCTCGGGCGAGTCGCTGTCGGTGGCCGTCAAGCTGAGCTCGTTGAGGAACCCGAGCAGGCCGGGCCGCTTGCGCTTGCGGCAGTAGTTCTCGGCGAAGTTGAAGACCTCCTCGACCGCGGCCCACCTCTTCTCGAAATCGGCCTCTTCGGGGTAGAGGCGCTTCACCTCGTCCTCGTAGTTCACCTCCTGGACCACGCGTCTGCAGAGCGCCACGAGCTCATCGCCCTTGGGGTGCAGTTTCTTCACGGCGGAGAGCCGCGCCCGCAGGTCCTGGACCGCGTCCACGGCCTTCATGTTGACCTTCGGGATCTCTGTCGCGCGGTCGAAGGCCTCCGTCACGGAGATCCCGTGGTCGGTGGCGAACTCCAGGACGCGATCGATCGTCGTCTTGCCCACGCCCCGCGGCGGCGCGTTCACGATCCTGAGCAGGGAGGCCTCGTCCCGGGGGTTCGCCACGAGGCGCAAATAGGCGAGGACGTCGCGCACCTCCTTGCGGTCGAAGAAGCTCATCCCGCCCACGAGGACGTAGGGCACCTGCTTCATGCGAAGCTCCGCCTCGAAAGGGCGCGGCTGCGTAGCGGTGCGGAAGAGGATGGCGAAGTCGCTCCAGCGATGACCGTCGGTCTCCACGAGGCGCTTGATCTCGGCGACGGTCTGCTCGGCCTCGGTGGCCTCGTCCCGCATCGTCACGGCCATCAAGGGCTCTCCGTCGCCGAACGCCGAGCGGAGGGTCTTGTCGTGTCGCTTGGGGTTGTTGCGGATGACCCTGTTGGCGGCGTTCAGGATCTGGGAGGTGGAGCGGTAGTTCTCCTCGAGCTTGATGACCTTGGCGCCGGGGAAGCTCCGCTCGAAGCCGAGGATCTTGGACACGTCGGCTCCGCGCCAGCCGTAGATGCTCTGGTCGTCGTCGCCGACGACGCAGAGGTTGCGCTCTGGGCCGCACAGGGCGCGCACGATCTCGAACTGGACGCCGTTCGTGTCCTGGTACTCGTCCACGAGCAGGTAGCGGTGGCGCTGCCGTAGCTCGGCGCTGATCCCCTCGTGGGTCCGCAGGAGCCGCAGGGTCTCCGTCAGGAGATCGTCGAAGTCCAGCCGCCTGCTGCGACGCAGGACGTCCTGGTACTTCGCGTAGACTTCGCCGATCAACTCGTGGCGGGCGTCACCCGCCTTCCCGAGCAGCTGCGCGGGAGTCTCCAGGCGGTTCTTCGCGAGGGAGATCCGGGACTGGATCTCGGGCACCTTCACCCTGGCCTCGGCGATGTGCAGCTCCCGCAGAGCGAGCTTGAGGATCGAGAGCTGGTCCGCGCTGTCGGCGATCGTGAACCCGTCCGGGAACCCGAGCGCGTGGGCGTACTCACGGAGCGTCCTCAGGCAGTACGAGTGGAAGGTGCTCGCGATCACCTTGTTCGCCTTGTCCTTGCCCACGAGCCCGCCGAGGCGTTCACGCATCTCACCCGCGGCCTTGTTGGTGAAGGTCATCGCGAGGATCGTCTCGGGGAGCACCCCCTTGGCGATGAGATGGGCGATCCTCACGGTGATCACGCGGGTCTTCCCGGTGCCGGCGCCGGCCAGGACGAGCACGGGGCCGGCCGTCTGCTCCACGGCTGCTCGCTGCTGGGGGTTCAGTCCTTCGAGGAGCTTCGCCATGGTTCGTCGCGTGTGCCTCGGATCGTCGCCCCCCAGGGGGGCGGCCGCGACGGCGCGAGACCCTACGGTGTCGGCTGCTGCGATGGAAATGGGGGTGCGGCGTGCGAGGCTGTGAGATGCCGCGGTTCGCCCGCGTCCGTCCGGCCTCCCCGGTCGCACATCGAGATCGGCGGCGGATCGCGCGGGCCTTCATCCAGCCGGGGAGGCCGCCGCGCCGACCACCCCTGGATCGGGCTGGCTCCCGGCGCGACAGGATGCGCCGCGCGCCAGCGCGGCCCCCCGAGACGAATTCCCCGACTTGAAGGATCAAGGGACCGGGGAGGCGTACGCTTCCGACGCGATGACCGCGAAAGACCCCGCACCCGACTCCGTGAGCTCACCCGCCGAACCGATCGCGCCCCGTCGCGACGCCGGCAAGCGCGCCCTCGTGGTCGGGGCGAGCTCCGGCATGGGCGCGGAGCTCGCCAGGCAGCTGGCCCGCGAGGGCTACGCGGTGGCGGCGGTCGCGCGGCGCCAGGCCGAGCTCGATGCGCTCGCGGCGGAGCCGAGCGCCGGTGCGGTGCACGCCTTCGCTCACGATGTGAACGCCATCGACGAGATCCCGGACCTCCTCGAGCGGATCGTCGAGGCCCTCGGCGGGCTCGACCTCTACGTGTACGCAGCGGGCGTCATGCCGGACGTCGGGCCCGAGGAGTACGACACGGAAAAGGACCTGGCGATGGTCGACGTCAACCTCGGTGGCGCCATCGCATGGACCAACCCGGTGGCGCGTCTCTTCCACAGCCAGCGAGGCGGCACGATCGTCGGTATCGGCTCGATCGCGGGCGACCGCGGCCGCAAGGGCGCGCCCGTCTACGGCGCGACCAAGGCGGCCTTCGCGACCTACCTCGAGTCCCTCCGCAACCGCCTCGCGGAGCGCGCCGTACGCGTCGTCACGATCAAGCCAGGGATGGTCGAGACGCCCATGACGGCGCACCTGGAGAAGCTGGTCATGCCCGTCAGCGCCGAGCGCGCGGCGCGGGAGATCCTGTCCGTGGCCCGGGGGCGACTCTGGAACGTGCGCCACGTCCCACTGCGCTGGCTCCCCGTGAGCCTGATCATCCGCTCGATCCCGTCCCTGCTCTTCCGCAGGACGAACATCTGAGGCCATGGACAGCGCGGCACGAGCGGCGCGCCGGGTGAGGCGCGAGGAGCGGCCCCGCCGTGGACTCGAGTACGTCGAGGGATGGGGCATGGCCGTCGGCGGCCGCAGCCGCGTGTGGCGGCCGGAGAGCGCGGACGAGGTCGCCGCCGTCCTCGCCGGGGC
>CBFIJG010000051.1:0-23219 GCA_965662915.1 Planctomycetota bacterium | reverse complement strand
GCCGGCGTGCCGATCCGCCGGCGCGCCCGGATGGCGGCCCCCGCGCTCAACCCGGCGGCTCATCCGTCAGGCGCCACAGGACCCAGGAGGCCACGGAGCGCAGGGGCGCCCAGTCCTCGGCGCGGGCCGCGAGCTCCTTCGGTCGCGGACGCGCGGCGAGCCCGTCGAGTCGCTTCATCCCCTCCTGGAGGCCCAGGTCGTCGGGCGCGAGGACGTCGAGGCGGCCGAGTCGGAACATCAGGAACATCTGCGCGGTCCAGCGCCCGATCCCGCGCACCGCGATCAGCTCCTGGATGACCGTCTCGTCGTCGAGACGGCCGAGGACACGCAGACGGAGCCGGCCGTCGAGACTGCGCTCGGCGAGATCACGGAGCGACAGGAGCTTGTTGCCCGAGAGTCCTGCCGCGCGCAGATGCTCGTCCGGGAGTTCGAGGATCTCGGCCGCGGTCGGGAAGCCGCGCCCCGCGGCGAGAGCACAGACCCGGTCGTGGATGGTCCGCGCCGCGGCGCCGGCGAGCTGCTGGTGGACGATCGCGCGCCCGAGCGCGTGGAAATGGGTGCGAGGCCCCCCGGCCTCGGGGAACCCCGGGAAGGGCGCGACGCGCCTGCGCGCGGCGGCGAGCGCGGGGCAGCTGCGATCGAGGGCTCGAAGGGCCGCAGCTGTGGGCTTGCCTCTCGCGATCTCGGGCCGGGTCATGAGCGCATGTTGCCAGAGCCGCGCAGCGCGCGCTGTCGCCCGAACGGGGCCGTGCGCGGATCGAGAGCCCGGCTGCATCGGCCTGGCGACCTCCGCGTGAACGTCGACCTGCTGTGCGGCGGAGAACCCCGCGCGCAAAGGAAGCGTAGCGGGGGTGGACAGCGCCTCCAGTGACGTGCGATAAGGATATCAGCCATGGCTGATATCTCTCCACGCCCCGAAGCCGGCCACCCCGAGAGCCTGCCCTTCCCCCATCTCACGGGGTACTGGGTCAACCGGCTCGGTGGCGCGTTCCGGACGGCGGTCGACCGGGAACTGCGCGAGCACGACCTGACGCGCCGGCAGGTCGGAACCCTGATGCACGTCGCGCACGGTCTCGCGGAGACCGCCGCCGACCTGACCCGCGCCACCGGCGTCGACAGCACTGCCGTGACGCGGATGATCGATCGTCTCGAGGAGAAGGATCTGCTCGAGCGCAAGCCCGATCCGGAGGACGGACGGCGTCAGGTCCTCCACCTGACCCGCGCCGCGCGCGGGCTGATGCCACGGATCGAGCGGATCGCGAAGGACGTGGAGGGCCGTTTCGAGGCGGGCCTCGACCAGCGTGAGCTCGCGACTTTCCATCGCGTGCTCATGGCCATGCTCGAGAACGTCGGAGAGTCCCACGCGGCGCTTCTGGAGGACGAGTGACGATGCGAGATCGAGTCTGTCTGTCGCTCGTGGCGCTCGCGGCCTGCGGCGCGCCACAGGGCCTCCCCGACGAGGTCCTCACCGTTGAGGCCCCTGCCGCCTTCGGACGCGCGGGCGAGGGGCCGGCGCTGGACACTTCACCCTGGTGGCGGACGTTCGGGTCGCGCTCCCTCGACGAGGCCGTGGACGCGACGCTCGCGGGCAGCCTCGAGCTCCAGCAGGCCTGGGCGCGCCTGGCGCAGGCCGAGGCCAGCGCAGCCGCCGCGGGCGCCGCGCGCATTCCCTCGATCGACATCAGCGGCAGCGTCACGCGCCTGGAGATCGATCAGCGCGGCGGAGGCGGACCGGGCCTGCCCGTCCGGGTGGGCGAGGTCTACTCCCTCGGCCCTTCCTTGAGCTACGAGGTCGATCTCTTCGGCCGCATCGGCGCCACCGCGGACGCCGCGCGCTTCGCGGCCGCGGCGACCGATGCCGACGCCCGCGCGACGGCCCTCGTGCTCACCGGCCGCGCAGCCGAGGCGTGGTTCGTGGCCGTGGAGAACGCCGCGCTCGAGCGCCTCGTGCTCGAGCAGCTGGAGACGGGTGAACAGCTCGTCGCGATCACGCGCGCGCGCTTCGAGAACGGCAGCGGATCGGCCATCGACGTGCTCCAGCAGCAGCGACAGGTCGAGGCCACGCGCGCCGAGCTCCCGCTGCTGCGCGGCGCTGGCGAACGCGCCCTCAACCAGCTCTCGGTCCTCGCGGGCCGGCCGCCCCAGGAAGCCCTCTTCGAAGCGCCCGACGCCCTCCCCGAGCTCCCTCCACTCCCGGAGCTCGACGTCCCAGGCGCCCTCCTCGCGCGGCGGCCCGACCTGGACGCTGCCGTTCAGCGGCTCGCACTCGCGGATCGCGACCTCGCCGCCGCGGTGGCCGCGCGCTTCCCGCGCCTCGCACTCTCCGCGAGCTACAACTTCGACGCGGCGGCGCTCGCCGACCTCTTCGACCGGACGATCTCGGTCCTCACCGCGAGCCTGGTCGCCCCGGTCATCGACGGCGGTCAGCGGCGCGCCGAGATCGAGCGCGCGCGCGCCGTGATCGACGAGCGGACGCTCGCCCTGAGCCAGGCCTTCCTGATCGCCCTTCAGGAGGTGGAGGACGCCCTCTCCGTCGAGGCGCGCGCGATCGAGCGCGTCACCGCCCTCGGGGTCCAGCGCCGCCTGGCCACCGAGGAGGTCGAGCAGGCGCGCAGGCGCTACGTGGGCGGGGTGGACACCTACCTGCCCGTCCTCGCCGCCGTGACCAACCTCCAGGCCCTGGACCGCCAGCTCGTCCAGGAGCGCGCCGCCGCCCTGCGCGCGCGGGCCCAGCTCCTCCGCGCCCTCGGCGGCGCCTGGCAAGAGCCCGCCGAGACCGACGCTCCGGACACTCCCTGACCCCGATCGCCATGACCTCCCCCATTCGCATCGTCGGTCTGACCCTGCGCTACCTGAGTCCGGTGCTCGTCATCGCGGTCGGCGCGTTCGCCGCCCAGCGCCTGATCGCGAGCCGGCAGCTCCCGCCGAAGAGCGAGCGTCCGCCGAGGGTCCTGCCGGTCGACGTCGTCGACGTCGCCCTGGAGCGTCACACGACGACCCTCGAAGCGTTCGGCTCGGTCGAGCCGCTCCGCACCCTGACCGTGCGCCCCTACGTGGCCGGCCCCGTCGTCGCGCTGCACCCCGCGCTCGTCGTGGGCGGGCGCATCCCCGCCGGCGAGGCGATCCTCGAGATCGATCCCCGCGACTTCGAGCTCGCCGTCCGCACCGCCGAGGCGGCGGTCGAGGCCGCGGAGGCGGACCTCGAGGTCGAGCGCGGCAACGCGGCCGTGGCGGCGAAGGAGTGGGAGCTGCTCTCGATGAGCTTCGAGTCGAACGAGGACTCGAAGTCCCTGGCCCTGCGCGAGCCGTTCCTGCGCCGCCGCGAATCGGACGTCGGTTCCGCGCGGGCGCGCCTGGACCAGGCGCGCCTCGACCTCGAACGCACCAGGATCCTCGCGCCCTTCGACGCCCTCGTGACCGCGGAGAGCGTCGAGGTCGGCACGACCGTCAGCCTCGGCGCCGACCTGGCGACGCTCGTGGACACGGCGGTCTTCTCGATCGAGGTGAGCGTCCCCCAGGCGCGGCTCGCCGGGCTGGAAGGTCCGGGGAGCGCGGCCGCTGTGCACCTCGCGGACGGGGCTCCGGCGCGCGCCGGCCGCTTCACCGGGCTGCTCGGCGAGGTCGACCGCGCAGGCCGCATGGCGCGGCTGCGCGTGGAGGTGGGCCGCCCGCTGGACGTCGAGGGCGCAGAGCCCGTGGCGCTGCTCGGGAGTTACGCCCGCGTCGAGCTCCCCCTCCTCCCCCTCGATGGCGCGGCGGCGATCCCTCGCACAGCGCTCCGCGAGGGCGACATCGTCTGGCTCGTGAACGCGGAGCAGCAGCTCGAGATCCGGCCCGTCGACGTCGGGCTGAGGCGCGACGCCGACGTGCTCGTCACGAGCGGGCTCCGCGACGGGGATCTCGTCATCTCGAGCCCGATCTCGGTCCCCGTCCCGGGCATGCGCGTGCGCCCCACCGGCGGCGCCGGCTCCGCGCCGGACGCGGTTGAGCCCGGGGGGAGCGGCCAGTGAGCAGCACCCGGAGCGTGGACCGCAGCGGTCCGATCGCGTGGATGGCGAGCAACTCGATCGCCGCCAACCTCGCCATGGTCGTCCTGATCATCGGCGGGCTCCTGTTCTCGTCCCGGGTGGTCCAGGAGGTCTTCCCGGAGTTCGCCCTCGACCAGGTCTCGGTGCGCGTCCCCTACCCGGGCGCGAGCCCCGAGGAGATCGAGCAGGGGATCCTGCTGGCGATCGAGGATCAGATCCGCGGGGTCGACGGCGTCAAGAAGCTCACGTCCCAGGCCCTCGAGGGCGTGGGGACCGTGACGGCGGAGCTCGCCAGCGGCGCGGACAAGAGCAAGGCGCTGCAGGACATCAGGAACGAGGTCGACCGGATCATCACCTTCCCCGAGGAGGCGGAGAAGCCGGTCGTCAGCCTCGCGTCGCGCAAGCGCAAGGTGATGAGCGTGCTCGTCCACGGGGAGATGCCCGAGACGTCCCTGCGCGCCCTGACAGAACGCGTGCGCGACACCCTCGTCGCCTCCGACGAGATCACCCTCGTGGAGCTGGGCGCGGCGAAGGCCTACGAGGTCGCCATCGAGGTGCCCCAGGAGGCCCTCCGGGCCCACGGCCTGACCCTGCCGCAGGTCGCGGAGGTCGTGCGCCAGAGCGCGCTGGAGCTACCGGCTGGAGAGGTGTCGACCGAGGCCGGTGACGTCCTCGTCCGCCTCCAGGAACGCCGCGACCTCGCGTCCGAGTTCGCGGAGCTCCCGCTGGTCCTCGGCGCGGACGGCACGCGCGTGCGGATCGGCGACGTCGGCGAGGTCCACGACACGTTCAGCGAGGACGACATCGAGGCGACCTATCAGGGAGAGCCCTCCCTCGAACTCGTCGTCTACCGCATCGACATGGAGACGCCGATCGGGGTGTCCCGCGCTGCGCGTGCCATCATCGACGAGATCGAGAGGGACCTGCCCGACGGGGCATCGCTCGCCGTGTGGGACGACCAGTCCAAGCGCTACGAGGACCGCCTCGACCTGCTCGCCCGCAACGCGGTCATCGGGCTCGGGCTCGTGCTGCTGCTCCTCGGGCTCTTCCTCGAGCCCCGGGTCGCCTTCTGGGTGACCATGGGCATCGTGATCTCGGTCGTCGGCTCGTTCATCGTTTTCCCGGCGACCGGAGCGACCATCAACATGGTCTCGCTCTTCGCGTTCATCGTGACCCTCGGGATCATCGTCGACGACGCGATCATCGTCGGCGAGAACATCTTCGAGCTACGGGAGAAGGGGATGGATCCGCTCGACGCGGCCATCGAGGGTGCCCGTCAGATCGCGATGCCCGTGGTCTTCGCGGTGCTGACGAACGTCATCGCCTTCATGCCGCTGTTCTTCGTGCCTGGAGCCACGGGGAAGATCTTCCTGCAGATCCCGGCGGTCGTCGTGTCGGTCTTCGTGATCTCCCTCGTGGAGTCGCTGTTCATCCTCCCCGCCCACCTGGCTCACGCGACGCGACCCGGTCGGATCATGCGCATCGTCGGCGCGCCGAACCGCTGGGTGTCCCGGGGCTTCGAGCGCTTCAGCGCGGGGACCTTCGCCCCGCTGGTCACGCTCTGCCTGCGCAACCGTTATTTCGTCCCGGCCCTCGGCGTGGCGCTCCTCCTCGTGAGCTTCGGCTTCGTGGGCGGCGGCAAGATCCGCTCGAGCTTCCTGCCGCGGATCGACTCCGACGTCGTGACCGCCACCGCGCGCCTGCCCGTGGGCGTGCCCATCGAGACGACCCGTGAGATCCGCGTGGCTCTCGAGGCCGGCGCTCGCCGGGCGGCCGCGGAGGTCCAGGACGGCCTGATCCTCGGGATCTTCGCGGAGATCGGCGGCGGCGCGACCTCGAACGGCGGCGCCGAGGCGAACAGCCTGACCATGCGCGCCAACCTGGTTCCGCCGGACCGGCGCGAGATCGGCGGCATCGAGTTCAGTCGCAAGTGGCGCGCGGCCGTCGGCGACCTGACGGGCGTGGAGGCGGTGACTTTCGCCGCCACCTCGTTCGGTCCAGGCGACAAGCCCATCGACATCCAGCTCACCGGGCCGGACCAGGGCCAGCTCGAGGAAGCCGCCCGCGAGCTCGGGCTGCGCATGGCCGAGTACTCCGGCGTCAGCGACATCGACGACGGGACTGCATCGGGCAAGCGCCAGCTGAGCTTCGAGCTGACCCCCGCAGGCCAGGCCCTCGGCCTCAATGCGGCGTCGGTGGCCGGGCAGGTCCGCGCGGCGTTCTTCGGCGCCGAGGCCCTGCGTCAGCAGCGCGGCCGCAACGAGGTCAAGGTCCTCGCGCGCCTGCCCCGGTCCGAGCGCAGCCAGCTGAACAGCGTCGAGGACCTCGTCCTGCGCACCCCCACCGGCGGCGAGGTGCCCCTGTCCGTCGCGGCCCGCGTCTCCGAGGGGCGCAGCTACACCGCCATCGACCGCCGCGACGGCCAGCGCATCGTCGCGGTCACCGGGGACGTGGACACGACGAGCGCCGACGCGAACGTGATCCTCGCCGACGCCCGCGAGACGGTCCTCGAGGACCTGGTCGCTCGCTACGACGGCCTGGCGTTCTCGTTCGAGGGCGAGCAGGAGACGCGGCGCGAGTCGCTGTCCGCCCTCGGCATCGGCCTCGCCTTCGCCATGTTCGCCATCTTCGCGATGCTCGCGATCCCGCTGCAGAGCTACACGCTGCCGATGATCGTGCTCTCCGGCGCGCCCTTCGGCGTGATCGGCGCGCTGCTGGGGCACCTGATCCTCGGCTACGGCGTGTCGCTCATGAGCCTCTTCGGGATCATCGCGCTGACCGGCGTCGTCGTGAACGACAGCCTCGTGCTGGTCGTCACCGCGAACCGCAACCGCGAGGAGGGCATGTCTGCGTTCGAGGCCGTCCGATGGGCCTCGATCCGCCGCCTGCGGCCGATCCTGCTGACGTCTCTGACGACCTCCCTCGGCCTCCTGCCGATGATGCTCGAGACCTCGAGCCAGGCCCGCTTCCTCGTGCCCATGGCCATCTCCCTCGGCTTCGGCGTGCTCTTCTCGACCTTCGTCATCCTGCTCCTCGTTCCGAGCCTGTACCTCGTGCGCGAGGACTTCTTCGCCATCGGTCGGGTCGCGGCCGGTCGGGATCGGAACGAGACGGGAGAGCGCGGCGAGGACGCCCCGGCCGGCGCCTGAACCGCCGCACGAGAGCCGCGTCGGAGAAGCGTCCGGTAGCCTGGGGCCGCCAGCCCCGCGCCCTCCTCCCACGTTCGTTCGATGATCCAGCTCCTCGCGACCCTCACGCCCCTCCTCGCTCCCGCCCCCTCCGTCGCCGGCCCGGCGATCGCGACAACGCGCGCACAGGACGAGGGCGCGAGCGTCCGCTGGTACGACGTCCGCTCGATCCCGACGCCGCTCGACACCGGCGAGCCGGGCGTGCTCATGGGGCTGCCGATCACCACCGCCAAGCACGAGGATCTCGAGCCCGACTCCTATGACGTCCCGCTGCCGGAGGACGTCGCGCTGGATCTTCAGAGGGTGCTGGACGCCGTCGAGCGCGCGATCGAGGCCGACCCCGAGGCCGCGGTCGACGCGATCGACCTCTTCAACGGGCGGATCCGGGTGACGGGGAACGAGCGCGCGCAGGAGCGCGCCGCGCGCGCCGTCAGCGCGCTTCGGACCCTCGCGAACGATGAAGCGCGGGTCGAGGTCGTGCAGCTTCCAGCGGACCGCATCCCGCCGGGCGTGGGTCCCCTCCTCACTTCCGGGGAGATCGCCTCCCTGCAGGATCGCTTCGCGGGCCAGCCGACGCTCATCACCACGGCACCCATGGGCCGCAGGACGATCGTCGGAGCCGGGCGCACCACGACCTTCCTCGCCGAGTACGACGTCGAGGTCGCGCAGGCCGTGATGATCGCGGATCCGGTCGTCTCGGTGATCAGGAGCGGGCTCGACGTGGGGCTCCGGCTGGACAGGGCCTCGGACGGCCGGCGAGTGGTCCTCCGGGCCTGGGGCCGCGACGCGCGGCTGCGGACGCCGATCAGGAAGCGCGCGCAGGAGGGCTTCGCAGGCGCGGAGATCGAGCTGCCGGAGGCGGACGCGGCGCTCTTCGCAGGGTCCGCGCTCGTCGAACCCGGCGGCGGGATCCTGATCCGGTGCGGGGCAGCCGACGCGGTCCTGGTCCGGGTGCTCTCCAGCGCGGGGAGCGGGCTACCGGCGGAGTCGATCGCCGTTGGCGAACACCTCGTCGGCTCGATGCGCCCGGACCCCCCTCACTTCGCGCCCGCGGAGCCATCGCGCGGGTGGAGCCCGCCCGACGAGAGCCTCGCGGAGGCGACCCGGCCCTGGGAGAGCGACACGGTGAGCGCGTTCGACTTCGCCGATCGAGTCCTCGGTCTCCACCGCATCGCGAACGGCCTCATCTCGCTCGGGGGCATGGCGCTGTACATGGGCCCTGACGACCGCCGGAGCGAGCTCCGGACCGGATTCGACGAATACGGCGCGGCCGCGCCCGTGCACACGTTCGCCGTGGAAGCGGCTCACGGGATCCTGAGCGCGGAGGAGACGGCAGCCCTCGCGGCCTCCGGCGACGTGACGGGCTTCGTCCGCGGCGCGACGCGCGTCCAGGGGGCGGTGCTCGAGGGCGACTCGATGGTCCTGCTCGGCGGCGCGGAGGCGGCCTACCTGAAGGACTACGACGCCCAGATCGCGAACGGCTCGGCCATCCACGAACCCATCGTGAGCGCGGTCTTCGGCGGCTTCTCCCTCTGGGCCTCCCCCATCGACGCGACGGAGTCAGGGGGCATGCGAGCCTGGATCGACGTGCAGCGCCAGACCTTCGAGGACACCCTCCGCGAGATCCCGATCTCGAACTTCCGCGCGGACGATCCCGACAGCGACGACTCTCCTTCCCGCGTCAGCGGGACCTACACGACCGACCTCACCGTGGAGCTGCCCGACACCCGCCGGGCCAGCGCTCGCAGCGTCGTTTCCCTCGAGCCCGACGTGTGGAGCCTCGTCACGGTCCAGCCGATGGCCAGCGACGGCCGCTGCCTGGTGGTCGCGGCCAGGGCGCGAGCGAGCCGCTGAGCGCGGGAGCCGGTTCTCGGCCAGCCCATCAACCCGGCGGTGGTTCCTCCGCGGCCGAGGATCGCGCGACGAGGAAGAGCTGGAACGTCGAGCGAGGAAGGCCCCGGCAGCGCGCGCTGCCGGGACCTTCCTCGTCGGTGAAGTCGATTCTCCGCGCCGCGTCAGCGCCCCGGCGTCCACGGGGCCCCGGCGGCTTCGAGCGCCGCGTCGAGCCGCGGCATCTCCTCCGCGCGGATCCGCGCCAGCGCGGCCCCGACCTCGGCAGCCGCCTCGCGCGCGATGCGCAGGGATTCACGATGCGAGGGCGTCGGGCCGTAGGTCGAGAACTTCACCCCGAGGTCCGCGTGGCTCATGCGCGTGTCGATCGAGACGGGGCCCTGCTCGTTCATCGTCCCCTGGCGCGGGTCTCCGGTGAGGCGGTGACGGAGGTCCGTCAGGCGGCCGTGGAGGCCGTGCACGGCGAAGCGCAGCTCCTCCGCGGCACCGGGAGTGCGCCGCAGGACCGACGCCATGGCCTCGCAGCGCTCGAGGAGCTCCGAGACGCGCGCCCCGTGGGCGGACACTTCACGGGCGACGCTGGCGAGCTCCTGCTGGAAGGCCGCGACCTCGGCGGGCGTCGCTCCCTCGAGCGCGCCACCGCCCAGGGCCTTCACCTCGAAGCGCTGGATCTGTCCGACGGGCGTGAGCCGGCCGCCCTCGAGCAGCGCCATGGAGACGCTGTAGGTCCCGGGGGCGACCATGGCGCCCTCCTCGGACCCGTCGCTCCACTCGTCCTCCTCGGCGTTGCGCTCCCAGGCGTCCACCGGCGCGCGCCGCAGGTTCCAGGCGACGCGCTGGAAGCCCTGCGCCGCGGGGACCTCGAGGCGGCGCACGACGTTGCGCGAGGCATCGAAGATCGTGAGCACGACCGCCGGCGCGAGCTCACGCTCCTCGGCCGTGAGCACGTCCATGTCCGGGAAGAGCGCGTTCGCGGCACCCTTCTCCGCGGCCCGCCGCGCCTCGCGCGTGGTCTTGATCTCGCCGCCGATGTGCACGGTGAAGATCGCGCCGAAGGCGGGGTTGGGCGCCACGAAGTAGGCGTCGCCCTGGCTCGCCCGCCCCATCGGCGCGCCGGCGCCCAAGGGACGCCGCGGCACGTACCAGAGGGCGTCCTTGACCGGGAAGAGCGTCGCCTCCGCCGCGAGGACCTCCTCGTCGATCCCGCGCAGGGGCGTGATGTCGTCGAGGACGTAGAAGCCGCGCCCGAACGTCGCGCAGACGAGGTCGCCCTCCCGCGGGTGGATGGTGAGGTCGCGGATCGGAATCGTCGGGATCCCGCCGTCGAGGGCGTGCCAGTCCTGGCCGCCGTTGCGCGTGAAGAAGACGCCGAACTCCGTGCCCACGAAGAGCAGCATGGGATCGACGTGGTCCTGGACGATGCGCCAGCAGAGGTGCCGCTCGGGCAGGTTCGCGCCGATGTTGGCCCAGCTCGCGCCCGCGTCCTTGGTGCGGAGCACGAAGGGCCGGTAGTCGCCCTGCTTGTGGTTGTCCACGAGGACGTAGGCGGTGCGCGCGTCGAACCGGTCGGCGCGGACGTCGTTCACGAAGAACCCGTCGGGCAGGTCCATGCGCTCCTCGACGGAGCGCCAGGAGCCGCCGCCGTCGAGGCTGACGTGCACGCGGCCGTCGTCGGTGCCCGCCCAGAGCATGCCCTCCTGAACCGGGGACTCCGACAGCGAGGTGATGGTGCTGAAGCGACTCATGGCATAGGTGTCCCACGCCGCGTCGTCCGCCCAGGTGCGGCCCATGATCGGCTCGCGGAAGCGGTCGATGTCGCGGGTCAGGTCACCGCTGACGGTCCGCCAGGAGTCGCCGCGATCGTCGCTGCGCCAGACCCTGTGGCTCGCGAAGTACAGGCGCGCCGGATCGTGGGGACTGACGAGGATGGGCGCGTCCCAGTTGAAGCGCTCCTCGGGCTCGCCCGCGGCGGGCTGCGGCTTGATGTAGACGATCTCGCCGGTCGTACGGTCGTGGCGGACGAGGTTCCCCTGCTGCCACTCCGAGTAGACGATGTCGGGGTTCCCCGGCTCGGTGGCCGGCTGGTGGCCGTCACCGAAGAGCGTCACGAACCAGTCCGCGTTGGTGATGCCGTGGGCGTTGAGGGTGCGGGAGGGTCCGCCCTGGGTGTTGTTGTCCTGGGTGCCTCCGTAGACGTTGTAGAAGGGTTCCGCGTCGTCGAGGGCGACCTTGTAGAACTGCGTCACGGGCAGGTTCGCGCAGAAGCGCCACGTGGCGCCGTGGTCGTAGGACTCGTAGATGCCGCCGTCGCAGCCCACGAGCAGGTGCTCGGGGTCGGAGGGGTCGAAGACCAGCGCGTGGTTGTCGGAGTGCTTCGCCGCGTAGCCGAGGCGACGGAAGTTCGCGCCGCCGTCGTCGGTCACGTGGAGCCGAACGTCCATCTGGTAGACGCGGCCGGGCTGGTGCGGCGAGGCGAAGATCTCCTGGTAGTAGTGGGGTCCGGTGCCGCCGGAGAGGTAGTCGCTGCGCTTCTCCCAGGAGCGGCCGCCGTCGAGCGAACGCCAGAAGCCGCCCTTGCGCTCCCCCTCCTCGATGGTCGCGTAGACGGTGCCCCCGTCGAAGTGGCTGACCGCGAGGCCGATCTTGCCCACGTTCTCGGACGGCAGCCCACCGGAGAGCTTCGTCCACGTCTCTCCTCCGTCCGTCGACTTGAAGATGCCCGACTCGGGACCGCCATCCATGAGAGCCGCGACGGTGCGATGTTTCTGATGCAGCGCGGCGTACAGCACGTCCGGATCGCGCGGGTCCGCGATCACCTCGTTCGCGCCCGTGTACGGGCCAGCCGCCAGGACCTGCCGCCAGGTCGTCCCGCCGTCGGTGGTCTTGTAGACGCCGCGCTCGCCGCCCGGTGACCAGAGCGGGCCCTGGGCCGCGACCCAGAGCGTGTCACCGTCCTCGGGGTGCACGACGATGCTCCCGATGTGCTCCGACGCCTCGAGGCCCCGGGCCTCCCAGCTGCGCCCGCCGTCGAGGCTGCGGTAGACGCCGTCCCCGAAGCCCACGTGACGCCCGCTGACGTTCTCGCCGGTCCCGACCCAGACCGTGCTCGTCTCGCTCGGATCGACCGCGAGGCAGCCGATCGAGTAGCTCGTCTGGTCCTCGAACACGGCGGTCCAGGTCGTCCCGCGGTTCTCCGTCTTCCAGACGCCGCCGCTCCCGACGGCCACGTACCAGGTGCTCGGATCCTCGTGATCGACCGCGATGTCCGCGATGCGGCCCGACATGAACGCCGGGCCGATCGAGCGGAACGAGAGACCCGCGAAGGGAGAGCCGGCCGGGTCCTGCGGCGCCTCTTGCGCCGCCGCCGGAGCGACGAGGAAGGGGACGGAGGCCAGCGCCGCGGCGCCTGTGAGGGAGCGGAGAGTCGTCATGGGAGAGCTTCGCACGGGGGCGAGATGGATCCCGAGGATAGCCGACCTCCGCCGCCACGCGCGGCCCTCCGCGGCGCTGTGGCCGCGGGCGAACCCGGCCGCGGCGACACCGCGCCGCGCTCACCTGCTGCTCTCCCTGTTCCCGGGCCGCGGCGCGCCCGGTTCGCGGACCGAACTCAGCGCCGGCGTTTCTTCTTCGACGGCGCAGGATCCCACTCGGCGAACGCCCCGTGGTCCTTCGCGCCGAGGGCCATCATGGCCATGGCGGTGGAGTACGAGGCCGTCCGCGGGAAGATGCGGTCGTTCCAGGAACCGTCCTCCTCGCGGGTGCGCCACAGGACCTCCGCGAGCTCGTCACGGCGCGCGGCGCGCTCCTTCTCGGGGAGCTCCTCGATCGCGTGCGCGGCGAAGGTGTGCCCGAAGAAGAAGTAGTAGGGAGCGATGCCGTAGGCACCCACGTGGGTGCCCTGCTGGCTCTTGCGAACGAGCAGGTCGTCCCAGCCCACGAAGAACCCGTCCACGGCTCGCCGCAGCTCGTCCACGTCACTGCGCCCTGCCTTGTAGAGCGCGAGCTCGGCGACCGAGGACCTGGCCGACGAACCGGGCATCGCCACCTCGCGGCGCGCTCTGCCCGAGTAGGCGTAGCTCACCTCCTCCGTCCGGCACTGCTGCAACGCGTCGAGCGCTCCGGCGATGACGTCCTCGTCCACCTCGAAGCCGGCCTCGACCGCGTCGAAGAGGACGAGCAGCGTCGAGCCGGTCATGAAGGGACTGACCGTCTTGTCGCTGGCGTAGTTCCAGCCGCCCTGCCTGGTCGTGTTGGCCTCGAGCCGCTCGATGAGATCCTCGACGACGCCGTCGAGCTGTTTCCGACGCGCCTTGGCCACGAAGTCCTCGCCGCGCAGGAGAAGCATCAACTGAAGCGCGTGCAGGTGTCCCCAGCCACGCACGTCGTAGCCCTCCTTGGGGCCGATGGCCATCGTCGGGTCCTTGTCGAGCCGGTCGAGGATGAACTCGAGCGACCTGTTCACGGCCACCTCGATCTCCTCGCGCGTGGACCCCTCGCTCGCCGAGCGCAGCAGCGCCTCGCAGACGATGGCGGTGCCGCCGACCCGGTAGCCGGAGGGGATCGCGCCGCGCTGACGGCCGTCGCGATAGACGCCCTCGTAGGGCCACTCGGAGGCCTCGTCTCCACCCTGGAGCCCGTCGAGGCGCTCCTGCTCGCGCTTCTGCCAGGCAGCGAGTTCATCGTCGGGAAGCCGGCCGATGCCTCGATCCCGCACGTAATCCTCCTGCGTGGCCAGGAGGAGCTGGACGCCTCGCGCGATCGCAGCGGTCCGCTCCGCCGCCGACGGGGCCTCATCATCGAGAGTCGTTCCTCCGGACACGTTCGCCGGTCCGACGGCGGAAAGAGCGTGGGGAGCAGCGCAGGGCGCGAGCAGAAGTGCGAGATGAGTGGTGAGGAGCATCGGGTCACGATAGCGCTGCGTCGCGATTCCCGGCAGTCGGGCCCGGCCGGAGTGTCCTCGCGGCGCTCCGAGTCAACGTGGGCCCCTCCCCCCGCCTTGCCCCTGACAGCCCTTTCGATCGCAGGGATGGTCCATCGGCCCGCCGGACCGACCAGGCCGGCGGGACGATGGAATCGCCCGCGGGTCCGCTGCCGTGGGCGCGAGGTCCGGCGAGCCGTCCCTACCCACCCGACCCGCGGGCGGGGCGGCGCATCACGAATCGAGTTCCACCTTGCCGCGCGGCCCACGGGCCACCCCGGCACCAGATCCCACGTGGAGTGGACTCGGACGAATCCCCCTCGTCTCGCCGAGGAGGGGGCGCGCCGATCGATCTGCAGTGGGGCTCGGTTGGATTCGCTCACCCGAGGATCCCCACGCTCGGGATGACGCGAGGTGACGCCCGGAACGAGAAGAAAGTAGAGAGTGCGCGTCGGAGGCCGATCGAAGCGACGGGCGCCGTGCGTCCGGGCGGGTCCAACGGCAACATGAGCCGATGGCGCCGAGCTTCGACGATTCCCTGGAGACGCGCATCCTTCTCGAGGAAGGCGGGCTGCTCGCCGTCGACAAGCCCCACGACCTCCCGACCTCGGGCCGCGCACTCGACGATCCTGATTGCCTGCAGTGGCGACTGATGCAGCGCTCCGGAGGGATGGTCTGGGCCGTGCACCAGCTGGACGCGGACACGACCGGGGTCAACCTCTTCACGACGGAGCGCGCGCTGGTCGAGCCACTCAAGCGAGCGATGGTCGAGAAGCGTTACCTCGCAGTGATGAGAGGCCGGCCCGCATGGCGGGAGGTGAGCTGCGCGGCGCCCCTCGGAGAGGTGCGCCCCGGCCATCTGGGGGTGATATCCGGAGGACGGGCGAGCCGCACGACCTTCCAGCTCCGTCGCGCCTGCGCAGGGATCGAGACGGAGGCCTGGGAAGTGGAAGTGTTGCTCCACACGGGACGCACTCACCAGGTGCGGATCCACGCGGCTGCCCTGGGCCATCCGCTGGTCGGTGAGGAGTGGTACGTCGAACCAGCCTGCGGGCTGCACCCGCGGCAGGCGCTTCACGCCTGGCGGCTACGGCTCGGGGCCCCCTTCGACTCGATGATCGAAGCGCCGCTCGCCGCGGACCTCCGAAGACTCGTCGAGGGAGCGGGCTCCACGGCAGCCCGGCGGACCTCGAGGGAACCTGCAGCCGACCGAGAGGCCCCTCGGTCCGGCGTGAGTCCCGGCGCGCCCCTCCCGTGGGAGGCGTGACGCCCGGCTCGACGGTGCCCTGGGGGCGCGAAGCGCGATGAGTTGATCTCCGATGCCCTGGGCGTGACGACGCGCCGGTCGCCGGGCGACGGACGAGCAGTCCCGCGAAGGGGACCTCCACGCCCTGGGCCTGAAGTCCACCTTCGAGTCGGGGCCCCTCATCGCTCCACGGATCCCGCGGATGAAGGAGTGGGACCCAGGCCCTGCGAGGCTCGCCGTTCGGTCGGTGGCCGCTACCCCTGCGGCGAGAAGTTCCCGATGCGCTCGACGGTGACCCCGCGACGCCCGGCGCCCTCCTCGAAGTCCTCGATGATCTCGAGCGCGTCGTAATCGATCTGCCGCGTCGCGGAGGCGTCGAGGATCAGGCTGGAGCCGTCCTCGATGGCGTCGAGCTCCTTCTGGAGGGCTCCCTTGTTGAGGAAGCTGACCTCCTCCGCGAGGCGCATCCGGACCTGGCGCGGCTCGGAGCCCCCACCGCTGTGCTCGATCTGCAGGAAGTGGGAGTTGCGATAGTGGCCGAGGAGGATGAAGAAGATCGCGACCGCCATGCCGATGGAGATCCCGGTCAGCAGGTCGGTGCGGACGATGCCGACGACCGTCACGACGAAGGGGACGAACTGCGCCGGGCCTCGCCTGAACATCTGCACGAAGGTCGCGGGCTTCGCGAGCTTGTAGCCGACGACGAGGAGCACAGCCGCCAGCGCCGACAGCGGCACCAGGTTCAGGATCTGCGGCACGGCGAAAACCGCGAGCAGGATCAAGAACCCGTGCAGGATCGCGGACAGCTTGGTCCGTCCACCGCTCTGGATGTTCGCGGAGCTGCGGACGATGACCTGCGTGATGGGAAGGCCGCCGATCAGGCCCGAGACGAGGTTGCCCGCGCCCTGGGCCACGAGCTCACGGTTCGTCGGCGTCGTGCGCTTGTAGGGATCGAGCTTGTCCGTCGCCTCGACGCAGAGCAGGGTCTCGAGGCTCGCGACGATCGCGATGGTGACCCCCGTCACCCAGACCTGCGCCGTCCCGAAGGCGGCCAGGGTCGGGTGGCTGAGATTGCCCTTGAGCTCCGCGAAGCTGCCGTATGCAGGGACCTCGACGAGGTGGTCCTCGGAGAGCGCGAGCTCCGGGGCGATGCGGCGCATGAGGACCTGGTAGCCCACGCCGAACATGACGGCCACAAGCGGTCCCTGGATCAGCCTGAAGACCTTCCCCTTCTTGGAGAGGACCACCTCCCAGAGGATCAGGATCGCGAGCGCGGTCATGCTCACGATGATCGCGCCGAGGGTGACGTCGTCGAGCATCGCGGTGAGGCTCGACAGGGTCGTCTCGCCGCCTTCGGACGCGGCCTGATCGAAGCTGAGGTCACCCTCGGGGTCGGTGTCGTGACCGACCGCGTGAGGGATCTGCTTGAGGACGATGAGCAGCCCGATGCCCGCGAGCATCCCCTTGATCACGGACGATGGGAAGAAGTAGCCGACGACGCCGCCGCGCGCGAAGCCGAGCAGCATCTGCACGGCGCCCGCGACCACGACCGAGGCGAGGAAGAGGTGGAAGCCCTCCTCGATGCCGCCGAAGTCCTCGATGGCGGTGTAGACGATGACCGCGAGGCCCGCCGCCGGGCCTGAGACGCCGAGGGGCGACCCGCTCATCAGGCCGACGACGATGCCGCCGATGATGCCGGCGATCAGGCCGGATTCCGCAGGGGCGCCACTGGCGACGGCGATGCCGAGGCAGAGCGGGACCGCGACGAAGAAGACGACGATCGCGGCAGGGAGGTCACTCTTGATGTGAGCGAAGGGATTCATCGAGCTTTGAGGTGAGAACGTGAGCGCGGATGGGGCGCGCCGCGGCGAGGGCCTCGCGAGTGTGCGGAGCGGCGGTAGAGACGCTCCACAAGGCCTGGCCGGGCCGAGAGATTACCGCAGAATGCGTGCCGTATCAGGCCGGCGTGGCAGCGCCTCTTCCCGCCGCGGGCCCCCTTGAAAGGCAATCAGCAGCACCCTGGAGACCAAGGGGACCCCGCGAACCACTTCCAGCCGACGCGCACTGATCGTCTGGGGCATCAAATTGCCCGGACGACGCCAGCGCGCGCGTCGACCGAGGCAGCGGGCCGGGCGAGCGGCATCCCTGGATCAGGAACCCGCGGCCGCGGCCTCCGCATCACGGCCTGACCGCCTCCCCCAGCGAGCCCGGTAAGCGCTGGGCGCGAGCCCGAGCTGCCGCTGGAACGAGCGTCGCATGTGCTCCTCACCGCTGAACCCGCATCTCCGCGCGATCGCTGCCACGCCGAGCCCGGACTCCTCGAGCAGCTTGCGGGCCGCCTCGACGCGGAGGCGTGCGACGGCCTGGGCGGGCGTCGCGCCCGCGGACCTCGTGTAGACGCGATGGAAGGTGCGCGGGCTCATCCCGGCCTGCGCCGCGAGGTGCTCGACCCTGAGGTCGTCGGTGAGATGCTCGATGATCCAGCGGTGCAGCTCCTCGAAGCGGCCGCCCTCCCCCTCGGCAGTGGCCTCCAGAGGGCGGCCGAACGGGGCCTGGCCCCCGGGACGCTCTGCAGGCACCACCAGCCTGCGGGCCAGCTCCATCGACGCGTCGCGGTCCAGATCGCGCTCGACGAGCGCGAGGGCCAGGTCGATGCCAGCGGTCATGCCCGCGGAGGTCCAGACGCCCTCGTCCTCCAGGAAGATCGGTTCGGAGTCGACCGTGACCGCGGGGTGGAGGCGCTGGAGCTCTCCACACTCCTCCCAGTGGGTCACGGCCCGGCGCCCGTCGAGGAGGCCGGCCGCCGCGAGGACGAAGGCCCCGGTGCAGGTGCTCGCGAGCACGCCGGCCTTGGGACCGTGCTCGGCCACCCAGCGCAGCAGGGCCCTCTCGGCCGCGGCCCCCCGCGCGCCGGGCCCGCCAGGGACGAGCAAGAGGTCGGACGGACCGAGCCGCAGCCGCCTCAGCCCGGTCGTGGGCAGCGAGACCCCAGCGTCCGTCTCGATCGGCCCGCCCGCCAGGGAGACCGCCTGGACACGGAAGGGCGCCGCCCCGTCCGGCCCGCGGGCGTCACGGAAGACCTGGAGCAGCCCCGCGACGTCCAGGAGACGCACCTCGGGGTAGACGAGCAGGATCACGCGCCGGGCGCGCGTGGCGGATTCGGTGGTCACCCGACCATTTCTGCCGACTCACAGCCGCCCATTCAAGGATCTCGTACCGCCGGCGTGTCGACCCCGCGATTCCGGACGCTCCGGAGATCGAAACTGCCAGCCGTGCGCCCTCCGACCCGCCATCGAGCGGCCGGGAGCGGCCTCGGAAGCCGCCGATCCCTGGTCTGGATCCCTCACGCGTGGAGGACCTCCTGCGCGAGGGCGATCGCGCGAGCGGCGATCGCACCGCGTGCCACCAGACGCCGCACTCCCGACGGGATCTCCCGCAGGGCCTAGGCTGCGGTGGCGCCCCCTCGAACCCGCCTCACCCCGGCAGGAGCTGGCATGCCCCCCAAGACCACCCGCGAGCGCATCGCGAACATGACCTTCGCCTCGATCTACCCCCACTACCTGAACAAGGTCGAAAAGAAGGGGCGGACCGAGGACGAACTGCTCGAGGTCCTCTGCTGGCTGACCGGCTTCACGCGGGACGAGATCCACCAGCACATCGAGGAGGAGACGACCTTCGAGGGCCTCTTCGAGGCGGCGACGCTCCACCCGAACGCGTCGCTCATCACGGGCGTGATCTGCGGCTACCGCGTGGAGGAGATCGAGGACTCGCTCACGCAGAAGGCGCGCTCCATGGACAAGCTCGTGGACGAGCTCGCGCGCGGCAAGGCGATGGAGAAGATCCTCCGCACCTGACGGAGCGCTGTCCGGAGGAGTCGCTCGCACGAAGCGGGTGACCGCTCACGGGCCTCCCCCGCGTCGCCATCGCCCGCGACGCCCTCGCTGGAGAGATCGCCAGCGGCGCCGACGATCGCTTCCGGATGGCGAGGAGATGCGATGGCACGCCCGGCAGGATTCGAACCTGCGACCCTCCGCTTAGGAAGCGGATGCTCTATCCAGCTGAGCTACGGGCGCTCCGCCGGGAAGGGTAACGGCAGGGAACCGCCGCGCCCACGGCCCTGCGCGGATCCCCGATGAGGACATCGCCGACCGCGGCCCGCACGCGGGAGGCGCCGACGCACACCCCAGGAGCCAGCGCTGCCTCCTCCTCGGGCCTCGCTCGAGGCGCCGATGCTCGCGTCCCCTGAGCCCGCCGTGGCCTCCCCGGGGTGACCGCCCCGTTCACGGGGCCCAGCCGGCGTGATGCCAGCGCACGAGCGGCGCGCGAAGGTCCCTGGTCGGAGCCCTGTCCCGCGGCGGCACCCCGGGCCTGCAGGGGCGGGGAAACGACTCCACAGGCAGCTCCCTGGCGAATGCTCGGGCGATGACGCTCCTCGCCCCGATGCTCGACGCGCCGACCTACGCACGTGCCCGCCTCAGGCTCGGGATCACCGGCGTGGGCGCCTTCGTGGTCCTCAGCGCCGCGGCCGCCGCGGGCGGCCTGCCCGGGGCCCTCTTCGACGCCTCCAGCGGCGGGCTGATCGAGGACGCCGCGCGGCTCGCGATCTGGCTGGCGGGCGCTGCGCTCCTGGCGCTCCCGTTCGAGCTCCTCGGCGGGCACGCGCTCCCCGCGCGCTTCGGCCGCAGCCATCCCGAGCTCGGGGACTGGATCGTCCGCTGGCTCCGCGGCGCGCTGATCGTCGTGCTGGCGATGAGCGTCTCCGGTGCGCTGCTCATCGCAGCCGGGAAGTACGGCGGGCGCGTCGGGGCGGTCGGGATGCTGATGCTCGTCTCGCTCCTGCTCGTGGGCTTCCAGAGCCACCTCGCGCGCCTCGTCGGCGGCCTTCGGCGCGTCCGGCCGGCCCTCGAAGAGGTCGAGGCCGAGCTGCGGGCCATCGACGTGATCCCGCCCCCCATCTACGTGGTGGACTCCACCGACGAGGGATTCACCGGCGGCATCGCGGGCCTGCCCACCGCGGAGCGGATCGTCCTCCCGGTCCGCTGGGTCGGCACGTTCGACGCCCGCACCCTCGCCCTGCTGATCGCGCGGCGGACGGCCGTCGTCGAGCGCGGCCTGCGGGCGCTGGGGCTCGCCGGCGCCATCGCGTGGACCGGCGCGGCCTTCGCCATCGCCTCCCTCGTTCCGGGCGCCGGCGTGACCTCGGTCCCCGAGCTCCTGACCACGTCCCTGTGGTTCACCGTGATGAGCTTCCTCGGGCTCCTCGTGCTGCCGACCCCGAGCCGCGCCGCGGCCATCGCGGCGGACGCCTTCGCGCTGGAGGGTCTGGAGGATCGACGGGACGAGCTGGTCGCCGCCCTCGGCGCGCTCGACCGCTTCGCCGACGACGAGCCCGAGCGCAGCCCCGGCGTGGAACGCACCTTCCATCCCGTCCCGTCCCTGGGATCGCGCACGCGCGCGCTCGAGGCTCCGCGCGCCGAGCGGGCGCCGTGGCACCTCGCGCGCACCGCGATCTACCTCTCGATCGCGGGCCTCAACCCGCTGCACCGCCTGGTGCACTGCAACGCGGGGCGACCGGACCTCTGGGTCTTCATGCCGGCCGACGGCTGACGCACGTGTTCAACCAAGCGCGGCGCGCCCCCGGCCGATCCGGGGGCGCACCGCGCGCGTGTTCGAGAGGCGAGCGCCGCTCAGTTCATCCAGGTCAGCGCCTGGGTCGAGATCCAGGGGTGATAGACGAACTCCTCGGGGTGGTCGACGATCGTTCCCATCATGTCGACCGCCTCGCTGACCGTGCGCGCGTTGCAAGCGACGAAGGTCATGCCCTCGTACTCGCCGCCGGTGCACCAGCCGGAGAAGAGGGCGGCGTCGCCCATGAGTTCGACGACGGCGTTCGTCGCGGTCGAGGTCGGCATCTGCACCATGACGTAAGGGCGCGCCTGGACCTGGTCGACGCCGCGCTCCATGCGCATGCCCCGCTCGATGCCGGGCATCGCGCGCAGGTTGTCCTCGCAGACGAAGGGGACGACCTCGCAGCGGAGCATGCCAGCCTCGCACGCCGGATCGGTGCAGGCGCGCGCGTAGGCCTCGCTCGTATCCGCCGTGTCGAGGATGCAGATGCTCCGCATGTCGCGCTCCGCGCGCGGCGCCACGACGGGACCCCAGGCGAGCGTCTTGCCCTCGCCGATCATCTTCGCGTTGAAGTCGAGGTGCGCCTGCGTGATCTCGCCGAGCTCGTTGAGGTCGGCGTTGTCCACGCCTGTGCCCCTGCGCATGATCACCATGCAGTAGGCCTCACCCTGCTGCGTCGCCACGTCGTAGGTGGAGAGCTCGGGGAAGACCTCGACGGAGGCATTCGTCGAGGAGCAGGCGGCGGAAAGGACGGAGAGGGCCAGGAGGCCGGAGAAGCTGCGGATCGACATGCTCGTACGGGATCGGCTCGAGTCGCGCTCGGCGTCCCCGCGCGGGGCCGGATCCGGGCGCTCAGCGGGTCTGTCGACCGGATCCGCCGGCGCCTTGAGCCGCTTCGGCCCCGGCGCGGCCCCGCCTCACCGAGCGGAACCAGAGGATCAGCCGCGCCGACAGCCCGAAGTTCCACCAGAAGAAGCGGTTCACGCCGCCCCAGAGCGGCCCGAACCAGGCGCGCGTGTCGGTCTCGAGACGCATACGGAGGGTCGAACGCTCGGGCGACTCGGCCTCGAACCAGAACTCCAGCCGCCGGGGCCGCGCGAGGCGCATGGAGAGGGCGTAGCTCCCGTAGGAGTAGCGGAGGTCCCGGTACTCGCAGGGCCGCACCTCCCCGATGACGCCGTGGAAGCTCATCAGGGGCCCGTGATGCGCGTTGAGACAGCCCGGTTCGAATCCACCGGGACGCCCGTCCTCCAGCGGGAGGAACTCGACCCGGAAGGGGGGCAGCTGGCCCCGGGTGAAGGTGCGGGGGTCGTTCAGCCAGTCCCAGAGCTCCTGGACGGGCACGCCGAAGCGCCAGGTCCTGTCGAGGACGTGGGTTCGAAAACCGCGGGGCGTGGGCCCGTTCACGAGAGGGCCGAGCGGGACGTCGACGGAGCAGGCTTCCATGGCACCACAGCCTTCGCGGCGCGGGCTCCGACGGTTCCGCGCGGATCCCGGGGATCCGCCGCGCTGGATCAGAACCAGATGGTCATGGGGCGGCCGGTCCCGTCACGTTCGGGCTGCTTCGGCACGTGCTGCCCCTCGCCGCCCGAGATCCGGCGCGCCGACCAGGCGCAGACGGCGGCGTCCAGGACGTCGTCCACCGGGGCTGCTCCGGCCTCACCGAGATCGCCGGGCAGCTCGAGCCCCGCGGAGGCGAGGCACGCGCACCGCTCCTGAGCACCGTTCCAGGTCCGCTTCGAACTCTGCAGCACGCGCCCCGCGAGGGCGCTGAAGGCGAGCTCGGGGTGCACCTCGAAGACGCGCTCGTCCGCGCCGAGCGGCGCCGCCTCGAGGATGTTGTGGCGCAGCGCGAAGGACTGGGCCGAGATGCTCTTGCCGGTGAGCTCCTGCGCGATGGCGCGGGCCTCTCCGTAGCTCGCGGCCTCGAGCACCGCTCGCGGGGGGACGGGGAAGATCGTGGAGCGCCTGGATCCGAGGAGCGCCTTGGCCTCGAGATCCGCAGCTCTCGGGCCCCGATCGGGCAGACCGATCGGGACGTCGATCGCGACCGTGACCGCTCCCGGATACGCCTCCAGCACCTCGGCCAGCGTGTCCACGAGGCGCGCCCCGAGGAAGGCGCCGTCGTCGTCGACCGCGACCGAGACCCACCGCCCGCGGGTTCCGTCCACGCCGAGGTGGATCCTCCTCGCGTTGGATGCAGGCTGCTGGTCTCGGCTCGTCACGCTGGGCTCCTCCGTCGGCCGCACGCGCGGGGCGCCGCGCGGCGGCCCGACGTTGTAGCCTCCCCCCCCAGGCAGTGTCTCCCCCAGCGCCCCCGGGCCGCCGCCGTGCCGGCGGCCGCCGCCCTTCTCGCGTCC
>CBFIJG010000050.1:21171-23544 GCA_965662915.1 Planctomycetota bacterium | reverse complement strand
GCGGGCTGGCGCTCGCTCATGGACCGCTCCCTCTGGCGGGCTGCCGGGGGCGGCGAGGCTGGCGAGGGCTGGGCCTTCGAGGGGGACGTCGTGCGGCGCACGACGGCGTCGGGGGACATCGTCACGCAGGAGGTCTTCGAGGACTTCGAGCTCACCTGGCAGTGGAAGGCGTCCATCGCCGGCAACTCCGGCGTCAAGTACCGCGTCCCCGCGGACGGTGGCGGCAGCGTCGGCCCCGAGTACCAGATGCTCGAGCAGTCGTCCGACACGAAGAACCAGCAGCATCGCGCCGGCGCCCTCTACGACGTCGTGCCGACGGCGGGCGCGCCCGAGGCGCTCTGGGGCGAGTTCAGGAGCTCACGCATCGTCGCGCGCGGGACCCGACTCGAGCACTGGCTGGACGGCGTGAAGGTCATGGAGGCCGACACCGCCACGCCCGGCTGGGCGGAAGCGGTCCGAAACAGCAAGTTCCGGGGGATCGCCGAGACCTTCGCGCGCGGTGAGGGGCGGATCCTCCTGCAGGACCACAGCGACGAGGTCTGGGTCCGCGGCATGCGCATCCGGCGGCTCGAGGCCGATGCACCCGAGGACGACGACTCCGCGCCCCTGTTCGCGCCGGGCGACGACCTCTCGGGCTGGAGCCGCGTCGGCGACGCCTCCTACCGCGTCGAGGACGACCTGCTCATCGGCAGCGCCGGGCCGCGGCGCCGTCAGAGCTTCCTCGTCTCCAACGAGAGCTACCACGACTTCGAGCTCGTGGTGGGCGTGCGCATCGCGGTCCTCGGGAACTCCGGGATCCAGCTGCGGAGCCACCGGAACGCAGGCGGCCAGCTCTACGGCTACCAGGCCGAGATCGACCCCACCGACCGCAGCTGGTCCGCGGGCATCTACGACGAGGGGCGCCGCGGCTGGCTCGACCCCCTCGACGACAACCCCGCCGCCCGCGAGGCCTTCGACCGCGACGACTGGAACGAGTACCGCATCCGCTGCGAGGGGCCGCGCATCCGGACCTGGGTCAACGGCGTGCCGGCGGCCGACCTGCTCGACGGCATGGACCTCGAGGGCAGCCTCGGGTTCCAGATCCACGGCGGCGACGACGACGTCGAGATGCGCTGGCGCGACGCGCGAGTGCGCCATCTCGGGGCCCACGCCTGGGTCCCTGCCGAGGACGGCGTGCTGCGGGGGACGAGCGGCGCGCAGGTGATGGTGGCCGGCGACGACGCGCGCGCCGTTCTCACGTCGAAGGACGATCCTCGCGAGGTGTCCCTCTCCGCCACGAAACACTGGCGAACGGGCGCGGGAAACCGGGTCACGCTGCTGAGCGTGGACGGCCGGATGGTCCTCCAGGTGAACTACCTGACGGTCCTCGAGGGAGACGCGGACGGGCTGGAGGCGCTGAGCATCGAGGACGCGATCTTGGTCGCGGAGTGGCGCAAATGCCGCCGCGTCCCGCGCTGAGCCCCGAACGAGCGGAGATCCCTGCGGCCCCGGGTCGCTCCGTATGAGACCCGTGGAGGCGCGCGCACTCACCGGGCGCGCGAAGCCCCGGAGGCTGGCATCATGTAGGCGGCGCCGACCCAGCGCCGCCCCCGCATGACAGCTCGTCTCTCCAACCATTGGTGGCGCAGCGCCGCAGCGCCCCTCCTCGCCGTCCTCCTCGCCGCCGGGGCCGACGCGCAGATCACCGCGAACCTCGCGCGCTGCCCGATCCCCCGCGGCGCCTCTGCCTGGAGCCGCCCCTCGACGTGGCCCGGCGGAGCGGTTCCCGGCCCCGGAACCGACGTCGTCATCCCCGCCGGCCAGACGGTCGTGCTCGACTTCGACAACGTCGGCGGCTTCGCGCACGTGAAGAGCCTCACGGTCGAGGGGGAGCTCCACGTGAGCTGCGGCGGCGGCACGCTCCGGGCGGACTCGATCCTCGTGAACGGCGGCACCTTCGCGATCGGCGCCGCGCATCGGCCGTACCCCCACGACGTCACCATCACGCTGTCCCACAACGCCGCGCTCGACGACTACGGCAGCGCCACGCACCCCGGGGAGATGCTCGACCAGGCTCTGGTCGTCCAGGACGGCGGGGTCCTCGAGCTCCACGGCCGCGACCACGGCAAGAGCTGGACTCAGCTGGCGGAGACCGCGATGTCGGGCGACACGCAGATCCGGCTGACCGACGCGACGGCGTGGGAGCCGGGCCAGGAGATCGTCCTCGCCTCCACCGACTTCGACCTGAACCAGGCGGAGGTCCGGGAGATCGCCCAGGTGAACGGGAACGTGGTGACGCTCACCGCGCCGCTCCTGCACATGCACTGGGGCGAGATCGAAGGACCGTTCGCCAACGGCATGAGCGTCGACGAGCGCGGCGAGGTGGGGCTCCTG
>CBFIJG010000050.1:0-21073 GCA_965662915.1 Planctomycetota bacterium | reverse complement strand
TCACATGCACTGGGGCGAGATCGAAGGACCGTTCGCCAACGGCATGAGCGTCGACGAGCGCGGCGAGGTGGGGCTCCTGTCCCGCTCGATCGTCGTGCAGGGGACGCCCTTCACCATCGCCGACGGCCGCGTCATGGGCGGACACACGATGATCCACCGCGGCCCCGGCGGGTTCGGCGCGGCGACGCCGAGGGCGGACATCACCTGGGTCGAGTTCCGCGACCTCGGCCGCGAGGGCGCGCTCGGCCGCTACCCCCTTCACCTGCACAGGGCGGGCACGCTCGCCGACACGCGCATCGACTCCTGCAGCGTGCGCAACAGCTTCAACCGCGTCGTCTCCTTCCACGACGTCAACGAGGCCGAGATCACGAACTGCGTGGCCCACGAGCACATCGGCCACGGCTACTACTTCGAGGGCCCCTCCTCCTCGCTCAACCGGATGAACGGCAACCTCGGTCTGGGGACGCGCGCGGCGGAGCCGGGCCGGGAGATCCTCGCGAGCGACCTGGAGCCGGGCACCTTCTGGCTCGAGAACCCGCGCAACGAGATCCGGGCCAACGTCGCGGCCGGCTCGGAGGACTTCGGCTACTGGTGGGAGCCCCCGGCCTTCGCGGCCGTCTCGCCCGACTTCGACGACAACGTCGCCCACTCCAACGGCTCCATCGGGGTCTACCAGGACTCGCGGCCGCCGACCCAGAACGGACTCGTCCAGGGCCTGACGCTCTACAAGAACCGCGAGCACGCCCTGTGGTGGCGCACGTACGGTCGGATGACCTTCCGCGGGCTCATGTTCGCGGACAACCGTGCCGGCACCTACCTCGCATCCGAGGGCGTGCAGTTCGAGGACAGCTTCTCCTACATCCGGCTCGAGGACTCGCTGCTGGTGGGCGAGTCGAACAACGTCGGCCAGCCCTTCTGGAACGTGGAGCGCGCCAGGGGCCGGAGCCTGCCGCAGCCCGGCAACGCGCCCTCGCGGTTCGGCTTCTTCGGTCCCGAGTGGGACGCGCTCGTCGGCGTCGAGATGTACGACGGCGCCGTCCGCATCGCCCGGACCCACTTCGCGCGCTTCCAGGACGCGGACGACTCCTGCGGCTTCCCCCAGTGCTCGTCGCCCGCGACCTTCCGCAGGGAGGCCGGCGCCATCTCGAACGTCGACTACCACAACCCCTGGTCCTTCCTGCCCACGAACTCGGTGGCGGCCCTGAGCTTCGAGGACGCCGACGAGATCTGGCTGCGGACCCCGGTGGGCGCGCCGGTCTTCGACAACGGGATCGCGAACACCGTGTTCCTCGACGAGGACGGCTCGGTCACCGGCACGCCGATGACCTACATCCGCCCCGTGAACTCGTTCCTCGAGCACGAGCCCGCCGCCGACGCTGTCTACGTGTCCGAGTGGAACGCGCACACCATGCAGATGGTGCAGCCCGATGGCCCCGGCGGCGCGCCGGTGTCGTACCGCTACGGCCTCTTCCAGTGGCAGCACCCCGTCGCCGACGCTCCCGCTCTCGACCAGTACACGATCCAGCGGATCCCCATCTCCCCGACGCTCTCGTTCCAGGCCTTCGACGTCCGGAGCGCCACCTCGGCGAGCAACCCCTACTCGCTCATGCCCTCGACGATGGTCCCGGGCGCCGCATACGCGCTGAGCGCGCCGGGCCTTCAGGGATTCCAGTGGCCGGGTGAGTTCAGCATCCGCTGGGGCGGCACCGCGCCCGGTGACTTCATCATCGTGAGCGTGCCCTACCCCGAGACCGCGGCCACGGTTCGCTTCAACGGGGTGCTCGACCTCGCCCCGGCGTCGTCGCTCCCCGCGCTCTACCAGTCCACCGCGAACGACCACTTCCTGGACGCGGGCCCGCGGGTGCTCCACCTCAAGCTCTTCGTGGGCGGCTCGGGCCCGTCGGTCTGGGCCGGCCAGATGGTCCAGGCCTCCGTGACGCGCTGAGCGACTAGAGCTCGGAGCTCTGGAGCGGACGGGTCCGCCCACCGCTCTTCATCCGCACGTCGCGCACGGTCTCCAGGGTGACGGGGTCCGCACCGTTGCCCCAGGAGCGGCGGACGAAGGTCAGCACGTCCGAGAGCTGCTCGTCTGTGCCCTCGAAGCGGGGCATCGCCAGGTTCCAGGTCTCGCCGTCGATCTTCAGCGGCCCCTCGAGGCCGTGCATGAGGATGCTCACGAGACGCCGCTCGTCCCCCACCGCGTACTGCGTGCCGCGCAGGGTCGGCGCCTTGCCGGCGTCGCCGCCGCCGTGGGACTGGTGGCAGGTGGCGCAGGCCGCCGCGAACACCTCGGCGCCGCGGGCGTAGCGCAGCTGCTCCTCGGCCGTGAGCTCGCGGGGGAGCTCGATCTCGACCGCGCCCGGCTTGCCCGGCCAGGTGCATCCCTCGTCCACGGCCGCGGCCGCCGTCGCGGGCTCGAGCCCGTCGGGCGAGAAGGACGCCGGCATCGCGCGCAGGGCGATCGGGAGGCGCTCACCGCGCGGGCCCTTGCGCCGCGTCTCGAAGAGGCCGTCGAGCAGCGGCCGACTCCACCACCCCGCGGGCGGCTCGAGCGCGAGGTCCACGACCATCGCGAGGTGTTCGGCGAGGCCTTCGCGTCCGACGCAGCTCGCGAGGTCCTTGAGCAGCTGGGGACGGCCGCTGGCGTTCCGACTCCAGCGCTCGTCGCCCGCGAGCATCCCGAGGAAGCGCGCCTCCCTGAACTCGAGGCCGGACACGACGGCCGAGCGCTCGAAGCCCGAGCTCGCGTCCATGGTCATGCGATCGAGGAACGCGTCGAGGGCGAGGTCCGCCGGGCAATCGCCCAGGGCGAGCAGCGCGTGGGTTCGCACCCGCGCGTCCTCGTCGGTCGCCGCGACCCGGCCGAGCAGGGTGGCCGTCTCCTCGCTCCCCTCGAGACCGAGGAGCCCCTCGGACACCTCGCACGTCGCCGCTCGCACGCGGGCGTCCGGGGACGCGAGGCCGCGCGCGATCGTCTCGGGATCGATGAAGCCGATGCCCTCGAGGGCATGGAGGCTGTGGACGGCGCGCATGGGGTTGTGGCGGGCGCCGACGCCCGCCCGGAGCTTCTCCACGACGCTGGCCTCACCGTCGAAGAACTCGACGAGCAGGCGCTGCGCCTGGGCGCGCAGCCAGGCGTTGTCGGAGCCGACGTGGGTCACGAGCTCCGCCAGGGGCGCGTCCAGGAGGGCTCGTCCGCGGACCGGCGCAGCGGGGCGGGTCCCCGACTTCACGACGCGCCAGATCCGTCCCTGGCCCAGGGGCTGAGCCAGCCCACGCGCGTCCACCTGCTTGCGCAGGAAGGTCGTCATGAAGACCCGGTGCTGGATGATGCCCCGATAGAAGTCCGCGACGTAGAGCGCGCCGTCCGGCCCCGTCGTCATCGCGACGGGGCGGAAGCGCTCGTCCGTGGAGGTCCAGAAGTCGAAGGGGCCGTGCTCGCTGTTCGCCTCGGGTCGCAGCGCGGCCCAGCCCTCGAGCGAGTAGCGCTTGACGAGGTTGCCGCTCGGCTCGGCCACGAAGACGTCGCCGCGCGCATCCGCGCCCAGCCCGTCGCCGTTGAGCGGGGTCGGGGCGCAGGCCGCGGTGAAGTAGTGGAGCGTGAAGTCGTCGCGCAGCGTGCGCTCCTGATAACCGCGGTTCACGCCCGGGTTGATGCGCGAGGGATAGACGACGTTGCTCGCGTCGATGCCCTTGACGATGCCCTCGAAGCGGCGCTGGTGACGGTTGCGCACCCCGTAGCGCGAGGGGACCAGGTCCACGAAGAGCGGGTTCGGGTTCGTGTTGCGGTGGATCCGGCCGAGCTCGTCCACGCCGAGCCCCCACTGACCGCCGCCGCGCGTGCGCTCGACCTCCCAGACGGGCTCGCCCTCGTCGTCGAACACGCGCCGCACGCGACGGTCCCAGTTCGCGAAGTGGACCCAGTTGTCGAGGCCGATCGTCGGCGAGTTGATGTCGTGCTCGGGGTTGTCGAGGCCTTTGGTCAGCCCCGTGGCCACGACCTCCCGCACGTCGAAGACCCCGTCGCCGTCGTCGTCCCGCAGGAAGACGAGCTCGGGCGGGAGGACGCAGAGGGCGCCGCCGTGCATGGGCGCGACGCCGCGCGGGAGGACGAGGTCCGAGGCGAACTCCGTGCGCTCGTCCATCGTCCCGTCGCCGTCGGTGTCGGTGAGGACGGCGATGACGCCGACCGGGTCGAGCTCGCCGCTGCCCTCGGCGTCCTGCATGTAGCCGCGCATCTCGACGACCCAGAGCTGGCCCTGCTCGTCGAAGGTGAGCTGGACGGGATCGACCACGAGGGGCTCCGCCGCGACGAGCTGGACCTCGAAGCCGTCCTGGATCTCGAAGGTCGCGTGCTCCGCCTCGGGGCCGAGCGCGGGCGCGGGCGGGATCTCGAGGTCGGCGGGGAGATCTCCCTGGCTCTCGCCCTTGCGGTCACCGTTCTGGGCGACGGCGGGGCTGGTCAGGGGGAGGGCGAGGAGCGCGAGGAGTGCGGGCCGCTGCATGCCCCAAGTGTAGGACAGGCGGGCGAAGTGCTCGCCCCGACGGGGCTTCGCGGTACGGGCCATCCCGATCCAGGAGGCCCTTGACAGGCCTGGCTCTGCAATGCAGAGTCAACGGCATGTCCCCCTCCCGAGACGAGGTGCAGCGCGCTCTGGACCAGCTCACCGACATCCACGCGCAGGTCACGCGCGCGTCGATCTACCGCGGCTATCGGGCCGCGCCGGTGGCTGGAATGGGGTTCGTCGCCTGGACGGTCGCCACGTGCGAGGCGCTCTGGGCGGGGAACATCGGTCCCCGGGCCCACGCGATGGTGTGGCTCGGCGTCGCTCTTCTCTGCGCCACGATCGGCGCCGCGGACCTCTGGCGTCGCCGCGACGCGGTCTCGGGGCGCGACACCTGGACCGCGGTCGGCCAGCTCCTGCCGGCGCTGGTGGTCGGCGTGGCGATGACCTGGCTGCTCTCCGACCAGCCGGAGCTCCTGCCCGGGGTCTGGACGTCCCTGTTCGGCCTGGGCGTCCTCGCCTCGCGGCCTTACCTGCCCGCCCCCATCCTCGGCGTCGCGGTCTTCTACGTCACCGCGGGTCTCGCCATGGCCGCCGCGGCGCGCGCCGGCGTCTCCCCCTCGCCCTGGGCCATGGGGCTCACGTTCCTGGTGGGACAGCTCTCCGCCGCGGCCGTCCTGCGGCGCAGCTCCGAGGGGGTGACGGGATGACCGAGGCGAACTACGCCTACGAGGGCCTCGACCGGTTGCTGCACGAGCGCGCGCGGCTCTCGATCCTGACGGCGCTCATGACGACCGGGTCGGGCCGCTCCTTCGCGGACCTCAAGCGGCTCTGCGAGCTGACCGACGGCAACCTCGGTCGGCACCTCGAGATCCTGCGCGAGGCGCGCCTGGTGACCATCAGTCGCCGCGGCCGCGGCCGGACGGCGGAGTCCACGGTGAAGCTCAGCGCCGGAGGGCGTCGCGCCTTCCTGGGATATCTCGAGGAGCTCGAGCGCGTGCTCCGCGACGCGCGCGGCGGCGAGAGCGCGGACGGCGAGGCGGCCTACGCATGAGCGACGCGCGCGCAGGCGATCCGACGGGCATCTTCTCTCCGGGTTCCGCCCCCACTCGCGTGGAGGCGCTGCGAGCGGCCAGGGCCCTCGCCTGCACCGCGGCGTTCACACTCGCCTGCGCGATCTACGTCGCGGTGCGCTACGTCGCTCTCGGCGGTCGCGCGGAGCGCGCGGCTTCGAAGCGGATCTGACCCCCGCGCGGACGCGCCGCGTTGCCGGCCGCGGAGGTCGAGCCTACGGTGTCCCCGCGCGACGCCCTCGCGCACAGCTCCACCATGACACTCACCCGTGACGCCGCGTACGAGCTCCTCCGCTCGTGGACCGACTCCGAGGCCCTCATGACCCACGCGCGATCGGTCGAGGTCGTGATGCGCGCCGCGGCGTTGAGGTACGGCGAGGGCGAGGCGGACGTCGAGCGCTTCGGGCTCGCGGGCCTGCTCCACGACGCCGACTACGACCGCTGGCCCGAGGAGCATCCGAAGCGAATCGTCGCCTGGCTCGAGGAGCACGGGGAGCCCGAGCTCGCCCACGCCGTCAGCGCCCACTACACGAAGTGGGGCGTCGCCTACGAGACGGCCCTCGACAAGGCCCTGCTCGCCTGCGACGAGCTCACCGGCTTCGTCTGCGCGTGCTGCCTGGTGCGGCCCGAGGGCATCTCGACGCTGACCCCGAAGAGCGTGAAGAAGAAGCTCAAGCAGGCCTCCTTCGCGGCGGGCGTGGAGCGCGACGAGGTCGCGGCCGGGGTCGAGCTGGTCGGAGCGGATCTCACCGAACACATCCAGCTGATCATCGACGCCCTGAAGCCCCACGCGGAGGAGCTGGGGATCTTCGGCAAGGGGTGACAGGGCCCGTTGAGAGCAGCCAGACTCCCGTTCGGGCCGCTCAGCCCGCGAGCGCGTCGACCGCCTTTGCCAGAACGAAGTCGTTCATCGTCAGCCCGCCGGCGTCGTGCGTGCTGAGCGTCACCGTGACGTTCCGGTAGCCGGTCACGGCCAGGTCGGGGTGGTGGTTCTGCTCCTCCGCCGCCGCGCCGATCGCGTTGACGAGGTCCAGCGCCGCCTGGAAGTCCGTGAGGACGAGCGCCCGCGTGAGACTGCGCGGTGAGCGCTCGTCGATGGACCAGGCCCCTTGGAGCTCCGCGAGGAGCTCGGAGCAGCGCGCCTCCCCGAGGAGCGGCGCGCCGTCCCGGCAGCGAGAGTCGATCGCGCTCAAGAGGAGGCTTCCGCGACGTGAGTCAACCAACCATGACGGTCGGGCGACTCGCCCTTCACGATCGCGAAGAACTCGTCCTGCAGGCGCTTGGTCACCGGCCCCGGCGCGCCGGCCGGGAAGGCCATGCCGTCCACGCTGCGCACGGGAGTGATCTCAGCGGCGGTGCCGGTCATGAACATCTCGTCGGAGAAGTGCACCGTCTCGCGAGGGATGCGCGCTTCCTTCAGCGGGATCCCGAGCTCGCCGCAGAGGTCCACGACCATCCCGCGCGTGATGCCCGCCAGGATGGAGTTGCCCACGGGCGGGGTCAGCAGCTTCCCGTCCTGCATGAGGAAGACGTTCTCGCCGCTGCCCTCGGAGAGGTAGCCGTCCACGTCGAGCACGAGGCCCTCGGAGTAGCCGTGGCGGATCGCCTCCTGGACGACGAGCTGCGAGTTGAGGTAATTGCCCGACGCCTTGGCCATGGAGGGGTGCGTCCCCGGCGCCATGCGGCGCCAGGAGCTGAAGCCCACGTCGACGCCGCTCTCGACGCTGCCGGCGCCGTGGAGCGAGTCCCACTCCCAGGTCGCGATCATGACCTGGATCGGGTTGCCCTTCGGCAGGACGCCGAGCGGCCCGGCGCCGCGGAACACCAGCGGGCGGACGTAGCAGGCCGCGTGCCCGTTGTGAGACACCGTCTCCACGATGGCCCGCTCGATCTCCTCCGGGGCGAAGGGGATCTCCATGTCGAGGACCGAGCAGCTCTGGAACATCCGTCGCACGTGGCGCTGGAGCTGGAGGATCGCAGGCCCCTTGGGCGTGGCGTAGGCCCGGATCCCCTCGAAGACGGCGTTGCCGTAGTGGAGGCTGTGCGCGGTGACGTGGACGGTGGCGGAGTCCCAGGGAACGAGTTTCCCGTCCTGCCAGATCGAATCGGAGGGCTTCATGTGGGCGAAGAGGATACAGGCGGACCGCGTCGCCCGCCGGAGGGGCTCATGTCCCTACAATTCCGCGACGCCGGACCCCGCTCCGGCCCCCTTTTCGCCCATGTCCGACAACATCATGAACGCGCCCCACGGGATGAATCTCGTGGTGGAGTGCAACGACGGCAGCGCGGTGATCGGCCGCTTCGACGAGTCCAACGGCTTCGAGGTCGTCATGCACGACGTCGATCTCTGGGAGTCCGACCAGGGCAGCGACGAGGAGCGCGAGAGCTGGGTGCGGTCGACCGCCACGTACGGCGTCGCCGTGAAGGAGCGCGACCACCGCTTCTCCGCGCGCCTCGTGGAGCGCTGGCGTCCCCTCGGCGACATCGAGAAGCTGTCCTGAGCATGACCCCCGCCCCCAGCGGCGCAGCGGCCGGCACCTGCACGGCCGCGCTCTCGACGGAACCCGACCTCGACGCCGCCGTGGCCGAGGTCACAGACGCCGTCGACGGTCAGCTCGGCGGCACGCCCGACCTCGTCGTGGCGTTCGCCACGCACCATCACGGAGGTGAGCTCCCCCGGCTGGGCGCCGAGCTGGTGGAGGCGACCTCCGCCAGCGCGCTCGCTGGCTGCACGGGCGGGTGGACCATGGGCGGCGGACGCGAGGCTGAGGGTTCCCCCGGCGTCGCCGTGCTCGCCGCGCGATTCCCCGGCACCGAGATCCAGGTCACGCGCGTCCTGCCCCCCGCCGAGGGCGGGCCCGAGACCCTCGACTTCGAGGTGGCGGACCCGGAGCGCGCGAGCGTCCTCGTGCTCGCCGATCCCTTCAGCTTCCCGATCACCGCGTGGCTCACCGAGTTCCAGCGCGGCAACCCCGGCGTCCCCCTCGTCGGCGGCCTCGCGAGCGGCGGGATGGCGCCGGGCCAGAACGTCCTCTACGCGGGCGCGGACTCCGGGAACTCCGGCGCCGTGCTCATCACGCTGACCGGCGACACGAAGGTCGTGCCCGCGGTGAGCCAGGGGTGCCGCCCCGTGGGCGAGCCCCTCGTCGCCACCAGGGTCGAGGGCAACACGGTCCTCGAGTTCCGCGGCCAGCCGGCCGCCAAGGTGATGTTCGAGGTCCTCGAGGCCATGGACGAGGGCGACCGCAAGCTGTTCCAGAACGGCGCCTTCATCGGACGCGCCGTCGACGCCGCGCAGTCCACCTTCAGGCCGGGCGACCTGCTGGTCAGGAACGTCATGGGGATCGAGCCCCAGCGCCACGCCCTGGCCATCGCAGACGACGGCCTCCGCGCGGGCGTCACCCTCCAGCTGATGGTCCGCGACGCGCCGAGCGCCAGCGCCGAGCTCGAGTCCGTGCTCGACCTCGCGGGCCTGGAGACGGCCGGCGCTGCCTTCGGCGGACTCGCGTTCACCTGCGCGGGACGGGGCCAGCGGATGTTCGGCACGCGCGACCACGACGCCGCGACCATCGAGCGCCGCTTCGGCCCGGGCTTCCCCCTCGCGGGCTTCTCCGCCAACGGCGAGATCGGACCGGTCGGCGGACAGCCCTTCCTGCACAGCTTCACCGCCAGCACGGCCCTCTTCGCCCCGCGCTCCTGACGAACCCATGGACTGGATCCCGATCGCACTGGGCGGCCTCGCCCTCCTCCTCGCGCTGGCCGCGTTCGCGCGCGCCGGCGCTGCAGCCCAGGACGCCGCCACGGCTCGCGCCGACGCCCAGCGGCGCGCAGGCGCCGTCGAGGAGGAGCTCCGCGCGGAGATCTCGGGCCTCCGCCGGATGCTCGGAATGGTCGCCGCGGGGGAAACGTTGACGCGGGAGATGATCGAGGACGGCCAGCTCTGGCGAGACGTCGACCCACGCGAGGCCGCGGCGCTCGTGGAGCGCGAGGCGAACGCCTTCGTCCTCGACGTGCGCACGCCCCAGGAGATGGCCGCAGGCGTGATCGAGGGTGCGGTCCTCATCCCGATGGACGAGATCGAGGAACGCAAGCGCGAGCTCCCAACGGACGGCCGCCCGATGCTCGTCTACTGCGCCGCCGGTGGGCGCTCCGCCGCGGTCTGCGACCATCTCTCGAAGGAAGGCTTCGAGAACCTCCACAACCTGACCGGGGGCTTCGGCGCCTGGCCGGGCGCGAAGGACCGACCTGCTTCCTGATCCACCCTTCCCACGGGACCCGAACCATGAGCCCCTCCACCCTCGACGCCGCCACCCTGGAGCGCGACCTCGCCTTCGCTGTCCACGCGGCCCGCGAGGCCGGCGCCCGCGGCCTCTCCCTGCGCGCGCTCGATCGCTGGGAGGGCAAGACCCTCGGGGACGTGTGCGACCAGGCCTGCGACGGCTACCTCCACGGACTGATCGCGGGGCGCTACCCCGACGACGGGATCCTGAGCGAGGAGACGATCGACACCTCGGATCGCCTGGATCGCTCTCGCGTGTGGATCGTCGATCCGCTGGACGGAACGAAGGAGTACGCGCAGCTGCGGAGCGACTGGGCCGTCCACGTCGCGCTCGCCGTGGACGGACGCTGCGTGCTCGGCGCGGTGGCCCTCCCCTCGGAGGGCCGGGTCTTCTTCGGGATCGCGCAGGATGGGACCCTGCGCGGGGGCATCGAAGGCGGAGAGGGACTCGCGCTCGTCGCGGGGGACTCCGAGTCCCCCGCGCGGCCTCGCATCGCGGTCAGTCGCAGCCACACGCCCGACTGGGTGGAGAGATTCGCCGACGCTATGGACGGCGAGCTCACGCCCTCGGGGTCCGCGGGCTACAAGGCCTGCATGCTCCTCGGCGGCGACGCGGACATGTACGTGCACAAGGTCGGTCTCAAGGAGTGGGACACCTGCGCCCCGGAGACGATCGCGCGCAGCCTCGGCTGGCACGTCTGCCGGCTCGACGGCACCGAGCACGTCTACAACCAGCGCGACCCCCGCAATCACGAGCTCGTGATCTGCAGGCCGGCGGCGCGCGATCGCGTGCTCGCTGCGCTGAACGCCGCCGGCGCGCTCGAGGACCGCAGGGTCCAGTGAGCGGCGCCGCGCTCCTCGGCGCCCACGGGCCGTGGGTGGAGGAGCACCTGGGTGAGGTGAGTGAGGCTGCGGACGTCTCGTGGGATCACGCGGCCTCCGACGTGATCCGAGTCGTGAGCGCGCGCGGGTCCGCGTTCCTCAAGCGGCACCGCGATCGCCGGAAGTTCGATCAGGAACGCGCGGCCTACGCCGACTGGTGCCCGGGTCTCGGGGCGGCGGCGACCCTCCTCGCGGCGACGGAGTCGCCTGGACCCGCGCTCCTTGTCCGGGCGGCGCCCGGCGCGCCCCTCGCGCAGCTTAGCGCCCTCTCCGCCGAGGCCGAGCGCGCTCACTGGTGCCGCGCCGGCGCCTTCCTCGCAGCGCTCCACGCCCTCCCCCACGAGGACCTGGACGAGCTCCCACTCCCTGACGCCTGGTGCCGGCGCGCCGAGTCCTGGGTACGCCGCGCGGGCGACGCGATCACACGGGAGGAAGCGAACGAGGTCCTCTCCCTCACGCGCGCGCCGTGGCCGGACACGGCCGAGGTCCCGCGCCGCGTCCCGTGCCATCGCGACTTCACGCCCCGCAACTGGATCGTCACCGAGGGATCGCTCGCGGTGATCGACTTCGAGCACGCGCGCCCCGACTGGGCGCTGGTCGATCTGGCCCGCGCGCTCGAGGAGGTCCCCGAAGGCCGCGAGGATCTCGCGGCGGCCCTCTGGTCCGGCTACGGCGCGGACCCGGCGGATTTCGACGCGTTCCTGCCGAGGGCGTTCGCGGTCCAGGCCCTCGCGAAGATCGCGTGGGCGGTGGAGCACGGCGACGCGCGCTTCGAACGCACGGGCAGGGAGCTCCTGCGAGGTGCGTGCCCATAATGGACCCCGCGGGCCAATTGATCGAATTCTCATCCGCCAGGGAAACGCCCGCCGAGGACATTGTGCGCATGGTTTGCCTCACTCTCCTCCTCGTCGCTCCCGCCCTCGCCCAGGGCGCCGGGACACCGCTGCTGGTCGACGTCTCTGCTGCACGCGGGCTCGGTGGGGACCCCATGAGCCTGGGCATGAGCGCCGGGCTGAGCGCCACCGACTTCGACGGGGACGGGGACGTCGACCTGTTCGTCCCCTGCGCAGGAGGGACCCACGATCGTCTCTACGTCAACGACGGCACGGGGCACTTCATCGAGGTCGGCGAACGCGCCGGCGCTGGCGGGACCGCGGCCGCGCGGGCAGGGCTCTGGTTCGACGCGGACGGCGACGGACTGCTCGATCTCCTGGTCGCCGGTGATTGCTTCTCGGACACGCTCTGCGGCCCCGAGTCGAGTCTGCGCCTCCACCGTCAGCGCGCGGACGGCGGCTTCGAGGACGTGACGGCGGCAGCCGGGCTCACGGTCGAGCTCGACATCTACGAGGACACGCACGTCGGCGGCCTAGCCGCGGGAGATCTCGACCAGGACGGCGACCTGGACGTCGTCGTGACGTACTGGGAAGGGTTCCTGCTCCGGCTCCTGAACGACGGCAGCGGCCGCTTCGTCGTGCGCCGCAACTTCACCCCCGACGACGACCTGACGGGCCCCTACTGGCAGCCGATCGTCCACGACTTCGACGGCGACGGACTCATGGACGTCTTCCAAGCCGTCGACTTCACTCGCAACAAGCTCTGGCGCGGAACGGGCGGAGGTGGCTTCGAGGACGTCGCCGCGGCGGCGAACGTCGATGGCGCCTTCAACGAGATGGGCGTGGCGCTGGGCGACCCCGACCGCGACGGCGATCTCGACATCTACGTCACCAATCTCTTCAGCACATTCACCCAGCGGCACAACGTCCTCTACGAGCGGCTCGGCGCGGGCCTCGTCCACGCCGAGGTCTCCGGCCCGGCGGGCGTGCGGGATTCGGGCTGCGGATGGGGCGCGAGCTTCGGCGACGTCGACCTCGACGGGCGCGCGGACCTCGTCGCCGCGGGCAACTGCTCGGTCGACGATGCCGAGCTGTTCTGGAACGCCGCCGCGACGGGGCTGCACTTCCTTCGCACCGACCGCCGCTCCGGGATCGAGGGCATGCGGGCCTCCGGCCTGGCGCAGTTCGACATGGACGGCGACGGCGACCTCGACATCGCGCTGCGAACCATCAACGGAGTGAGGCTCCTCGAGAACCGGCTCACTCCCCTCCCCGGACGATCCTGGATCCAGGTGCAGTTGCGCCAGCCGGGCCGGGACGCCATGGGCCTCGGAGCCACCGTCCGCATCACCGACGGCGACGGCCGGGTGGAAGCGGCGGCGATCCTCGCGGGCTCGAGCCTGCTCTCACAGGAGCCCGCGACGGCGCACTTCGGGGTCCCCGCGGGCGCTCCGGTGTCCATCGAGGTCCGCTGGCCGGACGGCACGACCCAGCTCACCTCCGGCGTGATGCCCGGCGGCGTCGTCGAGATCGTCAGGGCGCCCTGAGGCGCTCCGAGAAGCCGAGCGCCCGGCCCGGGCGTGCAACCGGGTCGGGCGCTGGCCCCGCCGCGGAGAGGCGGGGTGCTGCGTTGAGGGCCAACCGTAACCCTGGCGGCAGCGAGTGAGGCCGGGGGGCGAGGCCCCCGAGGATCTTGGAGAGGATCCCGATCCCGCGGCATGGATGCGCCGCGGGTGGACTTCGTGTCAGGCGGCAGCCGACCTGCGGCCGCGGCGGCTCGCGCCCTTGCGTGGGCGGCCACCCTTGTTCTTGCGCTCCTCCATCTTGGCCTGGAAGGCGGACCAGTCCGCCCCGGAGAGCAGCCGCACCTCGCCGCCGCACTCCACGCAGAAGGCCGTGTCGAGGCTCTGCAGGTAGCGGACGTAGTCGTTGCAGCAGGGGCAGAACTTCGTGTCGCTGTGGAAGGAGCTGTTCATGGCGGTGCGTCGTGCGGGTCGGCGGTGGTGGGTCGCGGTGGACGGGGGACAAGGAAGCACGGGAGGTGCCAGGTGCCGCAACGGTGCGGAGAAACGGCGCAACGATCCCGCGCGAAGGAGCTTGCGTGCGCGGGAGGGGGCGCGACGCGGGATCGGGCCCGTACCTCTCGCGTCGCGTTCGGTGGACGCGCCGGCGGCGAGGACCTGGAACGGAGTTCCGGGCGAGCTCGTTCGCGCGCAGCACGGTTGCACCGAACGGAGACCGGACCCGTGGCGAGGCCGCCCGAGGGAGCCGCGTTCCGGGACGTCGAGCGAACGCGACGTGGGGAGCCGACGTCCACCGCGCGCGACGCGGTCCCGCGCATGTGCGGCCGATCCGCCCGGTGAACGACCCGCCCGTCCACGGCTCCCGCGAGCGCCGCCGAGGAGCCGGAGCGGGTCGCGTGGGCGCGATCCATGACCACCCTTCCCCGGGAATCGCCAGGTGATCGACGGAGAGCCTCTGCTCCGCGGCCAGAGGGCGCCGCGAGGCCCACCGTCGCGGCAAGCTGCAGGCTCCGCTCCCTCGATCCACGCCCGCGGCCGAGCGACGGGCCACGGCCGTCATCCGGGCCGGCCCGCGGGCGTTAGACTCCCCCGCTCGGTTTCGCCCCCAGGCCCCTTCGATCCATGCAGCGCAGCGACGGTCGCACCCCCGACGAACTCCGCCCGATCACCTTCCAGCGCGGCTTCACGAAGCACGCGCAGGGTTCGGTCCTCGTGTCCTTCGGCGACACGCGCGTGCTCTGCACGGCCTGCGTCCAGGACGGGGTCCCCCACTTCCTCAAGGGCAAGGGGCGCGGTTGGGTGACCGCCGAGTACGCGATGCTCCCCAGCTCGACCCACGACCGCAAGCAGCGGGAGAAGGGCGTCCGGGTCGACGGTCGCTCGGTGGAGATCCAGCGACTCATCGGCCGCTCCCTGCGCGCCGTCGTCGACACGAAGGCCCTGACCGAGCGCACGATCTGGATCGATTGTGACGTGCTCCAGGCCGACGGCGGGACCCGCACCGCCGCGATCAGCGGCGCGTGGGTGGCCCTGCACGACGCGGTGAGCTGGATGGACGAGAAGCGGCTGCTCCGCTCCTGGCCGATCCGCTCGAACCTCGGGGCCGTCTCCGTCGGAGTCGTGGACGGAACACCTCTGCTCGACCTCTGCTACAAGGAGGACAGCAAGGCCGGGAGCGACATGAACCTCGTCATGACCGGCGAGGGAGAATTCGTCGAGGTCCAGGGTGCCGCCGAGGGCGCGGCTTTCAGCCGCAAGGAGCTCGACGCGCTGATCGATCTGGGCGAGAGCGGCATCCGCCGGATCTTCGACCTGCAGAAGGCGGCGCTCTCGGGGGAGTGATGAAGCTCCTCCTCGCCTCAGGCAACGCCAAGAAACTCGCCGAGCTCCAGCGCATCGCGGCGCCCCTGGGCGTCGAGGTCGTGTCGCCCAGCGACGTCGGCGGTCTCCCCGGGGTCGAGGAGGACGGCGAGACCTTCCTCGCCAACGCCGCGAAGAAGGCGAGCTCGGGGGCGCGCGCCTCCGGCCTGTGGACTCTGGCCGATGACTCCGGTCTCTGCGTCGACGCCCTCGACGGAGCCCCCGGCATCTTCTCGGCCCGCTACGCCGGAACCCACGGGGACGACGCCGGCAACAACGCCAAGCTCCTGGACGCCCTCGCCGACGTCCCGGACGGGGACCGCGGCGCGCGCTTCGTCTGCGCTCTGGCCCTCGCCCGGCCGGGGAGCGGCGAGATCGCGCACGAGGTCGAAGGTCGCGTCGAAGGAGAGATCCTCCGGGAAGCGCAGGGCGAGGGCGGGTTCGGCTACGATCCGCTCTTCCGGTTCTCCGAGCCTGGATATCCCCAGACAGGACTGGTCTTCGGCGCACTCGCCGCCGAAGAGAAGGCCGCGGTCTCCCACCGCGGCCGGGCCCTCCGCGCCCTCGAGGAGGTCCTCTCCGCTCACCTCACCCCCTGACGCGGCCGCGACGTCCGCCGCGCCCTCACGTGGATCCGAAGAACATCCGCAACTTCTCGATCATCGCGCACATCGACCACGGCAAGTCGACGCTCGCGGATCGAATGCTCGAGCAGACGGGGACCGTCCAGAAGCGCGAGATGCAGGACCAGCTCCTCGACGACATGGAGCTGGAGCGCGAGCGTGGGATCACGATCAAGGCGCGCGCTGTCTCGATCATCCACGAGAAGGACGGCGAGAAGTACCTGCTCAACCTGATCGACACCCCGGGCCACGTGGACTTCAACTACGAGGTGGAGAAGTCGATGCAGGCCTGCGAGGGCGCGATCCTGCTCGTGGACGCGAGCCAGGGCGTCGAGGCCCAGACGGTGGCCAACGCCTACCTCGCCATCGAGGCGGACCTCGAGATCCTCCCGGTGCTCAACAAGGTCGACCTCGGCCACGCCCGCCCGGAAGAGATCGCCGAGGAGGTCGAGAACAGCCTCGCCATCGAGGCCACGGACGCCGTGAGGATCTCGGCGAAGACCGGCATCGGCGTCGACGAGGTCCTCGATCGCGTCGTCGAGGCCTTCCCCCCGCCCGAGGGTGACCCGAAGGCCCCGCTACGCGCGCTCATCTTCGACGCGGTCTACGACGAGTACCGCGGCGTCATCGTCTACCTGCGGGTGGTCGACGGCTCCCTGAACAAGAAGGACCGGATCCTGATGATGGGGACCGGCAAGAAGTTCGAGGCCGTCGACATCGGGCTGTTCAACCCGAAGATGACCTCGAAGCCGTCGCTCTCCGTGGGCGAGGTCGGCTACTTCGTCTCGAACATCAAGACGCTGGGCGACGTTCGCATCGGTGACACGATGACGATCGACAGCGGAGACAGGCCCGAGATGCTCCCCGGGTACCGCGAGCCGCGACACATGGTCTTCGCGGACTTCTACCCGACGAACCCGAAGGACTACGAGACGATGCGCGACGCCCTCGACACGCTCGCGCTCTCCGACTCCTCGTTCTCCTACGAGGCGGTCACCTCCGAGGCCCTCGGCTTCGGCTACCGCTGCGGATTCCTCGGTCTGCTGCACATGGAGATCATCCAGCAGCGGCTCGAGCGCGAGCACGACCTGGACATGATCCAGACGGCCCCCTCGGTCACCTACAAGATCACTCAGAAGGACGGGAGCGAGGAGCTCATCAGCTCCCCCGGCGCCCTCCCCACCCCCGACAAGTTCGAAGAGGTCCTCGAGCCCATCGTGCGGGTCTCGATGATCGTCCCCTCCGAGTTCATCGGCGTGACGATGACCCTCTCCAACGACCACCGAGGCGTCTTCATCCGCCAGGAGCACCTGTCCCCGACGCGCGTCCAGCTCGTCTACGACATCCCCCTCGGCGAGATCATGTACGACTTCTACGACAAGCTGAAGTCGGCCACGCGGGGGTTCGGAACGCTGAACTACGACCTGACCGGTTTCTCGCCGGCGGACCTCGTCAAGCTCTCGATCCTCGTGAACGGCAAGGAGGTCGACGCCCTCTGCGCGATCGTCCACCGCTCCTTCGCGGACCAGCGCGGGCGCGCGATCCTGAAGAAGCTGCGGAAGGAGATCCCCCGGCACATGTTCGAGGTGCGTCTCCAGGCCGCGATCGGCTCGCGCATCATCGCGCGCGAGTCCATCGCGGCGCTCCGCAAGGACGTCACGGCGAAGTGCTACGGCGGCGACATCACCCGCAAGCGCAAGCTGCTCGAGAAGCAGAAGGCCGGCAAGCGCCGCATGCGGCAGGTGGGCAGCGTCGACATCCCCCAGAAGGCGTTCCTGAGCGTCCTCGGGTCCGACTGATCAGCGCGAGTCCGCGGGCCCCGACGGGCGTCGCGGCGCGGAGCCTCGCGCCTCGGGGTGCGATCCACCGGCGCCGCGAGAGCGGCGGACAGAATCCGCCGCGGTTCCCGGCCCGCCTGCCGACGGACGCGCGGCTGATCGCTATCCTCCGCGTGCCGTGGAGAGCACCGACGACACCGAACCGAACGCGAGCGAGACCCCGGCCGGGGAGTACGTCTCCTCTGCGCCGAAGACCAGCGCCCTCGGGACCGAAGCCCCCAAGGCCCGCAAGGGCGGAGGCGACAAGGCGCACCCGTGGCGCGACAACATCGAGGCGATCACGATCTCGATCGTCACGATCGTGCTCTTCAAGTACTTCGTGCTCGAGGCGTACAAGATCCCGACCGGGTCCATGCAGCCGACGCTCATGGGCAACGAGGAGACCGGGATCTTCGACCGGGTCATCGTCGACAAGCTCAGCTACCACTTCCGCGACCCCGAACGCTTCGAGATCGCTGTCTTCAAATACCCGCTCGACAGCTCGAAGAACTACATCAAGCGCATCGTCGGGATGCCCGGCGAGCGCCTCCGCATCAAGAACGGCGACCTCTTCGTCACGCCGGCCGGCGAAACCGAGGAGCGCGTGCTCCGGCGCTCTCGCGCGATCCAGGACGCACAGCTGAAGCTCCTGGAGACCGAGGACGAGTGGGGCCTGCGCGGCGCGGCGAGCAAGTCCTGGGAGATCGAGCACCGGTCCGGAGGCGACCGGATCGTCGCCGTGACCGGGGACGCGGGCGGCGTCCCCCGCCAGGCTTCGGCCACCTTCCCCGGCCGCACCTACACCTCGATCACCGACGACTACCTCGACGGCTACCCGAAGGGCATCAAGGACAAGGTCATCGACGACCGCAAGAACAGCAACATGTTCTCGGTCCCCGATCTGCGCGTCCGGGCCAGCGTCCGGGCGGACGCGGAGTGCACGCGCGTGGCGGTGGTGCTCCACGAGGGCGTGCGGCGCTACCGCTTCGTCCTGCCGGGCCCGGCGGCCCCCGCCGACCAGGGGGCGCGCATCGAGACCGTCGGCCTCGACCCCGCGCTGGGTCCGAACCAGACCTACGCCGCGCCCGAGGAATCGCTGCGTTTGAACGCGGGCGAGCAGATCGATCTCGAGGTCCAGAACCTCAACGACCTGCTCAGCATGCGGGTGAACGGCGAGGAGCTCTGCCAGCTGGAGATCCCCCCGGGCCGCCCGCGCGCCGAATCGCGGGTGACCCTTGAGGTGGACGCACCCGCCGGGAAGGGCGCGGTGCTGGACGACGTCCGCGTGTGGCGTGACATCCACTACACCGTCCAGGTCCCACAGCAGCGCCGGGAGTGGGTCATCCCCGAAGGACACTACCTCGTGCTCGGCGACAACACCCAGGACTCCTCCGACGCGCGCGACTGGACCTTCGCCCAGTTCGAGCTCGAGGGCGGCGACGTCGTGCGCGGCAGCCGTCGCGGCGGCGCCCAGGTGCGGCCCGACAGCAACCCCTTCCCGGTCGGCGCGGTGACTCGCCCCGACTACTGGGTGTTCCACGACGACCTCGGCGAGCGCCACGTCATCGAACCCGACTCCTCCCGGCGCCTCCCGGACACCGACGAGATGGCGTCCTTCGTGCCGCGCGACCTCATCCGCGGCCGCGCCGTCGTGGTGGTCTGGCCCTTCGCCTTCTGGCACGACGTCTATCGTCTGAAGTGGGTCCGCTGAGCATGGCGAACCTCGACCACCCGCCCCTCGACGTCGAGGGGCTCGTCAAGTCGTACCGCGGCCGACGCGTCGTGGACGGCGTCCACTTCCACGTGGAGCCCGGCGAGATCGTCGGCCTCCTGGGCCCCAACGGCGCCGGGAAGACGACCAGCTTCCGGATGACCGTCGGCGTGGTCGAGCCGGACGCCGGAGCGGTGCGGCTGGGCGGCCAGGACTGCACGAAGCTGCCCATGTACAAGCGCGCGCGGCTGGGGATGGGCTACCTACCGCAGGAGTCGAGCGTCTTCCGTCAGATGACGGTGCGGGACAACGTCCTCGCTGTGCTCGAGGCGATCCCCATAGGACGCAAGGAGCGCCTGAAGGAGGCCGAGCGGCTCCTCTCCGAGCTGGAGCTGAGCCACCTGGGCGACAGCCGCTCGGACACCCTCTCCGGCGGCGAGCGCAGGCGGCTCGAGCTCGCGCGGTCCCTGGCGACCCGGCCGTCGATCCTGCTGCTCGACGAGCCCTTCGCAGGGGTCGACCCGATCAACGTCGAGGAGATCCAGACCCTGATCCAGCAGCTCCGCGAGCAGGGGATCGGGATCCTGATCACCGACCACAACGTTCGCGAGACCCTGCAGAGCACCGATCGCGCCTACATCATCCACCAGGGCCAGATCCTGCGTGAGGGCACGGCGGACGAGCTCATCGCGGATCCCCGGGTCCGCGAGGTGTACCTCGGGCGGAACTTCGACGTGCCCGCCGCGCGCGGTGTGTCGGCCCAGGAGGAGCGCGAGCTCATCGAGTAGGCCCGGCGGTCGCGCCAGCCCGCCTCGGGACTTGCCCGGGCCGATCCCGCCCTCGACGCGCAGGGGCGGCTCTCCGCGGTGGAGAGCCGCCCCTGCACGTTCCGGGCCCCGATTCGCCCTGCTCGGGCCCCTCGCGCGGCCGAGCCGTGGCTATCCTGTTCGCCAAATTCCCGGCCAGGGGGCTCCATCACGGCCCTCCCCAGCGCGCCGGGGCCCCAGCGCCGGCCGCGCACCGCGGCCCCAGGACCTCCGAATCGCCCCATGAACATCGTCGCTTGCGTCAAGCGCGTGCCCTCCACCGAGGCGGTCGCCAAGCCGACCGCGGACGGCACCGGACTCGACTCCACCGGCAACCAGTACATGATCTCGTTCTACGACGAGATCGCCGTCGAAGAGGCCGTCAAGACCAAGGAGGCCCTCGGCGCCGGCGAGGTGACCGTGCTCTCCATGGGTTCCAAGGGCGGTACCAAGGAGATCCGCGAGTGCCTCGCCAAGGGCGGCGACAAGGCCGTCGTCCTCGTGGACGAGGAGTGGGAGTCGCGCGACGCCCGCGCGACCGCCAAGGCGCTGACCGCCCAGATCCAGTCCATGGGCGCGGACCTCGTCTTCATGGGCCGCGTCGCCACGGACCGCGACAACGCAGCGGTCGGCCCGATGGTCGGCACCTACCTCGGATGGCCCTGCGTCACCGACGTGGTCTCCCTCGAGCTGGGCGACGGCGCCGGCACCGCGAAGGTCGAGACCGAGGCCGGCGTCGAGACGGTCTCCTTCCCCCTCCCCGCGATCATCACGTGCCAGAAGGGTCTCAACGAGCCGCGCTACGCCGGTCTCAAAGGGATCATGGCGGCGAAGAAGAAGCCCCTCGAGGAGGTCGCTCCCGAGGTGTGCGAGAACCTGATGACCGCCGTCGAGGTGGCTCTGCCCCCCGAGCGCCAGGAAGGCCGCATCGTCGGCGAGGGCGCCGACGCGGTGCCCGCGCTCATCGACGCGCTCCGCAACGAAGCCAAGGTCCTCTGATCCGAGCACCAGGAGAGAACTAGAGCCATGTCGAAAGTCATCGTCTTCTGCGAGCACGCGAGCGGCACCGTCCGCCGCGCCAGCCTCGAGGCCATCGGCGCCGCCAAGGCCGCCGGCGCCGACGTCGTCGCGGTCCTGACCGGCGAGGGCGCCGAGGCCGCC
>CBFIJG010000049.1:0-23858 GCA_965662915.1 Planctomycetota bacterium | reverse complement strand
CCGCGAGGCGCGGGATCCTGCCGGGCCCGGACGGCTCGGGCGTCTGCTCCGCGCCGGGCTCTCCGGCCCGCGGCGTGCTGCGGAAGCGCGCGCCGATGCGGAGCAGCGGGCGCTCGATGGTCACGTACGAGAGCCACGCGACGCCGAAGCAGAGGCCGAGCGCCACGATCACGCGCGTGGGCGTCGGCATGTCGGGCGAAGCGCCCCACACGGCCGCCTTGAAGATGGGGAAGTGATAGAGGTAGAGCCCGTAGCTGATGCGCCCCACCCAGCGCAGCGGGCGGGCCGTGAGGAGCCAGCCCTGGAGCGAGGCGCGGCCGCTCCAGGCGACGCCCACGAGCACGACGGCGGCGCTGGCGAAGGGCATCCCGATGGCGTACAGCGGGCGCATGTAGTTCCGCGGCTCGCCACCGGTCCCGGGGATGCGCGCGAGGACCTCGTCGTAGCCGAGCAGCTTGGCGCCGCGCAGCGTCAGGGCGGCGAACAGGATCAGGAGGAGCGCGACGATCCCCGCGGCGAGGCCGCGCCGGCGACGGAGCGTCATCTCGTGGTACGCCATGAGCGCGCCGAGCCCGAGGCTGAAGAAGCGGACCGTCGACGTGCGCCCGACGAACTCCTCGAGGCGCTCGGGGTGGGCGGTCCAGTCGCCGAGGAGGAGCGCGCCGGCGACCGAGAGCACGCCCAGGGGCAGGATCGCCCCGAGCAGCACCCGGCGGCTCTTGCGCGGAACGAGGAACGCCACCACCGGCGGCCAGAGCAGATAGAAGTGCTCCTCGACGGCGAGGGACCAGGTGTGCTCGAGCAGGCTCACCTCCTCGGAGAAGAGGAAGACGTAGTTCGACGTGTACGTCGCGCAGGCGACCGCCTCGGACCCGCCGAGCTCCGGGAGGAGCAGCAGGATCGTGAGGTAGTAGATCGGGAAGATCCGCAGGAAGCGCCGCACCAGGAAGTAGCGCAGCGGCACTCCCCGCTCCCGGTCCACCAGCAGGATCCGCGTGATCAGGAAGCCCGAGAGGACGAAGAACAGATCCACACCCACGTTGCCCGGCAGGAGCTGCGCGCGCGCGCTCGCCGCGAGGCCGCCCAGCGCCCCCACCGGCAGATGCACCCACAGGACGAGCAGCACCGCGATCCCACGGAGCCCGTCGAGCTCGGGCAGGTGGTCCTTGACGAAGGGGCCCAGCCCTCCCGCGGACGGCCGCGCAGCGGCGCTCTCGGGAGCGCCGGAGCCGTCGTCGGAGGCTGTGGAGTGGTCCACCATGGGTCCCGAAGCCTACCCCGCGGAGGCGGCCGATTCGCCGCGCGCGCGGCGTCCGTCGAGGGTCGAATCTCCCGGTGCGGGACAGGCGTGGACCCCGCGGCGCCGACCGTGCGCCACGCCGCGCCAGCCCGCGCCCCGGAGAGCGACGAGCAACACGGCGGCGACCGACTTCGGTAGGTTGCCCCGATGACGCCCCCCGCATCCGCTCGCGCCATCGAGGAGCTCGCCCGCGGCGCGTTCGGCCTCGACGTTGAGGCGGTGGAGATGCTCCCGGGGGACCTCGAGGCGAACGCCCGGATCACCGTCCGGGGAACGCCTGACGCGCCGCTGCTGCTCCGGGTCTACACGTCGGGCCTCGACCCGCGGAGCGTCGCCTTCCAGCGCGACCTCGTCCAGCACGCGCTCGACGTCGACCCCGGCCTCGGCCCGCTCCTCCAGACGCCGGCGCGCCCCGGACAGGATCCGGTCCGCGCACCCTTCGAGGGGACCGAGCGCGAGGCCCGTCTCCTGCGGTTCATCCCCGGCCGCCTCTTCTCCGAGCTGCGCCGGCGGCCGCCCGCTCTGCTCGAGGAGTTCGGGGAGATCCTCGGCCGGCTCGACCGCGCGCTCCTGGGCTTCGAGGGCCGGCCCGCCCCCGACCCCGACAATCCCTGGCCCCTGCTCGACGCGCCGGCGGCCATCGAGGCGCGGCTCGGCGCCGTGGATCCCGCGGCCGCCAGGCGCGGCCGCCTCGAGGAGATCCTGGCCGGCTGCGAGGCGCGCGTCGCGCCGGTCCTCGGCGACCTGCGCCGCAGCGTCGTCCACCACGACGCCAACGAGAACAACGTGATCGTCACGATGGACCCGCTCGCCCCGCGCGTGGCGGGGATCATCGACTTCGGCGACGCCACCCACAGCGCCACCGTGACGGAGGTCGCCATCGCGGCCGCCTACGCGGGCCTCGGGACGCGCGACCCCCTCGGCGCCATGGCGCGCGTCGTGGCCGGGTACCACCGCGCCCTCCCCCTCGAGGACGTCGAGTTCGACGTCCTCACCGACCTCGCCCTGCTCCGCCTCGCCCAGAGCGTCGCCAACTCCTCCGCGCGCGAGGCGGAGGCACGCGCGCGCGGCGAGGCGCCGGACGCCTACCACCTCATCAGCCAGGCGCCTGCCTGGGCGGCCCTCGACGCGCTCGCGGGCGTCCACCCCCGCCTTGCGCGCGCCGTCCTGCGCGACGCGGCCGGCCTCGATCCGCGGCCCGCGACGCGCGTCTTCGAGACCTGGGCACGGAGAACGCGCTTCGAACCGCTGCTGGGCGCCTCCCTCGAGGACGCGCCGCGAGTGGACCTCTCCGTGGCGAGCCCTTTGCTCGTCGAGGGAGCCGAGGATCTCTCGATGGAGGCCTGGGGACGGCGACTGGAGGAGCTGCGGCGCTCGGCCGCCGCGCCGGCGACCGTCGGGTACCACGACGAGAGCCGCCTGCTCTACGCCGCGAGCGAGGCCTTCGGCGAGCCGCGCGAGGACGGCGTCGAGCCCCGCACCGCGCACCTCGGCGTCGACCTCTTCGCCCCCGCCGGGACGGAGGTGCGCGCGCCGCTCGATGGCCGCGTCCTGTCCGTGGCGGTCAACGCGGCGCCCCTGGACTACGGCCCGACGGTCATCCTCGAGCACGCCCCCGAGGACGCGGAGCCCTTCTGGACCCTCTACGGCCACCTCGAGGCCGCCTCGGTCGCCGGCCTCTCCCCGGGCGACGCGATCCCCGCCGGCGCTGTGGTGGCGCGGCTGGGCGCGGAGGAGGAGAACGGCGGGTGGCCGCCGCACCTGCACTTCCAGGTGATCCTCGACCGGCTCGAGCTCGAGGGCGACTTCCCCGGGGTCGCGACGCCGGACCAGCGGGCCGCGTGGACGGCGCTGTGCCCCGACCCCGCGCCGCTCCTCGGCCTGGAGAGCTGCGCAGCGCCGGGACACTCCACCGACGAGCTCCTCGCCGCGCGCCGCGCCGGCTCGTGCAGCTCGATGTCGATCAGCTACCGCCGCCCGCTCCAGATGGTGAAAGGCAGGGGCGCCACGCTCTTCGATCACGAGGGCCGCGCCTACCTCGACGCGGTGAACAACGTCCCCCACGTCGGTCACTGCCACCCCCGCGTCGTGGCGGCCGGCCAGCGCCAGATGGCGCTGCTCAACACGAACACGCGCTACCTCTCCGAGGGCATCGAGCGCTACACCGAGCTCCTGCGGGCGCGGCTGCCCGCGCACCTCGAGGTGATCTACTTCGTGTCCAGCGGCTCCGAGGCGAACGAGGTCGCGCTGCGCCTCGCGCGCGCGGTGACCGGCGGCGCCGAGGACGTCCTCGTACAGGAGCACGGCTACCACGGTCACACGAACGCGACGGTGGCGCGCAGCCACTACAAGTTCGCGCGCGCCGGCGGCTTCCCGTGTCCGCCCGACGTGCACGTCATCGCCTGCCCCGACGCCTTCCGCGGCCCCCACCGCGGGCCCGACGCCGGCGCGAGGTACGTCGAGGAGGTGGAGCGGACGCTCGCGCGGCTCGAAGCCGCAGGGCGCCGGCCCGCCGCGATGCTGGCGGAGGCGATCATCGGCTGCGGCGGCCAGGTCGTCCCGCCCGAGGGCTACCTCGCGGGCGCCTTCGACGCGGTCCGGCGCGCGGGCGGCGTGGCCATCGCCGACGAGGTCCAGGTCGGGTTCGGCCGCGTGGGCTCGCACATGTGGGCCTTCGAGGAGCAGGGCGCGCGCCCCGACATCGTGACCATGGGCAAGCCCATCGGGAACGGACACCCCATGGCAGCGGTGGCGACGACGCGCGAGATCGCCGACGCCTTCGCCGGCGGCATGGAGTTCTTCGCGACCTTCGGGGGCAACAACGTCTCGGTCGCCATCGGCGCCGAGGTGCTGCGGGTCGTCGATGACGAGCGCCTGATGGAGAACGCCGCCGCGCGCGGGGCGCAGTTCTTCAAAGAGATGAAGCCCCTCGCGGCGCGCCACCCGGCGATCGGCGATGTACGCGGCCGCGGCCTCTACCTCGGCGTGGACCTCGTCACAGACCGCGAGACCCGCGACCCCTGGACCGCGCTCGCGGCCCACGTCGCCGAGCGCATGCGCGACCACCGCGTCCTCGTCAGCACCGACGGCCCCGCGGCGAACGTGCTGAAGATCAAGCCGCCGCTGGTCATCTCCGCGGACGAGATCACGCGGGTCGTCACGACCCTCGACCGCGTGCTCGAGGAGCTCGGCTGAGCCGCGCGGAGGCTCAGTCCCGGCGCAGGACCGCGCGCTTCCCCGCCTGGACCGGGCCGAACTCCTGGGTCACGCCGTCGGTCCAGACGACCCTCACCCGGTCGAGGCCGGCCTGATCACCGAGCCCGACGTGGACGTCCGGCCCGTTCGCCGCGCAGTACGAGTAGGTCCGCTGGACCTGGCGGCGCACCGTCTTGCCAGCGAGCTCGTAGACCACCACAGCGCCGACCGCTGCGTTGCCGTCACGCTCGAGCACCGACAGCGCGGCCGCGCCGCCCGCCTTCGCGGCGACGTTCCGCAGGATCCGCAGGGGACCGTCGAACTCGAGGGTGCAGACGTCCACGTCGCCGTCGCCGTCGATGTCGCCGAACGCGGCCGCGCGGCCGACCGTCACCAGCGGCGCGCCGGTGATCGCGTCGGGTCCGAGGTCCTCGAAGCGCGCGCCGGCGGTCCCCCGGAAGAGCTGGTCGATCTCCGCGAAGGGCCGCTCGGGGTCCGCGGGTCGGCTGGGGAAGTTGACGCGCCCGTTCGAGACGTAGAGGTCGAGCCAGCCGTCGTGGTCGAAGTCGGCGAGGCCCATCCCGAAGCCGGTGCGCGCGAGGCTCGCGGAGGTGGTCCCGGTGCGCGAAGTGCGGTCGCGATACCCGCGCCCGCCGCCCATGTAGAACGTGTTCGTCTCGCCGTCGATGTGCGAGAGCATCAGGTCCCAGCTGCCGTCGCGGTCGAGGTCCTCGAGGCAAACCCCCATGCTGGCCTCCGCCTGGCCGTTCCCGCTGAGCGCGCAGCCCATCACCATGGCGCGGTCGGAGAGCGGCCCGTCCTCGCGCCAGCTCCAGAGGCGGTTGGCGTTGCCGTCGTTGGCGACGTAAACGTCGAGGCCGGGCGATTCGTCGAGCTGGCCCCAGACGAGCCCGAGCCCGTTGCCCTTGCCCTCGCGCAGCCCCTTCGCCTCGCTGACGTCCTCGAAGGTGCCATCCCCACGGTTGAGCAGGAGCGTGTCGCAGCTCTCGGCCTTGTAGGCGCCCGGCGCGCAGTAGGCCGGCTGGCCGCGCTGGTTCTTGCAGTCGCGCTCCTTGCCCTCGGCCCACTCGACGTAGTTGACGACGAAGAGGTCCTGGTCGCCGTCCCCGTCGATGTCGAGGAAGCTCGCCGCGACGCCGAACTCCGTGCCCGCGGCGCCGGCGGCCTCGGTGATGTCCTCGAAGCGGCCTCCGCCGAGGTTGCGGTAGAGCACATTGGGCCCGACGTTCGCGACGTAGAGGTCGAGCAGACCGTCGCCGTCCACGTCCCCCACCGCGCAGCCGCACCCGTAGCCCGTGTCGCCGACGCTCGCGCGCTCGGTCACGTCCACGAAGGTGCCGTCGCCCTGGTTCTCGAAGAGCCGGTTGGTCGGCGCGTCGGCCGCCGGCTCGGCCGCGGCGAGGTCGCCTCCCTGGACCGCGTAGAGGTCGAGGTCTCCGTCCGCGTCGAAGTCGAACAGACCGAGTCCACCCGCGACGATCTCCGGGATCCAGTAGCGCCGGGGCCCGGGGTCGTGCACGAACGAGACGCCGGAGGCGCCGGCGACCTCCTCGAACCACGCGGGTGCCGCGGCTTCGCCGCCGTCCTCGCGGGGCACAGCCGCGTCGCCCTCCCCACAGCTCGCGGTGAGGAGGGCCGCGGCGAGCGCGATCGGGAGACCGCGCATCACAGCCCCGCAGCGCCGAGGATCTGATCGGCGCGCTTGGTGAGCGGGTGGTTCGCGGAGCGCCGCGCCATCTCGCGCTGCTGGGCGCGGGCCTCGCGGCCGCGGCCGGAGCGCATGTACACGCCGCAGAGCTCGAAGCGCAGCCGGAAGCGGTCGACCCCCTTCGAGATCCCCTCCTTCAACAGGCGCTCCACCTCGGGCAGCCCCTTGGCCCGCTCGGCGGGCCCCATCATCTCCTGGTACACCCGCTCCGAGGTCTCACCGAGCTCGACCGCGCGACGGTACGCGCCCAGCGCCTCGTCGTCGCGCCGGAGCCCCGCGAGGGCCGCGGCCCGGCGCAGGTGGCCCGTGGAGAACCCGGGCTCGACCGCCACCGCGCGATCCGCGCTGGTGAGCGCATCGCGCAGAGCGCGCTGGGCGCCGACGCCGTCGCCGGCCTCGCGGCACGCATCGGCGCGCTGGAGGTGACCGGTGGCCCGCTGGACCATGGGGAGATGGTTCTCGGGACGCAGCGACGCCATGCGCTCGATCAGCGGCATCGCCTCCTCCGTGCGCTTCAGCTCGATGTAACCCGCGACCAGGCTCATCCCGGCGCTGAAGTCGTCCGGGCTCGCCGCCACCAGCGGCTCGAGGATCGCGACCGCCCGCGCCGCCTCCCCCGCGTTCAGGTGCGCGTTCGCCTTCGAGAGGCGCGCGTTCCCGCCGACCTCGTAGCTCCTCGCGCGCCGCGTCCCCGCAGAGCTGATGACCGGCCGTCCGGAGGCCCCGTCGAGGCCCTCCATGAGCTGGTCGGCCTTGCGGTCCTGGCCGATCTCGCGGTACGCCTGCCCCAGGCGGAAGCGGATGAAGCCCTCGCGCGGGTAGGCCTCGAACGCCTTGATGAGGTGCGGGATCCCCTTCATCACCTCGCCGCGCTCGACCTCGACGAGGCCGATGCCCATCTCCACGAGGGGCGCGTCGGGCACCTGGATCAGGAGCGTGTCGAACTCGCGGCGGGCCTCGTCGTAGCGGCCCTCGTCGAGCAGCGCGCAGGCCAGGTCGTAGCGGGCGGGGTGGAAGTCGCCCTGGATCTCGAGGACCCGGCGCAGCTCCGCGACCTGGTCGTCCATGGCCCCGAGGTCGGCGCGCATCCGCGAGAGCTGGTAGCACGCCTCGGCGTTCGAGGCGTCGATGGCCAGCGCGTTGCGGAAGCACGTCTCGGCGAGCTCGGTGCCGTCGTTGACGGAGAGCGCGAGACCCAGCTCGAGGTGCATCGCCGCGTCGCCGGGAGAGGCCGCCGCAGCGGCGTGGCGTTCCTCGAGGAGCGCCGCGACCTTCGCGTCGGGCGCGAACCCCTCGGGGATCTCGGGCGGCGCCGGAGCGGGCCCGCCGCAGGCCGCGAGGGCGAGCAGCGCGAGCGCCACAGCGCGGCGAGGGTTTTCGGGGAAGGGAGCAGCCATCGGGTCCTGGAGCTTAGTGGACACGCCCCTCCGCTGCTTCCCGGGACCGGCGGCGGACGCGAGGGTCAGAGCTCGATCTCGACGCCGGGACGGAGCAGCTCGATCCGCGGGTCCCCGAGGGCCTCCAGCGCCCGCGCCACATCGTCCCGGTAGGCCGGCTTGAGGTGCGCGACGAGGATCCGCAGGTCGGCGGGCGCGTGGCGCAGCTCCTCCGCGAGCAGCCCCGGAGTCAGGTGCCCCGAGCCGAGGGCGATGTCGCCCATCGCGTCCGGGAAGCTCGTCTCGAGCACCACGGCGGAGAGCCCCGGGCGCGCAGCGACCGCGGCCCAGAGCGCCGGATTGGGCCCCGAGTCCGCGGCGAAGAGCGCGGCGCGCTCTCCGTCGTCGACCACGAAGCCGCGCGTCGGGACCGGGTGCGCGGCCGGGATCGACTCGAGGCGCAGCCCCGCGACCGAGAAGGACCCTTCCTCCGGGATCAGGGCCCACTCGAGCAGCGCGCGACCCTCGGCGTCCGTCAGGGCCTCGAAGTCGGGGAAGAGCACGTCGTTGAACAGGTGCGCGCGGAGGGCCTCGACGGTCTCCGTCGCGGCGTGCACGCGGACCGGAGCGCGCCCCTGGCTCAGACACGCCTCGATCCACATCGGCAGGGTCGCCACGTGATCGATGTGACTGTGGGTCAGCACGACCTCCTCGACGCGCGCCATCTCCACCGCGTCACCGACCATGCCGAGGCTGCCGGCGTCGATGGCCAGGGGCCCTGCCCCGCCCTCGCCCGTGACGATGAAGCTCGTCAGGGGCTGGGCGTGCGGCGCCGGGGAGCCGGTGAGCTCGCTGTGGAGTGAGGAGGGAAGCAGCCGGAGCTTCATCGCGGGGCGGCGATCACTTCTCGCCGCCGGCGGCCGCGCGGGGCGCGGCCACCTCGAGCTCGCGCACGAACACGTTGCGGAAGGCGGCGCCGACCTCCGCCTCGGTCGCCGCGGCGGAGCCGTGGCGCTGCATGCCGATGAACCCGGCCGCGGCGCGCTCGGCGAAGGCGGCTCCCTGTTCAGGCGCGACGTCGGAGACGTCCACGTCCCACAGGATCGTCCCGTTGAGCGCGCACTGCATGCGGCTGCCCACGCACTGGACGTGGTAGCGGTTCCACTCGCCGATCGGCGCGAGGGCCGTGGGCTTCGGCGCGGCGACCGCGCCGTAGAGGCCCCCGGTGAACTGGTAGCTCTTCAGCTTCGAGCCGCTGGCCGACTCCCAGTTGTAGTCGTCGAGGATCTGGATCTCCGACCCGTTGAAGGAGGGGTTCGAGCCGTCGTCGAGGGAGCGGATGTAGAGGCCGGAGTTGGCGAGGCGCGCGATCTTGAAGTCCATGCGCAGCTCGAAGTCCTGCCAGTCCGTGCGCGCGGTGCGCACGAAAGGGGCAGAGCCCTTCATCAGGGCCTGGAGCTGGCCGTCCTGGACCCGCAGGCCCGCCGCGAGGCCCTCGGCGACGGTCATCGGCCGGTCCGGCGCGCCTGGAACGCGCCAGCCGGTGAGATCCTCACCGTTGAAGAGCGGCTCCCAGCCGTTCGCCGCGCCCACGGGAGTGAGGGCGATCGCGCCGGACTCGTCCTCGACGAACTCCTGGGCGGGCGCGAGGTCGCGCACGCGCAGGTTCTTGAAGCGCACCGCCGCGTCGGGCGGGTCGTTCATGCCGCCGTGCACCTGGATGCCGATGCGCCCGGTGCTGGCGAAGTCGTCGACGCCCTCGGGGATGCGGTAGTCGAGGACCTTGTCGCCGTCGATCCACGCCATGAGGTGCATGGGGTCGCCCTGACAACGGACCTTGACGTGGCACCACGTGTCGCTGCGCCACGCGGCGTCGCCGCCGCTCTCGTGGAAGAGCCAGCCGTTCGAGTAGATGCCGCAGATCTCGCCGCCGGGCCGATCGTCCAGGGTGAACTGAGCCCCGCGCTGGCCCGGCGCCATCCGCACGAAGATGCCGCTGTCGAAGGGCGCCGTGATGCGCACGTCGCACTCGAACTCGAAGTCCTGGTGCATGGACTCCGTGTAGAGGAGCCCGCCGCGCGCGCCCTTCGCCTCGCGGCCGACGATGACGCCGTCCTCGACGGTCCAGTCCGCGTCCCCGTCGTAGGGTCCACCGGTCTCGGTCCAGCCGTCGAGGCTCGTGCCGTCGAAGAGGCTGCGCCAGCCCTCGGCGGCGGGCGAGGGAACAGGAGCGGGCGGCGCCGGGAGGAGGGCAGCGGCGAGGGCCGCCGCGCCGACGGCGAGGAGCGAGAGGGAGGAGCCCATGGATCAGCGGGTGAGGTGACGGACTGAGGTGGCGAGGAGCGCGACGCCGTAGCCGGTGGCGCGTCCCCCGCTCATCGCGGGGTAGGCCATGTCGACGTGGGCCCAGCGGGCCTCGGTGCCGTCCATGTGCCAGTGGACGAACTCGCCGGCGCAGCTCGATTGAGCGTTGGCGCGGTTCGCGACGGAGTTGCGCATGTGCGCGATCTTGCTCGAGAACTCCGGGCGGTAGAACTCGGGCGCGTAGGGGAGCGGGTGGACGAGGTCCCCCGAGGCGCGGCCGGCCTCGACGATCGCGCGCTCGACGTCCTCGTCGTCGGCCACCAGGGCCCCGTGGAGCTTGCCCGTCGCGACGCCCTGGGCGCCGGTGAGGGTCGCGATGTCGATGACGGTGTCGGCCTTGAGCTTGCGGGCAGCGTAGCTGACGCCGTCACCGAGGAGCAGGCGCCCCTCCGCGTCGGTGTTGTTGATCTCGACGCGGTAGCCGCTGTGCATCTCGATCACGTCGTCGGGCTTGTAGGCGGCCGGTCCGATCGCGTTCTCCGCGAGGCAGATGACCGCGCTGACCTTGCAGGGCGCGCCGCCCTTGACGAGCGCAGCGAAGGCGCCGAGCACCGCTGCGGCGCCGCCCATGTCGGCCTTCATGCCGACCATGCTCCCGCCGACCTTGAGCGAGAGGCCGCCCGTGTCGTAGGTCACGCCCTTGCCGACCAGCGCGATGTGGCGCTTCGCCTTCGACTTCGCCGTGGGCGTGTGCGTGAACACGAGCATGCGCGGCGCCTCGACGGCGCAGCGTCCGACGGCATGGATCCCGCCGAGCCCCGCACGCAACAGCGCGTCGCCGACGAAGGTCTTTCGCGTGAGACCGGGCAGCCCGCGGAGCAGGCGCGTGGCCTCCGACTGGAACCCCGCCGGCCCGAGATCGGTGGGCGGAGTGTCCACCAGCCGACCCGCGTGGCGCTGGAAGTCGAGGAGCGGCTGGAGTGTCTTGGGCGGAGCGAGCGGCGCCTCGTCCGGGCCGATCGCCATGATGTTGAGCTTCGGCTCGGCGGGCGCCTTGTCCCCCTTGCGCACAGCGCTCGGCATGAGCGGAAGGGCCTTGCCCACCGCGCAGACGGCGGCGCTCAGGTGCTCGGCGTCGTCGAGGACGAGCAGGATCGCTGCGCTGCCCGAGCGACCGGTGCTCGACTGGGCGACCACCTTGCGGATGGCCTCCGCCCGCGCCGGTGAGTTGTGGCGGGAGACCTCGTCGGGCAGCACGCCGACCGCGAGCTTGCGCGGGCTGCTGCCCGTGAGGGTGCCCGCCGCGGCTCCGCCCAGGCCCGGATGGAGATCGCTCGCGAGGTCCACGGCGAAGCGCATGAGCGGCTCGGGGAGGACGTCGAGGAAGCCGCCGTCGTCGAAGGTGCGCTTGGGAGCGATGACGAGGAGCCGATCGACGCCCTTGAGGAGGGTCGCGGGGCTCTTCGTGAGGCGAATCCTGGTCATCGCCAGAAGATAGCGGGACGGCCCACCTGGGTCGCCCCCCCGGCATTCCCGCGGCCCGTCCGGCGGATCCAGGAAACAGCGGCTATGCTCCCGCGCCGCCCAGGACGGGACGGAGATCGGGCGGCCCGGGCGGGCCAGCCGGCGATCGCGTCCCCCATCACCCTGCGCGCGAACATCGTCCGCCATGGATCGCTGGAGCACTGAGAAGAGCGCCGATCTCTACCTCGTCGAGAAGTGGGGCGGCCAGTACGTGCGCGTCAACGACGCCGGGCGCGTGTCGATCCACCCCGACGCGACGGAGACCGAGAGCGGCCCGGGCATCGACCTCTATGAGCTCGTCGGTCAGATCCGGCGGCGCGGCGTGCAGACGCCGCTCCTCCTGCGCTTCGACGGGCTCCTGCGCGCGCGCGTGCGCGACATCGCCGGCGCGTTCGCCCGGGCCCGCGCCGAGTTCGAGTACCCCGGCGCGTACCGCGGCGTCTTCCCGATCAAGGTCAACCAGGAGCGCTGGGTCGTCGAGACGCTCATGGACGAGGGCCGGCGCCACGGCATGGGGCTCGAGGTCGGCAGCAAGCCCGAGCTCGTCGCGGGGATCGCGGTCGAGGCGGGCGAGAACGCCTTGATGATCTGCAACGGGTACAAGGACGCCGAGTACGTCGAGACGGCGCTCCTCTCCAGCAAGCTGGGCATCACCCCGATCATCGTCGTCGAGAAGTTCACCGAGCTCGCGACGGTCCTCGAGGCGTCGCGCAAGCTCGACATCCGCCCGCGCATCGGCGTGCGCGCGAAGCTCTCCTTCCGCTCCTCCGGCCGCTGGCAGGACTCGGTCGGCGACCGCTCGAAGTTCGGTCTGACCACGCGCGAGATCGTGCGCGTCGTCCAGGACCTCGAGGCCGCGGGGATGCTCGACTGCCTCGAGCTCCTCCACTTCCACATCGGGAGCCAGATCACCCACATTCGCTCGATCAAGCAGGCCATGCGCGAGGCCACCAACATCCTCGCGGGCCTCCACGATCTCGGCGCGCGGATCCGCTGGTTCGACGCGGGCGGCGGGCTCGCGGTGGACTACGACGGATCGAACACCGACTTCGAGTCGAGCAAGAACTACTCGCTCCAGGAGTACGCCAACGACGTGGTCTACGCCCTGGCGGAGGCCGCCCGCGAGCGCGGCTTCGAGCCGCCGACGATCGTCACCGAGTCGGGCCGCGCCCTCGTCTCCCATCACGCGGTGCTGATCGCGGAGGCCATGGGCGCGACGACCTTCGACGCGGGCAGCCACCCCGGGATCGTCGAGGTCGCGCCTGACGCGACCGAGCAGGTCCAGGCCATGGCCGAGCTCGCCTCGAAGATCAACCAGCGCAACTACCTCGAGACCTACCACGACGCCCTCGACCTGCGGGAGCAGGGCATGCTGCTCTTCAACACGGGCCAGCTCGGCCTCGACGAGCGCGCCCAGCTCGAGGAGCACTTCTGGCGCGCCTGCCACGCTGTCCTCGCGACGGCGCGCCGGATGGACTACGTGCCCGAGGACGTCGAGGCCCTGGAGAAGGCGCTGGCGGACACGCTCTTCCTGAACATGAGCGTGTTCCAGTCCCTCCCCGACGCGTGGGCCATCGGCCAGATGTTCCCCGTCCTGCCGATCCACCGCCTCGACGAGGAGCCCGGGCGCCGCGCGGTGCTGGCGGACCTGACCTGCGACTCGGACGGGAAGATCCAGCGCTTCATCGATCTCCGCGGGATCAAGACGACCCTCGAGGTCCACGAGCAGCGACCGGACGAGCCGTACTTCATGGGCTTCTTCCTGGTCGGCGCGTACCAGGAGATCCTGGGCGACATGCACAACCTCTTCGGCGACACGAACGTCGTCCACGTGGACCTCGACGCCCAGGGGCGGCCGAAGCTGACCCACGTGGTGCGCGGCGACCGCGTGCGCGAGGTCCTCGAGTACGTGGACTACAAGGAGGACGAGCTCCTGCGTCAGCTCCGCGGACACGTCGAGGACGCCCTCGACGCCGGACGCCTCACCTACGAGGAGTCCGCCCTGTTCTGGGAACGCTACGAGACGGCGCTCCAGGGCTACACCTACCTGGGTCCGCGCAAGGCGATCCCCACCACCGAGTCCCCCGCGCGCTAGAGCGCGCCACTCCAGGCCACCGCCGACACGGCGAGCCCCCCCATCCCGCGATGAATCGCACCACCAAGAGCTCCCGCATCCGCGTGTCCATCCAGATCCTCGACGAGCACGGCGAACTGATCGAGGAGACGGACCCCGAGGAATCCTTCGAGGTGACCCTCGGCGAGGGCGAGCTCCCCCCCACCGTCGAGGACGCTCTCATCGACCGCCCCGTGGGCGACACGATCGAGGTGACCTGCCCCGAGGGCGAGGCCTTCGGCGACCCCGATCCCGAGGCCTTCGTCGCCGTGTCCCGCGAGGACTTCCCCGCCGACATGGAGCTCGAGAAGGGAAGCCTGGTGAACATCCGCGTCGAACCCGAGGAGGGAGAGGACGAGGAGGAAGCCGCGGAGATGGCGGCCGTCATCGTCGAGGTGAACCCCGACGGCGTGATCCTCGACGCGAACCACCCGCTCGCCGGCCGGCCCGCGACCTTCAAGGTCACGGTCGACGCGATCCTGTCCTGAGGACGATGGCTGCGCGCTGGATCCTCCCCGTCCTGGCCGCGCTGCCGGCGGCGTACGCCTCGCGCCGCCCCTCGGTGATCGTCCCCCACCAGGGCGAAGGGCCTGTCGTGCACGTGAAAGAGTGCAGCATCCCCGACGGCGAGCCCTGGTACGCGCGCTTCGCCGTCCACACCTGGATCGATTACCGCGCCGCCGACGGAACCTGGACCCGCGTCGGAGTCCCGGGACCCGCGACGAACGTGCGGCGCTCCTCCCTGAACCCGGAGGAGGCGCGCGAGGACCTGCGATGGAGCGAACCGGTGCGCGTCATCGACGTGACGCACGGCGACGACGCGATCGCGGCGATCGCGGCCCTCGCCGCGGTGGAGGACCAGTGGGAGCGCGGCGAGTACCGGGCGTTCCCGGGACCGAACTCGAACACCTTCGTCGAATGCGTCGCGCGCGCGACGCCCTGTCTCTCCCCAACGCTCTCCCCGAACGCCACGGGCAAGGACCACGCCTGGCTCCGCGCGGGGGTGACGGCGAGCGGGACCGGGGTCGAGCTCGAGAGCCCGGCCCTGGGCGTCGAAGTCGGCCTGCGCGAGGGAGTCCAGCTCCACGTCGCCCAGCTGCCGCTCGGCGTCCAGCTCTGGCCGCCCGCGCTGATCCTCCCGTTCCTGCCCGCGATCGGCCCGCGCCTCGCTCCCTGACCCGTCGCGGAGGCGGCGCCCGGCCGATCAGCCGCCCGCGAGCGGCCGTCCCAGGACCCAGGTCGTCATGGCGCGCAGGCCCTGGACCACGGTCGTCTTGATGGGGTCGAGCTGGAGGGCACCGAGCCGCGCCGCCGCTTCCACGAGACGCCGCTCGTCCACGAGGTAGCGCTCGGTCTCGTCAGGCAGGAAGAATCGGCCCTCCCCCAGCGGGACCACGCGCTCCTCGATCCCGATCGCGCTCGCGAGGCGCACGAAGAGGACACCGCCCGGCGCGACGGCCGACCACGACGCCTCGAGCATCGCGTCGAAATGCGCATCGTTCGCAGCGAAGTGGAGCACCGCGTTGCAGATCACGAGATCGAAGCTCGCGGGCTCGAGGGAGGCGTCCTCGATGGAGGTCCGGATCAGCTGAACCGCTCCGGTGGAGAGACCCCGCGCGCCGAGGCGCTCCTCCATGGCGAGCCAGGCGTCCTCGCGAGGCTCGACCGCGGCCACCTCGTAGCCCTGCTCGATGAGCCACGCGATGTTGCGCCCCGAGCCTGCGCCCACGTCGAGGACCCGCGCGCCGGGTACCACGCGACCGCGGACGAGCTGGTCGAAGAGATAGACGTCCATGCCCACGAAGGGCGCGACGCCGGGGTCGAGCGCGTTCTCCTCCGTCACTGGACGCGCGTGTAGATGTCCACGAGTTCGCCGGTCAGGAGCTCGCGCAGGGCGAGGGTGCCGTCGGGCTCGAAGCCGTACCGGAAGGCGCTCATCCCCCCGCCGGACCACTCGATGCGCAGGACGCCGCCGCGTGAGGACCAGCGGCCGCGCTGCAGATCGCGGTCGGTCGCGCCCGCGGCCGTCCACTCGAGGCTGCCCGCGGCGTCCCGCTCGGACGCGCTGATGTTCGACCGCGCGCCGAGGAGCACGACCCCGTCTCCACCCAGCGCGTAGACCAGCCGGGTGTTCACGACCGCCCCCGCGGCCGAGGCCGCGGCCTCGCCCTGGAACATGCCCACGAGCCGCGGATCGAGGTCGGGCGCGAGCTCGGCTCCCGGGGGCGTCGGCGCCTCGGCGCGGCGGGCCCGGAACGTCGCGAAGATCGCCTCGACGTCCGCCCGGCGCCGCCGGAAGCTCGTGCGATCCGCGACGAGGGAGAGGGCGGCCGCCCGGCCGCCTGCGACCGTCACGTAGACGCGGCAGCGCCCGATACGGTCGGCGCTCAACCGGCCGCGGTACTCGTAGGAGACGGCGTCGAAGTCCACCCCCTCGACGTCGTCGGGGCCGGACTTGCGCGCGAGGGTCGGGAACGAGGCGCTCACGACGGCGTCGAGCGCCGCGCCGACCTCGGGCGCCCGCGGATCCGTCGCGCCCGGGGCGTCGACGGCGGTCACCGTGATCAGCTCGCGGTCCTCGCGATGGTCGTCGGGGAGCAGCAAGAGGGCTCCCTGGGCCGGGCGCACCAGCCAGTCCCGCGGGTGGCCGAAGGAGCCGCCGCTGACGGGGTCCTCGTAGAGCCGCCAGTCCTCGGGCAGGTCGACCGCGGTGGCGCTGTCCAGCGACGCCGCGGGTGGCGGGGTGGTCGGCTGCGGCCCCGAGAGGCGTTCGCCGCCCTCGACGCCGGCCGTCGCCGTCACTGCAGGGCCATCGGAGCCATCGCCGGGCGCAGGGGCCTCCGGCTCCGCGGCGCCGCCGCAGCCGACGAGCGCGAGGGCGAGGGCGAGCGTCGGTCCGAGGAGGCTCCTGGTGGGATTGATGGGGTTCATCGAACGGGGCCGTCGACCCCTCCGCGTCGGTCCGGGGAGGGCGTGTTCACTCGAGGGGCGCGCTCCGTCGCGCGGGATCATGCGGGATGCCGAGCCAGCGCTCGAGCCCCGCTCGCGACACGTAGATGAGCGGGGTGTCGAGCGCGGCGATGAGCAGCTTCGCGAAGTAGGACGCGACGATGATCGAGCCGATCACCCCCCACTCGAGGTCGAGGCCGAAGCGCAGGAAGATCGAGTTCACGATGATCGTGTCCACCAGCTGGCTGATCCACGTGGAACCGTTGTTGCGCAGCCACAGGTGCTTGCCGCCGGTCACTCGCCACCAGAAGTGGTACAGCCGGACGTCGATGAGCTGGGCCACGAGGTACGCCGTCATCGACGCCATCACGAGGACCCCGGGCGCTGAGAACGTCGCCTCGTAGGCCACCTGCGACGCCTCGGTCGTCGCGTAGGCCGGGTAGGTCCACGCCGCGGAGGGCGGCAGGGCGACCGCGATCCAGAGCACCGCCATCATCACGAAGCTCATGAAGAAGCCCGCGTAGACCATGAACGCCGCGCGCCGCTGTCCCCAGATCTCCGCGACGGTGTCCGTCAGCAGGAAGGTGATCGGGTAGGTGACCAGCCCCGCGGTCAGGGTCAGGGTGGCGCCGCCCGTGACGCCCTGGAGCGCCTCGGGGACGGGCACGTCGAAGAGCTTCGAGGCGATCACGTTGGTGAGGACCAGCGTGACCATGAAGAGACCCGCGAGGGCCGCGTAGGTGGCCTCGCTGCGAGAGAACGATCCCGTCGTGCTCGCGCGCGCGGCCTGCACAGGAGCGCTCTCCTGGCCGATCTCGGGTCCGGGGGACATGCCAGCATTCTGGGTCGTGCCCGGAGGCAGTTGTTAGGCTCTCCGCCCGATTCGTGGGGCCCAGGGGCCTCCTCGGGGGCGGCGACACGCGCCCTCACACATCACCATGCAGGTCATCGAACAGCTCAAGCGGATGAAGGAGGAGCGTTTCCTCCACCTCTACGACTCCCTCGCCCAGGACGGCTTCGGCCCCCTCGACGGCGAGGTGGCAGGCGCCCTGAAGTTCAGACCGCAGATGATCCGCAAGGTCCCGATGGACAAGCGCGCGCGCCACGCCCGCGCGATCCTCACGCGCGGGGCGAACGCGGAGCTCTGCTACGAGCTGTTCGGCAGCTACCTGCTGAAGAACGCCAAGGACCTCGTCACGGGGTTCCTCGACAAGACCGGCGTCCCCCACAAGGAGGGGATGATCGACGACGTCGAGAACGACACGCCCGCGGGTGACAAGGTCGCGGCGGCCGTGGCCGAGCTCGACAAGGAGTTCGACCCCGCGGACGTGACGCTCTACCTCAGCCTGGCGGCCGAGCAGTGGCCGTCGGTGCCCGAGGTGGACGCCGCCTGGCAGATGCGCGCCTGAGGCCCCGTAAGTGGCCCGCTCGCCGCTGCGCTCCGCCGACGTCCTCGCGGAGCTCCACGCCGACCTGGAGCGCTATCGCCGCGACGTGGTCGACGGCTGGCGTGCGCGCGGGGACGAGGCGCTCACGCGCCGCCCCGGCCCGCGCAAGTGGTGCGCAGTCGACTGCCTCGAGCACGTGCGCAAGGCGAACGCGCTCTACATGAACCACCTCGAGCGCGCGGTGGCGAGGGCCGAGCGGAGGGGGCGCCGCGCCGTCGAGAGCTACCAGCCGGGTGTGGTGGGCGCGTTCATGCGCGCCGGGATGGCGCCGCGCGAGACCGCCGAGGACGGGCGCCCGCGGATCGCCCTGAAGGTGTGGACCTTCAAGAGCTTCGATCCCGCGGCCCAGGGCCCCCCCATGAGTCCGGCCGAGGCCCTCGCGCGCTTCTCCGACCAGCTGGAGCGCTGGCGCGGAGTCCTGGAGCGCATGGAGAAGGTGGACCTCAACGTGCGCTCGAACACGCTGCTGGGGCCGTTCCTGCGGCTCAAGATCGGCGACGTCGTGCGCTACCTCGTGGCGCACACGGACCGCCACCTCGTCCAGGCCGACCGCGCGTCGTGCTGACGCGCGACCGCGCGCGGATCACTTCTCCCGCTCGACGAAGTGACCGTCGCGCGTGTCGATCTTGATGCGCGTCCCCACCTCGACGTAGGCGGGGACCTGCACGCTCAGCCCGGTCTCGCACACGGCCGGCTTGAGCTGCGCCTGCGCCGTGGCGCCCTTGATCGTCGGGTCGCACTCGGTGACCTCGAGGACCACCGTCATCGGCAGCTGGATCGAGACGACCTGGCCGTCGATCACCATGGCCTGCATGCCCTCGAGGCCGTCGACGATGTACTGCTCGTCGCCGCCGAGCTCGTCCTTGGCGAGATCGAACTGCTCGAACGACTCGTCGTCCATGAAGTACCAGCGGCTCCCGTCGTTGTAGAGGTAGCTCGCGCCGTGGCGCTCGAGGTCGACCTCGCTGAACTTGTCGCCGCTGCGGATCGTCTCGTTGTAGAGCTGGCCGGTCTTCAGGTTGCGGAGCTTGGTCTTGAAGATCGTGTTCGCCCCGCGCGCCGTCGGCGTCGAGACGCTGTAGTCCACGATGATGCAGGGCTCGTCCTTGTAGACGAGGCAGACGCCCTTCTTGAAGTCGCTGGTGTCGAGCATGGCTTTGCTGGGTGGCCGTTTCGGCGCGCCGAGTCTATCGGCTTCTCCGGCGAGGGGCTGGCTGACAACGGGTGCAGATGTGGGTCCCGCGCTGGCCCACGACCAGCTTCTTGATCGCGCGGCCGCAGCGCGGGCAGGGCTGGCCGTCCCGGCCGTAGACCTGGAAGAGATGCTGGTACTGGCCGGGCTGACCCTCCGGAGTGCGGTAGAAGGCGTCGAAGCTCGATCCTTCGCGCTCGACGGCGGCGGCCAGCACCTCCCGGATCGCCGCGTGGAGAGCGTCCGCGCGATCGCGGGGGACCCTGGACGCCGGTCGCAGCGGGTGGAGGCCGGCGCGGAAGAGCGACTCGTCCACGTAGATGTTCCCGAGCCCCGCGAGGAAGGTCTGGTCGAGGAGCAGGGGCTTGAGGGCGCGGTCCCGGCGTCGGAGCGCCGCACGGAACCACGCGGCGGTGAATTCGGGGCCGAGGGGCTCGGGCCCCAGCTCGGACAGGAACGCGGCCGGATCCGGCTCGAAGCGGAAGCGCCCGAACTTGCGGACGTCGAGGAAGCGCAGGCGCGATCGCTCGCGCCCGGCGCCCTCGAGGCGCAGGGCAACCCGTTCGTAGGGCTGCGCCTCGGCGTCCGCGTCGACGACCAGACGGCCGGTCATGCGCAGGTGACAGAGGATCGTCCCGGCCGCGCGCCCGCGCCTCTCGAGCTCGATCAGGATCCACTTCGCGCGCCGCTCGACCGCTGCGATGGACGCGCCCCGGACCGCCTCCGCGAAGGCCTCCGGTGAGGCACCGCCCAGGGTCCGCTCCCAGGAGACCTCGCTGCCCAGGATCCGGCGGCCCACGACGTGGGGCCTGACCAGCGCGGCGGTGGTCTCGACCTCGGGCAATTCGGGCATGGCGGGCGGAGCGTAGCCACGAGAACGCCTCTACGGATCCTCCAGGCGGCTCTTCTAATCTCCCCAAAAGGTTTCTCCGGAGAAGGCCGATACAGGTCGTGCGTCCCCCCAGCCCCTCCGAAGATGAACCAACCTCTCTCCGCTCCCACCAGCGCCGCCCCGTCGAACTGCCCCGCGCCGAGCGCTGGTGCGTCCGTCAGTAGCACCCTGGGCCCCATGATCCGGGCGAACCGCCGCAGCGCCGGCCTGACCCAGGAGGAGCTCGCGTCGCGACTCGGGGTCACCGAGGCCGTCGTCGCGCTCTGGGAGGACCCCGAGTACGACTGCGTGGATCTGTCGATCCTGTCCCGCGTCTCGCGAGCCCTGGGCCGCCGCCTCGAGGTGCGCCTCAGCGCGCCGCGTCCCGAGCGTCCGCGTCAGCGGGCGGCCTGGGAAGACCTCCTCGCTCCCTGACCATGCGGCGAACCGCGCTCGCACTCGCCGCCCTCTCGCTTCTTCTGGGAACGGCGAGCTGCATCACCGAGACGACCAGCGGCGCGATGCGTCCCCGCGGCGTCCGGACCTCCGGCTTCATCGTCAACGCTGACGTGGAGTCCACCTGGACGCGCGTCCGCTCGGCCGTCCAGGGGATGACGACCGCTCCGCTCGCGAGCAACGGAGTGCCGCGCAGCATCCGGACGACGATCCAGGGCGCGGAGACGACGATCCTCGTGGAGGCCCGGGACAGCCGCTCCACGGCGGTCCACGTCAATTCGCAGAACGCGAAGGTCGCGAACCGGCTCCAGGCGGCCCTGCGCTGAGCCGGCCCGGCGCGCTCAGAAGCGCCAGATCGCCGAGAGCGTCCAGCGGTCGCCGAAGATGTCCTCGTTGTCCGTCAGCGCCGCCTCGTAAGCTGCTCGCACGACGACGTCGTCGAGGAGACGCGCCTCGCCGCCGAGGCCGTAGGACAGGACGTCCTCGTTCTCGTTCCCCCCGAAGTTCGCGAGGTCCACGCCGCTGTAGGGCGTGACGTTCCCACCGTTGGAGAGGGTGTCGTAGTAGTTCAGCTCCAGGACCGGGCTGAAGTTGGGATGCAGGGGATAGTCCGCGTGGAGGTGCAGGCTGAGGTTGTCGCTGTCCCCTCTCGGGTCCTCGTCCCCCACCGCGAGACGCAGGTTCGCGCTGCCGGAGACGTTCACCTCGCCGAGGCGCCGCGCGAAGGTCGCGAACAGCCGCGCCTCGTCGTCGCCGTAGAACCGGTCCTCGTCGCTGATACCGAACTCGAAGCTCGCGCCGAGGGAGACGTGCTGGTGGGTGTTCCAGTCCTTCAGGATCGCGTACTTGAAGCCGACGCCGAGATCGGTGATCCCGTGATCCGCGGAGTCCGGCAGGTGGACGTCGGCGAGGCCCAGCCGGTTGACGAAGATCTGCAGGTCGTCCGTGACGGCGAGGCGGCCCTGGACATCGAGGATCAGCGCTCCCTGCCCGTCGAGGAACTGGCTCCGGGGGAAGGAGTGGTTGATGACGGTCCCCCGCACGTCGGTCGTGATGAAGGGATCCTCGCTGATGTTCGGGGCCGTGATCGGATGAACGAGCTGCTGCTCGTCGACGCGCCGGTTGGCGGCGCAGTATCCGTCGCTCATCCGGTCCCCGAGCGTCGCGCCGTCGCTGTGGTGAACGGCGTCCCAGGGGTTGCCGGTCCCCGGGGAGTCGTCGGCGCCGGCCTGGGCGGCGGCGGGGAGCGCGAGGAGGAGGCTGGCGGCGGCGGCCGCAGCGCGGCCATTGGAGCGTGCGTTCATCGGGGTCCTTCGCGCAGCGGTGACGGCCGCCGGCGCGGAGCCCCAAGGTAGCGGGCGTGGCGCCCCCATGGCACCCCGGCCCTCAGACGAAGACCTCGACGTCGTCGCCGCGCGTCACGACGCGGTAGCGCTTGACCGGCGCGCAGGCGACTCCCTCCGCGTGGCCCGTGCGGGGGTCGAAGAGGTAGCGGTGGAGAGGGCAGACCACGAACCGGTCCTTCTCCAGGGGGCCCGTCTGGATCTGGCCCCCGGCGTGCGGGCAGCGCGAGTCGACGGCGAAGACCTCCCCGTCGACCTTCGCCAGGACGACCCGCGTGCCACCCGCCAGGGGATCACCGATGTCGACCCCGCGGGCGGTGCCCTCCTCGATCGTCGCCCCGCCAGGGACGGTCACGCCCTGCTTTCCGCCGCCGAACAGGCGCTTCAGGAATCCAGCCATGGCCGGGATGGTAGCGCGGCCGGCGCCGCGGAGCCCCCCGCGCGGGTATCGTCCCGCCATGCGCCCCGTCCTGCTCCTCGACCTCGTCGGCCTCACGCCGCGCCAGGTGACTCCGGACCGCACCCCGAACCTCCACGCCCTCGGCCGGCGCGGATCCCTCGCCCCCATGGGCTCGATCCTGCCGGCGGTCACCTGCTCGGCGCAGGCGACGATGCTGACGGGCACCCTGCCCACCGAGCACGGCGCGGTCGGCAACGGATGGCGCGACCCCCGCACCTTCGAGGTCGCGCTCTGGCGGCAGTCCAACCACCTCGTGGACGGCGAGAAGATCTACGAGACCGCGAAGCGCAGGGATGGTTCGTTCACCTGCGCGAAGCTGTTCTGGTGGTGGAACATGGGAGCGGCCGTGGATCTCTCGATCACGCCGCGCCCCTACTACCCCGCCGACGGTCGGAAGATCCCCGCGATCTACTCCTGGCCGCCGGAGTTCGGGACCGAGGCGGAGGCCGAGCTCGGCGCCTTTCCCTTCTTCGACTTCTGGGGGCCGAAGGCCGGTCTGCCCTCGAGCCGTTGGATCGCCGACGCCGCCATCCGCACCCTGCGGAAGGAGCGGCCGACGCTGACGATGGCGTACCTCCCCCACCTCGACTACGACCACCAACGCTTCGGACCCGGCGACCCGCGTTCGCTCCGCGCCCTCGAGGAGCTCGACACCGTCGTGGGTGATCTCGTCGCCACGGCGGACGAGGCCGGGGCCGCCGTGGTGTGCGTGAGCGAGTACGGCATCCGCGACGTGTCGCGTCACGCCGCGCCGAACCTGGCCCTGCGTGACGCGGGGCTGATGCGCGCGCGCTCCACGCCCGACGGGGACGTGCTCGACCCCTTCGGCAGCCGCGCCTTCGCGCTCGTCGACCACCAGGTCGCCCACGTCTACTGCAAGGACGACGCGAGCCGCGCCGAGGCCCGCCTTGTGCTGGAGGCGCTGCCGGAGGTCGGCGCCGTGCTCGAGGGCGACGCGCGCCGCGGCGCCGGCCTCGACCACCCCAACGCGGGTGACCTCGTGCTGCTGAGCGAGCCCGACGCCTGGTTCACCTACACATACTGGCGCGGCGCCGACGCCGAGCCCGACTTCGCCCGCACGGTCGACATCCATCGCAAGCCCGGCTACGACCCGCTCGAGATGTTCCTCGACCCCGCGCTGAAGCTCCCGATGCTGCGCGTCGCGCGGCGCGTGGCCCAGAAGAAGCTCGGAATGCGCTACCTGATGGACGTGATCCCGCTGGACGCGGGGCTCGTGAAGGGCAGCCACGGCCTCGTCCCGCCGGACCCCGCGGACGGCCCGGTCTGGATCTCGAGCGAGCCCTTCGGTCCCGTGATCGGCGAGCCCGACGCGGAGGGTGGCGTCGCCATGACGTCCGTGAAAGAGCGGGTGCTCGGACTCCTGGAGCGCGGCTGAGCCAGCCTCCGACCCGGGCGATGTGCGCAGCCGTCCGGCGCGACCACGGAGCGTCTCTTGAGGGCGCCGCCGAGGCCCCGGAGCGGGCCGGCGCGAGCGGCCCACGTGGGCCCGGCCCGACCGGAGCCCCGAGGTCGCTGATCCCCGCGCGGCCGCCGGGCGGCCGACTCGCGCGGCGCCCTCCCGGGCGCCGCGGTATAAC
>CBFIJG010000048.1:0-24400 GCA_965662915.1 Planctomycetota bacterium | reverse complement strand
GCCGTCTCCGTCCAGGTCTGTGGCGTACACGGAGGTGGCGAAGTCCGCGGAGGTCGTGATGACCTGTTGCACGCCGAAGGAGCCGCCGCCGAGGTTCTCGTACCAGGCGATCTTATGGTCGAGGTAGGAGGCCGAGAGGACGTCGGCGTCGCCGTCTCCGTCCAGGTCCGTGGCGTACACAGAGCTCGCGCCGGCCGCGGATGTAGTAATCACTTCCTGCGAGCCGAACGAGGTCGACTGCGCCGCGACCGATGACGGACCGATCGAAGCGGCGATCGCGAAGAGACCGGGAACGAGCAACCGCCGGGAAGTGACACGCTCGATGACGAGGCAGGGAAGGAGGAGAGACGTCATGAGGAGGGAAAGAAGGCAGCGGGATGAATCGACCGCCGCGTGAAGCCGGCGATCGAGCACACGGTCGGGCTGTGCGCGGCCGTGAAACGGGAAGCGGGTGATGCCGAGGCTAGGGCATGGGTGGATTCGCGGCTTCCCGGGAATACACTCCACGTGTTAGCCCCAGGCAGCGATCGAGGGCAACGTCCGGGGACACAACGCGCTCCGCGCGATCGCACCGATGTGAAGGAGGCCCCGCGCGCGACAATGCGCGGTGCGATCGCCGGACGTCTCAGCTGCAAGTCACCCGAGAGACGACCGCACCGTGCAGTCGAAGCGTCCATCCCGTCGCGAGCCGCGGATGCCGACGTTCAGGGCCTCGCCTCGACGCCCACGCCTCGGTCCAGCAGCATCCGAGGAAAGGGGGCGTAGGTGGCGGGATAGTCGAGCTCGCGTTCAATCTCCCGGATCTCGCCAAGGAGACGTTCGTGGGTGGCCTCGAGCGCGTCCGAGAAGCCCCGGTCGCAGAAGTAGCTGCGGCAGCCGAGAGGGCGGCCCTCGCGGGCAGTGCACTTCCCCTCGACGTGGTAGGGGCAGCGCCCCTCGGCCTCGGGCGCCGGCGCGTGCGACTTCTTCGCCGCCGCGTAGTCGGCCTCGAGCCCCGTCGCGTAGAGGACGTGGTCCGCCTCCTCGAAGCGGCAGCACACGCCGCGGGCGATGCACACGGGCCGCACGGCCGCGAGGAGCTCCTCGAGCTCGGCGTAGACGGCCTCGAGCCTTCGGAAGGCCTCCGCGCGCGTCTCCTCGTCCGGCTCGAGCCGGATGCCCGGGCAGGTCCCGCGCGCGGCCTCGAAGCCGTCCTCGGTCTCCATGACGCTCGGCCAGTACGGGAAGGTGCTGCAGTGCGCCGGCCGCGCGGCGTAGACCGAACAGTGGTTCTGCCCTTCCAGCAGGGTGCAGCGCCCTCCGCGGCCCTCGTCCTGTTCGCGCAGCGAGCGCCGCAGCCGCCCGGGCTCGCGCGGGTCGGGCACGGCGCGCACGTGGAGACGTTCGAAGGCCTCGTGGTCCATCCCGAGGGCGGCGGCCATGGCCTCGCTCTCCCCGTCCTCCAGCCACACGTGGCCCTCGCCGCCGGTGCAGCAGTGACCGCATCGGTGACAAGAGAAGCGGAAGGGGACGACCCCGCCCAGGCCGGGATCGGCCGCGGGCCCCGCGACCGGTTCCACACGCTCCCCCATCGTTCTCAGCTCCGACGGCCGCGTCCGGACGAGGACGATCGCCCGGTGCCCCGGCCGCGGCCCTTGCCCGAGACGCCGCGCCCCTGACCTCGCTGACTCGCGCCCGACTTGAAGTCGAGGCTCGCGGATCCCTCGACCTGCTCACCGACATGGGTGACGAGCTCGTCCCAGCTCTGGTACCGGAGCTCCGGATCCTTCGACATCATCTTCTCGACGAAGTAGTGGAGGAGCGGGGAGTGAGCGTGGCTCTTGAGCTCGGGGGACGAGAGCCGCTCCATGACGTGCATGCGCAGGGTGTCCTCGTCGCAGTCGCCTTCGAAGGGCAGCGATCCGATGGTGAGCTGATAGAGGGTCACGCCGAGCGCGTAGATGTCGCTGCGGATGTCCGCCTGCGCGCCGCCCTCCGCCTGCTCCGGCGAGAGGTACTGGACCGTCCCGCGCGCGGTGCCAGCAGCGTCGCACGCGTCCTGCTGGGCGCAGAAGCCGAGGTCGATCAGCTTCACCCGGCCGCTCTGCGCCAGCATGATGTTGCCCGGCTTGACGTCCCGGTGGACGAGCCCCTCGCTCGCCATGTACCGCAGGACCTCGGCCACCTCGAGGGTGATGCGGAAGGCCGCCTCCTCGTCGAAGAGGTGACCTCCGTCCAGGTACTCCTGCAGGGTCTGGCCGTCGACGGACTCCATGCGCGAGAGGTAGGTCCCTTCGAACTTCGCCGGCCCGAACCCCTTCACCAGCCCAGGATGGTCGAGTCGCTCGAGCAGCCGCGCCTCCTCGATGAACGCCTTCACCTCGAGGGGGTTGCGGGCGTAGGCCCGGGTCAGGATCTTGAGGGCGAGAGTCCTGCCGGACTTCTTCTCCCGGGCGCGGAAGACCTCGGCCGTGCCGCCGACGCCGAGGGTGCCGAGGACCTCGTGCCCGGGGATCTCCGGCCGCTCGCCCGCGTCGGTCCGGCGCATCTTCGCGACCCGCTCCCCGTCCCAGCCCTCGGCCTCGAGGAGGGCCTCGTCGAGGGGCGCGCCCTCTTTGAGACGCCCGATCACCGGCTCGGCCTCCTCCCGCGAGAGGTGTCCGCGATGCACCAGCTTGGCGAGGAACTTGACGTCTTCTTCGGCACTCATGTCTGCGTCGGGGGCCGAGTGTAGGGCCCCCGAGTGCGCGGACGACAGGGCTTTCGTAGCGCGGAGAGGCGTGATCTGGAACACGCGGGGGGGTCTCCCGACGGGATCCGAACGGCCTGACGACACCCACCTTCAAGATCCGACGGCTCAGGGGACGAGGGGTACGCCATGGCAGCGCCCGGAACCGAGAGAGGTTCGCGGGCCGCGCCGATCCCCACCCCCTCCCTCTCCCCTCCCCCTCCAGTGACCGGCCCCGCACCCGAGCGCAGCGTCTATCGCTACTTCGACCTGGCGGACTGCTTCGTGCAGATCATGACCCTGGACGACGTGGGTCTCAGCCTGGGAGAGCGCCCGGGGCTCGGGCGAGCGGGCTATCGCAAGCTGGTCATCGAGGCCTGCATGCCGGACTTCCAGGAGGACCTCGACAAGTCGCTCGAGACCCTCTTCCCCGACGATCCGCTCATGGTGGAGGACCTCCTCTACCAGCTCTGCGTCGAGGTCAATCCGAACCTCGACATCCACGAGGTGCGCCTCACGGTGGACCCGAAGAAGGAGCAGCGCTCGACGGCGCCCGACACGGCGACCGCCGTGCTGGCCCGGAGCGGCGCCCTGGACCGCCTCGCCGGCCGCGCCCGCGGACTCCGCGGAGCCCTCCTGAAGCAGGTCGTCGGCCAGGACCGCGCGGTGGAGGCGGTCGCTCGCGCGGTGCGCTCGGCCGCGGCCGGCCTCGGCGAGAGCCAGCGCCCGCTGGCGTCGTTCCTGTTCAGCGGACGGACGGGCACGGGCAAGACCGAGCTCGCCCGCGCGCTCTCGCGGCATCTCTTCGGCGGCGACGGCTCGCGCGGCCTCGTGCGCGTGGACTGCTCCGAGTTCGCCCTCGCCCACGAGTACTCGAAGCTCATCGGCGCGCCCCCGGGCTACGTGGGCCACGACGACGGCGGCCAGCTCACGGACGCGATCGCCGAGAACCCCGAGTCCGTGGTGCTCTTCGACGAGGTCGAGAAGGCCCACCCGAAGCTGCACAGCCTGCTCCTCCAGGTCCTGGAGGAAGGAGCGCTCACGGACGGCAAGGGCCGCCGCGTCCGCTTCGACCGCACGATCGTCATCATGACCTCGAACTGCGGCGCGGCCGAGATCCAGGGAGCGAGCCGCGCGGTGGGCTTCGGCGGAACGCCGACCCTCGCCCGCGCCAGCCTCGAGGAGCTGACCCAGTCCGCGCTCGAGCGCACCTTCACGCCCGAGTTCCTCGGGCGGATCGGGAGCACCGTCCTCTTCGACGAGCTCGGCTCCCGCCAGATCGAGCGCATCGCCTCCCTCAAGCTGAACGAGCTGAAGGAGCGCGCGTCGGACCGCGGCCTGTCCGTACGCTTCACCCCCGCGGTGGCCCGCTGGATCGCCGAGGAGGGCTTCCGGCCCGAGACCGGCGCCCGTGAGCTGCGGCGCGTGATCGCCCAGCACGTGGAGCCCGGCCTCTCCGATCTGCTGCTGGACGGAGCCCCGACCGGCGAGGTCGTCGTGCGCGTGTCGCGCGGCGCTCTCTGCTTCGACCGGGCCTGACCCCGGCGCTCCGGGACGAGCGCGCCCCGGCGAGCCGAAGGCCACGAAGATCGGCCTCGACTCGGGAGTGACCTCGTCGCTGTGGGGCCAGGCGTGACGCCCGCCGCCGGCCGCTGGCCCTCACACGCCGCCCCCCTCGGGGCGCCTCCGCGGCCCGAACGGATTGGCCGTGTCTCCGTTCGGTGCAGGGCGAATGCCCGCTAAATCAAGGAGAAATCAAGCTGCGATCAACGCCTTGAGCCGCCTTCTGGCGCCCGAAAAGGGCCTCCATGGATGCCCTGAGGGTCCTGAAGGGCTGACTTGCCGCGGGGTGCCCCTCAGGACCTTGAAGGAAACATCAAGGAACTGCTAAGATCTTTGCCCATGGGGCCTCGCCAGCCCCTTCGCGGCCCTGACAGCCGCAGGAGAACACACCCATGATGAAGCCATTTCTTCGCCCCACGCTCGAGTTCGCCGGGCTCGTCGCACTGATCTGGTTCTGCCGGCACTGGGCCCTCGTGGGCGTCGGCATGCCTGAGGCCTTCAGCTGACGAGGGCGGCGCACGAACAGCGCCCACCCCCACCCACGAGAGCGCGCCTGCGCGGAGAAGCTCCCCTTCGGAGTCCCGCGCGGGCGCGCTCGGCCGTTTCAAGACGACGGGCGTCCCGGCCCCGCTCGAAAGCGGTGATCAGGGCAACGAGATCCTCGGCATGTCGGTGCCCGCGCTGACCTTCCTCACGGCGAGGAGTTCACGGACCTTCCTGTCGTCGTCGATGCTCCAGAGTTCGAGCCGCAGCACACCTTCGGGCAGGTCCGTCGGGCCGATGTCGTAGCTCGCCCTCCCCTCCCTGACCGGCCCGCGCGGCACGACGTTCGTCCAGATGGCTGCGCCGATCCGCTCGTTGTAAGCGCTCCTCGCGAGCGTCCGACCGGCCGTCATCGGCGCCGGATCCGCGCCCTCTGAGAGGATCACGACCCGGCCGGCCCGAGGGGCCGCGAACAGGTCGACGGAGAGGTCCAGGCCGGACCGGAAGCGAAGCGACAGCTCGATGCTGTCGCCCCGCAGGCCTCGATCCTCGATGGGAGTGGACCGCGCGTCGGGCGGCAGCGTCGCGCCCGCGTCGACGGGCAGCGTTCCCCGAGGCGTGACGGACACGCTCCACGACCGAGACGCGCCGTAGGCCCAGAGGGGCACGCGCCTCCGCGATGTCTGCACGGTCCGCCGAAGGAGGCTGAAGAGGCCACGGCTCACCTCGAGGCGGGCCAGGTCGGTCCAGGTTCCTGCGAACACGACCTCCCCCAGGTAGGGCGGCGGCTCGAGGTGGATCACGCCGAGCGCGACGGAACCGCCGCCGCTGGCCAGGTCGCGAAGGGCGAGCTCGGCGACCGCGGCGAAGACTCCTTCCACCGAGAGGAGCGCCGCGCCCGAGAGGGCGCCGAGATCCTCCTCCGCCGTCGCGATCCTGAGCATCGCGCGCGCGGGGGGTCCGATCTCGTCCGCTTCGTCGCGGGACCGAGCGAACGGGAGATCCACCTCGAAGCGGGCGACGCCGCCCTCGACCTCGATCGTCCGCCTGCGGCCGGGGACGCCAGCCGCGGCCAGACCCACGACCTCGCAGGCCACGCGCTCCGGAACGCGACCGTCTGGCAGGACCGGCCGGAACGAGAGAGAGCGCAGCTCGCCCACCCGCGCCACGGGCTGTTCCCGGGGACCTGCGCGGTCTCCATCGAACCGAGCCGTCTCGGCGGGATCGACCCCGGCGAGGGTCGCCCCCGCCGGCGTCGCGCTCTCCGGCGCCGGCTCGCGGACGACCTCTGCGCCGTCCGGGCGCGGGGGCGGGGCCGATGCCCGCCCCAGCGCCCAGAGCGTCGCCGCCGCGACCAACCCGAGCAGCCCGAGCCACCTCACGGGGAGCCCTCCGGCCAAGGGCTCGCTGAGATTCGGTCAAGGCGAGGATCCATCGCATCGCCCGTCATAGCATCCAGGCCATGGCGACTCCCCTCCTCGGCTTGGCGCTTCTGGCGCTCGCTCTGCTCCCGGCCGGCGCTCAGGACGGCTCCTCCGCTCCGCACTCCCACGACGACGGGAGAACGGAGCACGACGCGGCGAGGTTCATCACGAACCGCAAGAGCGGGGTCAACCTCCCGCTTCCCCACGAGGAGGACGCGTTCTTCTTCGCCGTCTACGGCGACCGCACGGGAGGCCCGGCCGAGGGGGTCGCCGTCCTCCGCGAGGCCGTCGCCGAGACCAACCTGCTCGGACCCGACCTGGTCATGACCGTGGGTGACCTGATCCAGGGGTACAACGCCGAGGACGAGTGGATGACCCAGATGCGGGAGTACAGGGACGCGATGTCCGGGCTCCGCATGCCCTGGTTCCCGGTGGCGGGCAATCACGACGTCTACTACCGGCCGAAGCGGCGCGGCGGTCCGGTCCCGGCGGAGGAGCACGAGGGCCGCTACGAGATGCACTTCGGGCCGCTCTGGTACGCCTTCCGGCACAAGTCGGCGTGGTTCATCGTGCTCTACACCGACGAGCCGAACCCCGACACGGGCGAGCGCAACTTCAACAAGGCCGAGTGCCAGCGCATGAGCCCGGAGCAGTTCGCGTGGCTCGACCAGACCCTTGAGCGCACCGCGGAGGCCGAACACGTCTTCGTCTTCGTGCACCACCCCCGCTGGGTCGGCGGCAAGTACGGCGACGACTGGAGCAGGGTCCACGACCGACTGGTGGACGCCGGCAACGTCAAGGCGGTCTTCGGCGGTCACATCCACCGCATGCGCTACGACCCGAAGGACGGGATCGAGTACTTCGCGCTGGCCACGGTGGGCGGACACCAGGACGGGAGCGTGCCCGAGGCGGGCTACCTGCACTGCTTCGACCTCGTGACCGTGCGCAAGGATCGCATCGAACGCGCGACGCTCCCCGTCGGCGCGACCATGGATCCCCGCGAGATCACGGGCGAGGTGAGCTCCCAGGCCCCGCGGCTGCTCGGCGTGAAGCCGCGCTGGCGGGGCCGCGTCCGGCTCGGCCCGACGGGCGAGGTCGAGGAGCGCCTGCGCTTCACCCTGAAGAACCCGACCGATGCTTCGGTCGACGCCGAGGCGCGCTTCACCAGCGCCGACCCTCGCTGGTCCTTCACCCCCGACCACGTCCACGGCCGGCTCGGCCCCGGCGGCACGCTCGAGGCCGAGGTCACGGTCACCCGGCCCCCCGGCTCCCTCGACGCCGGCCTCCAGCTCCCCACCCTCGACCTCGGCTTCGACTACCTCACCGAGTCCGCGCGCTTCGCCGTCCCCCGGCGCGCGGAGCCGCTCCCCTTCGACCTCGCGAGCGTCCCCCAGCCCCCGGTGCCCACCGCCGAGCAGGTGCTCGCGCTCTCCGGCGCAGCCGCGGACCACGTCTCCGTGGACAGCGGCGCGATCGAGCTACCGGACGGCCCCTTCACCCTCGAGGCATGGGTCAAGCCCGATCGCTTCAAGGGGCGTCAGGGGGTGATCGCGAAGACCGAGAGCTCCGAGTACGGCTTCTTCGCGAACGACGGCGAGCTCGCCTTCCCCGTCCACCTCGGCGGCGCCTACGTGGAGCCGAAGTCCGGCGCGACGCGCATGCGCGCGGGCGAATGGCAGCACATCGCCGGCGTCTTCGACGGCGCGGAGCTCCGCCTGTACCTGGACGGCCGGCTGGTCGGCCGCGCGGCGGCCAGCGGGAAGCGCACGCGGAACGCGCTGCCCCTCGTGGTCGGCGGCGACGTCGACGGCCGCGGCCGCTGCACCTCCAGCTTCGACGGGCTGATCGACGAGGTCCGGCTGAGCCGCGCAGCGCTCTACGAGGGGCCCACCTTCTCGCCCGAGCGCCGCCTCGAGAGCGGTCCGGAGACCGTCCTGCTGCTGCACATGGACGCGGCGCTGGGCCCTTTCCTGCGCGGCGGGGTCACCGCCGGCGCGATGCTCCGAGGAGCCGCCCGCGTGAAGAGCGAGTAACCGGGGAGGCCCGAGGGGGTTCTCGGGGCGAGCACCCGGGCGCCGTGGGAAGCGCCCGCGGCGCTCGGCGTATGCTCTGCCACTCATGCGCGCACCGATCCACCGCACCCGGGCCGTCGGCCTCCTCGTCCTCACCGCCGTACTCCACGCCGCCCCCTTCGCGGCGGCCCAGGAAGCGGAGGCTCCTCCGGCCGCGGACGCGGACGCCGCGGAGACGGTCGCGGCCCGCGCGATCGGTGCGCCCGCCGCTGCGGGTGGGCTGCTCGAGGGCGCCAGGGGCGTCGTGACCTTCGACCAGCTGGAAGAGCTGCTCCTCTGGCGCGACGGGATGAGCCCGATCGGCCAGCGGTCGCTCCAGCAGCTGCTCGAGGTGCGGCTCGTGGAGCACCTCGGGAAGGCGGCGGGGATCACGATCACCGAGGAGGACGTCGCGAAGCGAACCGCGGCCCTCGACGACGAGATCCGGGCCGGCGGGAAGCAGGGCGGCCTCGAGGAGCTCATGCGCGAGGGGGGCGTGAAGCTCGAGGACTTCCGCCGTTACCTGCGCCTCTCGCTCGTCCACGAGGAGCTCACGCGCCGCGCGCTGGAGATCCCCGCGGGCACGGAGGTGACGCCGGATCAGCAGGAGCTCTGGCTCCAGAACCAGCTGAAGGAGCGCGGTACGCAGGCCGAGGAATTCCCCTGGACGAAGGGCGTGGTCGTGACGAGCGGCGATCTCACCATCACGCGCGACGAGTTCGCGGCGCACATCCGCAGCGAGACGCCCGAGAACGAGCAGCGCGAGGCGTGCTACCTGCTCCTCCTCGAACGAGCCGTCCGGGCGCGCATGCCTGAGCTCGGCGAGGCGGGCGCCGCCGCGGCCCTCGACCGCGAGATGGAGCGGCGCCGGGCCGAGGCGGAGGCCGACCCGAAGTTCCGCGGCGCGGCCTACGAGCAGATCCTCACAGCGCGCGGATTGTCGGTGGAGGCCGTGCGCCGCGACCCCGCCATCCAGGCGGCCGCGCTGGCCCACGAGGCAGTCGATCGCGAGCACGACGACGAGTCCCTGCGCGCGGAGTACGAGAAGGAGCGGCGCCGCTTCGACAGCCTCTTCGGCGAGGCGGTGGAGGTCCGCATCCTCTACATGAACGCGAGCCCGCGCCCCGACGATCCGCTGCGGCCGTCCTTCAAGGCCGTCGAGGAGAAGCTCCGGGAGCTGCGTGAAGGGATCCGCTCGCCCGAGGACTTCCTGGCGGCCGTGGAGATCCACAGCCAGGACCGCGGCACCCGCGAGCGCAAGGGGCTCCTCGGCAACCTCTCCCGGGCGGGCGACTCGGCGGACCTCGCAGGCCTGCGTCAGGCCGCCTTCGCCGTGGTCGACCGGGCCCCCGACGCCTGCGCGGGCGAGGTCTTTGGCCCGGTGCGCCTGACCAACGGGGCCGCCCTGGCGATGCTCGGGGACCGGATCCCGGCCCCCACGTGGCCCCAGATGCGCGAGAACGTCCACCAGGATCTGCGGCGGCGCTTCCTCGAGGCGACTCTTCTGCGCGAGCAGGTCGTCAGTTACCTCGACGCCAAATAGGCGCTTCGATACCCTCGCGGTCCCATGTTGATCGGCGAAGTCGTCGGGAGCGTCGTCTCCACTCGCAAGGACGAGCAGCTCGAGTCCTTCAAGCTGCTCGTGGTGCAGGTCCATGACCACGCGAACAAGCCCAAGGAGCAGTACGTCGTGGCGGTGGACGCCGTCGGCGCCGGCCCGGGCGACGTGGTCCTCTACGCGAGCGGCTCCTCCGCGCGCCAGACGACCATCACGAAGGACAAGCCCTGCGACGCGGTGATCATGGCGATCGTCGACTCCTGGGACGTGGACGGGAAGAACGTCTACGAGAAGTGGAGCTGACGCGGTGTACCTCGGTCGGGTGACGGGACGGCTGGTGGCCACGGTCTCTTACGAGGGCATGGAGGGCGTGAAGCTCCAGCTCCTCGAGCCCGTGGACGAGGCCGGCCTGAGCACGGGCGAGCAGCTCGTCGCCGCCTGCGCCCTCGACGTCGGCCCCGGAGACCTCGTGCACTTCATCGACGGCCGCGAGGCGGCGCTCGCGCTGCCGGACGAGACCTTCGTGCCCGTCGACGTCGCCATCACCGGCTACGCCGAGCAGGCCCACGTGGAAGGAACGACGCTTCCCCAGGAGGCGCCGCGATGATGCTCGCGGACGTCGTCGGAACGGTGGTGTCGCCGAGCGAGCAGGTGCCGGCCCTCGACGGGCGCGTCCTCCTCGTGGTGCGGCCCCTGACCCCCGCGGGCGACCCCGTCTCGGCCAAGCCGCGCGTCGCCGTCGACACCATCGGCGCCGGCGTCGGCGACCGCGTCCTCGTCATCGACGAGGGCAACTCCGGCCGCCAGATCCTCGGCGCCCCGGACGCACCCGTGAAGACCCTCGTCGTCGGCTTCGTCGACAGCGTCGAGGTGGGCGGACGCTTCGTCTACGACCACGCGGAGGCGCACTGATGGCGGCCGCACGCTGGACCGACGAGGAGGCGCGGCTGCGCACGGCCATCTGCCGCATCGGCAAGCTCTCCTACGATCGCAACTACATCGTCGGCGCCGACGGGAACATCAGCGCCCGCATGGCCGACGGGACGATCCTGATCACGCCGACCGGCGCGATGAAGGGCTTCCTCGAGCCGCACCAGGTCGCCCACGTGGACATGACCGGTCGCGCGATCGATGACGGGCCGAAGCCCTCGAGCGAGGTCGGCATCCACCTGGTCTCCTACCAGGAGCGGCCCGACGTCAAGGCCATCTGCCACGCCCACCCGCCCCACGCGGTGGCGATGACCATCGCCGGAGTCGACCTGCAGATGCCGGTCATCCCCGAGATCATCGTCACCATCGGCGGCATCCCCACCGCCCCCTTCGGCACGCCGGGCACCCCCGAGCTGCCCGAGACGATCCGGGACCTGGTCCGCTGCAGCGACGTGATGATGATGCAGAATCACGGCTCCGTGACCCTCGGCGCGAACCTGATGGACGCCTACAAGAAGCTCGACATGCTCGAGCACACGGCGAAGATCCTCTGGCTCGCCCACGTGGCCCGGGGCGGCCTCGAGCCGCTGCCCGAGGAGGACGTGCGCAAGATGCTCGAGACCCGGGCGCAGCTCGGGATCACGACGCGGAACACGCTCGAGAACCGCTGCGGGCTCGAGTGAGCGGCGGCCGCTGCCCGGCAGGGCGGCGGAGACGTTCGCGCACGGCGCGATCCGGCCGCCGGGCGCCCCCCTGACCCCGGGGCCACGGAGTGGACGAGGGGATTCCGGAGCCGTGGCTGCCCCTTGCCGCCGTCCGGGGTCGAGCCGCCGGCGAAGTTCCAGGCTCCGCGGAATTCCGCGCTTCGGTGATCCCGGGCACATTGTCGCGCGTTGAGCGTCACAGGGCCTCCCGGGCTCCACCGCGCGGCCCGGCTGCTGAACCGCGCCCCCGGGAGCTCTCCCCCCCCATGCCCCCCGCTTCCCCCACGACTCCCGACGCGAGCACCGACCTGCTCGGCGTCCACCCCGCCGCCGACGCGAGCGCCGAAGCCACCGAGGCGATGCCGTGAGCTCCATCTCCGTCCTGAAGTTCGGAGGTTCGTTCCTCCGGGGCCCGGAGGACCTGCTCGCGGCCGTCGATGCGATCTACGCCCGCGTCCGGCGCGGCGAGCGCGTGATCGCCGTGACCAGTGCCTTCCACGGACGGACCGACCAGCTGGAGCGGAGCCTCGCGCGCCTCGACGCCGAGCGCAGGGCGCCCTCCTCCGAGCGCGTGCGCGCTGCGCTCCTCGCCACGGGAGAGGTCGAGACCGCGAACCTGCTCACGGCCGCCCTCGAACGCGCCGGCGTGCCGGCCGTCTGCGCCGAGGTCCATCGGCACGGCCCGTTCATCGCCCCCGGGACCGAGGACCCCGTGGGCGTCGACGCGGCGGCCTTGCGGGCGCTGCTCGAAGAGGTCCCCGTGGTCTGCTTTCCAGGATTCGGCGCGGTCGAGGACTCGCCCGAACGCGCGCCGGCTCTCCTCGGGCGCGGCGGCTCGGACCTGACCGCGGTCGTCCTCGGACGCGACCTCGGAGCGGCCGTGACCCTCGTGAAGGACGTCGAGGGTCTCTACACCTCGGATCCCGCCGCGCGCGCGGCCGAAGAGAAGGGTCCACGGCGGCTCCTCGCCGTCTCCTTCGACGACGCGCTCGCCCTCGGGGACGCCATCCTCCAGACGCGCGCGGTCCGCTTCGCGCGCGATCACGGGCTCGCCTTCGACGTCGTCGGTCCCGGACACGTGGCGGGTGCGACTGGCACGAGGGTGCATGCCGCCCCCACCGTCGAACGATCGCCGTCGGAGGCGCCGCCTCCGCTGCGCGTCACGCTCCTCGGGCTCGGCGCCGTGGGCACCCGCGTCTTCGCCCAGCTCTCCGCAGCTCCGGAGCGCTTCGAGGTCGTCTCGATCCTGGTGGACGAGCTCGCGCTCGACGGACTCCCGAACGCGACGGCCGGACTCCTGACCGACGACGTCGAAGCAGCGCTCACCGCGGACCCCGAGCTGGTCGTCGAGGCGCTGGAGGAGAGCGAACTCGCCGCGGCCTTCATGGCACACGCGCTTCGCAGGGGCGCGCACGTCGTGGGTTCGAGCACGCGCGCGATCGCCCACGCGGCGCCGCGACTCGATGACCTCGCCCGTGAGTTCGGAGTGACCTTCACCTCTTCGGCCGCCGTGGGCGGTGCCATCCCCGCTCTCGAGGCCGTGGCCCGCGCCGCGGAGGACGCAGACGATCCGCTCGTGGGCTTCGAGGCGGCGATCGCTCGCACGCCGGAGGCCGACGCGATCGACGGCGTGTCCGCCGCGAAGGATCAGCTGGTCGTCGCGCTCGAGCTCATGGCGCGCGCTGCGGGCTGGCCGGCGCTGCGTTCGCTCCCTTCAGGATGGTCGAGGCGCGAAGACGGGTCCGAGCGCGCGCGGCTCGTGGGCAGCGCCTTCCGGTCCGAGGACGGCCCGGTCGCGAGCGTGGAGCCCCGCATCGTCGGACCCGAGCACGGCCTCCGGGGCGTCGATGAACCCTGGAGTTCCCTGCTGCTCCGCCGCGCCTCCGGCAGGACCGAGCTCCTTCGCGGGCGCGGCGAGGGCCCCTGGCCCGTCGCGGCGGCGATCATGGGCGACGCGCTCCACCTGGCGCGCCGCGCCGCCGCCGGACACGCGCGGCTGGTCACGCGGAGGCCGTGACCGGAACGCCGCGGATCAGTCGGCGGACACCGGGCAGACGAAGTCGCCGGGCTTGAAGGTCAGGATCGATCCGTCGACCTGCTCGAGGACGCGCTCGGCGATCGTCCCCACCTGGAACCCCGGGCGGCCACCGCGGGAGAGGCTCCCCATGACCAGCAGGTCGGGCTGCTCCTCCTCGACCTCCTTGAGGATCTCCGCGTGGGCATCGCCTCGCTCCAGGTGAAGCGTCGGGTCGATGTCCAGCCCCGCCACCTCGTGCTCGAGTGCGGTCTGCGCGTGCGCGCGCGCCGACTCGACGAGCTCCGCGTACTTCTCCTCCGGGAGCTCCGCGGCGGCGCGCTGCTCCCGGGCCGAGAGGTTCCACGCGTGGAGCACGTGCAGCTCGCCCTCCGAGCGCGCGGCGATCCACGCGGCCGCGTCGATCGCGCGCCGCGAGACCGCGGAGAGATCCGTGGTGGCGAGGACGTGACGGTGGAGCAGGTCGTGACCAGGCTGGACGAGCCACACCGGGACGGGGCACTTGCGGAGGAGCTTGACCGCGGTGCTGCCCACGCGGCGGCGACCGCCGTCGGGCTGGCTGCGCTTGCCCGCTACCACGAGGTCGGCCTTCCCCTCCAGCGCGCGGCGCACGATCGCCAGCCAGGGGTACTCCTCGACGACCTCGATCTCCGCGCTCGCCCCGTCGGCGGTCACCATGAGGGCGAGCGAGTCGAGCTCGTCCATCGCGGCGTTCGACAGCTCGAGGGGGCCGCTGCTGTCCTCCGCCCACGCAGCGGTCAGCAGCGTGACTGTCGCGCCGGCCTGGCGCGCCACCCACGCCGCCTGGCGCGCCGCGCGGAGCGAGCCCACGTCCGGCTCTCCGGTGCGCGGATGGACGCCCACGCCGACGGTGATGGTCTGGATCTCGTCCAAGATCGACTCGTCCCGGAGCGCGGGGTCAGGCGATGCGGGGCTCGCCGCCGGCCGCGGCCTCGATCTCGGCTCGACGCGCCTCGTAGCCGCTCCGTCCCATGAGCGCGTAGGCCGCGACCTTGCCCGCCTCGACGCCGGGCTGGTCGAAGGCGTCGATCCGGTAGTGCTCCCCCATCACCGCGACGGCGAGCTCCATGAGGTAGAGGTACTGCCCGACCACGTGGGCCGTGACCGCGGGGAACTGGATGGTGACGTTCGGACGGTTCGCGTCGGTGAGCGCGATCCGCGTGCCCTCGCGCTCGGCCGCGAACAGCTCGTTCATCGTGCGTCCTCCGAGGTAGCTGAGCGCGTCGTGGTCGGCGAACTCGGCGGGGATCTCCACGGTGTGGTCGGGGCGGTCGACGCTGAGCAGGGTGAACCACTTGTCGAAGGGGCCCTCGACGTAGAGCTGCACCTGGCTGTGCTGGTCGGTGACGCCGACCGCCGAGATCGGGGTCGGGCCGGTGAAGACCTCGGCGCCGTCGGTGGAGAGGCGCTTGCCGATGGACTCCGCGAGCAGCTGCGCGTACCAGTCGCCGAGGCAGGCGAGGCGCTGGCTGTAGGAGAAGGTCACAGCCATCGGCTTGCCCTTCTTCTCCTGCATGAGGCTCTGGATGGCCGCGTAGACGAGCGCGGGGTTCTCGGCGAAAGGCGCCTCGCGGCAGCGCTCGTCCATTGCGGCGGCGCCCGCGAGCAGACCCGGCACGTCGATGCCGACGAGGGCGCTGGACACGATCCCCACGGGCGAGAGCACGCTGAAGCGACCGCCGACGCCGTCGGGCACGACGAAGGACGCGTACCCCTCCTTCTCGACGATCGGCCGCAGGACGCCCCTCTCGGCGTCGGTCGTCACGACGATGTGACGGCGGTGCGCTTCCTCTCCGACCGCCTCCACGAGGCGCTGGCGGAGCACGAGGAACTGGCTCATGGTCTCCGCGGTCGAGCCCGACTTGGAGATCACGTTGAACAGGCACTTCGACACGTCGAAGGTGTCGAGGAACTCGCCGACGAGGTCGGGGTCGACGTTGTCGAGGACGAAGAGCCGCGGCATGCCCTCGGGTCGCGCGATGTCGTGGAAGGGGCTCGAGAGGGCGGCGTGGAGAGCGCGGTTGCCGAGGGCCGATCCGCCGATCCCAAGGACCACCACGTTCTCGAGCTCGCCGGAGCGGAACGCGTCCTGCATGGACGCCGCGTAGTCGAGGACGTCCCGCTGGACGTCGTGCTGGTGCGGGAGATCCAGCCAGCGGAGGTCCTGGGTCCTGCGCGCCTGAACGGCGGCGAGCGCAGCCTCGGACGGGCCGGCCATGGCCTCCAGTTCAGAGGGGTCGAGCCCGTGCTCGGGGCCGACGGCGGAGGCGAGGACGTTCGTGTAGTCGAGAGTGAGACGGTCCACGGTTCGTGATCGCAGCCGGAGCGCGCTCGAGGGGGATCGGGACGAGATGGGCGCCGGCGCTCCCGGTCGGGGAGCGGGCGCCCAAGTTCGACGGAAAGTCTACCGAACCGCCCCACCGCAGTTCCTGCCCCCAACGGGAGCCGGGAGGTCCTCCCAGGGGGCTGTGGCCCCGTTCAGTCGCCGCCGGATCCCGAACCTGACCGCTGCAGCAGCGCCGCGAACCTGTCGACAGGGTGCAAGAGGCCGATGAGCGGCTCGGTGACGTAGGTCAGGGCCGCCGCGTGCAGAACGCTGCTGACCCCGTGCTTCTCGGCGTCGTTGCAGGTGATCCCGGCGCGCGTGAGCAGGCCCTCGGCGCGCGCGGACGCGTCGAGCTCGACCGGCAGATTGATGATCTGAAAGAGCGCCGTCACGGCGAAGAGACCGGCCCCGATCAGCAGGCAGACCCGGCTGACAGCGCCGTCCGTCAAGAGCCAGATCACGAGGGGCCAGATGAAGGCGAAGGAACCGAACTTGACCGCCGGGACGACGACCGAACGAAGGCGCGGTCCGGCCTGGCCCTCGACGTCCTGCAGCGCGTGCCCGGCCTCGTGCGCCGCTACCGCGATGTCGGAGACGCTGCGCCCGTCGTGGACGTCCGGTGAGAGGCGCAGGGTCTTCGTCCGCGGGTCGTAGTGATCGGTCATGACCCCGCTCGCCCGCTCGATCTTCACGCCCGCGCCGCCGGCGCTGCAGATCGCGGCCGCCGCCTCGCCGCCGGTCAGCCCGCTTCGAACACCGAGGCTCCGGTACTTGGCGAAGGTGCTCTCGGCCTTCGCGGCCGTCCACAGCGCGAGCAAGAGCGCAGGGACGACGAAGAGGAGGGCGGTCATGGCCCGGGAAAGGTAGGCGGCGAGGTGAGCAGCGCCAATTCCGGACCTGGCGGAACCGGACACTGCACCATCCCGGGCCGCTCCTCGGTTCCAATGGGACTGCCGGCCAGCGGAACGCCTCTCCCCATGAACCTGCACTTCGACTGCAACGCCACGACCGCGGCCTCCGAGGAGGTCGTCGAGGCCATGCTCCCCTGGCTCTCCCGCCCGGGCGCGAACCCCTCCGCGACCCACCCCGCTGGCCGCGAGGCGGCCCGCGCGGTGCAACGCGCGAGGGACCAGGTCGCCGCGCTGATCGGAGCGCGGCGGGCCGCGGAGATCGTGTTCACCTCCTGCGGCTCCGAGAGCACTGCCACAGCCTTCCACGCGGCCCGGCATCGCGCGGACGGCGCCGAGCGGCCGCAGCGAGCGATCATCTCCACGGCGGAGCACAGCGCCACGAAGAAGGCCGCCAACGCGCGCTTCGGCGACGCCGTGACCACGGTCCCGGTGGACGCGGGCGGCGCCCTCGACCGGGGCGCCTTGCGCGCGGAGCTCGCCGCGGGCGACGTCGCGATCGTCTCGGTCATCCTCCTCAACAACGAGACCGGCGTGATCTCCGACCTCGACGGCCTCGGCGAGGAGTGCCGCGCGGCCGGCGCGCTGCTGCACGTCGACGCCGTGCAGGCGCCCGCCAAGGCGCCCATCGACGTCGAGCGCATCGGCTGCGACCTCCTCGGGCTGTCGGGCCACAAGTTCCACGGACCGCGGGGCGTCGGCGTGCTCCACGTCGCGGCCGGCACCGACCTGCCAGCTCTGATCGTGGGCGGTCCGCAGGAGGGCGAGCGGCGGGCCGGGACCGAGAACGTCCCGGGCATCGTCGGCTTCGGCGTCGCCGCCGAGCGCGCCGCCGAGCGCGTGACTTGCGCGGAGGCACGCGCGGAGATCGCGGCGCGACGCGACCGGTTGGAGCGCCTGATCCTCGACGGATGCCCGGGCTCGTCGGTCAACGGAGACCCCACGCGCCGCGCGCCCAACACGACGAACATAGGCTTCGACCTCGGCGGCACCGGCCTCGACGCCACCGCGCTCCTGGCGCTGCTCCACGACCAGGGAATCGAGGTCAGCGCGGGGTCTGCCTGCAACTCCTCGCGGATGGCCCCCTCCGCGGTGCTCCTCGCGATGGGTCAAAACGAGGCACGGGCCGCCTCGGCCCTCCGGCTGTCCCTGGCCCACCAGGGCACCCCGGATGCGACGTCCATGGCCGATGTGGAGCGTTGTGCCGCAGCTGTGATCGAGGCTCACGCGCAGGTCCGGGCCCTGGTCCCGTGACCCAGCGCGGGAGCACCCCGCGGACGGCCCCATGAGGGCCTGAGCCGGGTATCCTTCCGAGCCGATAGATCCAACGCCATGCCGAAGCAGAAGACCTTCACGACCCGCGTGTCCGGCCTGATCCGGCCCGTCCACGTCGTCCTCGACGAGGAGGGCAAGGAGCTCGGACGAATCCAGGTCTCGCGGAACCGCCTCGGGATGATCGTCAAGGGAGTCTGGACGCCCGCGAAGGGCGAGGTCCTCGAGTTCCGACGCCAGCCCGGGCTCCTGCGAGCGCAGTTCGCCTGCTGGACGGAGGCCCGCGAGTGGCTCGGCGCCACGATCCGGCCCGGCTTCATGCGCAGGACGATCGAGATGTGGACCGGTGGCAAGCCCATGCGCCTCGTGCCGAGGGTGGAATCTGGACGCGGCTGGCGGATCGTCGGCGCGAAGAGCGGCGTGGTCGCCCAGGTGACCTACCCCTGGTTCGGCCGCAGCGCCAAGCTCGAGACCTTCCGCAAGATCGACATGGAGCTGCTGCTCTTCGCCTACTTCATCGGTGGCCTCGCCACCTGGGAGAGCGCAGCACCCACCTCGCTGGAGGCAGTGGACCGCGGCGCGCCCGCGGCCGCCCGCGGCTGATCCACGGCGGAGCGCCCCGGCCGCGGAGACGGGCCAGGGAGCGCTGCGATTCACCTCACCCGACGCCCCGGGACCCCTGACGGGGCCCCGGGGCGCGGCATTTCGGGGGTCATACCCCCCCCGAACATTCTTCCGGACGGCCGGGAAGACGCCGTCGAAAGCTCCGTCCGAGGCTCACGAGGCCCGGAGGGATCGTCCGATCACTCTCCCAGGCCCTTTCCACCCCGGCCCGGGGCGCCCCGCGCCCGTTACCCCCCTCCGGGGCCCCTCGCTCACGCGATCCTCCGAAGCCATGAAGCCCTTCATCGTTCTCCTCCTGGTCGCCGCCGCTGCCGGCAGCCTGTTCCTCGCCCTGAACAAGGACGCCCCTGGCCCCGCCCAGGACGACCCGGGCCGCGTCACCTACCAGGAGTCCGAGAACGACGCCGCCGATGCGCAAGCGGACGAGGTCCCCGACCTCTCCCCCGTGGGGACCGGCGAGAACCGTGAGAACGTGGCCCCCGAGGTCGCGAACACAGTCAACGGCGCCGACGCCACGCCCATGGCGACCCTCGCCGGCTATGGCGATCTCTCCGGCCGGGTCACGGACGCTGGTGGCGCAGCGCTCCCGGGCGCCCAGGTCACGCTGACCATGTTCGGCAGCCAGTCCTTCAACTTCTTCGAGGACGTCGACCGCTCGAAGGACGTCACCACGGGCACGGACGAGGAGGGCCGCTTCATGTTCCGCCGCGTGCCCGTCCGGGAGGGCTACAGCCTGATCGCGACCCACCCCGACTTCAGCCGCACCGAGCTCCCCGGCGTCTTCGTTCGCGACGGTGAGGTCACCGAGTCCGCGGACATCGTCATGGGCAAGGGTCGCGCGCTCCGCGGCCGGATCACCGACGCCAGCGGCTCCCCGGTCCCTGGGGCGCGCCTCGTCCTCAATCAGGACATGTTCGGAGCCTCGTTGGATGGCGGCTCCAACGTCGACCAGCTCGAGACCTCGTCGGACGATCAAGGGGGGTACGAGTTCGCCAACGTCGCGCCCCAGCAGAACTACGCGCTGACCGTCGTCGCGGAGGGCTACGGCAAGGTCATCCTCCCGACCATCGCAGTGCTGGAGACCGAGGACACCGTGAAGGACATCGTCCTCGAGGTCGCCTCGCTCCTCGCTGGCCAGGTCATCTCCGTGAACGGGGAGCCGATCGAGGGCGTCTCCGTCGAGGCGTGGGCCACCGATCAGACGAAGCGCAACGTGCACACGAAGGCGAAGTCCCTCGAGGACGGCTCCTTCGAGTTCACCGACGTGCCCCCGGGCCGATACCAGCTCGTGGCGCGCCACCCGATGTTCGCCGCAAACGCTCGCGAGCGCGCCGAGGCCGGCGACGTCAACGTGACGATCACTCTCGAGCAGCTGCCGGTCATCTCCGGCAAGCTCGTCGACGCCTCCACAGGCGCGCCCATCCCCCAGGGCATCGTTCAGCTCCGCGCCGCGATCGTCGGCTCGCAGAACGGCCAGACCCAGGGCCTCAAGAACACCCGCGTCCAGGTCAACGATGCCGAGGGGCGCTTCACGATCGTGTCGCCCAAGGCCGGCTCCTACCTCGTCGAGGGCAAGGTCTCCGGCTTCGCCGACACGTACTCGGAGACCTTCGAGACGGTCATGGGCCAGGACACCACCGGCATCATGGTCCGCATGACCCGCGGCGGCACGATCGTCGGGCGCGTCCTGGACGACGCGGGCCAACCGATCCCGGGAGCCGTGGTCGAGAGCCACGACGAGGTCTGGTCCGACGACGCGTTCATGCGCGTGCTCGGCGACATCGGGGACGGGAGCGAGAAGTCCGCCCGCACCGGCGCGGACGGGACGTTCAAACTCGCTGGACTCACCCCCGCGAACTACCAGCTCCTCGTCCGCCACAAGGACTTCGCCCAGGAGAAGATCACCGGCCTCGTCGTCACCGAGGGTCAGGAGACGCGCACCAGCGATGCCATCCTCCCGCGGGGAGGCATCGTCAGCGGCGTCGTCTACGGGCCGGGCGGCACTCCCGTGGCCGGAGCCCAGGTGAAGATGTTCCCGACGACTCCCTCGGGGCGGACCCACACCGTCATCACCGAGGCCAACGGCTCGTTCGAGGTCCGGAGCGTCCGCGAAGGCGGGTACAAGATCCACGCGACCCGACGACGGAACGCTGGCGACAACCCTTTCATGGAGAACCTCGACCTGAAGGACACCCAGCGCGAGGTCAACGTGCGCAACGGACAGACCCTCGGCGGGCAGGAGTTCCGCCTGAAAGACCACTGATCGCGAGCCTGCGCGCTCCCACGAGCCGCGGCGGCCTCCCCCCGGGAGCTCGCCGCGGCTCGTCTCGTTTCCACCGGGGCGAATCGCCGTCTACGCTCCCTCCATGCCCCGCGTCCAAGAACTCCTCCCGCTCCTGCTCCTCGTCGCCTGCGCGTCGACCTCGAGCGACTCCGCCTCGCCGGCGCCGCGCCTATGCCGCGGCGTCGTCCTGCTCCTCGCCGACGACCTCGGCGCCGGCGAGCTGAGCAGCGCGGGGCACCCCCACATCGCGACTCCCCATCTCGATGCTCTCGCGGAGGACGGCCTGACTCTCACGCGCTTCAACGCCGCCGCGCCCGTGTGTTCGCCGACGCGGGCGAGCGTGCTCACAGGGCGGCACCCCGTCCGCACGGCCACCTTCGCGTGGGGCCACGACCTGCCGGCGGCCGAGACGACGCTCCCCGAGCTCCTCGCGGCCCGCGGCGTCCGCACGGCGCACTTCGGCAAGTGGCACCTCGGCTCCGTCCGCGCCGGCGACCCCACGTCCCCCGGCGCTCAGGGCTACGACACGTGGGCCGCCGCGCCCAACTTCTTCGACCTCGACCCCGATCTCTCGGTGAACGGCCAGGTCGTCTCCCACGAGGGCGAGGGCTCGGAGGTCATCACGGAGCGCGCGGTCGCGTTCCTGCGCGAGGCCGCGGACGCCGACGCGCCCTTCTTTGTGACGATCTGGTTCGGGAGTCCCCACGACCCCCACGATGCGCTGCCCGAGGATCTCGCCGCGCAGGCCGGGGCGCCGGAATCTGCGCGTGCCTACTGCGCGGAGATCAACGTGATGGACCGCTGCCTCGGCCGCCTTCGCGCCGAGCTGGAGACCCTCGGCGTCGCGGACGAGACCCTGCTCTGGTTCACCAGCGACAACGGCCCGCGCCCACCCAAGGCCCTCGCGAGCGCGGACTCGACGGCGGGCCTGCGCGGCGCCAAAGGGACGCTCTGGGAGGGAGGGCTGCGCGTGCCGTCGATCCTGCGATGGCCCGCCGCCTCGCCGCCGGGGCGAACGATCGATGTGCCCTGCGGTACGGTCGACCTGCTCCCCACCATCGCCGCCGTGCTCGACGCGCCGACGCCGACCGTGGGCCTCGACGGGACGAGCCTCCTGGCCCTCCTCGTGGGCGACGCGAGCGAGCTGCCGCCCCGCGGCCTCGGGTTCTGGACCGTGCCCGTCCGCGGGCGGCCCCAGCACGGTGACCGGATCCTCGCCGCGATGGCGCGCGGCGAGGTGCACCCCGAGGAGACTCCCCCCGCGGTGGACTCAGCGCTCCTGAGCCGTGAATCCCTCCCCGGGAGAGCCGCGTGGATCCGAGGCCGTCACAAGCTCCACTCCATCCCCGCCGACGGCACACGGCGCCTCGAGCTCTACGACCTCGTGGCCGATCCGGGCGAGAAGGAGGACCTCGCGGACGCCGAGCCCGAGCTCGTCTCCGAGCTCGCCGCCGAGCTCGAGGAATGGCGCCGGGCCGCGTCTGCCGACGCTCGCGCCCACCTGGATCGAGTGCGATAGCCGCCGTGGCCTCGCGCCGCCCGCCGGGGAGCGACTTTCGACCCAACGCCGGGGATCATCCTGGCATGACCGGCGATTCCCACCGATGCTGTCGAGGATGGGAGCGAGAGGAGACGGACCCCTCGGCGAGCACGCGTGGTCGCGCTGGCTGACCGCGCGGCTCGGCGCGCCGGTCCGTGTCGACTTCGGACGCTCCCGAACCGCCCCGGTCCAGGCGCGTGCTGGCCGCGACGACCGCGGCCGTCACGTGTGGGAGATCCGGCTCCACGGGATGTTCCGCCGCGCGCCGCTCGACGTCCGCGAGGCGCTCGTCAAGTGGCTCCGGGTCGGGCGCCGTGCGACGCGCGCCGGCCCCGTGCTCGACGCGTGGATCCACGGCGAGCTCGCGCGACTTCCGGCGAAGGCGCGCCGACTGCGCCTGGAGACCGGCGGCGAACACCACGATCTGCAGCGACTCAGCGAGGCGCTGTTCGAGTCCGAGTTCCGCAGGGACTTCGCCCCCCACGGCAGCGCGGCGCGGCCGCGCATCTCCTGGGGCCGGCGGGTCGCCAGCAAGTCGCGGCGCTCGCTGCGGCTCGGGAGCTTCGAGCCGGAGAGCCGCGTGGTCCGCGTGCACCCGGTGCTCGACCAGCCCGCGGTCCCCGACTGGTTCGTCGTCTTCGTCCTGAAGCACGAGCTCCTGCACGCAGCCGTCGATGCGTACCGCGATGCGAGCGGACGCTGGGTCCACCACGGCCCCGAGTTCCGGGCGCGCGAGGCGTCGTGGCCGGAGTACGAACCCGCCGTGGCCTGGGAGCGCCGCAACCTCGCGCGACTGATCCGCTCGGCGAGGGAGGGAACGCGGCTCCGCCCGAGGCCGGAGGAGCTCGCTCTGCCGCCGGGGGTCGCCGAGCCGGGGCGGATCCCGCGGCGCGCGAAGCCGCCCGTGGCGGCGCGCGAGCGCCGGATCTCCGAGCGCGAGCGGGACGAGTCGCAGCGACAGGGGCTGCTCTTCGAGGAGTAGAGAGGCCGCTCGCGGCCGCCTCGCGGCTCGATCAGGAGCCGCGAGCCGTGTCCTCTTCCATCGCGCCCGTCAGGCACGTGCCGAGGATGTTCCCGCCGAGCCCCTCGAGGGCGTTGATCGTCTGCTCGACGTAGTGCCGCGGAGTCTCGCCGAGGCGGACCACCACGAGGACCCCGTCGGCCATCGCGCCCAGAAGGCTCGCGTCGGAGATCGTCATCGCCTGGGGCGTGTCGATCAGGACGTAGGTGAAGCGCTGGCGGAGGGCGTTGAGCACGGTGCGCATCCGCTCCGAGCCGATGAGCTCCGAGGGATTCCGGGGGAGGGCGCCCGCCCCCATGATCGAGACCCCCTGGACCGATGTCTGACGGATGGCGGCGCCGATGGGCAGGGAGCCCCCGAGGACCTCGGTCAGCCCCTGGCGGCGCGGGAGTTCGAGGTATCCCTCGATGGAGGGCCCGTGCAGATCGCAGTCGAGGACGAGGACCTCCATCCCCGGCAGCTCGGCGAGCGCGAGGGCGAGGTTGAGCGTCGCCACCGACTTGCCCTCGCCCCGGAGGGCGCTGGTCATGACGAGGGTGTGCGAGGCGCCATCCGGGTTCATCGCGTGGACGGCGTTCCGCAGCGAGCGGAACTGCTCGGCGATCTGGCCGCGCGGATCCCGGTGCACCGCCAGCTCCTCGCGGCGGATCGGGGTGTTGCGCGCCTCATCGGGCTCGGCCGGGTGGAGCCCGCCACTCTTCTTCTTCGCGTCCGCAGCCATGGTCGTCGTCCATCATCCCCATCGACCTTCGAGGTGGAAGCCCTGATGACGTTTCGGCCTGGAATCACCCCCAGGGATGCCCTAGCGGGTCGGCAGGACGGGCTCGAGCCGCTCGAGGTCCCTCGGGGGCAAGGGGGCGGGCGGAGGCCAGTCGACCCCGTAGAAGCGATCTCGAAGGGGATGCTTCCCGCGACCGGCTGCCCCGCGCAGCTCGTCGGCGAAATCCTC
>CBFIJG010000047.1:0-24552 GCA_965662915.1 Planctomycetota bacterium | reverse complement strand
GCTCTGGGCGCTGCCGATCCCGGCGAGGGCGACGGCGGTGGAGGTGAGGAAGAGGGCGCGGGTGAACATGGAGAGATACGGGCTGGGGTGGGGCTTGGAGGTCGGGACGGGCCCCTCGGGGCGCCGCCACGGCGAACTGACGCGTCCGCGGCCCTCCGGACAGGAATCCCCGGGATCCCGCGAACGGCCCGCCCGTAGGCTCCCTGCCCCATGGCTCTCCAGCTCCCCCGCTGCGCCGAGTGCGGCGCCCCCATCCGCTCCCGGGAGGACGAGACCTGCAGCTACTGCGGCGCGGCCCTCCCGTGGGAGCTGTGGGACGAGATCTCGAATCGACGGATCGAGCTCGTGGAGGTCGACGCCCTGTCCTTCGAGGCGGCCATCTACCGGGTCGAACGCTCCAGGGAGTTCGCGGGGGCCTCGCTGCGCGCCACGCGAGCGAGGCGCCGTGGCCGACCCAGGCCGCCGCGGACGGACGAGCACGGCAACGTCGTCCAGGAGGCGAGCGCCGAGACGGCCCTCGCCTTCGTCGGTGGGTTCGTCCTGATGGTCGTCGTGATCATCCTCACGAAGGGAAGAGGCCTCTCCTGGCTCATCGCTCCGGCCGCCTACGGCGCCCTCCTCTCCGCGATCCAGTGGCGCAAGCGAAGCCGCGCATGGGAGCGTTTCCGGAGGAAGCGAAGGGCTTCCCGGGAGCGAGGAAGAAGCGTCCCCATCGCCGCGGGCGTGCTGGAGGTCGGCCCCCCGCGAGAGCACGCCACCCACCCCGAGCGCGAGCGCGTGCGGACCGTCGTCCTCCACACGCTGAAGGGCGAGCACCTCGTCGTCGCGCCCGAGGACCTCGCGATCGAGGCGGGAGACGTCGGCATCGCGACCGTTCGCGGCGTGGAGCTCGCCGCGTTCCAGACCATGTCCCACCTGCGCCTCGACGCCGGATCCTGAGCGCCGCGCCGCGGCTTCCGCTCAGCGCTCGCCGCGCGCTTCGGGCGCGCCCTCCACCCCGCCGGGAAGGTAGCGGCGCTCGCCGACGACCCAGAGTGGGCTCCCCGTGGCCCCTGACAGCAGACGGACCGTGCCGTTCGGAACGACGATGCCGTGCCAGAACCAGTCGGAGCTCCCGACGAGGATCTCCCGCGCCCCGTCCCCGTCCACGTCCGCGAAGCGCGCGAGGGAGACGCCGGACGTCGCGCCGCCGTCGGACCAGTCGGCCGACCACAGCTCCCCACCGGTCGCGGAGTCGAGCGCTGCGATGCGGACCTGGAAGATCGTGATCGCGCCGGCGGCGATCACATCGCCGGCGCCGTCTCCGTTCAGGTCTCCCGGGCAGAGGAGCTCGTAGCCGAAGCGGTAGCGGCTCCCCGCGAGCGGAACGTGCCCGGGGCCCGGCGGTGGCGTACGCATGATGGCCGTGGATCTGTCGGCCAGGGAGAGCCCGGCGATGAAGGCGGCCCCGCGGTGCCTGCAGGAGATCACCAGGTCGGACCGGCCATCGCCGTCGAGATCGCCGGAGGCCGCGCCGTCCACCACGAGGCCACGGCCTCCGAAAACAGGGCCCCAGTGATCGTGAACGACCGGCGCGGCCTCGCACGCGAAGGTCGGCAGACCGTCCTCTCCCGCAGCGCTCAGGATGAGCCGCTCCGCGCTGGCCTGAACGAGGAAGTCGAGGAGCCCGTCCCCGTCCAGGTCCTCCAGGGCCGTGAGCTCCTCCGCACCGACCCCCGGATCCCAGCTCCCGAGGAGCTCGCCCGTGGAACCTGCGCGAAGGGACCATCGGGTCGGCCACGTGACGAGCTGGTCGTCGAGGCCGTCGCCGTCGAGGTCGCCCGCTGCGAAGACGTGTTCGAAGGGACTTCGGAACGTCCGGAGCGCGTGCCTCTTCGCCGGCGACCACAGCTCGCACTGGTGCCCCTCCTGCCGGCCGACGAGCACGTCCTCCACGCCGTCGCCGTCGACGTCACCCATCGGGCGCAGCCCGTGCCCGAAGCTCCCGAGCCGCTCCGCGCCCCGCCAGAGCGCGAGTCGCCCGCGCGTCGCGCCCGAGAGGACGAGAACCGCCCCTCCGCCCTGCCACATGGGCGCGCCGACGGCGATCTCGGGCGTGCCGTCCCCGTCGAGGTCGGCGAGCGGGAGGACCGCTCGCCCGAAGCGAGTGCCGCCGCGGACCGGGCTCTCGGCGCGCTCCGAGGCAGGCGGCACGAGGGGCGGCTTGCCGATCTGCGCGGCGTCGGCCGACACCATCATCAAGCAGGTGAGGAACAGTCGGTGGAGGGCGCGCATGGGCGCGGTCGGGGACGATCGAGACGCGGGGATCTTCCAGGCTTCGCGCTCGAGCCCTGATCCGGGGCCCGTCCGCGGCCCCCGGACCGCCCCGACCGCGAAGCAGGGGGCCACTCCTGGCGCCGGTTCTCGATACTCTCTGCGGGGCACGAAGGGCGCCGCCGCGTCCGGGACGCACTGTCCGCGCCGGATCCCGCCCGCTCCCCTCCAGGATCTTCAGCGCCCGTCCGAGCGCCAAGCGCGAGCCTCCACTCGACCTCCATGCGCATCCTCGTCGTCGAAGACAATCCGAAGATGGCCGAGTCCGTCGCGAAGTCCCTCCGGGAGCTCGACTACGGCGTCGACACGGTCGGCACCGGCGCGGAGGCGGAGAAGATGGCCGCGGCCGACACGTACGACCTCTACGTGCTCGACCTGATGCTGCCCGACCGGGACGGGATCGAGCTCTGCCGCAGCGTGCGCGAGATGGGCATCAAGGCCCCCATCCTGATGCTCACCGCTCTGTCCGGCACCGCTCGCAAGGTCGCCGGCCTCGACTCGGGCGCGGACGACTACCTGACCAAACCCTTCGAGGTCGACGAGCTCATCGCGCGCGTGCGCGCGCTCCTGCGGCGCGGCGCGGCCGGCGAGTCCACCAAGGTCAAGTACGGCGACTGCGAGATGGACCTCGCGAAGCGCACCGTGCGCCGCGGCGAGACGCGCATCAAGCTGACGGCGAAGGAGTTCACCCTCCTCGAGTTCCTCATCCGCAACCCCGAGCAGGTGCTGCCGCGGGGCGTCATCACCGAGGAGGTGTGGGACATGAACTACGAGCCGACCAGCAACGTCGTCGACGTGTACATCTCCAACCTCCGCCGCAAGGTCGACAAGCCCTTCCCCGACAAGCTGATCCACACGGTGATCGGCACGGGCTATCGCTTCGGACACGCCGGCGCCTGAGCCGCGCGCCTCCCTTGACGACCGGCACCGAACCCGGCGGCGCGCCTTCGGAGAAGAAGGCCGACGAGCCGCCCGCCTACGGCGCGGTCCCCGAGGACGCCGAGAGCGTCGCCGCGCAGGAGGAGGACGAGCTGTCGCCGCTCTCGCTCCGCGCTCAGCTGACCCTCTGGTTCAGCCTGAGCTTCGGCGTGATCCTCGCGACGATCCTCACCGCCCTGATCCTCATCGACGGCGGGCGCGTCTTCGACGGTGAGTACGAGCACTACGACTGGATGATCCGCGTGACCCTCGGGGCCACCTTCGCAGCCCTCGTGGGCGGGGTGGCGGCGGCCTGGATCATCGTCGGCGCCGCCGTCGAGCCGCTCCGCCGGATCACGGAGTCGGCCCGGGACGTCGCGCCCGAGCGCATCGAGGAGAGCCGTATCGCGGTGCCGGAGGTGGGCACCGAGGTCAACGCCGCGAAGCGCGAGCTCAACCGCGCCCTCGACCGCATCGAGGCCGGCTATCAGGCACAGGAGCGCTTCATCTCGAACGTCAGCCACGAGCTGAAGACGCCGATCGCGGTCGTGCTGACCGAGGCCCGGCGGCTGCGGCGCATGGAGCGCCCGCAGGCGGAGCTCGAGGAGTTCATCGACGACATCGCGGAGCAGATGGCTCACCTCGCGAAGATCGTGGAGAGCTTCCTGACGCTCGCGCGGATCGACTACGAGGAGCGCCTGCAGAAGAACGAGGAGTTCTGGTTCCAGGATCTCCTGGTGGAGGCCGTCAGTCGCTCGACGGCGCTCGCGTTGACCCACGACGTGCACGTCGAGCTGCAGCTCACGGAGGAGGACTTCGAGTTCTTCGACGCCCCCACCTGGGGCGACCCCGAACTCGTGTCGTCCGCGGTCGAGAACCTGATCCGCAACGCCATCCGCTTCTCGACCCGGGGTGGGCTCATCCAGGTGTCGGTCACGGGCGCGCCCGCCGCTGACGGCGGGGAAGGCCTGGAGGGTCGACCGCGGGCCGTCATCCGCGTGAAGGACCAGGGGCCGGGCATGCCGGCGGACATCCTCGAGACGGTCTTCCAGCCCTTCAAACAGGGCGAGGGAGAGCGCTCCCGCGGCACCGGACTGGGCCTCGCGATCGCCCACAAGGTCACCGAGCTCCACCAGGGCCGGATCCGCGCCTACAACCGCGACGATGGAGAGACCGGGTGCGTCGTCGAGATCACCCTGCCCTTCCTCGCCGAGGGCGACTGGGGCGGCGACCGCGCGGTCACCGCGGACATCACTCGCATGGGGAGCGGGATCAGGAAGCCGCCCGCCTGAGGCGGCGACGGCAGGGAGCCGAGGCCCCTGCGAAGATCAGGTAGGAGGCCACGCAGCGAGTCGCGGGAGACCGCTCTCCCCCGGCGCCCACGGTGACTCCGAAGGAGCGGCGCGAAGCGCCTGGCGACAGCGCGCTCCGGTTGGCCGCAGCGACGTCCGTCCTGTCCGGGGACGGACGCCGCTCACGCCCCGACGGGGCAGTGCCCTCTCGCGCACGGGACCGCGCGCCACGGTCGGCCGGCTGGAGGCTCCGGACGGCTCGCTGCGGGACTCTCCGTCGGCGAATCTGTCTCCTGCGGGGATCGGTGACAGCGAGCGTCACGATCCCCGGCGCGGCCGGCTCCGCGGGATATGATTCGGCGCGAATCCGCAACTCGAACCACCCAGATCCCCTCCCGTGAGACCCCGAGACCGCTTCCTCGCCGCGTGCCGCGGTGAAGAGACCGACCGTCCCCCCGCCTGGATGATGCGTCAGGCCGGCCGCTACCTGCCCGAGTACCGGGAGGTGCGGAGCGGCTCGACGTTTCTCGGGATGGTCCACGACTCCGAGCGAGCCGCCGAGGTCACGCTCCAGCCCATCCGCCGCTACGGGATGGATGCGGCGGTGATCTTCTGCGACATCCTCGTCCCGCCCGCCGCCATGGGCCTCGAGGTCGAGTTCGTGGAGGGCCGCGGCCCCGTCCTCGGTCCGCCGGTGCGCGACCGCGACGCGGTCGAGGCGCTGATCGACTTCGACGCCGCGGCGGCCACCGGATTCCTCGGCGAGTCGATCGCCCGGGTGCGCGGGGAGCTCGGCGACGAGCGCGCCATCATCGGCTTCTGCGGCGCGCCCTTCACGGTCGCCAGCTACATGGTCGAGGGCCAGTCCTCCCGCAACTTCGAGAACACCAAGCGGATGCTGCTCGGCGATCCGGAGACCTTCGACCGGCTGCTTTCGCGCGTGGTCGACAGCTCCATCGGCTACCTCAAGCTCCAGGTCGACGCGGGCGCCGACGTGCTCCAGGTCTTCGACTCCTGGGGCGGCGCCCTCGACGCCGAGCTGTATCGCGAGCGCCTCCTGCCCCACGTGGCGCGTCTCGTCGCCGAGGCCAAGGGCTTCGGCGTGCCCGTCATCCTCTACGTGAACGGCTGCAGCCACCTCCTCGAGGTGATGGCCGACAGCGGAGCGGACGTCCTGGGGATCGACTGGCGCGTCGCGCCGGCGGAGGCCATCGCGCGGGTCGGCGATCGCGTCGCGCTCCAGGGGAACATGGATCCCTGCGCTCTCTTCGCTTCGCCAGACGTGGTGCGGCGCGAGGCCAGCCGCACGCTCGCTGCGTTCCGCGCGAAGGAGCGGGGCTACATCTTCAACCTCGGCAGCGGGATCCTGCCGAAGACGCCCCTCGACAGCGTTCAGGCCCTCTGGGACACCGTGCTCACGGGGGCGGACGCTTGAGCGGACGCGAGCCAGAGACGAACGCGCGTCCTGATCGACTCGAGGTGCCCAAGGAGCTCCTCGAGCGCTACACCACGTCCGCGCCCCGATACACGTCCTATCCGACGGCCGTCGACTGGGAGAAGGACCCGGAGAAGGCCTTCGATCCCGGCGACTACCCCGCGCGCCTCGCGGCCGCTGCGGACGCGCGCCCGGACGAGGCGCTCTCCCTCTACACGCACGTCCCCTACTGCGCGGAGCTGTGCCTGTTCTGCGGCTGCAACGTGCAGATCTCGCGGTCGGACGAGCGGCGTGAGCGCTACCTCGGCGCCGTCGAGGCGGAGCTCGCGCGGCTCGAGGAGACGGGGATCGGCCGGCGCAAGGTCCAGCAGTTCCACTGGGGCGGCGGCACGCCCACGAGCCTCTCGCCCTCCCAGCTAGAGCGTCTCTTCCGCTCGATCGCGTCGCGCTTCGACCTGGCGGACGGCGCGGAGGTCTCCATCGAGGTCGACCCGCGCGTCACGACCCACGAGCAGGTCGGCGTCCTCGCGGACCTCGGCTTCAACCGGATCTCGATGGGCATCCAGGACTTCGACCCCGAGGTCCAGAGGGCCATCAAGCGCGTCCAGTCCGAGGAGCTGACGCGCGGCATCATCGACAGGGCGCGCGAGAAGGGCATGGGCTCGGTCAACGTGGACCTGATCTACGGCCTGCCGCACCAGACCCGCGCGGGCTTCGCGGACACCGTCGAGCGCGTGCTCGACATCCGGCCCGAGCGCGTCGCGCTCTTCCACTACGCGCACGTCCCGTGGATGAAGGGGCACCAGTCGGCGATGGACGTCGACGCGATGCCCGACGCCGCCGAGAAGCTCGACATCTTCAGCGACGCCATCGCCGCCTTCGACGCGGCGGGCTACGTCTACCTGGGCCTCGACCACTTCGCCCTGCCGGACGACGAGCTGAGCCTCGCCGCGAAGGACGGGACCCTGCACCGCAACTTCATGGGCTACACGACCCAGCGCGGCCGCGAGATGGTCTCCCTGGGCGTGTCCAGCATCGGCGAGATCGACGGCGTGTACGTCCAGAACATCGCCAACGAGCCGGAGTACGTGACCCTGACGAAGGAACGCGGCTTCGCGACCTACCGCGGCCACGACATGAACGCCGAGGACGAGCTCCGGCGCGACGTCATCCTGGAGCTCATGTGCAACGGCCGGATCGGCCGCCCCGCGATCGAGGAGCGCCACGGAATCGACTTCGGCGAGGCCTTCGCCCTCGAGCTGAAGGAGCTCGAGCCCCTGGTCGCGGACGGGCTCCTGACCATCTCCGCCGCGGAGCTCCGACTGACGGCGATCGGGCAGATTCTGATGCGCAACGTCGCCGCGGTGTTCGATAGGTACATGAGGGAGCGCAAGGCGCGCGGCCAGACCGGCAGCGGGACCTTTTCGAAGACTCTTTGACCAACCGGCAAACAGGCGGCGCCTCGAAGCGCGGACGGTTCACGGACGCGATCGTCGTGGGCGGGGGGCTGACCGGGCTCGCCTGCGCGCACGAGCTGCGTGAGCGCGGCCTGTCCGTTCACCTCCTGGAGGCCGGGCCGAGGGTCGGCGGCGTCGTCGGGACGCTCGAGGTCGGCGGCTTCCTCTTCGAGAGCGGACCGAACACGGTCCCGGCGAGCGCCGACCACGTGCGCGCGGCCGCAGGTCGCCTCGGCGTGGCCGACCAGCTGATCACCTCGCGGCCGGAGGCGAAGCGCCGCTTCCTCTTCCAGGACGGCGGGCTGCACGCGCTGCCGTCCGGACCGAAGGAGCTCTTCACCACGCCGCTCCTCTCCCTCCGCGCGCGGCTGCGCGCCGCCAGCGAGCTCTTCCGCCGCTTCGCCGCGCCCGCCGGAGGCGAGACGCCGTCGCCAGAGCCCACCTTCGAGGAGTTCCTCTCGGAGCGCATCGGACCCGAGGCCACCCGCACCTTCGCCGGCGCCTTCGTGCGCGGGATCTACGCCGCCGAGATCGAGGAGCTCGGCGCCGCCAGCGCCTTCCCGCGCCTCTGGGCCATGGCCTCGGAGCACGGCGGGGTCGTGCGCGGGATGGTGGCCCGCGGGCGCGCCGCGCGACGGGCTCGCAAGGCGGGTGCGGCGCCGCCCCCGGGTCCGCGCACCTCCCCCACCGACCTGCTCTCCTTCACCGGCGGCTTCAGCGTGCTCGTGGACGCCTACGACCGCGCCCTCGAGGGCGCGGTGTCGACGAACACGCCGGTCGCCGAGATCGATCGGGGCCCGGGCGGCTGGCGCGCGGTGCTCGAGACCGGCGACGCGCTGGCGTGCCGCGAACTCGTCCTCGCGATCCCCGCCCCGGCCGCCCATCCGCTCGTGGCCATGTGTGCCCCGGAACGCCTCGAGCTCGACGGGCTCCGGGACGTGAAGCACGCCGCCGTCACCGCGGTCCACCTCGGCCTCGAAGGCGCGCCGCTGCCGCCCGGCTTCGGCTTCCTCGTCCCGCCGGACGAGGATCGCCGGCGCGACCCGCGCACCCCGCGCGTTCTCGGGGTGCTGTTCGTCTCGAACATCTTCGACGGCCGCGCCCCCTCGGGGACCTCGTCCATCACCGCCATGTTCCGCGGCGGCGACGTGGCGGCCCTCGACCACGAGCGACTGGTGGACCGCGCGGTGGTCGAGCTCGAGAAGGCCCTCATCGGCCACGCGGCCGTGACACCCGACGCGCCGCGTCGCGCCGGCCGCCCGCGCGTGGTGGCCTCTCACGTCCAGCGCTGGACCGACGTGATCCCGCGCTACGCTCCCGGCCATCGGGCCATGACCGATGCGCTGGAGGCGAGGCTCGCGCGCATGCTGCCCGGGCTGCACATGGTCGGGAACTTCACCGGCGGGGTGAGCGTCGACGACCGGATCCGAACGGGCACCGAGACCGCCGCACGGGTCGCGGAGCGGCTCGCCCACCTGGGCGAGCAACCCGCCGCGCAGCCGGAGCCCGTCACGGGCGCAGGAGAGGCGTCGTGACCCTCGAACCCCTCACGCTCGCCGGGTCCCAGGACGTCCTCGCGCAGGCCCTCCAGGTGGCGCTCCCCTGCGGCTACCTGATGACGGCGATGCTCTTCGCGATGGCGTACGCCGGGGACGCCGAGCCGGGTGTGGCCAGGCTCCGCCTTCCCATGCTCCGCGGACTGCTGGTGCTGCACCTGTTCCTGTTCGGCCTCCATGGCCACCAGTCGGGCGGCTTCCCGCGCTTCGACCTGTGGATGAGCGTGTCATCGGTCGCGTTCGCGACGGCCTCGCTCTTCATGGCCGTCACCATCCGCGCGCCACAGCCGGCGGTCGGCGCCATCGTGCTCCTCGGCGCGGGCACGCTCCAGATGGTGAGCAGCATGTTCGCCCGCATGCAGATCCAGGGGATCGAGCCGGCCCCGATCGCGACGGCGGTGCACGTGATCACCGCGGCGCTCGCCTGCGCAGCGGTCATGCTCTCCGGCCTCTACGGCTTCCTCTACCTGCTGCTCCTGCGGCAGATGAAGCGCCAGACCTTCGGCGCGCTCTTCCAGCGCCTCCCCGACCTCACCCAGCTCGCGAAGATGACGCGCCGGTCGGCCCTCGCCGGCTTCGGGGGCCTGGCGCTCGGCGTGAACGTCGGCTTCGCCATCGCTCACTCGACCGGGACGAGCGGTTTCCACTACGCCGATCCGACGGTCGCGCTCGTCCTCGGCGTCTGGGTGCACTTCGGCCTGATCGCCTTCAGCCGGCGCATCCGCGGGATCACGGCCCAGCGCGCCAGCTGGGCCGCCGTGGGCGGGCTCGCCGTCCTGATCGCCACGCTCTTCCTCGCAGTCGTGCCGGGGGCGACGTTCCACGCTCTCTCCTGAGCGCGCGCGAGATCATGGAGACCATCGACGATCTCGTCCTCGTGGGACTCTCCCAGCGCACCTCGCCCGTCGCGGTGCGCGAGCGCTACGCATTGCAGCCCGAGGACGCGCCTGGCCTGCTCCGCCAGCTCGTCGGCGACGGTGGTCTGGACGAGGCGGTCGTGGTGTCCACCTGCAACCGCACGGAGGCCCTGGCGTTCGGCGGCGACGGAGCCGAATCGATCGCGAGGCTGAAGGCGGCCCTGTTCCGCAACATCGACGTCGAGCACCTCTACGAGTTCCGCGGGTTGCGGGCGGTCATGCACCTGTTCCGGGTCACGAGCGGGCTCGACAGCCTCGTGCTGGGAGAGACCGAGATCCTCGGCCAGGTCAAGCGCGCCTTCGAGACGGCCCGCGGCGCCGGCGCCGTGGGGCAGGTCCTCTCACCCCTCCTCACCCAGGCTCTCTCCGTCGGAAAACGCGCGCGCAAGGAGACGTCCATCGGTGACGGCTCCCTCTCGGTCGCGCGCGTCGGCCTCGACGTCGCGGCGCGCGCGCTCGGGCGCTACGAGGGACGAACGGCGACGGTGATCGGCGCCGGGGACACCGGTCTGCTCGCCACACGCCACCTCCTCGCCGCGGGCGCCGCGCGCGTGCACCTCGCGAATCGAACCCTGAGCCGCGCGGTCGACGCCGCGGCGGAGCTCGGTGAGCTCGTCACGCCGGCCGGCCTCGACCGGATGGGCGCGCTGCTCGACGCTGCGGACATCGGCGTCATCTGCGTGGACGGCGCGGCCGAGCTCGTCGACGTGAAGACCCTAGATCGCCGCGCACTGGGCCGCCGCGATCAGCCCCTCGTCCTGCTCGACCTCTCCATCCCGCGGGCGGTCCACCCCGGTGTCGGGGAGCTGGACGGTGTGCTGCTCTACGACCTCGACGCGCTGCTCCCGATCGTCGAGCGCAACCGCAGCGGCCGCGCCCAGGCCATGGACGACGTGGGCGCGATCCTCGTGTCCGAGGTTCACAAGTTCCTGAGCCTGCGGATGTACGCGAACTTCAGCCCCGCGATCGAGGAGCTCAAGGGCATGTTCGATCGCGAGCGCGAGGAGCTCCTCGATCGCGTCACCGGCGGCCAGGCCACGCCGCGCGAGCTCGAGCTCGCTCACGCCATGGAGAAGCGGTTCCTGTGGCTGGCGCTCGAGCAGATGAAACAGGGCGCGCGACACACGCGCTCCGAGGAAGCCCTCGACCGGGCCTACCGCCGTTTCATCGACGAGCTCGAGCAGCGCGGCTGACGGCGCGGACAGCGGGCCGCGTTCAGGCCGAGCGGCGGCGCGGATCGGGGACGACGACGATCCTGTCGTTGCGCCAGCGCCCCGAGCAGTCGGAGACCGACCTCTTCACGATCGCCGCGCGAAACGCCTCGTCGACCCGCAGCCACGCCTCGCGGAGCTCCTCCGGCGCCTGCGCCTCCGCGAGGGCACGGGTCAGGAGGTCTCTGCGCAGGTCGAAGACCTCGTCGGTGATGAACAGGTGCGGATGGGCGTGGGACGGGGGACGGCCGCTGAAATTCCTCGGACCGCCGAACGCACCGGTCATGAAGTCCGTCTGCTGGCTGGTGATGTGCTCCTGATCCACGCCCTCGAAGAAGCGCGAGAGCCAGGGATGGTCGAAGACCAGCTCGTAGAAGCGTTCGTTGACGCGGCGGATCACGCCGGGGTCGGGGAGCCGTCCGTGGAGATCCATGCAGGGCTCATCGGGCGAATCCCGGCGGTGCGCCGAGTCTTTCCGGGCCGATCAGGGTCATCCCGCCCGGGGTGACTCGATGTGCGGCACCCCGGACGGCGTCGACCGCTACCTGATGCGGCCTTCCAGCTCGGGATGAGCGCGGAGGAGCTCCTCGATGGAAGGCCCCTCGTAGACCCGCGTCTCGGGCCCGTCGCCCGTGTCCTCGGTGATCTCCACCCGCACGCCGCTCGCCGTCTGCTCGATGCTCGTACTCGAGCTGCGGGTCGCCCAGCCACCGGGCCCGATGCCCCGCACGCCCTGGCGCTGGAACGCCTCCATCTCCTCGCGCATCCGCTCGACGCGCGATCGCATGGCCTCGACCGGGTCCTTGCCCGAGAACGGATCTGAGCCGAAGACGCCGCGAGAGCCTCCGAAGCCGCGCTGGAAGAAGGGATCGTTGCGCAGGACGGAGTCGAGGAAGGGGTCGGCGCCGAACACGGAGTCGAGCTGGCGGCGCATCGCCTCGAAGGGGTCCGTCGGCACCTGGAATCCCTGTCCTCCGAAAGCGCTTCCCGCGCGCCCCCAGGTCCCGATGCGATCCGCTTCGCGGAGCGCCAGTCGAGCACTGAAGGCGAGGTCGAGGTCGGCGGTGTCCCCGGCGATGGCCTCGAGCGCGCGGCGCGTATCGGCACGGACCGCGGCCTGCTCCGCGATGTCCTGGAAGGACTTCATGCGCAGATCGAGGTCGCTCCCCGTGAGCCGCTGGCGGATCCCCTCCTCGAGATCGACACCTCCGGTGGGCGAGTCCGCCGGGCCGCGTCCGGTCCCCTCCAGGAAGGGACGGACGGGTGCCTTCGTCTTCTCGGCGGCGCCCTCGGCCCCGCCGACGGGGGTGAGCCGACGGGCGCCGCTCTCCTGGGAGTCCTGGAGGCTCGGGGCCGCCACGGCGGCGCCGAGGACGGCGGTGGCAGCGAGGCTGACGATGAACTTCATGGCTCTCTCCTGGGGGACCGGCCCCCATCGCGTGGACTGTCGCGGGGTACGCGGGAGCCGCGGAGAGCGTTGGAGAGAATCAGCTCCCGAGGCCCGTCCGGGCGCCGATCCCACCGGGGGAGGCGTATCCTAGGGCTGCGCCTCCCGAGCCCCCTCCACCATGAACATCCACGCCCACGCCGCCCGAGCGAGCGCGATCGCCTGCCTCTTGGCCCTGTCGTCCATCGCCGCCGCGACCCGGCAGACGAACGAGTCGGCGGACGAGGCCGCACGCATCAGCCGGACCATGGTGCGAGCCGCGGGAGCGTTCATGGAGGGCCTAGGCGCGGAGCAGCAGGCCAAGGCCAGCGCGCCGTGGGACGAACCCGAGCGCAGGACCTGGCAGTTCGGCCCCGTGCGGCGCGAGGGGATCGTGCTGGGCGATCTCTCCCCCGCCTCCTTCGAGCGTCTGGAGGCGCTGCTCGACACCGCCCTCTCGCCGCGTGGCATGGAGGCGTGGCGCGAGATCCGCGTGCTGGAGGAGGTCCTCCGGGAGCGCGAGTCGCGTCCCGGCCGGCCCGCGAACCACCGCGATCCCGACCTCTACTGGCTCCGCGTCTACGGCACCCCGGCGGAGGGCGCCGACTGGTCGTGGCGCTTCGAGGGGCACCACATCGCCCTGCACGTCACCTGTCGCGAGGGCGCGCTCCCGACCGTGACCCCCTTCTTCATCGGCGCCAGCCCGCTCCTCGACGCGCGCGACCGAGACGTCACCGTCGCCGCGTTCGAGCGCCTGCGGTCCGCGGCCGATGATCTGCTCGATGCGGTCGGCGAGGCGTCCGGGGACATGTCACCTGGCGGGCGGCCCTCGGACATCCGCATGGGCCCCGGGAAGTGGGACCTGCCGCCCCGCGACGGGCTCGACGTGAACGGGTTCGACGAGAGCCAGCTCGCTGCGGCGCGCGCGCTGCTCGGCTGCTACCTCGAGCTGCTCGACGAGCCCTTGCGCCAGCACGCGCTCCGCCCCGCGGACGAGGAGGTGTCCTTCGCCCACTGGGGCGCCACGTCCGTCCGTGGCGAGCGCGCCTGGGCCCTGGTCACCGAGTCCTTCGCCCTCGAGCTGGCGACGACGACGGGCAAGAGCCACGTCCACGCGCTGCTGCGCGACGCGGGCCGCGACTTCGGGGGCGACTCCAGATGACTCTTCGCCTCGCGACGCGCGGCAGCGAGCTCGCGCTCTGGCAGGCCCGCCAGACCTCGGACCAGCTCGGCGGCGCGGAGATCGTCGTCGTGGAGTCGAGCGGCGACCGTGACCTCGTGACCGAGCTCGCGCGCTTCGGCAGCATCGGGATCTTCACGGTCGAGGTGGACCGCGCCGTGCTCGACGGACGCGCGGACGTCGGCGTGCACAGCCTCAAAGACATGACGACGACCCTCCAGGACGGCGTCGTGCTGGCCGGCGTGCTCGAGCGCGGGATGATCGAGGACGCCCTCGTCGCACGTGACGGACTCACGCTGGACGGACTCCCGTCGGGCGCCCGCGTCGGGACCGGCTCCCTCCGGCGCGGCGCCATGCTGCGGGCCGCGCGGCCCGACCTCGAGGTGGTCCCGATCCGCGGGAACGTGGGCACGCGCCTCGCCAAGGTCACCGGAGGCGAGCTGGACGCGACCGTCCTCGCCCGCGCGGGCCTAGTGCGCCTCGGCCTCGAGGAGCACGCCAGCGACCTGCTCGACACGCAGCGCTTCCTCCCCGCGGTCGGCCAGGGCATCGTCGGGCTGACCTGCAGGGCGGACGATCTCGGGACCCGCGAGCGTCTCGAGCGGGAGGCGCGCGATCCCCGGGCCTGGGCCTCGGCCCTGGCGGAACGCGCGTTCCTGCGCGCCATGAAGGGCGGCTGCAACGCGCCGGTCGGCGGACACGCCACCGTCGACGGGGAGCGTCTCTCCCTGGCGGGCCGCGTCCTCAGCGTCGACGGCACCCGGATCGTCCAGGGCAGCGTCGAGGGCGCCTGCGGAGAGGCCGAGGCCCTGGGCCTGCAGCTCGCCGAGGAGCTCGCCGCGAGAGGCGGCCGTGACCTCGTCGAGGAGGCCCGCGCCCTGGCGGATGGATGAGCGCTGCTTCCGAGGGGAAGCGCGTGCTCTTGACCGGCCCCGCGTCGGAGAGCGCCGCGAAACGCTGGGTGGACGCCGTCTACACCACGCCAGGCTGGACCCCGATCCACCTGCCTCTGGTGCGCATCGTCGGGCGCGCCATCGATCCACGCCATGTCCGCGACGCCCCCGGCCTCGTCGCGGTCACGAGCCAGAACGCGCTGCCTGCGCTGAAGCGACTGTGGGAGCAGCGCGAGGACGTGAAGGGCGCGCCGCACGCGGCGGTCGGAGTCGCGACCGCGCGGGCCATGCGCACCATGGGGGTCGACCCGGCCCTCGTCGGCGAGCCGGGCGATGAGGGGGCGGTCCGGCTCGCGCAAGCGATCGTGGAGCGCACCGAGGACGGCGCGACCGTCCTCTGGCCGCGGGGCGACCGCGCCACCGAGCTGCGCGAGCGCCTCGTCGCGGCTGGCCGGCGGGTCGACGCGCCGGTGGCCTACCGTACCGAGGACGTGGAGGACTCCGTGCTTCCGGGCCGGTTGGCCGCCGCGTTCTTCGCGAGCCCGTCGGCGGTCAGCGTGTGGCTGAGGACCCCCGACGCGCCGCGAGTTGCGGCGATCGCCATCGGACAGACCACCCACGCCGAGCTGGCGCCCGAGTACGCGCGCTTCACGCGGATCGTCCGCCTCGCGCAGCCGACTCCCCGCGCCCTCGCCGATGCTCTCTCGATGCTCTGAGGGCGGCCACCGAGCACTCCCTCACTGCGGCCTGGCACCGCGCCGGCCCGAGGCACCGCCGGGTTCCCGCTCTGGCTCCGGCCGCGGACACTAGACTCCGCTCGTGAACCAGCCCAGCCTCGATCTATCCCGGAGCGAAGAGATCTTCGCAGCCGCCCGCGAGCTCATCCCCGGCGGCGTGAACAGCCCCGTCCGTGCCTACAAGAGCGTGGGCGGGACGCCCCCCCACCTCGTGCGCGGCGAGGGCCCCCTCGTGTGGGACGAGGACGGGAACGAGTACGTGGACCTCGTGGGCTCCTACGGCCCGCTCATCCTCGGCCACGGCAACGACGAGGTGCGCGCTGCGCTCCACGAGGCCGTCGACACCGGGACCACCTTCGGCGCGCCGACCCGCGGCGAGCTGGAGATGGCGCGGCTCATCACCGACCGCGTCGCCGGCTGCGAGGTGGTGCGCCTGGTGAACTCGGGCACCGAGGCGACCATGTCCGCCGCGCGCCTCGCGCGCGCCGCCACGGGCCGCGAGAAGATCCTGAAGTTCGAGGGCTGCTACCACGGCCACGGCGACTCGTTCCTCGTGGCGGCGGGCAGCGGAGCGCTGACCCTCGGCGCCCCCGACTCGCCGGGCGTGACCGCGTCGACCGCGTCGAACAGCCTCGTCGCCGTCTACAACGACCTCGACTCGGTGAAGCGCGTCTTCGACGAACACGCCAGCAGCATCGCGGCCGTGTTCGTCGAGCCGGTCGCCGGCAACATGGGGACCATCCCCCCGGACGCTGGTTTCCTCGAGGGCCTGCGCGCCCACTGCGACGTGTCCGGCGCGCTGCTCGTCTACGACGAGGTGATGACGGGGTTCCGCGTGGCGAAGGGTGGCTTCCAGGACCTGCACCCGGTGCGCTGCGACCTCATCACCATGGGCAAGGTGATCGGCGGCGGGCTGCCGGTCGGCGCCTACGGCGGACGGCGTGACCTCATGATGCAGGTCGCGCCCGCCGGGCCGATGTACCAGGCGGGCACGCTCAGCGGGAACCCGCTGGCCGTCGCCGCCGGACGCAAGACCCTGGAGATCCTCGCGCGCGAGGGCGTGTACGAGGAGCTCGAGCTCGTCGGCCGCCGGCTCGCGACGGGCCTCATGGAGGTCGCCCACCGCCACGGCCGGGTCATCTCGGTGGGCCGCGTGGGCTCCATGATGTGCCCCTACTTCGCGCCGGTGATGCCCCGCGACCTCGCGGACGTCACCGCCTCGGACCGCGAGGAATGGACCCGCTTCTTCCACGGCATGCTGCGCCGTGGGGTGCTCATGCCCCCCTCCCCCTACGAGGCGTTCTTCCTCTCCGTCCGTCACGACGAGGCCGTCATCGCGCGCATCCTCGAAGCCGCGGACGCGACCTTCACGGAGATGGCCAGCCAGAGCGACTGATCGGGGGCGACTGATCGGGGGCGACTGATCGGGGGCCACTGACCGGGGCCCGCTGATCCGGGTCCGCAGCGTTGCCGGGGAGGCTGCGGCGAGTGAGAATCGCGGCGCGATGTCCTCCCCCAGCACCGACCACGGGGGCGCGATCCGCGCGTCCTTCGAGAACGCCCGCGCCACCCTAGACGCCTTCCTCGCCGACGAGGCGAACGTCGCGGCCGTCGGTCGCTTCGCGGACATGTGCCACGAGGCGCTGACCGCGGGCAACAAGCTCATGTCCTGCGGGAACGGCGGCTCCATGTGCGACGCCATGCACTTCGCCGAGGAGTGGACCGGCCGCTTCCGTGGCGATCGCGGCGCGCTGCCCGCCATCGCCTTCTCGGACCCGAGCCAGCTGACCTGCATCGCCAACGACTTCGGCTACGACGAGGTCTTCGCGCGCTCGGTGGAGGCCTACGGCAAGGAGGGCGACGTGCTCGTCTGCATGTCGACCAGCGGCAACTCTCGCAACGCGATCCGCGCCATCGAACAGGCCAAGGAGATGGGCGTACGCACCGTCGCGCTGCTCGGCAAGGGCGGGGGCGAGATGCGCGACATGGCCGACCTCGCGATCGTCGTCCCCGACGCGACCACGTCGGATCGCATCCAGGAGCTCCACATCAAGATCCTGCACATCGCGATCGAGGCGGTGGAGCGCGCGGTCTTCCCCGAGAACTACTGAGGCGGCGCGGCCGCCGCCTTTCACGAAGAGCGCCGCTCCCCCGCGCATGGCGGTGGAGCGGCGCTCTACGTTCGCTGAGTGTCGGAGCTGCGGGCGCCCGTCGGCGGCCGCCTGCGCGCTCAGATGCTGTCCAGGCCCCAGATGAAGGGCTGGATGGGGAGCTCGGAGAGCTCGGCGCCGACGTCCGTCTCGACGACGTCCGTCACGCGGCGATCGCCGCGCGGCGGGCAGAGCGCCAGCAGGATCTGATGGCCGGTGAGCCGGATCGTTCCGCCGGGCCCGGTGACGTCGATGGTGTCGGGGCCGGTGGCCGTCGCGGTCACGCCGTCGGGGGTGGCCTGGTCGAACACGCGCGCCATGGCCTCCGTGCTGCCCAGACGCGCCATGCAGAGGATGCCGGAAGCGCCGCGGGCCTTGACGAACTCGAAGTACGCGAGGAAGTCGGCCTCGGTCGGCGCGATCATCATGAACAGGCGCTCGGCCTGGTCGCAGTTGGTGCGCCAGAGCTCGGACACGCAGGGCAGCACGTCCTGGGGCGTGCCGGCCCACTCGTGGATGACCTGCTGGAGGTCCTCGCCGCGGCCCATGCAGGCGTAGCCGACGATCTGGCCGGCCTGCTCCTTGACGACGACCTGCATGGCCGGGACGCCGAGCATCGCGCGGGTCTCGTCCTCGGTGCGGTCGACGCGAACGGTGCGGTTCGCGTAGAGCTGGTGGATCGCGGCGGCATCCTCCGGCCGGGCGGCGCGGACGCCGTCGGGCTCGGGGAGCAGGAACGCCATGGTCCCGTCGATCACGTAGATGGTCTCGGTGCCGAAGGGCACCCAGCCGCGCTCCTGGTACCAGGACGGGTCGTCCGCCCAGAGGAGCGAGAGGGCGGCGCCCTCGTTCGCGGCCTTGTTCACCGCGAGGTCGAGCACCGCGGTGCCGAGGCCCTGCCCCCTGCGGTCGGTGCGGGTGGCGACGGAGCCCACGAGCGCGACGGGGACCTCGCACGCGGGCGTGACCAGGGTGCGCGCGAGCCACGCGCAGGTGGAGGCGGGCTGGCCCTCGGTCTCGAGCACCTCGATGTGCCCCTGGGTGTCCTCGCCGAAGACGAGCGGGTACTCGGCCGCAAGGGGCCGTCCATCGCGAAGCACCTGCGACATCAGGTCGAGCGCGGCTTCTTCGCGGGTCATGTTGTGAGTGGATCGAGTCATGTGGAATCAGCGGCCCCCCCCGGGACCATCGGTCTGGTGTTGGTCGGCCCCGCGATCGGGGCCTGGACCGCGCTGCTGCGCCGCGCGGTAGGCTTCGAGCAGGTCGCCACCGAGGACGACCGCCTGGTCGATCGAACGCCGCGCGCTGGACACGGCCTCCTTGAGCGCCTGCGGGTCGGCGAGGTCGCCGGTTCGCTTCCTCAGTTCTTCGGCATTTGCCTCGAACTTCTCCAGTAGCGCCCGGAATGCGGCGCTCGCGCTGCTCTCCTCGGCTCTCCGGGCCTCCTCGGCCCTGGACCCCTGTGCGGGCCCGGCGGCGTGTCCGACGGAGGCCCCGACGGGGGCGCCGGGTGTGAGGCGGTCCAGTCCTTCCTGGGTCATCATCACGGTTCCTGGGTCAGGCGGCGGTGGTCGGGATCAGAGGTAGTTGAGGAGCGACTGCTGCATGAGGCGGGCGCCCGTGGCCTGCGCGAGCATGAGCGTCTGCTCGGCCCGCTGCAGGTCGAGGGCGACCTCGGCGAAGTCCGCGTCCTCGACGTTGGAGATCAGTCCGTCCACGGTCACCTCGAGGTCCTCGAGGCGCTGGGACGCGACGTCGATGCGCTGGGTGGCAGCGCCCAGCCGGCCGAGCCCGATCAGCAGATCGCCCTGGCTCCGGTCCAGCTCGTCGAGGCGGCGCTGGAGGCGGCCGAGGATCCGGTTGCGATCTGCGCCCTCGGGGCTGCGGAGGTCCGCAACCGCGCCGCGAATGGAATCGAAGATGCTCGGCGTCCCGGCGAAGGTCACGAGCTCGCTCCCCGACCGGAAGAGCTGGGTCGTGTCCACGTGGACGATCGCGCCGGTCTCGGCATCGGTGAGACGCATGTCCGTCTCGGTGAAGGTGACCGGCGTGAAGTCGTCTCCGTCGAGGGAGATGGAGGCGTTTCCCGTGAGAGTCGTCGTGAGGTCACCGCCGGTCCAGCCGGACAGGTCGAGGTTCACGATCGCGCCGTTCCCGTCGCCGATGGTGAAGTTAGCGGGCGCCGGGTCCGGGATCGCGACGGCTTCTCCGCCGCCGAGCTGGATCGTGCGCGCGGCACCGTCGATGGAGAGCACGCGGTCGCCCACGATCGTGTCGCCGGAGCCGACCAGCGTCACGCCGGCACCCATGGCGCCGACCGTGCCGTCCTGGCGGACCTCGATCTCCTCGTAGCCCGCACCGCTGTCGGCCGTCGTGCCCGAGCGGATCCCGGTCACGTTCGTGAAGCTGGTGCCGGTGTACTCGAACCTGGAGAAGGCCTCGCGGCCGGTCACGTTGAGCACGACCTCGGCTTCACGCCCGGTCAACACCTTCTGGTGCTCGTCGTTGCCCCTGTAGACGACACGCAGCTCGCCGCCGACGAGCTCCTCGACGAAGGGCTGCGTCTCCGTGGCGGTCCCGGCGAAGAGGTAGGAGTCGCCGCTGCGCGTGTTGGCGAGGTCGAGGAGCTGGCCGCCGAGGAGCTCGATCTGGCTGGCGATCGCCTCCCGGTCCGCGGCGTTCAGCGCGCCGTTCATGCCCTGGATCATGAGCGCGCGGATGTCCGCGATGACGCCCGAGCCCTCCTGCAGCCGGGAGCTGGCCTGCTCCACCTCCGGGCGCGCCGAGCTCGTCGAGGCCACGAAGGACTCGATCGCGCCGATCTGACGACGCAGCGAGAGGGAGACCGAGGTCCCCACCGCGTCGTCGGACGCGCGCACGATCCGCTTGCCGCTGGAGGCCTGCTCCTGGGCGCGGATCAGCTTGGCCGTGTTGCTCTGGATACCGAGCCGCACCATGTCGAAGATGCGGCCCTGGGTCGGTCGAATCGCCATCGGTTCCTCCTTGGATCAGCGCTCAGACGAGCGCCATGACCTGGTCGTTGAGCTGGGTGACCACCTGCAGGAACTGCGCTGCCGCGCTGTAGGCCTGCTCGAACTGGATCATCTTCACGAGCTCCTCGTCGACGTTGACGCCGGAGACCTCCTCGCGCTGCGCAGTGAGGCTCCCGAGGAGGAACGACTCGATCTCCTGGGCGTTGGACGTCGAGCTGATCTCGAATCCGACGTCGCCGACGATGGAGCCGTAGAACTCACCGAGCGTGCTGCCGAGCTCGGCGACGTCCTTGGTCTGGACGCCGATCATGTCGAGCAGCGCGCCGCCGTCGCCGACCGCTCCGGTCGCGGAAGCGGCCAGGAGACGGGGGTCCTCGCGGATGTCGTCGCGCATGTCGATCGTGGCCGCGTCGGTGCCCGTCAGGAAGGCATTCAGGCCGAGGGCGACGAGCACGTCGGACGTGTCCGAGTCCGCGATGAGATCGGTCGAGAAGGCGTCACCCTCCGACGCGCTGACGGCGCCGACCGAGAAGCTCACGGAGATCCCGTCGGCGACCGGGATCGGGTTCCCGGGGGCGTAGCCCTCGCCGACGTCGAGCGTCGCGATGATCGCTCCCTGGCTGTCACGGACGGCGATCTCGAGCCCCGGCGTCGTGCCGATGGTCCCGTCGCCGAGCGGCTCGAAGGTCCAGCTGTCGTTGGCCGGGCCCGTGTACTGGCCGCTCAGGGCCACGTCGACCGCGAGGTCCTGCCCGGTGTAGGTACCCGCCTTGAGACCGAGCGGGGTCGCCGCGCTGCCCCCGGTGATCTGAAAGGACTCGGCGACGCCTTCGCCCTGGGTCTGGATGGCGAGCCGATCCCCGACGACGCGCGCTCGCAGGTTGTTCGCCGAGAAGTCCGCGTCCGCGTTGAGGATCGCGGCGATCTCCTCCGCCGTGCCCTCCCCAGCGACCTCGAAGGTCGAGGGGTCGATGGCCACCGAGAAGGCGCCGGAGGGGCCGACCAGGTCCAGGCTCGTGGTGCCGGACATGCTGAACGGGCCCCCGAAGCTGCTCACGTGGCTGGCGCGACCGCCGCCGAAGGTCCCGTCGGCGTCGGGGTGCGTGTCGACGGGCCGGCCGAAGTGGAACTTCGTGCCGGAGGACGCGTCGATGTCGATGCGCCCGAAGTTGTCGAGGCGCGCGTTCAGACCCGGCACGCTCGCGATCTCGTCCAGCAGACCCTGGACGGTCATGCGGTCCGGATCGATCTCGATCCGGCGCGTGACGAGGTCGTCGCTGCCCTCCTGGATCACGTGAACGAAGAGCTCGCCGCGCTGCACGTCGAAGGGGAGGTCGACGTCCCGCAGGAGGCCGTCACCGAGGTCGCCGTCGCCGTCCACGTCGCGGACGAGGTTGGAGCTGCGCAGCTGGGTGAAGCCGCCGTCGAGGGGGACGCCGGTCGTGTGCGCGCGGTTCATCTCGAGGACGATGGCGCGGGCGTACTGGTCGATGTCGGTCCCGACGGACGCCGCGAACTCCTCGGAGAAGGCGATCAGGCCGGCGAGTTCACCGCCGCGCGGCTCGACCGGGCGCACCCCGCCCTGGAGGGACAGGGCGATCGAACCGTCCGCGGTGGTCTCGACCTGCATCGGGTTGATCGAACGGGCTCCGACGAGGAGCTGTCCGTCGACCTGCACCTGGACGGCGCCCTCGCGGTTCTCGCGGACCTGGATGTCCACCCGCTCGGCGAGGCGCTGCAGCGCGAGATCGCGCTGGTCCCGCAGGTCGTTCGCAGGCGTGCCGCGAACGGCCTCCACCTGGGTGATCTCGGCGTTCAGCCCGACGATGCGCTCGGCCAGGACGTTCACGTCGCTCGCGATGGCGCGGGCCTTGCTCTGGGCGTCGCGCTGGAGCTGGGAGACCTCGCTGGCCACCTGGTGGAAGCGGTCCAGCAGGTTCTCCGTGGACTGGATCACGCCCGTCCGGTTGACGATGTCCTCGGTGTTGGCGGAGAGCGCCGACATGCTCGCGAAGATGCCGTCGAGCAGTCCGCCGAAGCCGTCGCCGCCGGGCTCGTTCAGGAGCGCTTCGACGCTCTGCATCTCGACGAGCTGCGCGTCGAGGCGCGACAGGGTGGAGGTCTGACGGACGATGCGGCCGTTCAGCAGCTCGTCCACCGAGCGGACGACCTGATCGGCGCCCACGCCGTTGCCGAGCTGCAGGCCGCGCAGGTTCACGGGCCGCGAGCTCGAGACGAGCAGGCTCTGGCGGCTGAAGCCCTCGGTGTTCGCGTTGGCCACGTTGTGACCGATGGTGTCCAGGGCGTTCTGGGACGTCAGGAGCGCCCGCAGGCCGATGTTCAGGCTCTGACTCATCTCAGACCTCCGCGTCGATCAGGGTCCCGCCGTCCAGGACGTCGTCGCCCTCGGGGGCGCCGAGGACGACCTGGAGGAGCTCGCGAGTGACCTCGCGATGCAGGCGCACGAGGGCGCTCACGCGCAGCGTCCGCTTGCGGGTCTCCTCGGTGCACGCCGCGAGCTCGTCGCGGCACAGGGCCAGCGCTGCGCCGTCGTCGCCGAGGCGTTCGGCGGCGCTGCTGAGGGTCAGGGCCCCGCGGGCGACGCCGAGGGCCTCGGCAAGGTCCGCGAGCGCCTGGGTGCGCTTCGACACCCGGTGCGGAGCGCGGGCGAGCTCGGCCTCGAGGCCGATGGTCGCGTCGCGGAACTCCTCGGAGCCGGGCGCGGTGACCGACGCCTCCTGGCGGCCGAGCAGCTCGTGGAGACGGCCGTGAGCGGCGATCTCCTCGCGCATGATGGCCACCACGCGGTTGGCGTGGCGCAGCAAGGTCTTGCTCTGTTCGGTGGCGAACTTCATCACGACGCCTCTCCGGACTCGGAGGACTTGCGGGCCTGCTCGGCGGCGGCCGCCGCCTGCTCACGCACGATCGACTCGCGGATCTGGTCGGCGAGACCGAGGGAGCTGCGCGACGCGAGGGACGCGCCGATCTGCTCGTCGAACCAGCCGTTGAAGGTGTCCGCACCGGCGCCGCCGCCGAAGAAGCCCTCGCCGAGCCCCTTGCGGAGCTCCGACACCAGCATGGTGGCGAAGAGAGACTCCATCTCGCGGGCGACCGTCTCCGGCGTGCCCTCTTCGGAGCCTGCGGCCACGCGCGAGACGCGCCCGGCCATCATGTCGTTCATGCCCGCGGTGCGAGCCGCTCCCTGGAGACCGAGACCGTCCATCAGATCCTCCGCAGGTCGGCGATGAGGAGCTGGCCATCGAGCATGGCCTCGAGGATCGCGATCATGTCGCGCGGCGTCGCGCCGAGGACGTTGAGCACCTCGACGACCTCTTCGAGCGTGCTCGCGCCGCCCAGGAGGACGCCCGGGTTGTTGCTCTCGACGACGTCGAGCGTGGTGCGCGGCAGCGTCACGGTCTCGCCACCCGACAGCGGGCCGGGCTGACTGACCTCGGGCGTCTCACCCACCGTCACGACGATCGTGCCGTGGTGGATGTAGCCGGGCCGCAGCCGCACGTCACCGCCCATCACGATGGTCCCGGTGCGCTCGTTGATCACGACGCGCGCGAGGTTGTCGGTCTCGACCTCCTGAGCGAGCGCCTTGTCGAGGTAGGCGACGATCTGGCTGCGGGGAACCCCGTCCAGCACCGACATGCGCACCGTCCGCCCGTCCGGGAGGACCGAGGCCACGTCGGGGTAGAGCGCGTTGATCGACTCGGCGATCCGGACGGTGTTCCCGAAGGTCCCCTGTCCGTTCTTGGCGTCGAGGAAGATGTAGCCGTGCTCGGAGATGACGCTCGTCGAGATCTCTCGCTGCACGGTCGCGCCGTCGGGCATGGTCGCGACGGTCACGTGGTTCTTGGTCGCCGTGGCGGCCGCGCCCGAGGCGGTGAAGCCGTCCGTGTTGACCGGGCCCGACGCGGTCGCGTACACGACCTGGCCGGTGATGTCCGTGAGCTCGGTCAGCTCGAGGATGCCGCCGTAAAGGCTCTTGGCGTCGCCGATGGACGAGACGCGGACGCTGACCTTCTGACCGGGCTTGCGCCCGGCCGGGATCGTCGCCTCGACCCGCAC
>CBFIJG010000046.1:0-24870 GCA_965662915.1 Planctomycetota bacterium | reverse complement strand
GACGACGACGACGACGACGACGACGACGACGACGACGACGACGACGACGACGACGACGACGACGACGACGACGACGACGACGACGACGACGACGACGACGACGACGACGACGACGACGAAGACTGATCCGGAAGCGGTCGCCAGGAGCTGAAAGCCCTGGTGATCGCTAGTCTCGCCCCGGAGAGCTCAGCTCTCCGGGGTGCTGCGGCCCTCCAATCCCGTCCTCGAATTCGATTCAGTCATGCTCCTCGCCACTCTTCTCAGCCTTGGCCTGGCACCCCAGATCGGGGCCGACGGCCTCGCACCCCGGCCGCGCCTCCGTGCGCGGGATCCGTTCCCCAACGTGGAGCTCGTGCGCCACGACGGTGGGACCGTCCGCTTCCAGGACGACCTCATGGAGGGGAAGGTGTTCATCCTGAACTTCATGTACACCACCTGTCCCGACGTGTGCCCCATGGAGACCGCTCGCTTGAGCGAGGTCCAGGCCATCCTCGGTGACCGTGTGGGAGAGGACATCCACATGTACTCGATCACCGTGGACCCGGATCGGGACACACCCGAGGTCCTCGCGGACTACCGCGAGCGCTTCGGAGTCGAGGATGGTTGGGACTTCTTCACTGGCGACGAGATGGACATCCTGTCGCTCAGGCGGCGCTTCGGTCTCTACTTCGACGACACGGAGGACCTGCAGGACCACAACATCAACATGGTGATCGGAAATGCCCGGACCGGGCAGTTCCTGCGGCGCTCTCCCTTCGACAACCCCTACGTGCTCGCCACCCAGGTGACGAGCTGGGTCTCCGACTTCAACGGTAAGGGGATCGGGACCGAGGACTTCTCCGAGGCCCCCCTGGGCTACGGATCGATCCACGAAGGGGAGCTCCTCTTCAGCACTCGCTGTGCGGTCTGCCACCGCATCGGCGAGGGCGACGGGCGCGAGCGGATCGGCCCGAACCTCAAGGGCATCTCCGAGCGTCGGGACCCCGAGTGGACCCTGCGCTGGATCGTGGAGCCCGACAAGGTCATCGAGGAGGGGGACCCGGTGGTCCTCGGCCTCCTCGCTGCCTACAACCACGTCCCAATGCCCAACCTCGGCCTCTCGGTCGAGGAGGGGCGCCAGATCCTCGAGTTCCTCGAGACGGAGGATCGGCGGGTGACCCGAGTCGAGGGCAACTCCGAGCTGCGCGAGCGGCAAGGAGCCGATGTGCCCGAATGCTGCCAGAAGGAAGATGTCGAGGTGATCGAACGGGATCGCCAGGAAGAGTCGGAAGCCGCGGGGATCTCGCTGAATCTCTCCAGTGTTCGGGTCGAGTACCTGCTCGGGAGCATCCTGATGATTCTCGGGATCGTGGTCCGACGCTTCAGGCCCTGACGAGCCCTCCTCTTCTCCGGAGGCGAACGCGCGCCCCCCGCGACCTGGTCGCGGGGGGCGCGTTCCTCTTGGGTTCGACCGCCTGCCTCGGTGATCGACGCGGCGGTCCTCCGGGGGGAAGCACCGCGGGAAGCGGATCTCGCCGCCGGGTCGTCGCGGTCACAGGTTCAGGCGCACACCGTCGCTCGCGTGAGCTCCGTCAGGCACCGCGCCACCCGACTCACGGCGCTCCTCTCGGCGCGCTGGCCGCGGGGCGTCCTCGCCTCAGTAGACGAGCAGCGACGTCAGGGAGTGTGCCTCGAGGCGAACCGAGAGGACTCCCTGGGGATCCGCGGTCCCGATGAGGGTGGGGACCGTCTCCGGCAGGGGACCTCCGTAGAGGAGTCCGTTCCCGACTCCGTTCAGGGTCACCGCGGTGGCCGCGAGGCCCGCGCCGCTGAGGACCCAGCCGTTGACGGGCCCGCTCGGGGAGAACCCGGCCAGCCGGATGGTGGCCGTGCGCGGGGCCGCGGTCTCGTTGACGAGCATCAGGCCGACCTCGCCCGACGCGAAGCGGCCCGCGTGGACCGCCACCTCGGGATCCAGGCTGGAGGCCACCAGCGCTCGGTCTCCGAAGTTCCGCGCGAAGAGCCAGTACACGAAGTAGTTGGCGTAGGGAGTGTGGTCTGGCACCGCGGGGTTGTTGCGCGCCAGGAAGCCCGTGTCCCCCGTGCCGCTCCATGCATGGAATCCGAGCCAGAGCGAGGCGGCGTCGTAGCCCGTGTCGATCATCGCGCCGAGCATCTCCGCCACGACCAGCGCGCTCGCCAGCTGCGTCGAGTGGTAGCTGACCGGGTGCGTGATGTTGAACTCGCCCATGTAGTACTTGATCTCCCCGGGGCGGCGCCGCGTGCAGTTCGCGACGAGGCTGTCGAGGTCGGCCTTGTTCCGGGCGATCTGGTCGACGAGTCCGAACAGGTCCTCCTCGGCGAGGTCGTTCTGCAGGCTGTGCCCGAGCCAGTGGAAGTAGTCGTGAGTGTCGATGAAGTCGATGCGTCGCCCGGTCCCGGGGTGCGAGAACACCTCGGTCGTCCAGGCGACCTTCGCGGGATCGCCCACGTAGCCGTCGATGCCGATGTGGATGGTCGGATCCACGGCCTTCATCGCGTCGTGGAAGGCGTTGTACTGCGCTCCGTAGACGGCGCCGTCGGCGACCTCGTTGCCCACGGTCCAGGGCCCGTGGACCTCGTTGCCGATCTCCCAGTACTTCACTCCGAAGGGTTCGGCGTGGCCGTCCGCGGCTCGCTCCATGGCCCAGTCGATCCCGCCGCGCGGGTTCGAGCCGTCGAGCGGGGCGTTGCAGTACTCGACCCAGTCGGCGGCCAGCGCGACCGCCTTGGCGAGCTGCCCGTCGGTCGCCGTCGTGTCGTACTCGTGGTAGCCGTGGTTGACCGTGAGCAGCGCCTCGGCCCCGAGACGCTCGCACAGGCTCAGGAACTCGACCGTGTTGACGGCCCATGGGTTGCTCTGGTTGTCCCAGCCCTGGGAGACGGCGTACGGCGGGTAGTTCCCGTCCCAGTGATAGGTGTTGGAGGCATTGCCTCCAGGGAAGCGCAGGAGCCCGTGCCGCAGGGGCTGCAGCCGGTCCTCCAGGGTGCCGCTCAGCGTGTCGTTGTCGCCCGTCCAGAGCCCGAGGTTGTTGCCGAACAGGGCAGGGGGGAGCAGGCGGGTCACGCGGTTCGCCTCGACCTGGACCAGGACGGGCGCGCCGCCGGAGGATGGCAGGGCGGGGCCCGAGGTCACGGCCGCAGGCGCGCGCCGGGGCGTGAAGTCCTCCATGAAGGGCGCCGGTCGGCCCAGCGCGCGCGGGGCCGTCAGCTGCGCGTCGGCCGGGCTGGCGAGGGCGGCCACGAGGGCCAGCTTCAGCGAGAGCGTTTGCGTGCAGGGTGTCAAGTCCAGGAGTCCTCTGCTGAAGCGTCCCTCCGCTGGACGAGACCTGCAACCTCGATCGCGAGCCGTCCGGGGGAATGGAGCGTTGCGAGATCCGATCGATCCTCCGTGAGGCACGCGCGTCGCGGAGGGAGAGCGCTCCGCGGCTCTCCGAGCGCCAGCGCTTCTCCGATCGACGGGTGTCGCTCCGCGAGGTCAGGCGGGTCGGCGCGCGAGCCTCACCCTCGAGCCCGCGGGGCGTGCGCTCGGCTCCGTCGCGGTCACCGCGGTGCCGGGCGAAGGAGACGGCGCTCGATGCCTCTTTTCAACGCACATCATCTTCGAGTTGCGCCATGTCTCAGCACGGCCCGCTCGGGGATCCAGCCGGGGGTGAGGTCTGCTCCGGAGTGCCGTGGGGCGACTCCAGACGCGTGGGGGTGTTCCCATCCGGGCTGGCGAGTCCGCATGTGGGCCAGGGGGTCTCGGAGCGACGCACCTGGCGCGGATCGTCCGCTCGGGGGAATGCGAACTCGCCTCAATTGCCGGTCGAGGCTCTTCCGACCAAGCCCGCTGGAACGCTTCGAAGTCTGCAACCAATCCCGCGTGGGTCGGCCCCCCTGTTGACATGCAAGTTCGGAACCACATCAACACTCTGGTCACTCCCTCGATCCTGGCCCTCGGTCTGGCCGGTTCGGGGTGTGGGTTCGGTGGCCTCGAGCCTCCCGCAGGACCCCCGGCCGGGTCGTCGACGCTTCCGTCCCAGCTGGCGAACACCAACGTCGAGTGGTCCTTCGACCTCAGCCCTTACGAGCAGGGGCACCACGGATCGACTCCGACCTGGAGCGTGGTGTCAGGTGGAGGCCAGATCCAGGGCTCCGACTACGTGAACACCTTCGACTCGGCGGGCTCGTACTCGGTCCGCGTTCGCGCGAACTACCCGGCGGGGGACGCCGCGGACGCCGACTTCGAGATCCTGGTCCAGTCGGACGTGATGGCGGTCGTCCAGTGCGGTAACGACCTGTGCCTGTACGACGGGGACACGGGCGGGCTGATTCCTCTGGCCACGGGCGGGGCGTCGCCCCTGAACTTCCGGGCTCAGCTCCCCAACGGCTGGTTCGTGTACGAGCGCCTCGGCGGATCCTCGATCGATCTGTTCGTGTACGACATGTTCCGGTCCTACGAGGTCGGCCCCTCGACGAGCCTGAACTCGGTGTACGCCGCGCACACCCCCTCGAGCGTGCTGCTGTTCGAGCAGGGATCGGGATGGGAGACGGGCCTCTACGCCTGGGATCCGAAGGGCCAGCGGACGGACACGGTCGCCTGGCGGGGAGGGATGCACAACCGCAACCCCGTCGTGAGCGACTCCGAGGTGGTCTACTTCGAGTACGGGAACAACGGACAGCCGGACCTGTACTTCTGGACCTACGGGGACCCGTACCCCACGACGGGCTTCAGCAGCGATCACCCCGAGGTGATCCACACGGTCGTCCCCAACGGTGGGGTCGTCTTCTCGACGAACGACCCGGCCACCCTGGAAGCCGACCTTCGCTACTACCGGATGCACAACGGCTCGTTCACCGTGGGCGGCGATCTCCGGGCGAACGTGCAAGCGCTCGACATGACCTACCGGAGTCAGCTCTCCGGCGGCCACGTCGTCTTCAGCACCGGAGACTCCTTCGGAAACGAGGACCTGTGGCTGTGGAACCCCTTCGGGATGAGCACGGCCGCCATCGCCGAGAGTCCGAACGTGGAGCGCTTCGAGGGCCTCACGCCCGACGACAGGGTCCTCTATTCGATCGCGACAGCGCCGGGCAACGACGACCTCGCGCTCTATCACCACACGTCCGGGGCGAACGACAGCGTGGCCTCGAGCCCCGACAACGAGCTGTTCGAGGCCTTCCTGCCGAACTCCGACGTGATCTTCGCGGTCGAGACGGCCGCGGGGCGGCAGTTGAAGCGCTACAACGTCGTCACGGGCCTCGTGGACGTCATCGCGGCCGCCTCGGGGGACGACTTCTGGCTGACCGAGGTGCTCTCCAACGGCATGGTGGTCTACACACGGACCGGTGCCTCACCGGGGCTGCACGTCTGGAACCCGATCACCCGCGCCTCGACGCCGGTGGCGGGAGCCGGAAGCACCTTCGAGGCCGACGCCGGTCTCGGCGACTTCATCGTCTCGGTGAACTCGGGCTCCCAGGACGACCTCGCCTTGTGGGACGCCAGCATGTCCCAGCTGGTGATGATCACGCAGACCGCCGAACACGAGCAGTTCGGGTGCGTCTTCGACGACGGGACCGTGCTCTTCTCGCGGGTCATGCCGCCCGGTGTCACCACCGACCTCTTCAAGTGGAACCAGGCGACCAGGCAAGAGGTCCGGATGACCGCCGGTACCGTCAACCACTCGGTGGTGGCCGTCATCCACGGGGCGCTCTGAGGCTTCTCTTCGAGGGCGCTCTCTCGACCGCGCCGCGCCAACGGGGAGCTCTCCTCCCGCTGGCGCGGCGCGTTCACCTTTCAAGAGCGCGCTCCGGGCGATGCCCGCCGATGTGCTTCGGCCACTCCCCCGTGGCATCGAGCCCCGAGCGCGCCCATCGCCGCCTCGGCGTTGTTCACCGGGCGAGCCCGGGCTCGCTCCGACCACCGGACCTTCACCGCGGCGTGCAGCCAGGTCTTGCGCTGGCCCGCAAAAGGACTCGAGGGACAGGCGCGCAGGCCGTCGAGGGTCAGAGGGGCCAGGGCCTCACGCCAACGCGATCGGCCCAGGCCTGCCAGGCCGCGACCATCGCCTCGAGGCGCTCCGGGTGCCTCGCTGCGAGGTCGGTGAGCTCGGTGCGGTCCTGCTCCATGTCGTAGAGCTCCCAGGTGCGCGGCTGCTTCGCGCGGTACTGGCTCACGATCTTCCAGCGGCCGTCGCGCAGGGCGAGGTTGCCGTGGTGCTCGAACGCGAGCGGTGACACGCGCTCGAGCTCGCAGCCCTCCCAGGCGTCGAGGAGACTGACCCCCTCCATGGGCTGGATCGCGTTGCCTCCGTAGCTCGCGGGATAGGTGGCGCCAGCCGCGTCGAGCAGGGTCGGCATCAGGTCGATCAGGTGCGCCGGTGGATCCACGATCGAGCCCGCGTGTGCGGGGCCGTAGCGGGCCGGCCAGTGCACGATGAAGGGCGTGCTCAGCCCGCCCTCGTAGGCGTCGTGCTTGAAGCCGCGGAAGGGCGTGTTCGAGGCGTTCGCCCAGCCGCGCCCGTAGGCCACGTAGCTGTCGGCGGGTCCCGCCATGGCCTCCGGCCCGGTCGAGACCCACTCCCCGTCCCGGGTCCACATGGGGGGCCAGATCTTCGGCTGGAGCTGGTCGGCGGCCATGCGGACCTCCAGGTCCGGCTGGCGCCTGTCCTCGTTGGAGCGGCGGCCCATGCCCTCGGCGCACGCGCCGTTGTCCTGGAGGTAGATCACCAGCGTGTTGTCGAGCTCGCCCGCGTCCTCGAGGGCCGAGAGCACGCGCCCGATCCCGGCGTCCATGCAAGAGACCATGGCCGCGTAGGTCTCCATGTTGCGGGCGTCCCAGGCCTGGTTCGGGTTGCGGTCCCAGTCGTCCGTGGCGGCGCTCATGGGCCACGACGGGTCGAGGACGCCCAGGCCGCGGGCCCGCTCCAGCCGCGCCGCGCGCAGCGGCGCGTAGCCCTCGTCGTAGACCCCCTCGTAGCGCGTGATCCATGACTCCGGAGCGTGCATGGGCCAGTGCGCGCTGGTGTAGGCCACGTAGAGGAAGAGCGGGTCCTCGCTGCTCGCGAGGTGCTCGCGGGCGAAGCGGGCGGCCTCGTCGCTGATTGCGTCCGTGTAGTACCAGCCCTCGGCGGACCGCTCGGGGTCGTTCTCGGGCGTGATGAGGGTGTCGCCCCGACACAGGGTCGCCGGATCCCAGAAGCTCCCGGCCCCGCGGATCGTCCCGTAGAAGCGGTCGAAGCCACGGCCCAGCGGCCACGACTCCCTGGGGCCCTCCGGCCTCCACTGGTTGGTGACGTGCCACTTGCCCGCCATGTAGGTGCCGTACCCGGCCGCGCCGAGGGCCTCGGCGAGGGTGACGCAGCTACGGTTCAGGATGCCCCGGTACGCGTCCGTGCCGCGGTCGCCCTCCATCAGGCCGATGCCGGCCTGGTGCGAGTAGAGCCCGGTGAGCAGGGCGGCGCGGGTCGGGCAGCAGCGGGACGTGTTGTAGAACTGCGTCATCCGCACGCCTCCCTCGGCGAGCGCGTCGAGGTGGGGCGTCCGGATCTCGCTGCCGTAGCAGCCGATGTCGGTGTAGCCCATGTCGTCCGCCATGATCAGGACGATGTGCGGGCGCTTGCTCTCCGCAGGCGCCGCCGACCGGCCGCCTCCAGGCGATGAGCACGACGCGAGCACCGTCGCGGTCATGAGGAGAGCAAGCACGCCCCTCATCGCTGCGCCTCGAATCGCTGGCGCGAGGCCGCGTGCGGGACCGAGACGGCACCGTCGTCCTCGGGCTGAAAGCGGAGCTCCTGCTCGTCGAACCGGCCGCGATCGCCGAACCGGAGGCCCCCGTCGGAGGTGCGGAGTGCCTTGGTGTCGTCGGAGAGATCGCTCATGGGCCGGGAAGGGGCGCGCGCGTCACCCTACCCGAAGCCCGATCTCCTCACCTGGCCAGCCGATGACGCCCGAAGGTCCAGTGCAGGTTGAACCCGTAGGTGGTCGCCGCCGGGCCCGCGTAGATCGTCGGGAGCACGTGGAACCGCATGAGCAGCTCCGACAGGCGCGCCCTCGTGTCGAAGTCCTCGATCTCGGCCAGGTAGCGCTGGTTCGACGGGATCAGGATCGCGTCGATGGTGTCCTGCATGCGCATCTCGAAGGTCTTCGTGAAGCAGGCGCCCTCGAAGGCGGCTCTCAGCTGCGCCTCGAGCTTCGGCAGCTCGGTGGCGCGCGGCAGGATCTGGCGGTTGGCCCGCGCCTCGCAGGCCGCCCGCCGCTCGGTGGTCAGGGTCTCCCGCACCTCGCGCAAGCGCTCTTCGAGCCCCGCGTAGCGCTGGGCCATGGAATCCGGCACCGCGCCGAGGATGTCGCGCAGCAGCAGCTCGTTGTCGATGCACTGCAGGGCCGCCTGGCGCACCCGACGGTTCGGCTCGTGGAAGAGCCGCGCGCCTCGGCTGGGCGGACCGGTGTCGGGGGTGTTCCAGATCATCTCCCCGTCCGGTCGCAGGATGGAGGCCAGGCCCCGCACCAGCTCGGGCATGGCCTTCTCGGGGATCAGGTGGAAGACCATGCTCGCGACGATCACGTCGGCCGAGCCCGGCTCGAGCACCTGGTCCAGGGGCAGGAAACTGCCCGACGCGGCGTCCCTCAGGGAGTGGAAGTGGGTGAAGGGCTGGCTCGTCAGCAGCTCGTACCCCTTCGCGAACCAACCCGAGGGCAGGTCCATGAGGTGCACCTGGAAGTCGATGCCCGCGGAGTCCAGGGCCGCGAAGAGACCGCGCTCGCGACCCGCCTTGATGAGCTCGATGGTCGCGAAGCCGGTGCCGGTGCCGTAGTCGACGAGGCGGATCGACGGCTCGTGCTCACCGCGTCGCACCGCCTCGATGCGCTCGAAGAGAGCGTCGAGCACGAGGCGGACCAGGACGCCGGTCGAGCCCGACGCCCAGCGGCGGGGCTCGTTCAGATCGCCCCCGATGTAGAGGAAACGGTGGAGAGCCTCCCCGTCGGTCATGTCCTCGAGCCCGGTGGGGCTCCACTCGCCCTCGCGGGCGGGGGCCACGCTCTGCGCCGGGGTCGCGATGGGGTCCTCGTCCGTCTTCACCATGAAGCGGTTCAGGCTGATGGCGACGAAGGGCAGGCGCGAGGGGTAGCGCAGCTGGTGGTGGGAGCTCGCGCGGAGCCCTGCCTTGGCCGCGGCGCGCATGAACACCTCGAACTCCACGCAGTACTGGTTCGAGTACCCGTGGTAGGTGTCGAAGGCGATGGAGTGCAGCTGCGCCACGTGGCGCGCGGCGATCCGCGGCTCGACCGTGTGGGACTCGAAGATCACGAGCCCGTGCTTCTCCGCCAGGGGCCGCCACCGGGTGAGGTGCTCCACCAGGTTCTGCTCGAGATCGGCGGCCTGGATCGGCGCGCCGTCCTCGTCCACGTAGGTGCCCGTGGGGGCGAAGGCCTCCGGCTTCGCCTCCTGGGTGGGGGGGACGTAGTGTCGGTTGTGGTCGATGAACGAGCGGATGTGGAGCCCGTCACGGGCGTCGACGTCGTGCTTCGCCAGTGCCTCCGCGAAGCTCCCCGGGTCCCCGATGTCCCCGCGCAGCACCAGGGCCTCGATGCCCGCCTCCGCCAGCCGCTCGCGGGTGACGTCGAGGGCGGCCTCGTTGTAGTCGGCGCCCACCATCAGCAGCGGGTGCTCCTCGAGGTGCTGGCCGCGCAGCGTGCCCTTCACCACTTCGTGGATGTGGATCAGCCAGCTCCCGTCCCCACAGCCCATGTCCGCGACGAAGCGCGGCTGGTCCGCCAGGGGCTCGCTGTTGAACACGTCCCGCAGGATCGCGTCGGAGTCCGAGAAGTAGCTCTCGTGGGCCGCGCCGCTGGCGAGCACGTTGAGCCGCCGGTCCACGTGGCTCTCCTCGTCCCCGCCCCCGTGCGTGCGCTGCCGCGCGTCCTCGAAGAGCAGCGCCTCGAGGTTGCTCATCATGGGCATGTACGACCCCATGAGCCCGTAGTGCAGGGCGTACCGGCAGGCGTCCCGGCCGCGCTCGGTCCAGCGGTCGGTGCCCTCCTCGATCCAGCCCTCGTGGGTCAGCAGCCGGATCACCGTGGGGAGCACCTTCTCGTGGGCCGGCTTGAGGGGCACGAGTCGCTCGCCCTCGAGCATCCCGTGGCGCTTCAGCGCCGTCATGAGCGGCACCACCAGGCAGCCGTCCAGGTGCTCGACGCAGTTCTCCATGGCCTCGCGCGTGAGGCTCGGCTGATCGTCCGCCAGGAGGCCCCAGTCGCCCGCGGCCTCCTTGACCAGCTCCTCGAGCATCCGGTCCGCCGGAGAATCGCTGGTCAGGTAGCGGTCGATGGGCAGGTGGGTGCGCACGAAGGCCGCCACCCGCACGTAGCTCGGGAACGCGGGCGCCACCAGTCGCCCGCGGTCGGTCCAGCCCAGGCGCAGGTCCGGGCTACCCCACACCCCGCGCGCGTCCAGGTAGCCCTGGGAGGCCAGGCACCGCAGGGCGATGTTCAGGTACCCGGGCGCCGCACCGACCTTCTCCGCGAGCTCCCCCGCTCGGAACCAGTCCATCTCGAGCATCTGCTCCAGGGCCCCGCGGGCGTCCAGGGCGCAGAGGATCATCCCCAGGGCCACGCCGTCCTGGTGGGTGAAGAGCGTGGAGCGGAAAGGACGCATGAGGCTCGTGGAAGGGGGGGAGGTGCCGACCGGACCCTCGCGGGAGTCTACCCGGCTCCCGTGCACATGGCGGGGCACCTCCGCGTCAGTGGACGGTATCGGGACTCCGCCGCGGTGGGCATGAGGTCGATGCCGCTTCAGTCCGTCGGGGGACGCCGGCCCGGGACATGAGACGCCCCGCGGTGCGATGGCGCTGCCGGGCCCTCTTTCCGAGTCGGGGCCCGCAGCGGCCGCTCGGGGCGCCCCGCCCCTCCGGTCCGGCGGGCGCTCCGAGCGCCTTCCGCTGCTTTTCTGGAGAATCCCGAGACGCGCGCGGCGGCCGGCGCACGGGTCCCGTGGAGACCCGACATGGAGTCGATCCAGCTCGAAGACCTCTACCGCGAACGTGACCAGATTCGCCGCCTCGCGCGCGCCCTCGTCGGGGAATCCGACGCGGACGACATCGTGCAGGAGGCCATGACGGCCGCGCTCTCCCGGGAGGCACCGCCCCTGCACTGGGTGCGCTGGCTCTCGGGCGTGACGCGCCACCTCTCGTGGCGCCGCTCGACGGAGCGTCGCGCGCGGTCGTGGGAGCTGGAGCGTCAGGCGAGCATCGAGGGATGGGGCCGAAGGCGACGAGAGCTCGCCCGACGAGCTCGTGGCGGAAGTCGAGGCCAAGAACGCGCTCGAGCGAGCCGTCCTCGACCTCGACGAGCCCTACCGCTCCGTCCTGCTCTGGCGCTTCTACGAGGATCTGTCCATCGAGGAGATCTCCCTCCGCAGCGGCACGCCCCGGTCGACGACGCGCACGAGGATCGAGCGCGGGCTGATGCGATTGCGCGCTCGGATGAACTCGGAGCGGGGCCCCGAATGGCGCATGGCGCTGGTCCCGCTCCTCTTGCGGACGCCCGCCGAGACGACGCTCGTCGGCGCGGCCGCCGCCTCCGGAGTGATGCTCATGACGTTCTCGATGTTCAAGTGGATCATCGCGGCCACCGGCGCCGCGGCGCTGATCGCCCTCCTCGCCAACCTCCACGACGCCGGTTCCTGTGCCCGACAGCCGCCTCGACGTCGGTGTTCTCAGAGAGGAGTCCCCGGAGCTGGCCTCCATCGACACCGTGGTCGTGCCCGGAGCGTTCGAGGCCGAGGCCCGCTCGATTCGGCCTGGTCCAGGGACAGACCTCGCCCATCGTGGGGGCGGGTCACGTGCCGGCCGACCTCGGCGATGGTCTGCGCGAGAGGCTCTGCCGGGCGAACCATCTGGCGCCCACGTACGCGACGCGTGCAGCGATCGAGGGAATTGTTCACGCGCGAGAGGCGACGGGTCGGCGGCTGACCGCGAGAATCGGAGCGCGACGGCGGGCCGGGGTGGTCACCGCCGTGGAGACGAAGAACATGAGTCTGCTTGTCGCCCTGCCCGGCGTTGACGCCCGATCCCTCGCATCCAACCCGCTGGCCCGCGCAGCGGGCGATGTCGCTCGTGACCAGGGCCACGGCCAGCCGGAGCTGATGACGTGGCAAGGAGGCTGCGCCTGGTGGTTCGACACGCCGGACAACCCGGGCGTGGGCGGCGCCTGCGTGCGCGAGGGCGGTCGATTCGCCGCCTGCGTGGGCACGCCCGTCTGGGACGACAGCACCGGCAGCGAGCTGCTGCGCAAGTGGCTCGCACGCTTCGACGGCCCGGCCTCGTTGCCCTGGCTGGACACCGCCGGGTCGTTCGCGCTGCTGATCGGCGGCCCGCAGGGCGTGTGGCTGGCCAACGATGCCATCGGCCTCCAGAAGATCTACCGGCGCCGAGACGGCGCCATGTACAGCAGCTCGCTGCTGGCCGTGCGGGGCTCGATCACGCAGCCCCGGGTGCGTCGGCTGCGGGCGCAGGAGTACGTCCTGCTCGAGTCGAACCACGGCCTCGAGACGCCGCTCGCGGAGGTCGACATCGCAGATCCCACGCTGGTGACGCGGCTGGATACGGGCCGGCACGAGCGCGTCGTGCCGGCGTCGGCCTGGCGGTCGGAGCAGACGCACACTTCGCTGCAGGCGGCATGCGAGGACCTCGCGCCTCGGATCGGAGCGAGCATGCGCAGCCTCGTGCGCGCACACGACGGGCCTGTGGGCATGGCCCTGTCCGGTGGATTCGATTCGCGGCTGCTGCTCGCCGCGCTCGATCACATCGACACGACGCCCAGCCTGTTCGTCTACGGCCGGTCGTCGGACGATGACGTGCAGGTGGCCGTCGCGAAGGCGGGCGAACTCGGACTCGTGATCGACTCGATCGACAAGTCGCTGATCGACGCCGAGCAGCCGCCGCTCGACGCAGCGGCGGTGCGCGCGAGCATCGCCTTCTTCGATGGCCTGCCCGTCGACGGTGCGATGGACCGTGGCTCGGATCGTCTGACCCGGCAGCGACAGATGGCCGGCGGTTGCCTGAACCTGAACGGCGGCGGCGGCGAGATCCTGCGCAACTTCTTCTACCTGCCCGACCGATCGTATTCAGCCAGCGATCTCGCCCGGACCTTCTACGGCAACTGGCTGCCCGCCGCCGTTCCAGACCCCGACGAGCGACAGGCGCTGCTCGATGCGATCGCCGACACCATCCTCTCGGCGCTCGACGTCGACGCAGCGGGGCCGGCCGGCCGAACGCGCGCGCTCGCGCGAGACGAGATCGAGCGGGCTTACGCCCTGGTCCGGCTGCGCTTCTGGATGGGCCGTAACAACTCGATCGGCGCTCAGCACGGCGCTTTCGTCACGCCCCTGGTCCATCCACGGTTGATCGCGGACGCTGCGGCGTTGCCGCTGGCGTGGAAGACCTACGGCGACCTCGAATCCGCGATCATCCAGCGGCTCTCGCCCCGGGTCGCCAGCGGCTTGAGCAAGTACGGGTTCTCGTTCAGCGATGGCCCGTCGGGGGCGTACCGGCGCCAACTGCTCACCACTCTGCTGCGCCCGGTGGTCATCCGGCAGCGCTCGGCACGTATTCGCCATCGCCTCGGCCGCCTGCCGGTCATGCCGGCGCCGCGTGAGTGGCAGGAGCTCATGCCCTCCCCGGTGCCCGACTGGATCGATCCGCGCGGCCTGACGAGCCGCGCCCAGTGGAACCGCCTGTTCACCTTGATGGCTCTGCTCGACGGCACCTGGGATCCCACCCCCTGAAGGGGTCCGGGGCTGGCCCCCAGGCGAGGCCGTGATGCTGCGTCGAGCAGGTGACACCCGCCCCGGTCGCGCTGGACTCCGCGCGACCGGGTTCACCTCTGGAGGTGCGCGTCGTCGAGATCATGAACGAGAGCGCCCCCGCGCCGCCGCCTCTTGGGGCGAGCTGCGACGCGGGGGCGCTATGCCTCGAGTCACCGAACGGATCAGTCCATCCTGGGCCTGACCCGTTGCGGGTTGACAGGGCCATTCACATCACTGGAACGTGATCGAGATCCCGTCCGTGAAGTTGGAACCGAGGCCGACCTGGTCGCGGAACCAGGCCTGGAAGTTCCAGGTCTGTCCAGCGGTCGTGGTCGTCGTGCCCCCGCCCTGCGGGATCGCCGTGAGGTCGATGGTGAGCTGGAACTCACCCGCGGCTCCGGCGGATTTGATCTCGCCCGGGCCAACGTACCGGCCGATGTTACCCGACAGGCAGAGGTTGCCGTTGCTGGTACCGCCGGTGCCGGGGACGAAGCCCTGGGTGGGGGCGACCGCGAAGATACCGAACTGGTTCGGGGGCAGGTTCGAGGCTGTCAGGGTGAGGTCGTTGTCCGTGATCAGGCCGGAGCCGAGCGCGCCCATGGCCCCCGGCTGGCCGCTCGAGTTCGGGACGGCAGTGCAGTAGTTGCTGCCGAGACCGATCGACTCGATGTTGACCGCGAGGATCGCGACGCCGGCCGCGGTGTTGCTGGAGTTGCTGAAGCTCACCGCGGTGATCGAGTCACCGGCGGCGGCGGAGAGGTCGATCGTGCCGACCTGAAGGTTCAGGCTGAAGCTCGGCACGGCGGCGTCCACCGCGCCGCGGCCGGGGAAGGTTCCACCGAACCAGTCGTTGCCGGAGACGGTCCCGAAGACGGTTCCTCCGCTCTGGAGCGAGAAGAAGACGTCGAAGCTGCCGCCACCGTCGCTGATCTGGAACAGGACCTTGCCCTCGGCGTTCGAGCCGACCGGGATCGGAGACGCGAGGTTCGTCACCTGGGGCACGCTCTGGTCGGGGTCCAGGAGCCAGGTGGGCTGGGTCCCGATGTCGTCGCCGTCGGCGGTGGCATCGAACACCCAGGCGCCGTTGGTGACCGAGTTACGGTTCCCGAGGTGGACGATGTCGAGCGCGCCTGCCTGGTCCTGGAGGACGAACGGATCGCTGATCACGTCGGACGGCAGGCCCCCGGTGAAGTCGAGCGCGCGGTCGGAGATCGCGCGGAAGCCGGCCGGATCGTCCGGGTTGCCATCCTCACCGGCGTGGCAGATTCCGTTGAAGTTGAAGTCCAGCGGGACGGGCGTGATCGTCACCGGAGTCTCGCCGGAAATGATGTTGCCCGCGAGGATCGCGTAGCCCGCGTTGGCGTTGTTCGGGTTCGAGAACGTGATCGAGGTCACGGAGTCGCCGTCGAACGCCGACAGGTCCACGGACACCTCGGTGAGGTTCAGGTTCGCGCCGGGGACGCCCTGGTCGGTGGCCTCGACGCCGGCGTAGACCCCGCCGAACCAGTCGGACGCGCCGATGCTGCTGGTGGTCGTAGCGCCGCTCTGGAAGCCCACCGTGCAGTCGAGGGTGCCGCCGCCGTTGCTGATCTGGATCAGGAAGGACGCCGAGGAGATCCCGGCGATTGCGACCGGCGTGGCCAGGGTCGTCGTCTGCGGTCCGGTCTGGTCGACGGCCGTGAGCCAGTTCGGCTGGATCCCGTTGTCGTCGCCGTCCGCGGTGGCGTCGAAGGCACGGAGGCCGGAGTCGACCGTGTTGCGGTTGCCGAGGTAGACGATGTCGACGACGTTCGCGCTGCTGACGAGCGAGTACGGCGCGGTCAGGGCGTCACTGGGGACGCCGCCGCTGAAGTTGAGCCCGCGGTCGGCGATCGACCGGTAACCGTCGGGCGCGTCGGGCATGAGGTCTTCACCGGCGTGGACGATCCCGTTGAAGTTGTAGTTCAGGGGGATCTGGGTGACGGTCTGAGCGGAGGCCGTCGTCGCCGCGCTGAAGGACGCGACGCAGAGGGCGGCAGGCAGGAAGGAAGTCTTCATGGGGGAGGCGATGACAAAGGAGAAAGCGATTTCACTCAGGTCTCATTCATACCGCACTCATCCGTTTACTGCATGTAGCAGCCTGTCGCAGGAGTTGTAGGGCTTTCCCGGTTTAAGGGTGATCGCGTACCTAGACACCGGATGATCCCTTGCTCCTCCAATGAAGCCTTTAGAGATCGCGTTTCTCGCGTAGCTTTGAGCAGTCCCCTCGCAAGTGCCGCGATTCCGGCGGAGGACGATGCTCTCCGGATTCGCAACCCCACGCGCCGCTCCCCTCATGTCGACCTCACTGCTCAAGTCCGCAGCGCCGCTGCTCCTGCTCGCGCAGCCGGCCCTCGCCGACATCAACTTCCCCGACTTCTCGTCCACCAGCGGGCTCAACCTCGTCGGCTCCACGGCACAGGTGAACTCGCTCCTCCGCCTGACGCAGGCGCAGAACGGCCAGGCCGGCGCGGCGTGGTTCTCCCAGCGGCAGAACGTGGTGGACCCATTCGTCTGCGAGTTCACCGTCCAGATGATGGGCGCCGCCGACGGCATGGCGTTCGTGATCCAGCGGAGCGCGCAGAATGCATTGGGGAATGCGGGCGGCAGCCTCGGCTACAGCGGGGTCCCCAACTCGATCGCGATCGAGTTCGACACCTTCGTCAACGGGGCCGACCCCTCCGAGAATCACGTCGCCGTGCACACCCAGGGGATCTCGCCGAACTCGGCCGACGCCCCCGCCGTGGTGGTGAGCAGCCTGGTGCCGGACCTCAATGACGGCGGAACCCACACCGTCCGGATCGAGTACACCCCGGGGGCTCTTCGGGTCTCTGTGGACGGCGCGGAACCGACGATCCAGCTCGACCTCGACATCGCCTCGACTCTCAGCCTCGGCAGCGGCGATGCGTGGGTCGGTTTCACGGCGGCGACGGGCGGCCTCACTCAGACGCACGACGTCCTCTCGTGGACCTTCGACGAAGCGGCCTCGGTGCCTTCCGGCAACGACGCGCCCGTGGCTCCCGTCGTCATCCAGCCCGACTCCTCGGGCAGCCCCGTGTCCACGGTGTCCGCGGCCTTCCAGCTGGGCTCGTTCTTCGACCCCGACGGCGGGGCGCACGCGTGCACGGACTACGAGATCTGGCGCGAGGAGCCGGCGGAGCTCGTGTGGCGCGTCTCCTGCGGGACGGGCTTGCTGCTCAGGGCAGCCCCGCTGTCCGCGGGGACGTTCCAGGGGAGCCTCGCGGGCCAGGATCGTCTGGCGCCGCTCACCAACTACGTCGGACGCGCGCGCATGCGCGACGACAGCGGCGACCCCCTGACCCAGTGGAGCCCCTGGACCGAGCGCAGCTTCGTGACGGACGGCGGCGTCAGCGGGCAGCCCTATGCGGCGGCCGACCTCAAGGTCCTTCCGTCCCCCGAACTGGTCCATGCGGCGAGCGGCCGCCCGGTCGAACTCGGTGCGGGTGCGGGCGGGCCGCGCGTCTGGATCGAGACCGGCGCGGCCACGGCGCTGCTCGGATTCTCCGGCAGCACGACCACCGGCAACCTGGTCACGGACGGCGCGGCGCTCTCCTTGGCCGAGCCGCTTCGGATCCGGGTCGAGGCAGGTGCGTCGGCGCTCGCGATCCCGGCGAGCGAGATCGTCGTGCGCAACGAGGCCTGCGAGCCGCTGCGGCTGCTGCTCCCGGCCATCGACCTCCCGCCCGGGGGCCAGGAGGTCTTGTGGATCACGGGCGACGGATCCACGTGGGAGGGCCTTCCGTCCCAGACGACTCCCGTGCTGTCCACCCGCGCCCGGGGACCCGCCATCGGGTGGGACGTGGAGACTGGCTACCAGGTCGACGTCGTGGCCGGCGGGCTCACGCTCCCGGTCAACCTCGCGTTCGTGCCCGAGCCCGGCCCGGCCCCGGGGGACCCGTTCCTCTACTTCACCGAGCTCTACGGTCGGATCATGGTCATGACGAACGACGGCACGGTGTCGGTGTTCGCGGACAACCTGCTCAACTTCAATCCGCTCGGCTTCTTCCCCGGCGCGGGGGAGCAGGGCCTCGGCGGTCTGACCGTCGACCCCCAGAACGGGGACCTCTGGTTGAGCCTGCTCTACGACGCCGGCGGCCCGCACTACCCCAGGCTCGAGCGCCTCACGAGCGTGGACGGGGGGCTGACCATGGCCACCCGCACCACCGTGCTCGACATGCCGGGTGAAGCGCAGGGACAGGCGCACTACGTCTCCCACATCGAGCTCATGGCCGACGGGACCGTCCTCCTCCACATGGGGGACGGGTTCAACACGGCGACCGCGCGTAACCTCGACTCGTTCCGAGGAAAGATCCTCCGGCTCAATCGCGATGGGACGCCGGCCACCTCGAACCCCTACTACACGCCGGGGGCCGTGACCGCGCGCGACTACGTGTACGTGCTCGGCGTTCGCAATCCCTTCGGCGGGCGCACGCGGGCGTCGGACGGCCAGCACTACTTCGTGGACAACGGCCCCTCCGTCGACCGCTTCGCCAAGGTCGTCCCCGGCCGTGACTACGCGTGGGACGGCTCGAACGCCAGCATGAACTCCTTCGCGAGCTACGCCTGGAACCCCGCCGTGGGCCCGGTGAACCTCGCCTTCATCGAGCAGGAGACCTTCGGCGGCAGCGGCTTCCCCTCGTCCAAGTGGGACCACGCGTTCGTCTCGGGGGCGGGCAACACCTACTCCAACGGGCCGGGCCCGCGCGGCAAGAACATCACCGAGTTCGTGCTCGACGCGCAGGGCAACCTGGCGGGGCCGCCGACCCAGCTCCTGCGGTACTCCGGCTCCGGGCGCTCCGCCGTGGTCGGCTGCGCCGCGGGTCCGAACGGGCTCTACTTCACCGACCTCTACCCCGAGAACGGGAACGATCCGACCGCGTCCGGCGCCCGGATCCTCCGCGTGCGCGCGTTCCCGGACGCGACGCAGGCGTGCGGGTCGCTGGGTGGCGCCTACTGCGGGCCGGCCGTGCCGAACTCGTCGGGTGGACCGGCCAGCCTGCTGGCGCGCGGCAGCGACGTGGTCTCGGAGGACGACCTGACGTTCGAGGGGGCCGGGCTGCCGGCCAACACCTTCGCGCTGCTCGTGGCGTCCCAGACGCAGACCATCACCCCGAACGCGGGCGGAAGCTCGGGCACGCTCTGCATCGGGGGCACGATCGGGCGCTTCAACGCGCTGATCACGAGCTCCGACGCGGCAGGGACGATCCAGATGGACGTCCCCCTCGGGAGCTTCCCGTCGCCGCTGCCCGGCCTCATCCCCGGGCAGACCTACAACTTCCAGATGTGGTTCCGGGACTTCACGATCTTCCCGACCTCGAACTTCACCGACGGCCGGTCGATCACCTTCCGTTGAGGGTGAGTCGCCCCGGCGTGCAGGTCGCGTCCGGAGAGGCGTAGGCGAGGCGAGCCCCGGGGGCGGACGGTGGGACCGCTCAATGCGACCCCTGGCCGCCCCCTCCCCGTGAGCGGTGGCCCGGATCGTCGTGGGGCGTCCGGTCCCCTGCTCCGTGGAGGGCTCACTCGAGGTCTTCCTCGAGGGTCCGGAAGGCCCCTGGAGCGACGGGCGTCCTATGATCCGCCTGCTGAGTACCGAGTCCCCGTCGCTCCGCCGGGGTCGCCTACTGAGCTCGAGGACTGAATCCCGTGCGTGACCTGGCCATTCTCGGCGCCGAGCCGGCCTTCTCGGAACCCCTCCACGTGGGTCGCCCCAACCTGGGGGATCGCTCGCGCTTCATGCAGCGGGTCGAGGACATCTTCGACCGCCGCTGGCTGACGAACAACGGGCCCTACGTCCAGGGGTTCGAGCGTCTCGTCGCCGAGCGATGCGGGGTTCGCGAGTGCATCGCGACCTGCAACGGCACGATCGCTCTCGAGCTCCTCATACGTGGAGTCGGCATGGAAGGAGAGGTCATCGTGCCCTCCTACACGTTCGTGGCGACGGCTCACGCCCTCCAGTGGCAGGGGATCCGACCCGTGTTCTGCGACGTGGACCCCACGACCCACACGCTCGATCCGGTCCGGGTGGAGGAGTTGATCACCCCGAACACCACGGGAATCGTCGGCGTCCACCTCTGGGGCAATGCGTGTGACACGTCCGCCCTCGAAGCCCTGGGCCGAAAACACGGGATCCCGGTGATCTTCGATGCCTCCCATGCTTTCGGATGTCGACACGAGGGGCGGCCGATCGGGGGATTCGGCGCCGGTGAGGTGTTCTCCTTCCACGCGACGAAGGTCCTGAACTGTTTCGAAGGAGGTGCCATTCTCACCGACGATCAGGACCTCGCAGAGCGGCTCCGCCTCATGCGGAACTTCGGATTCGAGTCCAAGGACAGCGTCGTCTACCTGGGTAGCAACGGCAAGATGAGCGAGGTCTCGGCCGCCATGGGCATGACGAGCCTCGAGTCCGTGGACGAGTTCGTGAGCGCGAACCGCCGCAACTTCGAGCTGTACCGCGAGGGGCTCCGAGGGTTGACGGGAGTGCGACTGCTCGAGCCGTCTCACGCGGAGGGATTCAACTACCACTACGTCGTGCTCGAGATCGAGGGCGCCGAGCTGAGTCGTGACCAGATGGTCAAGGTCCTCGAAGCGGAGAACGTGCTGGCGCGCCGGTACTTCTTCCCCGGCGTGCACAAGATGGAGCCCTATCGCTCCCTGCAGCCCATGGCGGGCCTTCCACTGCCCGAGACAGCACGCCTGTCCGACATCGTGATGACACTCCCGACGGGAACGAGCGTCGGGAAGTCGGAGGTCGAGACCATCACGTCGATCATGCGAGCCGCGCTCTGCCGCCCCGAGCAGGTGGCCGAGGCGCTGGCATCCCTCAGCGCCGACGCCTGAATCCAGCGAGATCACGAGGGGCGGCGTGGCAATCGTGGCCGTTCACTCACGACCCATCGATCGAGGAGCGCCGCTGATGGGCGAGGGCGCCATGCCCGGGGTCGTACAGGCCGAGGGGCGCATCGCGCAGCAGCCCGGGATCGACTGATCCCGCGGCGGCGAGATCGAGCGGCTGTCCCCTGACGACCGCTCCCCCGGTTCCCGCGTCCCGTGTTGCCCGGCTGCGGCGTGATCGGAGCGCTGCCAGGAACGCGACAGGGAGACGGACTCCCTGACGAGGGAGCGGGTCACTCCACCGAGCTTCGCGATCCGGAAGATCGGCTGACGACGTGCGCCGGGACACCCACGGCGACGCATGAGTCCGGGAGGTCACCCACGACTGCGGCGCCCGCGCCAACGACGGTGTGCGCACCGATCCGAACGCCGTCGCGCACGCTCGTGCCGACGCCGAGCAGCGTTCCCCTGCCGACATGAACGTGTCCGGCGACGTGGCTTCCAGGGCCCACGTGTACGCCGTCGTCGATGGTGGTGTCGTGGTCGACGCTCGCACCGTGGTTGACGATGCAGTGGGCGCCCAGCCTGGCAGTGGGTGCGATGACTGCCCCTGCGCAGATGACGGTGCCTGGGCCGACCTGCGCGAGCTCCGAGACGGACGCGCGGGGGTGAATGACCGTCGCCGCCGCGAATCCCAGGGCTTCGGCGCGGGCTGCGAGATCGAGCCGCGCTGCATTGTCTCCAACGGCGACGATGATGTGAGCGACGCCCGACGAGCGCAGCTCGCCGAGACGGTCGCTCGATCCGAGGACTCGCCCCGCAGCGGTCGTACGCGGTGCCGGGTCGACGTCGTCGATGCAGCCAACGAGCTCGAAAAGGCCGGTGAGGTCCATCGCTTCCGAGACGACGGTTGCCTGGCCGGAGGAGCCCCAGAGGACGACGCGAGTTCTCTCGTTCATTGGGGGCATCCTAGTGGCCTGCTAGGATCCGATCCCGGCCAAACCGCATCCGCCGGCTCCCCATCTCCAGCGCAGCCACAGATCGATCCCGCCCGGCGTCCAGGGCTCCGCTGGTCAGCGTCTACATCCCCACGCACAACCGATGGGAGCTCCTGCAGCGGGCTGTCGACTCGGCGCTGGCGCAGGAAGGCGTGCCGGTCGAAGTCCTCGTCACGGACGATGGATCGACGGACGCGACCGCATCGGAGCTACCCCGGTGGGCCGAGCGGGAGCCACGTCTGACAGCCCTCCGGGTCGAGCCGAGCAGTGGCGCGCCCGCCGCCCGCAACCTGGCGATCCGGCGCTCGACCGGCGCCTTCATCACCGGACTGGACGACGACGATGCGTTCGCGCCCGGGCGCCTCAGGGCATTCATCGAACGCTGGAGCGAGGTCTGCGGAAGCGCGGAGGCTCCCACGTTGCTCTACGGGGCGTCGCGCGTCATGGGGGACGAAGGAGAGCGCGCGCCTTCCTCTCGCGAGTCGGTCGGTAGCGCCGATCTCTGCCGAGCGAATCACATCGGTAATCAGGTGTTCGCGCCGCGCCAGGCATGGCTGGACTCGGGCGGATTCGCGGAGGAGCTAGAGGGCTGGCAAGACCTCGACCTCTGGCTGCGCATGCTCGGCGCCGACGGGCGCGCGATCTGCGCGCCCGCTGCGGTGCAGTGGATCGATCAGGAAAGAGGGCGGAGCCGGATCTCGTCACGGCCGCCCCAGCAGGTGGCGCGCACGCGAGACCAGGTGGTCTCGCGGCACGCTGCGCTGGGCCGTAAGGCGCAGTTCGACCTGTACTGCCAGATGTTCTCCGCCCACTACGGCTTCGAGCCGAGCTGGGCCGATGTGCGGGGCGCGGTGCGACTGCACCCGCGCCCGTCGAGCCTCCTGCGCATCCTGACGCTCAAGAAGCGGCGCCGCCGCCAACGGAGAAGGTCATGACGAACGGGCCCCAGATCGTCCATGTGCTCGTCGATGACAAGTTCATCGACGTCGCGATCCGGGAGTTCGAGGCGGTGACGCCGGGTCGCCATCGGTACGTGATGCCAGGGCGCCCGCGGGAGCTGAAGTACGTGTCGCACTCCGCCGTCGAATTCGTGCGCCGCAAGCACTTGCTGAGCCTCCTGAACGGGAGGGGCTGCGCCGCGGTCGTCTTCCACAGCCTCGACGAGCGCGCGGTTCGACTGTTGCCGAAGCTCCGGGCGGGCCGTCCGGTGACCTGGCTCGGCTGGGGCTTCGACTACTACGACGCACTGCTGTCTCGCGCGCTGCCCGAGGGGCCGCTGCTCCCGCTCACTCGCGCGCTCGTCGCGGAGCGAGCGAGCAGCCCCGAGGCGAGCGAGCCGAAGCGTCGCTGGCGCTGGCCCTGGCAGCGCCGAGTGGACGGGCCCATCACCGCCGCACAACTCCGCCGCGTCGACTATTTCTCGCCGGTGCTCGAGGCCGAGCATCGGATGGCGTGTGAACTCAACCCCGGCTTCGAAGCCGAGTACCTGCCCTGGAACTACGGCGTCGCCGAGGACGACTATGGCGCACGCCCCTTCGAAGAGTTGGAGGAGCCCGGCCCCGATATCCTGGTGGGCAACAGTGCGACGCCGACCAACAACCACCTGGAGGTGTTCGAACTGCTCTCGCGCAGTCGGATGGCCGACGACCGGCGTGTTGTTGTTCCGCTGAGCTACGGCGACGACTGGTACCGCGACCGCGTCCTGGAGCGCGGCCGCGTGCTGCTGGGGGATCGCTTCGTACCCCTGACCGATTTCTTGCCCGCGGACGAGTACCGGCGGATCCTCCACGACTGCGGGCATGTCTTCCTGAACCACGTCCGTCAGCAGGCTGTGGGGAATGTCTGCATCGGACTGCTCGGTGGAGCGCGTGTTCACGTCAACGAACGCAGCCCCGTCCACACGTGGCTGGAGAATCTCGGCGCCCACGTGGGGACGCTCCACCCCGATGGAGACTCGATCATGATCGGGGAGACGGCGCTGGAGCCCCTGAGCATGGCGCAGCGACGGGCGAATCACGACGCGATCCTCGGCCACTTCGGACGCGAAGCGAAGGCGGCCAGGACGCGCGAGCTGACTCGCGTCCTGATGGGATAGGCGCGCCGTGGTGGCGGTATGGCTCGGGAGGGAGGGCCGAGAGCCACGCGCGGAGGCCTCGTGGAAGAGGCGTCACCCCGCGCTCGTAGCTCGAAGCTTCGCTCCGTCAGGCTCTCGCGATCCCTCTCGTCTTGGACGCCGAGCCGTGCAGCGTCGGCGCGTGAGGCGGGGTCCTCTTGGGATCAGGAGCGAGATGATCGGGTCGGACCTCTGAATCTCCACGCGGTCCGTGCCACGATGGTGTCGGTCCGGCGCATGCCGACCGGATACCGACCATGCCGACTTCTCCCGTGGGCGCCACCTCAAGCCCGCCCTCGAACGCGGCACCCGAGCCGGTCAGGCGCCATGACCTCGACGCCGTCCGGAGCTTCGCCATGTCGCTCGGCGTCGTGCTCCACGCGTGTCTCTCCCTGTCCTTCGTTCCCTGGGTGATCACCGACGAGGTGCGCACGGTGGGGATGACGGCGCTCTTCGCCTTCATCCACGGCTTCCGCATGCCGCTGTTCTTCCTCCTGAGCGGTTACTTCGCGGTGATGCTCTGGCAGCGAAGAGGGGCGCGCGGCCTGATCTCGCACCGGGTCCGGAGAGTCCTGGTGCCGATGGTCGTCGCGTGCTTCACCATCCTCCCCCTGATGGAGTGGTCCGTGGGCGAGGGCCTCGTGCTGCGCTACGCGCCGGAGACCCTCGAGCCCACCTCGCCGTCCCAGGAGAGCGAGGACACGGCGGTGGACCCGAACCGCGACCTCTGGGCCGCGGCCCGCGCCGGGGACCTGGAGCGCCTCCGGGCGCTCCACGCCGCGGGCCAGGACCTCGACGCCAGGGACGATTTCGAGCTGACAGCTCTGCACTGGGCGGTCACCGAGGACCAGGTGGACGTCTGCGAGCTGCTCCTCGACCTCGGCGCAGACCTCGAGGCCACGGACGGCTCCGCCGCGACGCCCCTCATCAGCGGTGCGTTCTGGGGATCCGCCGATGCCTGCGAGGTGCTGCTGGCCCGCGGGGCGAACCTCGAGGCGCGGAACGAGGACGGGACCCGCGCGGTGGACCTCGCGAGGTGGCCCTGGGGTGAGGAGCGGCGGGGGCTCACGGTCTTCATCGCCGGG
>CBFIJG010000045.1:0-26143 GCA_965662915.1 Planctomycetota bacterium | reverse complement strand
GCTACCCTAGCTTTCGCACCTCAGCGTCAGAGACGGACCAGTGAGCCGCTTTCGCCACCGGTGTTCCTCCAGATATCTATACATTTCACCGTTCCACCTGGAGTTCCACTCACCCCTTCCGTCCTCGAGTCTACCAGTATCGGGTGCAGTTCCACGGTTAGGCCGTGGGCTTTCACACCCGACTGAGCAGACCGCCTACGTGCTCTTTATGCCCAGTGAATCCGAACAACGCTTGCGCCCTCCGTATTACCGCGGCTGCTGGCACGGAGTTAGCCGGCGCTTCCTCTCGCTTTAGTCAGCACGGTGACTATTCACCACCGTGGGTTCCTATAGCGTGACAGCAGTTTACAACCCTAGGGCCTTCATCCTGCACGCGGTGTCGCTCCATCAGACTTTCGTCCATTGTGGAAGATTCTCGACTGCAGCCTCCCGTAGGAGTCTGGGCAGTGTCTCAGTCCCAGTGTGACGGATCATCCTCTCAGACCCGCTACCCGTCATCGCCTTGGTAGGCCGTTACCCCACCAACAAGCTGATAGGCCGCAACCCGCTCCCCCAGCAGCAGCCGAAGCCACCGTTTACCGTCCAGCAGATGCCTGCCGGCGGACCATTCGGCATTACCCACCGTTTCCGGAGGTTATTCCGATCTGAGGGGTACGTTGGTTACGTGTTACTCACCCTTTCGCCGCTTTACTCGTCCGAAGACTTTCGCGCACGACTTGCATGCCTAATCCACACCGCTAGCGTTCGTTCTGAGCCAGGATCAAACCCTTCAGTTGATTTGAATTGGCTTTGTAGTTTTTGGAGTCCGAGCTCCGCCAGCCACTGCCGAAGCAGAAGCAGCAGAGCGCCGGACACGCTCGCACTCAATTTCAAGAGTCACCCTGTTTTCAAAGAACCGCTGTCGGCGCTGGCACGCGTCCACCCACGCGGGGTCTGGCGAACTGCCGACACACCCACCTCGGACGAGGCGGCGCTGAGCTTCACATTGGGAGCCGAAGCGCGCCCGGCCGGTTTCCGCCGCATCCTCTGAAGGAGCGGGGCGCCGTGCTGCGGGCGGTGCGGTGGTCTCGTGCGGTGCCGCTGGGCGCCGCGTCGAGGTGGGGAATCATAGGGATGCGCTCTCCCCCGTCAACAGGCCACCTAGAAAATCCCCCTCCGAGCCGGGTCAGGGCATGTAAGCCCCTGCAAGGCAAACTGTTAAGGCGCTGGGAATTGCTTGACGTTGCAGGCTACTGGAGCCACTCGCCGGCCTCTTGGGTCCATCTCCCCGCTCTGATGGGTGCCTGAACGCGTCTTCCCTGCCCTCGGGTGCCGTTTGGTGGTGATCGGCCGCGGCATCGTGGGGCTCTCGGTGGCGCGGAGGCCCCTGTTCCGGTCCCAGGGGGTCGAGGATGGCGCTTCTCGAGAAGGAACGGGAGGTCGCCAGGCACCAGAGAGCGGCCGGAACTCCGGGGTCGCGGACAGCGGGCTCTACGACCCGCCTCACAGCCTCAAGGCCCGCCTCTGCATCCGCGGTCGAACGCCCCTCGAGGACGACTGCGCCCGATACGGCCTCCCCCTCGATCGCTCCGGGAAGCTCGTCGTCGCTGCCGATGAGGCCGAGCTCGCCCGGCTGCGCCTCGCGCGACAACGAGCTGCGACCAACAGCGTGGACTACACACCCCTCGGTGTCGACGAGGTCCGCTCGATCGAACCACACGTCGCAGGAGTCGCGGCCCTCCACGTCCCGGCCTCCGGAATCGTCGACGACCACGCCGTCGCCCGGCCCGTCGCCGATCGACTGGCGTCCCACGAGCGCGGCGCGCTCCATCTCGCCGCTCCCGTACGCCAGCTATGGCTCGAGAACGGCGCCGTGCGTCTCACCGCGAACAACCAGCCCGTCCGCACCTTCGACCTCGTCGTGAACTGCGCCGGGCTCCACAGCGACCGTCTCGCGCGCCTCGCGGGATCCCCCACGCCAGCTCGCATCGTCCCGTTCCGCGGCGAGTACTTCGAGCTCTCCCCCGATGCGCAGCTTCTGGTCCGTGGACTCGTCTACCCCGTCCCGGATCTTCGCTTCCCCTTCCTCGGGGTGCACTTCACGGGCATGGTCGGCGGAGGAGTCGAATGCGGCCCGAACGCGGTGTTCGCGCTCTCCCGCGAGGGATACCGCTGGCGTGACGTCTCTCCGCGCGACCTCGCCAGCGCGCTGTCCTACCCGGGAACGCTGCGGCTCTTCGCGAAACACTGGCGCACGGGCGCTGGTGGGATATGGCGCTCCGTCACGAAGCGCGCGTTCGTTCGCGCCCTGCAGCGCCTCGTCCCCGCGATCCGCCCGGGCTGCTGATCCGCGCACAGGCCGGCGTGCGTCCGTAGGTACTCACGCGCGACGGCGCGCTCGTCGACGACTTCGTCGTGGAACGGGACGGCCCCCTGCTCCACGTTCTCAACGCGCCCTCCCCTGCCGCGACCGCCGCCTTCGCCATCGCAGAGGAGATCGTCGAGGAGAAAGTCCTTCCGTCCGAAACGGCGCCCCGTTCGCGCTGATGCCATCTGCCCCGCGACGCCGGGTGCTCGGTTCGCTCCTCCGGTCGAGCGCTCTCCCGAGGCGCATTCGCGTGCGGCCGGCCGGCTTCGGCGAGGAGAGTCACATCTCGCAAGCTCGACCTCGGCAGCCACCTCGCCCTCGCTCCTGAACAGAAAGGAACGACGAGGGGCCGCTCCCCGCAGCGCGGAGGACGGCCCCTCGTCGTTCGTCCATGCCCTGCTGGGCCCGGAGTCACTGAAGGATCACCGGCGCCCCCTGGGGCAGGAGCTGGAACAACTCCCCCACGTCCTCGTTGCGCATGCGGATGCAGCCGAGGCTCACCTCGCCCCCCACCCCATCGGGGTCGATCGTGCCGTGGAGCCCGTAGCTCGTGTTCCGCCCGTCGCGCTCGAGAGCCAGCCAGTGGCTCCCGAGGGGGTTGTCGGGATGGCCGTAGGGCAGGCCCTTGGTCGTGTGCGCCGGCTTCTCCACCTTGGCCCCGACCGAGTACTCGCCGATCGGCGTCTCGTGACCTGGCTTGCCGATCCCGCACTCCCACGCCCGCACGATCTCGTCGCCGTGTCGATACATGACGAGGCGTGCCTCGAGATCCACGATGCAGTTGGCGGAGTCGGTCGGAATGCGAAGCACGTCGTCGGGACGGATCTTGCTCGCGGTGATTCCGTTCGAGGCCTCGATGAGACCGGTGCAGATGGTGATGTCCCGCCTCGCGCGGATCACGCGCTTGCGGATCCCCGTGAGGGTGTCGTTGCGCTGGACCGTCACCTCGATCGAGGGCCACTCCCCGCGGGCCGAGAACCGGTGGTTCGCCTGGGCCTGCTCGAGCTGCCTGGCCCATCCGAGAAGAGCGCTGCGGTGTGGCGTCCAGTCCGCTGCGATCTCGAGCTTGATCAACTCCGACCACGCCACGGCCGAGCGCGCGTACTCCCGCACGTCGAGCAGCTCCGCGGCCTCGTCTCCGAGGAGGATCATCCGCATCGCGTGAGCGAGGGGCTCGGGTCGCTCCGAGGACGCGGCCAGAGGAACGCCGCGGCGGCCCCGCGGATCCAGGGCCGCGCGGAGGAGCCCGAGCTGGCTGCTGGTGACGCCTCGCTGGCCTCGCACCTGCTCGTAGATCGCTCGTGCGCCGTCCAGGTCGGTCACGAGGGCCCGCCAGAAGGCGGAGATCAGCTGGCGCTGCGCCTTGGGCAGGTCCTCCCCTTCGCCCTGCTCCAGATAGGTCTCCAGGTCTCCCGGCTCCCCGGTGAGCCACGCCTCCAGCAGGAGCTCTGCGACGCGGTCGGTGCCAGGGCCTTTCGATGCGAAGACGAAAGCGCCGTCGTCATTCGCAGCCGGGTCCACGGCCGGAGTCGCCCCGATGCGCGCAGCCTCCTCGGCGGCGAGACGCTGGCCCTCCAGTTCGTCCTCGCGCGCCTTGCGCTGACGGGCCTCCTCTTCGAGTCGCTCGGCATCGCGCTGCTCCTGAGCGACCCGCGCGGCCTCCGCGGGGTCCTGCTCGGGTGTCTGCCGCGCCATCGATCCGGCGCCGAACCCGGAAGCTGCTCGATCGGACGCCGGCGGCGGGACCGGTGCGGCGTCACCGACCGCGGGCTCCACCACACCACCATGCTCACCGGCCGCGACCGTGCCGCTGCCACCCTGACTCAGACCGAACCAGATGAGCACCGCCCCGAGGGCGACCACTGCGAGTCCTCTCACGTCAATTCCCCCCGCCGTCGGCGGGCCTGGGACCGATATCGATCGCGGGGGACCCCTCATCCCCCGCCGTGGCGCCGAGGGTACCGAGTCGCGGGGGGGCACTTCCAGCCGCGTGCCGTCCCCGGCTCGACGCCGCCCGCGCGTGGTCCCGAAGATGGGTTTGGAGGGCCCCAGCGCTGCCGTGCTCGACTATCGGCCCTGGAACCATCCGGTTCCAGGTGGGCCGGGCCCGACGTGGTTCATGCCACGTCCGCGACCGTGATCGGCCCATAGGGTGATTATTCGGCTCCGGGGCGCGTTCGCGAGTTCACCTGCGGCGCGAGGGACACCTCCAGCAAGCAAATCTACACCACGGAGGCGTCGGCTCAATCCCCGCACCGCGAGTGAGTGGGGAGAACCGCGGACGATTCCGGGACACGAGGACCGGAAGTCGCGGGCGCGAGCCTCGCACCCTCCCGGGCTCGTAGCCGGGCGGTGTCACGCACGTCACGGCGCCCCGCGGCGCGACGTCGCGGCTCGGCGGGCTCCCCGGGCGAACCGGACGGCCCTGTCACCCGAAGGTGACAGGGCCGCCCAAGGGCTCGTCCGGATCGCCCGGCGACCTGGCGCTCAGGCCTTCGTCAGGTCCAGCGAGACGCTCGCTCCGTCGATCTCGAGATCGACCGCGTCCACGCCGCGCTGGCCCGGGTCCGGGCACGACCCCACGGCGAGGACCTCGCCAGCGATCAGCTCCCAGTGCTCCTCGAGAGCCGCCGCGAGCTCGCCGTCACAGCCGACGGAGACCTCGATGCGGTCGTCGAGCTCGAGGCCGCGGTCCTTGCGCAGGTTCTGGATCCGCGTCACGAGCTCCCTCGCGAGCCCCTCGCGCACGAGGCCCTCGTCCAGGGTCGTGTCGAGCGCCACCGTGACGGTGCCGTCCGTGTCGACGACGGTCCCCTCGCGCGAGGAACGGTCCACGAGGAGGCTCTCCGAGTCGTAGACCAGCCCCTCGACGGCCTCGCTCGGGATCGAGGCGCCGGCGACGACGGTCGCGAGCGCCTCGGAGGCGAGGCCCCCGACCTCCCCGCGGATCTGGCCGATGGCCTTGCCGAACTTCGGGCCGAGCAGCTTCAGGTTCGGCCGCGCGGAGTAGGCCACGAAGTCCGCCTCGTCGGCGGAGACCTCGAGTCCCTTGACGTTGAGTTCGTCCTTCACGATCCCCGCCATGGCGGCCAGGGCGTCGCGGTCCTCGCCGTCGGCCGCCACCACGGTCATCGACCGCAGCGGCTGGCGAGTCCGCACGTCGTGCTTGGCCCGCAGGCCGCGGCCGAGGCCCACGGCGGCCCGCGCGAGCTCCATGCGGCGCTCGAGGGCGACGTCCTGCAGCGCGGGATCGGCGACGGGGAAGTCCTCGAGGTGCACCGAGTCCTTGGCCCCGCCCGAGAGGTTCCCGTACATCTCCTCGGCCACGAACGGCACGAAGGGCGCGAGGACCTTGGAGAGGGTCAGGAGCACGTGGTGCAGGGTGCGGTAGGCGTTCTCCTTGTCGCCGTCCGCCTCGTCCGCTCCGCGCCAGAAGCGGCGACGGCTGCGGCGGATGTACCAGTTCGTGAGGTCGTCGATGAAGAGCAGCAGCGCCGGCACGACCCGGAACAGCTCGTACGCCTCCATGCGCTCCTCGACCTCGCCGAGGAGGGTCTGCAGGCGCGAGAGGACCCAGCCGTCGAGCTCGTTGACCTTCGGATCGGGGCCCCCGCCGCCGGGCTCCCACCCGTCGACGTCCGCGTACCGGGTCAGGAACGAGTAGGCGTTCCAGAGCGGCAGCAGCACGCTGCGCACGTGCTCCTGCACCCCCTGCTCGCTGAAGCGGAGGGGTTTGGCGTTCACCACCGGTGAGCTCGCCAGGTAGATCCGCAGCGCGTCCGCGCCGAGCTTCTCGAGGACCAGGTTCGGGTCCGGGAAGTTGCGCAGGCTCTTGGACATCTTCTCGCCGTCCTCGGCGAGCACGATCCCGTTCACCACGCAGTTCTTGAACGCCTCGCGGCCGAACAGCGCGGTGGAGAGCACGGTCAGGGTGTAGAACCACCCGCGGGTCTGATCGAGGCCCTCGGCGATGAAGTCCGCCGGCAGGTTCGCCTCGACGCGCTCCTTGTTCTCGAAGGGGTAGTGATGCTCCGCGTAGGGCATCGAGCCCGACTCGAACCAGCAGTCGAAGACCTCCGGGATCCGGCGCATGGTTCCGCCGGGGGTCTTCTTCGAAGGGAAGGTCAACCCGTCGATCTTGTCGCGGTGGAGGTCGCTCAGCTCGGCGGGATCCAGGCCGCAGAGCTCCGCGAGCTCGGCGCGGCTTCCGACGCAGACCAGATCGCTCGGATCCTCGTCGCAGCGCCAGACGGGCAGCGGCGTCCCCCAGAAGCGATTCCGGGAGAGGTTCCAGTCGCGGGCGCCCGCCAGCCAGTTCCCGAAGCGGCCCGAACCGACGGCCTCCGGCACCCAGTGGGTCCGCTCGTTGTTCGCGACGAGCTCTCCCTGGAGCTCCTCCACCTTCATGAACCAGGTGGAGATCGCCATGTACAGCAGCGGGGTCCCCGTGCGGTAGCAGTGCGGATAGGGGTGGACGAAGGTGTCCTGGTCCACGACCGAGCCCTGCTCCTTCAGCATCTTGGTGATGCCCTTGTCCGCGTCCTTCGCGAACTGGCCCTGGAAGTCGGGCACGCGCTCGTCGAAGTGGCCAGTGAGGCTCAGCGGGTTGATCAGCGGGAGGCCGTTCTCCTTGCCCGTCTGGAAGTCGTCCTCGCCGAAGGCCGGGGCCTGGTGGACGAGCCCCGTGCCGCTCGAGGTCTCGACGTAGTCGGCGGACACGACGAAGAAGGCCGCGCGCTTCCCCTCGACCTCCTCCGCGTGCTCCGCGAAGTACGGCAGGAGCGGACGGTACCGACGGCCCACGAGGGCCTCGCCGGGGAGCCGCTCGAGCTCCTCCGTCTCGCCGATCCGGCCGCGCGACTGGTAGTCGGCGAGCCGGCCGGGCTCGACGTAGGCGACCTCACCGGTCTCGACGACCTTCACCTTGGCGTACTCGACCTTCGGGTTGACGGCCACGGCCAGGTTCGAGGGCAGCGTCCAGGGGGTCGTCGTCCAGACCCACAGGCTCGCCTCCTCGTCCTCGAGCTGCATCCGCACGGTCAGGCTCGGGTCCTGCCGGCGCTTGTGCCCGTCCTTCTTGGTGACGGGGTCGCGCTCCTGGGGACCGAGGGCCACCTCGAAGTTCGACAGCGGCGTGCCCAGCGCGGGCGACACTGGCTGGACGCGGTGCCCCTCGTAGATCCGGCCGTCCTGCCAGAGCTTCGAGAAGACCCACCACACGGACTCCATGAAGTCCGCGTCCATGGTCTTGTAGCCGCGGTCGTGGTCCACCCAGCGGCCGAGGCGCCGGATCGTCTTGCGCCACTCCTCGGTGTAGCGCAGCACGATGCCACGGCAGGCCTCGTTGAACTTCTCGATCCCCAGCTCGTCGACGTCCGCCTTGGAGACGAGCCCGAGGTCCTTCTGGGTCTCGTTCTCGACCGGGAGACCGTGGCAGTCCCAGCCCCAGCGCCGGTCCACCCGCTTGCCCTTCATGGTCCAGTAGCGCGGGACCACGTCCTTCAGCACGCTCGCCACGAAGTGGCCGTAGTGCGGCAGGCCGGTGGCGAAGGGGGGCCCGTCGTAGAAGACGAACGACTCGGACTCGGGGCGCTCGTCGATGCTGCGCTGGAAGGCGTTCGTCGCGTCCCAGTGCTCCAGGACGCGCTCCTCCAGGGCGGGGAAGTCGACTTCGGGCTGAACCGGGCGGAGCTTCATGGGGCGGGAGTGTAAGCCCCGCCGCCCCCGATCGAAGCGCGAACCGAGCCCGGAGGAGCCCGGATCTCGTCCGGAGCGGCTCGCGGCGCGACCTCCGGCCGCCGCGCCTGGTCAGCGCAGGACGACCTCGGCGAGGCCGCGGGCAGGGCCCGGGCCGCCGGCGGTCGCCAGGATCCGCAGCTCCAGGGTCTTGATCCGCGCGGGCCGGGGCAGGGCCAGGTCGATGCGCGCCGGGGACTGGTCCGGCACGTCGAACTCGTGGACCTCGTCCTCGTTGACCGTGAGCCGGATCCGCGTGGCGCCGTCGAACTCCCCCACCCTGGCCGGGCTGCTGCCACCCTGGCTGATGACGACTCCGCGCACCTTCTGGGAGCGGTTGAAGGTCAACGTGATCGCGGGCTGCGGATCGTCCTTCGCCGCGCGCCAGGCCGTGCCCTCGAGGCCGTCGAAGGCGCGCTTCACCTCGAAGCGGTCCTCGGCCGAGCTCGCCTCGATCTTCGCCCTTCCGAGGGAGACGCCCTCCGGTCGCGGGACGGCCGTGGCCTCACGGGCCCAGCGCCCGGTGTCCCATTCGATCGGGATCCGAAGGGGCTTCGATTCCAGGGTCGCGGGCCTCGGCCCGTCGCCCTCGGCGTCCTCCGCCCACGCGACGTGGGCCCTCGCGACCACGACCGCTGGCTCCTCGCGCGTGAAGCGCCGCTCGAAGGGGAAGCGCTGGCCCGCGCCGGGCCGGCCGGCGTCGAGCGCCGCTTCGTGGATCACGTCCCCGTTGAGGAGCCACTCGACCCGCTCGACCTCCGCACCCTCCGGCGCCGACTCGACCCAGCCGCGCAGGTGCCACGAACCCGTGACGCGCACGCGGAGCGGCGCCTCCGCGCTGAGGAGCGAGACCAGACCGCCCACGTCACCGGAGGTGACGCGCCCGCCCTGGGTCGCCCGCGCCAGGAAGAGGATCGCGAAGCAGGTCTCGTGGAGGTTGTTGTTCCAGCTGCCCTCGTCGTTCTGCTTGCCGAGGAGGTGGCGCGCGCCCTCCTGGTACCAATCGCGGCCGAAGAGCTCGTCGACCTCCATGAACGCCGCCATCCGCTCGACGCCCCAGAGGTAGTAGAAGGGCGAGCCGCCGGCGCCGGGGTTCTGGGTGAACGAGAGATTCTCCTCGAGCCATCCGAGGGCGTGACGCTCGGCAGGGCGCATGAGGTTGAACGCCTTGCGGCCGAGACGGCGGCCGTGGATCCGCTCCATGATCCGGTTCACGGCGACGCCGGCGACGGTCATGGAACCGCGCGCCTCGCCGCGGTCCATCTCGTAGGTGTAGCCGGCGACCATCGTCTCGCCCGCCTTGCTCCGCCCCTTCTGGCTCTCCGCCGCCCTCAGCGCGGCGGAGGCCTCGCGCGGCTCCTGGAGGAAACGCTCGACGGTGGTGACCACGACGCGCTGGCAGAGCCCGAGGGGGACCTCGAGCCCCATGCGATTCGCAGCCCACAGCCCGAGCGCTGCGAACTGGACGTTGGAGAGGTCGATGCGCCCGTTCGGGTAGCCCCAGGTCCCGCGGGGGGTCGAGCGCTCCCAGTCGAGGATCTTCTCGAGGGTCTCCTCCGCGAGCGGATCGTCCGCGCCGCCCTCGAGCTCCGCGAGCAGCAGCATCGTCACGCCCGCCGAGTACGTCTTCACCGGAGGGTGCGCGCGCAGGTACTCCAGCGCCGGGCCCATGACACGATCGTCCTCGCGGCCGCCGGCCTGGGCGATGGTGTACGCGCAGAGAGCCGTCTCACCGGCTCGATAGCTCGCGGCGTGAGGCCCGGTGAACGAGCCGTCGCGGTTCTGACGCGCGCGCAGCCACCGCACTCCACCGTCGATCGCAGCGTTCACCTGACGCTGGAACTCCGGCGATTGCCGGCGCGCGGCCCGCGCCTTTCCAGCGCCCGGCCCCGGCTCGTCCTGGAGCGCCAGCGCCGGCGCGGCAAGGAGGAGCAGCGCCGCGGCGAGGCGGAGGGGCGGGGAGACACGCGGCATGGCGTCATTGTGCCGCGCGGCGTCGATTCCTGCGAAGGTCAGGACCGGAGGGGCGACCGATCACTCGAAGATCAGCGCAGCGCCGGTCGCCGATGCGATCGACGCCGCGTGGAGGAGTCGGAGCAGCGCGAAGCCCTCCGCGCCGAAGCCGCCCCACCTCGAGGGTTCGTCCCGGGCCGCCCGGATCTCATCACCGTCAGGGTCGACCCCTCGGGGAAGATCCATCGCAGCGGCGAGGCGACGGCACTCCTCGGCGAGACGCGGCGCCGACCCCAGGGGCTCGTGCTCCAGCGGATCGATCTCGCTGGGGAGGAGCAGGACCGGCGCGAAGTCGGCCGGGAGGTAGAGCCCCTCGGTCTCCTCGTGATGGACGAGGTGATCGAACGCCGCGGTGCGCGAAGGAGGCGTGACGAGTCGAAGCGAGCCTGCGCGGCCCCCGGAGGAGACCCGGGCCGCCGCCTCGTACCGATCGAGTGCCTCGGCGCCGCCGCCCGGCAGCGGCGGGAGACCGGTCAGCCAGACGTGCGCGGCGACGCGCTTGAGGGACTCGATGATCTCCTCGTTCCCGAGATCAAGATCGACCTCGTCGTACGGCTCCAGGGGCTCCCGATGCCGCCCGAGCCCCTCGGCCTCGAGGACGGGGTCGAGGATCGCCAGACGCAGAACGTCGCGGACCTCTTCCGAGTCGAGCCCCGCTCCGATCCCGACGATGGCGTGGACTCCCATGGGCCGCTCGCCGGCTCAGACGTAGCCGGGCGCTCCCATGGAGCGCATGCGCTCCCGGCCGAGCTCCATGAACCCGTCCCGCTGGGCCTCGCGCGTACGGCCGCGCAAGGCGCCCTCCATGTCGGTCATCGCCTTGACGAGGTTCGCGACGTAGGCGCTCTCGTGCTCCTCACCGCGCATGTCCTCGAGGGCGGCGCTCTGGGGCTTGGCGCTGCGGAAGAGGCGGCGATAGGCGCGCTTCAGCGCCTCCTGATCCTCCTCGGGGACGCCGCCGCGGGTCAGCCCCACGGTGTTCACACCGCGCACGCGACCCTCGTGACCTTCGACGATCATGTACGGCGGCACGTCTCTGGCGAGGCGCGTCATCCCGGCCAGGAACGCGAAGTCGCCGATCGTGACGAAGTGCACGATGCCGCACATGCCGGAGAGGTTGGCGTTGCGCCCGACCTTCACGTGGCCCGCGAGGCCCGAGCTGTTGGAGAGGACGATGTTGTCCTCCATCTCGCAGTCGTGGGCCACGTGGCAGCAGGCCATGATCAGGTTGTCGCTGCCGATCCTCGTCACGCCGCCGCCCTTCACCGTGCCGCGGTTGATACTGACGAACTCGCGGATCGTGTTGCGGTCCCCGATCTCCAGCAGGGTGGGCTCACCACGATAGGACAGGTCCTGGGGCGGGCCGCCGAGGCTCGCCTGGCCGACGATGACGTTGTCCTCCCCCACCTTCGTGTGGCCGTCGATGACCACGAGGGGGCCGATGCGCGTGCGCGCGCCGACGCGCACGTCGGGGCCGATGATCGCGGACGGACCGATCCGCACGTCCTCGCCGATCACCGCACCCTCGGCGATCTGAGCTGTGGGGTGGATGAAGCCGCTCATGACTCGAGCATGGTGAACATGAGGTCTGCCTCGCACACGGGCCGCCCGGCGACGCTGCCATGCCCCTTGACCTTGATGGTGTCTCCCTTGATCCGCACCGTCTCGACCTCGAGCCGCAGCTGGTCGCCCGGGGTCACGCCGCCGCGCAGCTTGACCTTGTCGAGGGACCAGAGGACCGCGAGCTTGCCGCTGAACTCCAGCTTGCGCAGGAGGAGCATGCCGGCCAGCTGGGCCATGGCCTCCAGCTGGAGCACGCCTGGCATGAGCGGGATGTCGGGGAAGTGGCCCTGGAAGAAGGGCTCGTTGATCGTGACGTTCTTGATCCCCACCGCGCGGCGGAAGCCCTCGACCTCGATCACGCGATCGATGAGCAGGAAGGGATAGCGATGCGGGAGCTGCTCGAGGATCCGGCGGATGTCCATGCCGGACTCCCGCTCGATCTCACCGCCGGTCTCCTTCGCCTGCATGATCGCCAGGAGTCGCCTGACGAGCTCGGCGTTGGTGGCGTGGCCGCTGCCCGTGGCGATCACGTGAGCCACGAGATCCGAGCCGAGCAGGGAGAGGTCCCCGATCAGGTCGAGCATCTTGTGACGGACCGGCTCACCCTCCATCCGCATGACCGTGTCCGCGTCGCCGAGGACGACGGTGTTCTCGCGCGTGGCCCCCTTGCCGAGGCCGGCGGCCTGCAGGGCCTCCACCTCGCTCGCGAGGCAGAAGGTGCGCGCCGACGCGATCTCCTCGCGGAAGATCTCGGGGGAGAGCTCGAACTGGTAGCTGCCGGACTCGACGCCGGGCTCGTCGAAGGAGGCGACGTACTGAAGGGTCAGACCGTCGCCGTCGGTCGGCAGGGCCACGAGCGTGGCGCTGCCGTCGCGGACGAAGACGGGCTCCTCGAGGCGGAAGACCTTGGCCTCGGCCTTCTGCTCGACGATTCCGCCGCTCTCGAGCAGCTCCACGAAGGGCATCGAGCTGCCGTCGAGGCCGGGGAACTCGGCGCCCGACATCTCGACGCGCAGGTTGTCGACGCCGAGGGCCTTGGCCGCGGCGAGGAAGTGCTCGACGGTCTCCACCTCGACACGGTCGCGGACGAGCCGGGTGCGGCGGTCCTTGGGCGACTGGTGGTTGATGGAGGCCGGAACGCTCGGGGCGTCCTCGAGGTCGATGCGGACGAACTCGATGCCGCTGTGGGGCGGCGCGGGCGCGACGCGGACGCGGGTCTCGGTCCCCGAGTGCAGACCGATCCCGGTGGTCTCCACGGGCGTCCTGAGGGTGTGCTGGCGTCGGGTCATGAACGGTCGCCGGCGGGATCGTCTCCCTCGTCGGCAGGCTCGCCCACATGATCGCCGCTGAGCCGCTCCAGCGCACGCTCCAGTTGCCCCACTCGACGGGTCAGGTCCTTGAATTCCGCCCCGGCCCGCTCGAGAGAAGCCAGCGTCCGGAGCTTCTGGCGGCTCGGCCCCGCCGGGAACCCGTACCACTCCTCTCCCGCAGGGACGTTCTTGGTCACGCCCGCCCCCCCGGCGACGCGGGCGCCGCGACCGATCCGCAGGTGCCCGGCGACGCCCGCTTGCCCGGCGATGATCACACCGTCCTCCACCACGGTCGACCCGGCGATCCCGACCTGAGAAAGGAGCAGGCAGCCCCGGCCGACCTGGACGTTGTGGGCGATCTGGACCAGGTTGTCGATCTTCGTCCCGGCGCCGATCCGGGTCGCCCCGAAGCGCCCGCAGTCGATCGTCGTGTTCGCTCCGATCTCCACGTCGTCCTCGATCACGACGTTGCCCACCTGCGGGGTCTTGCGCCAGGCGGTGCCGTCGAAGCGGAAGCCGAAGCCGTCCGACCCGACGACCACACCGGAGTGGAGGACGCAGCGCTCCCCCACAGTGGAGTGCGGATAGACCGTCACTCCGGCGTGAAGCACGGTGTCGGCCGCGACGCGCGCCGAGGCACCGAGCCGGCAACCGGCGTGGACGCGGACGTCGGCGCCGAGCACGGCTCCCGGCCCGATCGTGACGAGCGGGCCCACGCGCGCGCTCGGGTCCAGCTCGGCCGAGGGGTCGACGACCGCGCTGGCGTCGATCCCGGGCGCGAGGTCCGGTACAACGGGAGCGAAGGCCAGCACCACCTTCGTGAAGGCGCGCTCTGGGTCCTCGCAGCGCACGAGAACGACGTTCGCATTCGGCGCCTCGACCTCGGGTCCGACGAGCACCGCGCCTGCGGTGGTGTCCGCGAGGCGAGCTGCGTAGTTCGCCTGGGCCAGGAAGGACACGTGCTCGGGGCCCGCATCGTCGAGACCCGCGGGTCCGACGATGCTCCGGGAGCCGTCTCCCTCAACCGTTCCGCCGCAGAGCTCGGCGAGCTCCGCCACGGTCCTTGCCGCGCGCTCCTGCAATTCTCGTCCTCCTCATCCCCTCGAGGGGGCCGCAAGGGTGCCCACGGCGGGGCCGCCAAGTCAAACGAGACCGGCCACCCCTGAGCAGCGCATCAACGGAACGTGAGCGAGAAAGCGAAGACCTGGCGCTCGTCCTCGGGCCCGGAGCGCAGAGGCCAGCCGAAGCTGAAGGTCACGGGGAACGGGTCGATCAGGCCGAGCGCGAAGCCCGCGGAGACGCGCGCCTCGTCGAGATCGAGCTCGTAGGCCGAGGGATCGAGCACCACCGAGTCGACGAACAGGGATCCGCGGAAGACCTCGCGCCGCCGGGACGTGCCGGGGACGGACTGGGCGTAGAGCGGGAAGCGGTACTCGAGGGTCGACCGAGCGTAGGTCTCGCCGCCGAGGGCGTAGTTCCCCTCGTAGGGGCCGATCCCGCGGAACCGGAATCCGCGGCCGATCCGCGCGCCCCCGAAGAAGAAGCGTTCGCCGTAGTTGACCGAGCCCTTCGGCTCGTCGATGGGCACCGCCACACCGCCGCCGAGGCCGACGTAGATCCCGGGGGCGGCGGAGAGAGGATCCTCGCCGAGGTGGAAGTAGCGGTCGAAGCTGAGCTCCGACTTCCACAGGTTGTTGTCCGAACCGAAGGCGCGCCCGTAGAAGGTGTTGGTGAAGCGCCCCGAGTAACCGGTACGCGGCAGCCTCCGGTTGTCCAGCTTGTTCACGCTCACCGACCCCGTCAGGCCCACGAAGGTCTCGTCACCCTTGGAGTTGAGAAGAGTCCGGGGCAGGAACTCGTTCGGATCCAGCTCCCGGGTCTTCAGCTCCTGCCACCGCACGCCGGCGCTCGCCTGCCAGTCGCCCTGGGCGAACGCCCGCGTCATCGCGAAGCGCGCGAAGGTCCGGCCCTCGTCGTGGGACCGGAAGATCCGATCCCGTAGCTGGAACTCGGTGATCACGCCGACCGGGTCGAAGTGCCGGCGGAAGATGTCCGGATGCTGGTAGAAGATCCGGCTGTAGTTGATCTGCGAGCCCGGCGAGAGATCGATGCCGAACGTCTCACCGTCGCCCACGAAGGCCTCCTTGCGGTAGACCTCGCTGAAGGTCCCCCAGAAGCTCCTCGGCACGCGCTGCGCGTCGAAGTTGTTGATCGAGAGGGACACGATCCCGACGAGCCCCTGGTCACTGGCGACGCCGCCCGACAGGTTCGCGTTGATCGTCCGCCCCTCCTCCACCGAGACGACGATGTCGACGAGGTCCGGCTCCCCTTCGACGGTCCGGTAGTTGACCACCGGGGGCGGGTGGGCGCCGCGGGCGAATTGATCGTCGAAGAACCCCGTTCCGCGCACGCGCCGCAGGTCGTCCCGCACCTTCTCCGCGTCGACCAGATCGCCCTCCAGCTGGGAGAACAGGCGCCTGATCACGCGGTCCTTCGTGTTGAGGTTCCCCGCGACCTCCAGGAAGCGCAGGTAGAAGGGCCGGCCCTGCTGGATCTTGTAGACGACCTTGACCGTCTTGTTCAGGTAGTCGCGGGTGACGTCCAGCCCGAGGAAGCGCCAGCCAGCGGTCCCTGAATCGCCCTCGAAGCTGCCGGCGTCGATGTGGCCGTCGCGGCCGTAGCGGTCGAGGAGCGCGCGGATGTCGACGTTCACGCGCGACTGCGCGAAGGGTCCCCCCTCCTCCAGGACGAAGAGATCGAGCAGCTCCTCCTCGGGGATGACCAGATCGACGCGACGCTGACGCTCGTCGGTCGGGCCGCCCGGGATGACCTCGACCCGCTCGAGTTCGTACGCCTCGATGGCCACCGACTCCACGGTGTACAGCGGCCCCTCGTCGATGCGGAAGATCACGTGAACGCCGCTGCGATCAGGGGTGAACTCGAGTTCGGCGTCGACCACGGCATCGAGGTATCCGCGGTCCCTGTAGACCTGCGAAATGGCGATACGGTCCGCCTCGAGGACCTCCTCCACGTAGCGATAGCCCCACCACGCGAAGAGCCCCTTGCCCTTGCTCTGGAGCCCGGCCAGCTTGCCCAGGGTCCGCTTCCAGACGAGGAAGCCCTCGTCCGGGATGGACTCGTTCCCGCGGAACTGGACCGACTTGACGTAGACCTTGGGCCCTTCCTTGATCTGGAAGATGATCTCCTGGCGCCCGCCGCTCCCCTCTCCCATCACCGCGTCGATCTCGACGAAGTGATAGCCCTGGCGGCGATACGCCTCCGTGATGCGGTCACGGATCTTCTCGACCTCGTCGGCGTAGACCTCGACCCTCGAATCGAGCAGCGCCCACTCCCGCAGCTTCTCGACGTCGAACTTCGTGTTGCCCACGAACTGCGGGTCGAGGTCGACGAGCGACTCCAGCAGCCGGAGCTTCACCACGACCCCGCCGCTCGCCTGCTCGAAGTCGATCGACTCCACGAGGATGTGCGTCTCGCGGAACAGCATCTTCTGCGCCTCGGTCACCTCGATCGGGATCGGGCTTCCGACGCGGTATCCGAGCCGGGCGGCGATGCGCTGGGGATCGTTGTAACGCAGCCCCTCCACCTGGATGTCCACGACGAGCGGGCGCTCCGGCGCGGCGTCGTCGGCGGACTGCCCCTGGATCGCCGCCGCGGGCGCGGGCTCGGCGAGGCCCAGCAGCAGGGCCACGAGGGCGACGGGCAGGAGGGGAAGGGGAGCGCGCACGGGTCGGGGGGGCCCGGACTGGCCCGGGCGCGGGAGGTTAGCGGAGTCCACCTCCCCGGAACCAGACCGAACCGGATCCTGACGCGAGCCCGCCGCGTAGGAGCACGGAGACCGCGTTCGTCGCGCCGCGCGTCCCGGGCTCAGCGCGGCGCGTCGGCGCCCTCCTCGAGCGCCCGCTGAACGATCTCCTCGATCCGTCCGCCCTCGCCGAGGACGAGGGTCGTGGGCAGCGGGAGGCGGGCCAGGTCCACGAGGGTGGACAGAGCGCCGGGCTCGGGCGAGCGGCCGGGCTGATCGTCGGTGACGAAGAGCGCCGGGAGCGCCGGCGCCCGCTGCGCGAGCAGGGCCCGTGCGCGGTCGCGGGCGGCAGGCGCGTCCACGGAGACGACCAGGACCCGGGCATCGCCCTCCTCGCTCCAGCGTTCGAGGAGCGGCAGCTCCCCCACGCACGGACGACAGTAGCTCGCCCAGAGGTTCACGTAGGCGCGCTCTCCCGGGCCGAGGTCCGAGAAGTCGGCGGCGCTCACCGTTCCGTCGGCGGTCTGGAATGCGACGCGCGCCACGGACTCACCGACCCGGACGCGCATCCCGCGCGCGGAGGGATCGGGGAGCGTCCTCGGGCGGCGCGTCACGGCAGCCGCCTCACCCGTGCCCTCCTCGAGCAGGTAGCACCCGCCGGCCTCGAGGCCCTCGAAGCGCTCCGTGGCGCCCCCGAGCCAGCGGACAATAGCCACGGCCTCGGTCGCGTCACCCAGACCGAAGACCAGCTCGGGAGCCTGGCACGTCACGAAGCCGGCTCCCCGGGACATCACCTGGGACACCGTGCGCCTCCCCGCGGTGACGGTGACCACGGCGCCGATCGCCTCGGGAGCGCGGCCCGCGAGCCGGATCTTCACGCCGCGGCGGCCGTCCGCCACGTCGTTGCGATAGAGCGCGTGGCGCTCACGCTGCGTCTCGTGGACGAACAGGTCCAGATCGCCGTCGTCGTCGGCGTCGAAGGTGATGGCGGCGCGGCCGTCGTTGGCGGAGTCGGCGCCGGAGAGGGAGGAGAGGTCGACGAAGCGCCCGGAGCCGTCGTTGACGAAGACCTTGTCCCGTTCGTTGCCGCTGAAGGACCTGCCCTCGGCGAAGATCTGACCGTTGTGCCGCGCGAGGAAGCCGGCGTTGCCGACGCTCTCGGCGCGGAAGACCCCGGACTCAGGGGTTCCGGAGCAGCTCGACGCCACCACGTGGCGCCAGTAGGTGCTTCACGTGTCGAAGGGCAGCTCGCCCGTCACGAATCCGTTCGCGCAGAAGACGTCGAGGTCTCCGTCGAGGTCGAGATCGAACAGCGCCGGCGACCACGCCCAGCTCGCGCCGACGCCGCCGTTCTCGGCGGGGACGCGTTCGAAGCCCTCCGTCCCCCGGAAGAAGATGGAGTTGCCGGCCGCGAGCTTCTTGAGGAGCGCGTGGATCTCGGGGTCGATGTCCTCCTCGAGCCGGCCGAGGATGCGGTTCCCGGCGGTCGACGACATGTTCGACACGTAGAGGTCGAGGGCGCCATCGCCGTTGAGGTCGCCGAACGCGGCGCCCATCCCGTTGCCACGGTCCGCGACCCCGAACGCATCGGATCCGTCCTCGAAGGTGCCGTCGCCGCGGTTGATCCAGAGGTAGTTCGAGCCGTAGTCGTTGGCGACGAAGAGGTCGATGTGCCCGTCCTCGTCCACGTCGGCGGCGGCCGCCGCGTAGCTCCAGCGGTTGCCCTGCACGCCCGCGGCTTCCGCCACGTCCTCGAAGCCGAGGAAGGCGCCATCCTCGTCGACTCCACGGCACCGGAGCAGCCCGTTCGGGGTTCCGTTGGTCGCCTCGATCCAGGAGTCGTTGTGCTCGATTTCGAGCCGGCCGTAGCTGCAGACGTGGACGTCGAGCCAGCCGTCCCCGTCGTAGTCGAGGGCGGTCAGCGTGTACGCGACGAAGGGGACGTCCAGCCCCGGGCCGCGCGCGGCGCCCTCGGCCTCGGTGAACCTCCCCGAGCCGTCGTTCAGGAAGAGCCGGATGCGCCCACCGCCCTGATCGTCCGCCCGCACCGGGTCCCAGCCGACCTGCGCGACCATCAGGTCCTGGTCCCCGTCGTGGTCGAAGTCGGCGAAGAGCGCTCCCGTGCCCGCGTCAGGCTGATCGACGCCCCTCTCCTCCGCCGCCTCGGCGTAGGTGCCGTCGTCCTCCGCGACGTAGAGGAAGTTGCGTCCGTCGCTCGGCACGAAGAGATCCCAGTCGCCGTCCCCGTCCACGTCCCCGGCCGCCGCGCCGTTCCAGTGGAAGCTGTTGTTCTCGTCGGTGCCGAACCGCGCCCAGGTGTGTGCCACGCCGGCGGGCGCCGTGACGTCGGCGAACATCGGCGCTGCGCGGCGCTCGGTGTGCAGCTCGGTGAGCCGCAGCTTCTCCATGCGGTACTTGCCTCCCCTGCGGGAGACTCGCGCCTCCGCCCAGCCGCCGATGACCGTGAGGCCGCCGTCCGCGTCGCGGCCGAGGACGTGCAGCTTGATCTTCAGCTTGCCCCAGGCCGGCAGCCCCTTCTGGAACTCCGCGCCCTTCACCTTGAAGAGGACCGACTCCACGCTCTTCCAGGGCCCGATCATCTCTCCGAGGGACGCCGCGAACCCGGCGCGGTCCACGACGTGAGCGGTGCCGATGTCCATGTCCACCCGCTCGACGCCCAGGGGTAGATCCGCCGTCGCGAGCGCAGACATCCCGGCAAGGCCGTTACCGATGAAGTCCTCGGTGAACCAGTCTTCGAGGGCGTCGAACTCGCGCTTGCGGACGAGATCGCTGAAGGCGAGCAGCCGATCCGCTGCGGCCTCGGACTCGGTCTCGACGTACTCGACGTTGCGGTGCGGCTTCGTGGGAGCGGCGACCTCGAGATCGACGAGGATCGAGCTCTGCGCGACGACGTCCACGGCCCCGACGCCTTCCCCGTAAGTCGGTTCCCGGGGAGGCTGGCCCGCGGACGCTTGCTCCTGGCTGCCGCTCGACGGTGCCGCGTCGTCATCGCCGCACCCGGCGATCAGGACGAGGGCGGCCGCGAGGAGCGCCCGTGAACGGAGGTGAGGTCGTTGCATGGCCTGGAGTCTATCGGCCGGAGCGCCGTCCGCCGTACCGCCCTTGCTCCCCGTTCCGCGGTGATGAACCGGAAACGCACACGTCAACGCGCGGCGGGACAGGTCGCCGCGCCGTGTTCCCTCAAGCCCAGGCGCGGGCCCCGCCCTCGCCGCGCTGAGCCGCGCCGATCGTGCGAGCCGCGTGGATCAGACCGATGTGGGTGTAGGCCTGCGGGAAGTTGCCCACAAGCTCCCCGGACTCCGCGCCGAGGTCCTCGCTGAAGAGCCCGACCGGATTCGCGCGAGCGAGCAGCGCGTCGAAGCGCTCGCGAGCCTCCTCCACCTCTCCGGCCTGCGCGAGCGCTTCGCACCACCAGAACGAGCAAACCGTGAAGGTGCTGGTCGGCTCGCCGAAGTCGTCGCTGTGGAGGTAGCGCATCACGCCGTGGTCCCGCACGAGGAGTTCTCTGTAGCGCTCGATCGTCGAGCGGAACCGGCCATCGCGCGGGTCCACGATCCCGATCGAGGGGAGCAGCAGGTTCGCAGCGTCCGGGTTCCCCTCATCGAAGGCCTGGACGAACATGCCGAGCGCAGAATCGAAGCCGCGATCGAGGATCACCCCTCGCATCTCGTCCGCCCTCGCGCGCCAGGCCTCCGCCCTCGCATGGCGTCCCATGCGGTCCGCGAGCACGGCGCCGTGGTGGACGGCCGCCCAGCACATCGCCTGGCTGAACAGGTAGACCCGGGGATGGTCGCGGTACTCCCAGATCCCGAGGTCGGGCTGGAGATACGCCGCGAGCGATTCCTCGACCATGCGCTCGAGGAGCCCGAACCACAGCCCCACACTGTCCCCCGCGAGGTCGTCGTCCGTCAGCAGCGTCCCGAGGGCGAGCACGACCTCCCCCATCAAATCGTGCTGCGTCTGGAGCGCCGCCGCGTTGCCGATGCGCACGGGCCGGGTTCCGAGGAAGCCGTCGAGATGATCGAGGACCAGCTCCTCGAGGTCGCGCTCGCCGTCGAGTCCGTAGAGCGGCTGGAGTGGACCGCTTCCTGCGACGCGGAGGACGAAGTCGAGATAGGCGCGCCCCTCCGTCGGCCGCCCGAGCCGCCGGAGCGCCTCCACGGTGAAGGCGGAGTCCCGCAGCCAGCAGAAGCGATAGTCCCAGGTGCGCTCCTCTCCGATCGACTCGGGGACGGAGGTCGTGACGGCGGCCGCGGTCGCGCCCGTCGATGGAGACGCGAGCAGCTTCAGGCAGAGGGCCGAACGCAGGACCTCGGCGTCCGCGAAGCCCGCTGTCTCCAGGCTCGCCGCCCATGCTCGCCAGGCTCCGACGGTCGCGTCGAGCTCTGACTCCACCGACGCGAGGTCCGCGGAAGAGGCGCGCGCTTCCCGGGCCGCGAGGCGGAACCAGAGCGGCTCGTGAAGCTCGATCACGCCGCCCGCCAGGAGCTCCTCACCGGGCAGGCTGCCCTCGAGCTGCACCGCCGTCCCCGCCGAGTGGAAGCGGAGTCCGTCCACCAGGAGCTCGGGCTCGAAGGCCTCGCGCGCGTAGTCGGGTCGCGGTTCGAAGCGCACCCGGAGTCGCGGCACGCCTGCGAGCGGACGTACGAGGCGCACGAGCTCCAGTGGCGATCCGTCGGGCCCCTCCTCGGGGCGCCAGGGCGCGAAGTCGAGGACCTCGAAGGTCCCCGAGGCTGCGCTCACCTCGGTCCGCAGGACGTTCGTCCCCTGCACGTACGACGCCGCGAAGGAGGCGCCCTCGTCCGCGGACTCGAAGGCGAACGAGCCGCCCTCCTGCACGTCGAGCAGGCGCCCGAAGACCGAGGGCCCGTCGAGACGCGGCAGGCAGAGCCAGTCGATCCCGGTGTCGGGATGGACGATCGCCGTGATCTCCCCGTTGCCGATCACGCCGTGGGGAAGCCCACGCCCACGCTCCTGGGCGCACATCCTCAGGAGCCCCCCGACGCGCGCAGATCTGCCAGGGCGCCGACCAAGCGGCGAACGTCCGATGGCCCTTCGACGCGCCAGCGCGCGAGGCTCACTCGCTCGCCAACGAGCACCGTCTGGGCGTGCTCTCCGAGCGCCTCGAACATCGACTCGTCGGTCGTGTCGTCGCCCGCCACGATCAGGGCGTCGACGTCGAGGTGGCCCGCTTCCCGGAGCCGCTCCACGGCCTCCCCCTTGGTCACGCCCGCAGGCCGCGCCTCGACGACGTCGTGGCCCAGTTCGACGCGCACGCCGCGGGCTGCGAGCAGGTTCGAGAGCTCCGCGTGGAGCGAACGCGCCGCCCCGAGGCCGACGACCGGCTCCGCCTTGCGATGGTGCCAGCAGATCCCCGTCGACTTCTGCTCGACGAAGCTGCCGGCGACCGAGCGCGTCACGGCCTCCATGCGCTCCCTGGCGAGGTCGTACCAGTCGTCCCGTGGCGCCTCGATCCAGCCCTCCAACTCGCGATCGCCCGCCGCGTTGCGGTGCACCGCCTTGTCGGGCCAGGAGATCACCGCGCCGTGCTCCGCCACGAGCCCCACCGGGATCGAGCGGAAGGTCCGGGACAGGAAGGCAGAGTCGCGTCCGCTGACGATCCACACGTGGGTACCGTCCTCGCGCGCCAGCGCCTCCAGGGCGTCGAGGACGAAGCGGGGCGGGACGACCGCCTCCGGGTCGTCCTCGAGCTCCACGAGCGTGCCGTCGAAGTCGAGCACGAGAGCGCAGCGCTTGGCCGTGCCCCACTCCTCGACCACGCGGCAGGCGGCCTCCTCGTCCAGCGGCGCAGGCACGCCCCTTCCCTCGTCGTCCGCCAGGTCCATCCAGCAGGTCTCCATCCAGGTGTTCGCGGTGTTCGAGGCCACGACCTCGCGCAGGTGCGCCATGGTGCGGCGCTCCTCGTCCTCGTCCGTCGAGAGGCCGCGGTGCAGCTTCTCCGCCATGTCCTCCACGTCTCGCGGGTTGACCACGGGGGTCCCGCGAAGCTCCTGGGCGGCGCCCGCGAACTCGCTGAGCAGGAGGTTGCCCCGGCCGTCGATGCGCGACGCGATGAACTCCTTGGCGACGAGATTGAGCCCGTCCCGCAGGGGCGTCACCAGGCAGACGTCCGCCATGCGGTAGAGGGCCACCAGGCGATCCCGGGTCACGCCGCGGAACTGATAGTGCACCGGCTGGTAGCCGATGCGGCCGTGCCGGCTGTTGATGCCGCCGACCAGGGTCGCGACCTCTCGTTCGAGCTCCTCGTAGTCCTCGACGCCGAGTCGGCTTGGCACGGCCACCTGCAGGAAGTGCACCCGCTCTTTCCACTCGGGGTACCGCTCCAGGAGGAGATCGAAGGCCCGCAGGCGCTCGGGGATGCCCTTCGTGTAGTCCATGCGCTCCACGCCGAGGAGCAGGCGCCGGTCTCCGAAGGCGGCGCTCAGGGCCTCCATCTCCTTCGCCACGGCCTCCGAGCGAGCGCGAGCTGCCCAGTCGCCGCTGTCCACGCCGAGCGGCCGGACGACCACGCGGCAGCGGTGGCCGTCGAGGATCGCCTCGTCGCCGCTGATGTGCGCCCCGAGACGTTCGTGGAAGCAGTCGCGCAGGTGGCGCGCGTAGCCGCCGGTGTGCACGCCGACCACGTCGGCGGCGGCGAGCCCCTCGAGGAAGGCCCGCCTCTCCGGGAACGTCCGGAAGACGTGAGCCGAGGGGAACGGCGTGTGGAGGAAGAACCCGACGCGCTGCTCCGGGCGCTTCTCCTTCACCATGCGGGGCACGAGCGAGAGGTGGAAGTCCTGGACGAAGACGAGGTCATTCGGGGAGCTCTCGGAGAGCACGCGATCCGCGAAGCGCTGATTGACGGCCACGTAGTGGTGCCAATCCGCCTTGCGGAACTGAATGCGCTCGTCGAAGGAGTGCATCAGCGGCCACAGGCACTGGTTCGAGATCCGGCGGTAGTAGCTCTCGATCTCCTCGAGGCTGATCGGCACGGCTGCGAGGCTCTGCTCCGCGAGCGCCGAGGTCACCTCGGGCGAGGGAGGGCCGTCGTCGCCGGACCAACCGATCCAGGTGCCGCCGAGCGACTCCTGGGCCGCGCGCAGCCCCGTGGCGAGACCGCCGGACGAGGGCTTCAGTCGGGCTGAGCCGTCCTCCCCGGACTCGACGGTCACGGGCAGCCGGTTGCTGATGATGATGAGGCGTCGTTCGGCCATGGGCGGTGCGCTCGCGCTGCCCACGCAGTGTGCGGACCGCGCCGGTCCCGAGGTAGGGCCGTCGAGGATCTCGACCGATCCTCCGGATCACGCCGCGCGCCGCTCATCGGCGGCTCATGTCCGAGGCGCTTCGCGCAGGGCGCGCGCTCAGAGGCCGGCGATCGGCTCGGACATCGACGGCTCGCGGTTCGAGAACCGCAGCATCGAGCCCTGGAACTGGAGCTCGACCGTGCCCGTCGCGCCGTTCCGGTGCTTGACCACGAGCACCTCCGCCTTGCCCTTGTTCTCGTCGATCGGGAAGTAGTACTCCGGCCGGTAGAGCATCATCACGACGTCCGCGTCCTGCTCGATGGAGCCCGACTCCCGGAGATCGGAGAGCTGAGGGCGCTTCTCCTCGCGGGACTCGACGCTGCGAGAGAGCTGCGCGAGCGTGATGAGGGGCACCTCGAGCTCACGGGAGAGTTCCTTCAGGGAGCGCGAGATCATCGAGATCTCCTGCTGGCGGCTCTCGGCCTTCGCCGAGAGGAGCTGGAGGTAGTCGATGACGATCATGTCGAGGCCATGCTCGGCCTTGATGCGGCGCGCGCGGCTGCGCAGCGCCATGATCGAGATCCCCGGGGTGTCGTCGATGAACAGGCGCGCGTCGCGCAGCACGCCGGCCGCCTCGACGAGGTCCTGGTACTCGCGATCGTGGAGGCGGCCCTGGCGGATGCGATGGGACTCAACTCCCGCGCGCGCGACGAGCATCCGCTGAACGATGGACTGGCGGCCCATCTCGAGGCTGAAGAACAGGACAGAGGGCTCGTAGCCGAGGCTCTCCGCGCGCTGGGTCGCGGCGTGGTCCATGACGTTGAGCACGAACGCCGTCTTGCCCATGGCGGGACGCGCAGCGATGACCGTCATCTCGCCGGGGTTGAAGCCGCCGAGCATCTCGTCGAGGTCGTAGAAGCCGCTCGGGATCCCCGTGAACTCGCCGCGATTGGACTGGGCCTCGATCGAGTGGAAGACGTCCTCGAGGATCGAGCTCACCGCGGTGGCGCCGCGGGCCTCACCCCTCGCCGCGATGGAGAAGATCGAGGCCTCGGACTCGTCGATCAGGGTCTGGACCTCCTCGGGGTCGGGCGGGGTCTCGAACGAACGCTCGATGATCGTCCCGGAGGCTCCGATCAGCGAGCGGAGCTTGCTCGTCTCGGCGACGATCGTCGCGTGGTGCTTGAGGTGCGCCGACGTCGGTACGGCGGTCTGGATCTGCGCGAGGTACGCCGTGCCGCCGACCTCGCCGAGGAGGTTCACCGCGCGCAGGTTGGCGACGAGCGTGAGCAGATCGAGGGGGTGGCCCTTGCGATCGATCTCGACCATCGCGGTGAGGATGAGCCGGTTCCGCCTGTCGAAGAAGTCCTCCGGCTTGACCACCTCGGTCACCTCGACGAGGCGCTCCGGGCTGATCAGGATCGCGCCAATGACGCTCCGTTCCGCCGACAGATCGTGCGGAGTGACGCGGCCGCCGTGGGAGCTGGCCGGCAGCGGCGCCGCGGCGCGCGCGTCCTGTTCTGGCTGCGGCTGCTCGCTCGGCAGCTCGAAGGAGGGGTACTCCTCTTGAGCGGCGGGGGCAGCGGCATCGGGAGCGTCCGCGGCGGACCCGTCGGGAGCGCCGGAGGCGGGCTCGGCGGCGACCGCTCCCGCGCCACTCATCGACGCGGGCTGGACGGAGGCCGCGTCATCGACGAAAGCGGCGTCACCTGCCGCCCCCTCGAGGACGGCGAGCGACTCCTCCTCTTCGAGGGGGGCCGCGTCCTCGCCAGGCATCCATTCGTCGCCGTCGAAGGTCGCCGCGCCGCCCGGCGCCGCGTCGTCGTCGACCGGCACCGCTTCCGCCGGCGCCGGGAGGTCGCCGTCCTGCCAGCGCATCGGATCGAAGCCCGAGCCGCCGAAGGCCCCAACGTGGTCGTCGACCGGCCCCTTGCCCGCGTCAGCGGACGGGCCCTCCTCGATGTCGTCGTCGTTCACTTCGGCTCCCCCCAGGAATGTGTCTTGGGCCAGCGCGTCGGTGTGCAGCCGCCGCGCGGCCCGGTGGAGCCTGCGATCGGCTCCGCCAGAGAACTGAGTCTACGACAGGCCTCGCGACCTTGGGGAGGTCAACGAGAGAGCCGCCCCGGGCCCGCTCGAGGCGGGACCG
>CBFIJG010000044.1:0-26542 GCA_965662915.1 Planctomycetota bacterium | reverse complement strand
GCGGCGATCGCTTCGACCGCGGCGAGCGCGTGGATCTGCGCAAGCTCAACGAGCGCGAGCAGATGCCCGCCAACAACCCGTTCCGCAAGCTCTTCAACAAGGACGACGAGACGTCCTGAGGGCCCGTGGGCCCACCGGGCTCTGAACGGGCGAGGGGAGCCGGCTGTGATGGCCGGCTCCCCTCGCTTCGTTCGAGAGCGTTTCAGGAGCTCCCGGGGTCGGACCCCAGCTCCGGGAACAGCGGCGGCGTGAGATCCGCGGGCCGCGCGCGGTCTTCCTGCATCTCGTCGAGGAGCTCGAGCCCCTCGCTGGGCGTAGGCAGGGGAGCCGGCGGCTCCTCCCCGCAGGTGGGCGTGACCTCGGTCAGCGCGGTACCGAACGTGAGCGGAGGTCCGGTCGGCTCGACGGCGTCCACTCGATCGGTCTCGAAGGTGCTTCCCGCCGCGGCCGCGACTCCGCTCTCGAAGGGCTCGCCAGAGGGCTCGGCGGGCGGATCGTCCTCCTCGAGGATCGGGCTCGCCGCGTGCATCCCGGCCTCGAGCGGCTCGCCGGCGAGCTCGAACGGAGGCACGGGAGACGCGGCCGTCGGAGGAAGGGCCTCCTTGGAGGTCTGGAACGGCAGGCTGAACGGCGCCAGCGGCGCGATCGGCGCGAGACCTTCCGCTGCGAGGGCCTCGACCCCGAACACGTCCGAAGCGGTGTCCTCGAGCTGCTCGGTGGCTTCCTGGTCGCCCGCGGGGGGCAGCTCTTCGTTCCATCGAGTGGGCTCGGTCGCGGGAAGACCGGCCGGCCCCGCGAGGTCCGCCACGGTCTCGATCAGCTCCGCGAGTTCGCCGCGCACCGAGTCGAACCCTTCACGGTTCTCGGCGGCTGCGCGCGCCGAGTTCGTGGCGGCGTCGACCTGGGCTTCGCGCAGAGCATCGATCAGCGCGCGCTGCTCGGCAGCGACCTGGTTCGTGGCGTTCGCGCCGCCCGTCCCGTTCAGTCGATCGACGCGCGCGTTGAGCCCCTCGATCGCCTCGAGGAACTCCGCGCGGGTGGAGTCGATCCGTGTGCTCACGTGGGCGCCGAGCTGGTCGAGGCTCGCGGCCATGCGGAACATCGGGCTGCTCGCGGCGTTTCCGCCGTCGACGGAGGGGGCGCCGGCCTCCTTGCGGACCTCCGCGAGTTCCGCGCGAGCGGCGCCGAGCTCGGCCCGGAGGCTCGCCAGCGCAGCGCTCTGAGCCCCGAGATCGCCGAGGATCTGCTGGCCGATGAGCGAGGCCTCCTCGCTCGCGCGTGCGGATGCGATGGCGTTGCCTGCGCGCCACATCGTGGCGGCGAGCGCGCAGAGACCGAACCCGAAGAGGGCCAGCGGCCCCTTGTCGAGCCCGAGCCGTTCGAGGACGCCGACGATCTGATTCACGCCGCCGAAGGAGGCCGGGACGACGGCCGTTCCGATGGCCGCAGCGGTGCAGCCGAGGCCGACGAATCCGGTGACCAGCGGCAGCGCGGTCGCACCCGTGACGTTCGTCCTCTCGAAGGTCTGGATCTCTTGTTCGTTGCCACTCATCGATGTGTTGCTCCCGGGGCGTCCGCCTGCCGTGACGGGCGCCCACCGGATACGAGTCGGCGCCGCTCTCGCGCCGTCTTGACTCCGAGCGCGATGGGACGCGCGCGATCCCGCCCGCTGCCTCGATCTGGCGCGGGGGCGTCCCGCCATGGGGCCGCCCGGGCCCGAGGGCCGCGGTCAGGTCCCAGGAGACGCCGGCCGATACAATCCTGTCCCTGCGTACGCCGCACCTCTCGCGCAGCGCCGCCCTCGATGCCCTTCATCTCAGCCGTCTCCGTCTCTCCCGGTCTCTGCCTCGGGCCGGTCCACGTCGTCCGTGCGCGTCAGGACGCGGCTCCGATCTGGTCGATCCGGGCCCGGGAGGTGGAGGCCGAGATCGCGCGTCTGGCCAGGGCCGTGGAGTCGGTCACGACGGTGCTCGAGCGGCGCCGCGCCGACGTCGCCGCCGCGGTGGGGGAGCGCGACGCGGGCATCCTCGGGGTCCATCAGATGATCCTCCAAGATCCCGGAGCGAGGGCCGAGCTCGACTCGGCCATCCGGGACGAGAGGATCAACGCGGAGGGCGCCGTCGAGCGGTTGATCGGCCGTCTCGGAGAGACCATGGGACGGCTCGACGGTGGCTCGACACGGGGCTACGCGGCGGACGTCACCGAGCCCTGGCGCGCCGTCGTCGCGGCCCTGAGCCTGAGCGACAAGGAGACCACCCTCCAGACCGCTGGCAAGGTCGTGCTGGCGGCCGCGGAGCTCACGCCCGAGGCGGTGACCTTCCTGCCGCGCGAACGGGTGCTGGGCGTGGTGACCGAGGCGGGTGGTCGCTTCTCCCACGGCGCGGTCCTCGCGCGGTCCTTCGGCATCCCCTGCGTGGTCGGCGTCCCGAACCTCCTCGCGCGCCTCGAGCAGAACATGCAGGTGCTCGTGGACGGCGATCGGGGCCGGATCGCGCTCGAGCCCGACGAGGCCGCGCTCGCGGAATTCGACGAGCGGCGCGCATCGCGGGACGCGCGACTCCGCGTCCTGAGTGCTCACGCTCGGCGTCCAGTCGAGATGTCGGGCCGCGGTCCGATCCAAGTGCTCGCGAACCTCGAGAGCACGCGCGACGTGGACACCTTCGACGTCGTGCACTGCGATGGAACCGGGCTCCTGCGGACGGAGTTCCTCTACCTGGAGCGGACCGTGTTCCCCTCCGAGGAGGAGCAGTTCCGTATGTACCGGCGGCTCATCGACGCCATGGACGGGCGTCCGGTGACGATCCGGACGCTCGACATCGGCGGTGACAAGCAACTCCCGTACTTCCGCACCCCCAAGGAGCCGAACCCCGCTCTCGGGTGGCGCGGAATGCGCGTGACGCTCGAATGGCAGGATCTCCTGCGCGTCCAGCTTCGCGCGCTGATGCGCGCGAGCGGCCACGGCCAGGTGCGTCTGCTGCTGCCGATGATCACCTCCCTCGACGAGGTGCAGGCCGTGCACCGCGTCTTCGAGGAGACGCGCGCTCAGCTACTGGAGCAGGGATACGCGGTCTCGGACCACATCCCTGTGGGGGTGATGATCGAGGTGCCCTCGACCCTCTGGATCCTGGACGATCTCTTCTCCGAGGTGGACTTCATCAGCGTCGGGACGAACGATCTCGTCCAGTACCTGCTGGCGGTCGACCGGGACAACGTGCTGGTGGCGGGGCTCTACGACCCGCAGCACCCCGCGGTCGTCCGTGCTCTCGGCGCGATCGCCGAGGCCGCCCGGCGGGCCGGGAAGAGCGCAGCAGTCTGTGGCGAGATCGCCAGCGACGAGGCCATGGCGGTCCTCCTGGCCGGGATGGGCTACGACGCCCTGAGCGTGAACCCCACGGCGCTGCCGCGCCTGAAGTTTGCCCTCTCCACTGCCACGCGCGCGGAGGCCGAGGCAGCCGTGGAGGCCGCCCTGACGGCGCGCTCCGCGGACGAGGTCCGGACTGTCCTGGGAGGGCTAAGAGAGCGTTTAGACGACGCGCTCCTCAGAGATGCTCAGGAATGAGACCGTTTGAGGGAAATCCCGCGTTCTGGATAGGGCCGCCCTGGTTGATTTGTGTCAGGTTGCTACACTTCGACGAGCCGCAACCACCGCTCCCCCCTTGAACACCGCCATTCGCAACGATGGCGCGGGCGAGTCCCGCGACGACGCAGTCCCCGAATCGACGCCCTCGGTCGTTCGGTCCGGACGCGAAGTATTAGATGCCTTGACCGATGACCAACGCGCGCACCTTCGCGCCTGGTTCGGTCTCAGGGACGAACACTTCCTCGCCCGTGAACTCGGTTGTGGTGTCGAGGAGCTCAACGCCGCAGCGTGGGAGTTCTTCGACGAGCCCGCCCGCGACGGCGAGTGGAGCGACGAGGAAACCGACGACTTCCGAAAATATCTCGGAGCGGTCGATCTGGACCTCATCGCGAAGATGCTAGGACGGTCGCGCGTCGATCTCGACCGCCGCCTCGTCGAGCTCGCCGCGAGCCTCGGGGGGGAGCAGTTCAGCCCCGATGAGATCGTCTCGTTCAAGCGGCTCTACGGGACCCGCTCCGACGAGGACCTCTCGCTCGTCTTCGGCCGCCAGCTCTCGCTCGTGCAGGAGACAGCGCAGACGCTCTGCCTGTCGAAGGACAAGGTCTACCTGCGCAGGGCCTCCGGCGGCCAGGAGACGACGCGGATGCCGCGCTGGAACGCCGGCGAGTTGGAGAAGCTCGAGGAGATGTACCCGAGCCACAGCAACCTGGACATCGCCAAGGCGCTCGGCCGCTCGGTGAAGAGCGTCGTGTCCAAGGCCCACAACCTGGGGCTCAAGAAGGACAAGGGGCGTCTCCAGCAGATGGGTCGCCAGAACGTGCGGATGCGCTACGAGCGCTAGGAGCGCATTCGACGCAGCGCGGAGACCCGCGTTCCCCGGCCGTCCATCGCGGCCAACGGCCTGAATCGTTCGACCGGATCAGCGGCGACGAGCCGCCGTGTACTGTCTCGGCCAGAACTGTCCCGGCACTCGCAGCTCGTTCGCGGCGCGCAGCGTCAGGTGCGGGTCCTCGAGGTGGGGGCGCGCCATGGCGACCAGGTCGGCCCTTCCTGCCGCCAGCACCGTGTTCGCGTGGTCGATCCCCTGGACCGCTCCCACGCACTGAACCTTGATCCCCGCCTCGTAGCGGATGCGCTCGGCGAAGGGCACCTGGTACATACGTCCGTAGACGGGCCGGGACTCGGGCACGTTGCCTGCGCTCGAGACGTCGATGGCATCGCAGCCGCGCTCCTTCGCCATGCGCGCGAAGGCCACCGAGGCCTCGAGCGTCTGGCCGCCCTCCTCGAGCCAGTCGCTGGCGGACACGCGGACGAACAGCGGCTTCCCCGCGGGCCACGCCGCGCGGACTGCGTCGAGGACCTCGAGGGGGAAACGCGCGCGGTCCTCCAGACGCTCACCGCCGAAGCCGTCGTCGCGGTCGTTGACCGCCGGCGAGAGGAAGCTCGAGAGCAGGTATCCGTGGGCCGCGTGGATCTCCACCAGGTCGAAGCCGGCCCGCTCGGCCCGCTCGGTGGCGGAGACGAACTGCTCGATGACGCGCTCCATGTCGTCCCGCGTCATGGCGCGGGGGGCTGGAGCCCCCTGGAGGAAGGGCTGGCCGGTGGGTCCGATGGCCTCCCAGGCGGATCCGCCCGTCAGCGGAGCGTCGCCTTCCCAGGGGAGTGAGTAGCTCGCCTTGCGTCCGGCATGACCGAGCTGGAGGCCGACCCGGGCCGCGGAGTTGGCGTGCGCGAACTCGACGATCTCCCTCCATCTGACCTCCTGCTCATCGCTCCAGATGCCCGTGCACCCGTGGGTGATGCGCCCCTCGGCCGAGACGTTCGTGGCCTCGGTCCAGACGAGACCCGCGCCGCCGATGGCGCGCGCGCCGTAGTGCACGTCGTGCCAGCGGTTCGGCACGCCGTCCTCGGCGCTGTACTGACACATGGGCGAGACGACGATGCGGTTCGCGAGCTCGACGTCGCGCAGGGAGAGCCGCGCGAAGGCGGGCGCGGGGACGTCGGCGGGGTCGAGTCCCTCCTCCTCGGCGAACCGGATCCGGGTCCGCTCGACCAGCTCCGGATCGCGGAGGGCGAGGTTGTCGTAGGTGATCCGCTTCGACCGCGTCATGAGGTTGAAGGTGAAGCGGGTCGGGTCCTGACCGACGTAGCGATCGGAGTTCTCGAACCACTCGAGGCTGATCTGCGCGGCCTTCTGGGTCTTGATGACCTCGACATGGCGGCTCTCCTCGTAGCGCGAGAGCGCCTGCGTCACGTCCACCTCGCCGCTCTCGTCGGCCTCGGCGACCAGCGCGTCCACCAGCGCGATCGAGTCCTCCATCGCGAGCTTGGTCCCCGAGCCGATCGAGAAGTGAGCGGTGTGGGCCGAGTCGCCCAGGAGGACCGTCTTGCCGTCCACCCACGCCTCGCAGCGAACGGTCGGGAAGACGCGCCAGATCGATCGATTGGTCAAGAGGTCGTAGCCCTCGAGGTGATCGCCGAAAAGGTCGCGGACGTACGCCACGGTGTCCTCCTCGCTCGCGTCCTCGAGCCCGGCGCGGCGCCAGGTCTCCTCCGTGCACTCGACGATCCAGGTCGAGAGCGGCTCCTCGCCGCGCTCGAAGGGATAGGCGTGGATGTTCCAGACGCCGTGGTCGTTCTCCCGGAAGATGAAGGTGAATGCGGAGAGGGGCTTGTTCGTCCCGAGCCAGCTGAAGCGACAGACGCGCCAGTCGACCGACTCGCCGAAGTGCTCCCGGCCTTCCTGGCGGACCTGACTGTTGATCCCGTCCGAGGCGACGACGAGATCGGCCTCGCGCTCCAGCACCTCCCGCGACACCGCGGTCTCGTAATGCATGCGCACGCCCAGGGCGCGCGCGCGGCGGTCGAGGATCTCGAGCAGCGTACGCCGTGCCAGGCCGCAGAAGCCGTGGCCTGTGGAGCGAACCATCTCGTCGCCCACGAATGTCTCGATGTCCGTCCAGTAGGCGAACTCGGCGCGGATCTCGGCGAAGCTCTCGGGGTCGGCGGCTTCGACGTTCCCGAGGGTCTCGTCGCTGAAGACCACGCCCCAGCCGAAGGTGTCACCTGCGCGATTGCGCTCGTAGACGTCCACCTCGCAGCCGGGGAAGGCCTGCCGCGCGAGGATGGCCGTGAACAGGCCCCCGGGGCCGCCGCCGATGACCGCGATCTTCATGGGAGGAGGATAGCGGGGCACGCACGCGAAGCGAGTGCGGCGAAGCGGGCCGCCCCGGCGTTACGCCCTTCGTCGCGCATCGACTCCCGGTTGCGGAGTCCCTGGACCGGCGATCCCGGGGCTCGACCCGGGGACCCGCGTGCCGGGAGCGCGGTTCTCTTCTCTCAGCGCGCGCCGAAGGTCTCGTGCACGTGCAGCCAGCGGACGCCGCCGGGAGCGCCGTCCGCTCGCTGGAACAGCGCCGTGGACACGATGGTCCTCGTCAGGCTCTTCTCGCGCTGGGTCTCCTCGTACACGGCCATCGAACGGCCCGCCCCGAGAGCCTCCACGCGGAGAACGCGCGTCGCGAGCTCGATGGGGCGGCGCCCTCCCGAGGAGCGCAGGGCGAGCATCAGTTCGCCGCGCTCCTGCAGCCTGCCCGAGGGGGTGACCATGACGAAACCGGGCGCGAGCGCGCCCTCGACGCCAGCGATCGCCGCATCGTCCCCGTCGTTGAACCACCGCGCGAAGCGGTCGTGCATCCCCGCGATCTCCGCGCGCACCAGCTCGTCCATGCTCGTTCCCACCGTCGATTCAGGGCTGTCCTCGCCACCGACCGCCGGGGCGAGCTCCGGGGCGCCCCACAGCTCGGCCACGAGGCGCGCGCCCTCGGGGTCGTGGTTCAACAGCTCCGCGCGCACGAAGGGGTAGAAGTCGTTGACGCCCAGGAGCGCCTCGGTGGTCTCCGCGAAGTACTCCATGGCGTTTGTCATCGCGTAGTGGCTGTCGCGAGCGCCGGAGGCGCGCAGGACCGACCGGTAGTTCCCCCGTTCACGGGCGGCGACCATGGCGGCGGCGATCCGGCCGGCGGCCTCCTGGAGCTCGAGGTCGTGGAACGCGTGGGCGAGTTCGTGCAGGACCATGGAGGGCTGGGCTCCCCGCCACGCCAGGAAGGTGGCGGCGTTCGAGATCTCCACGGACTTCGCCTTCGCGGGGTCGTAGCCGTTGCCCGCGAGCCAGTCGGCGCTCGGGTGGTAGCAGGCGCAGGGCGCGACGGGGTCGCTGACGCCGAGGTACACGGGGACCTTGCGCAGCCGCTCCGCCGCCGGGGCCGGCACCTGGTCGAGGAGGTCGCCGAGATCGCGCTCCAGCGCGTCGAGGGCCCTGGCGCCGACCGCCGCGTGAGCGCCCTCGCCGATGAGGCCCGGGTGCACGCGCACGTCGAAGCCGCGGATCGGTCGCCGCTCGTAGACCTCGGCGCGGGTCGTGCCGCCGCGGAGCCCGGAGCCCTCCTGCGCGCCGTCTTCCTGGGCGACGGCGAGCGCGCCCGCTGCCGCGAGGACGATGCCGGACGCGACATGGCGAAGGGCGCTCATCGGTCCGCCTCCCCGTCGAGGCCGAGTTCGGCGGTGAGGCGCTGGACGGTGCGCTCGAGCGCTTCGACCCGCCGGGCGAGTTCCTCCACGCGATCGGTCGCGGAGGCCGGCGCGCCGGCAGCGGGGTCAGAGGCGGGCGGGGCGCCGCCCTGGGCGGCCGACTCACCGTCGGGATGGAGTTCCGGGCAGATCGTCTGGGCCCAGCGCGTCGCGCGTCCACCGGGCAGCGGCTTCGCGAACCCGTGCTCCTCGAGCGTGCTGAGCGCCCCCTCGAGAGCGTCGGGGCCGGAGACGTCGCACATCCGCTTCGCGCGGGTCCGCAGCTCACCCGCGGTCTGGGGCCCGCGCAGCAAGAGCTCGGCCAGCACGGCGAGGGCGCGGTCGCCCAGCTGCAGGGTCTCCTTCGCGTTGTGGCGGTACTTCTCGACCCGGCTCCCGCTCGGCACGCTGACGCCCACGAGACCCTTCATGCGCAGGCCGTGGAGGGCGACGCGCACCTCGGCCTCCGAGAAATCGAGCACCGGATCCCGGTTGCTCTTCTGGTTGCAGCCGTTCGTCGCGCCGTTGAGGGAGAGCGGGTACTGGTCGGGCGTCGTGAACGCCTTCTCGGCCAGCACGCCGAGTACGCGGGCCTCGTGGCCGTTGAGGGATGTCTCCATGGGCGCAGAGTACGGTGCTCCGGCGTTCTCACGAATCCGGGTTAGCCCTGCGGCGGGCGCCGGCCAGGTCGAGCGCCGCTACCCTGACGCCGTGCACGTCGTCCTCGTCCACCCCGAGATCCCCCAGAACACGGGCGCGATCGGCCGCTTGACCGCGGCCTTCGGAGCTCACCTGCACCTCGTCGAACCCCTGGGGTTCAGCCTGGACGAGCGCCGGGTGAGGCGCGCGGGTCTGGACTACTGGCACCTGGTGGACCTGACGGTTCACGCGGACGTGGACGCCTGCTTCGGACATCTCGCAGCAGAGCGCGGGGCCCGACCGCTCGCGGAGCGGCTGCGCCTGTTCACGGCCCGCGCCGGGGCACCGATCCGCGAGGTGGCGCTCTGCCCCGACGACGTGCTGGTCTTCGGCGCCGAGAGCGACGGACTGCCCTCGGAGCTCGTGGAGGCCCACCGGGAGCGGCTCGTGCGCATTCCCATCCGCGAGGGCGTGCGCTCGATCAACCTCTCGAACGCCGTGGCGATCGCGCTGTTCGCCGCGGGGCGCTGAGCGGCGTCAGGGCGCGCGCTCGAGGAGGATGAGCGTCCGGCCCTCGGCGGGGAACGGGACGATGCGCATGGCGGTGCGCTCGAAGAGCTCGGCCTCGTCCGGGCCGGCCACCTGGCGCTGACGCCGTACGGCCTCCGCCAGGCGGGCGCGGACCTCGGGGGTCACCGCCGGCGGCGCGACCGCGATCCAGGTCGCGAAGAGGTAGCGCGCGCGGGGAGTGCCGTGGTCGAGGAACCACGAGTGGGGGACGCGCTTGTCGTGGCCCGCCGTCCCGCCGGCGCGGGCGGGCGCCCGCGCGACCTCGGGCGTGACGAGCCCGTTGCGGTCGAGCATGTCGAGCGCGGGCGCGTACCAGCCGACCGCGCCGATCGCCCCGTACGCGAGGACGTCACCGGGCTCGGTGGCCGCGGCGAGCGCGCGGCCGAGGGGGACGACGTACGCGAGGTTGGCCCTGGCCGCCGCGACCCTCTTCGCCTCCGTCCGGTACCCGCCCTCGAAGCCGCGGAACCGCATGGCCTCGCGCGCGGGCTCCGGCGCGACGTGGACGTCGAAGAGCGCGAGAGGCTGGGTCGCAGCGGTGACGAGCAGGAGCAGCGGGCCGAGCGGCGCCGCCACGCGATCCGCTCCGATGGCGATCACGAGGGCGAGCACCGGCGTGACCGGCGCGAGGAAGCGGAAGAAGGGCATCCAGTCCCCGCCGACCGCGATGCAGTAGGCGACGAAACCGATCGCCAGCCCGGCGCCGGCGAGCGCGGTCCGCCGGGCTGGCACGCGCTGGTGCGTCAGCGCGGGGGCGAGCGCGAGGGTCGCGAAGAGCGGCGTGATCACCACCAGCGCCCAGGAGGCGACGTAGCGGAGCCCGCGCGCCGCGAGCACTCCGCGGTCGATCCCGGTCTTGGCGGCGACGGTGTTCGGCAGCCACTCGCCGAAGACAGCGCGTCGGAGAAGGAGCTGGAGCGCGAGCGCTGCTGCGGCCATGGCCGCGGCGGCGGCGAGGCGACCGCGCGCGCCACGTGGGGCGCCACCCGTCGCGCGCGCGGCGATGGCAGCCGCGAACACGGTGCCCAGGACCCACGCGAAGCCCTCGACGCGGACCCAGGTGGTGCCCACCGCGCCGATCACGGCGGCGCAGAGGAGACGGCGGTCGTGGACGCGAGGCTCGGCCGTCACGCCGATGAAGAGGAGCCCGAGCAGGGCCGTGAAGAGGGTGGTCTCCATGCCCCCCTGACTCCAGGCCACGAAGGGAGCGGCGGTCGCCGTGAGGACCGGCGCGCCGATCCGGGCCGCGCCACCGAGGTCGAGGGCGGCGGCGGCCCGCGCGACGAGGAGCACGCCCAGGAGGGCACAGATGAGCTGGATCCAGGGCGTCGCGGCGACGAGGTCGAAGCCCGCGCCGTGGGCCAGCGCGAGCAGCCCGGTCCACAGGGCGTTGCTGAAGCCCTCGACGGGCTGGCTTCCGTCGGCGAGCTCGAAGGCGTTGAAGACTGGGATGCCGTTCTCCCACCAGCTCCGCGCGTAGCGGAACGAGATGAAGGCGTCGTCCACGAGGAAGTCGACGCGCGCGCGAAGGCCCACGAGCACGGCAGCTCCAGCGAGGAACCCCGCGATCCAGCGATTCCGCTCCTGCTCCGGCAGGTCGGCGCCCCGGGTCTCGGCCGTTATCTCCATCCGGCCTGGAGCATAAGGAGCAGATGGGGTCCCGGTCGCCGCTCAGAGGCCCCTTCCCGATACCCTGGGGGGGCATGCCCGTCCCCCCGTCCGAGCACCCGTCCAGCGCCGCGCCGGTCGAAGCACGTCGGCCCCGCAACGGGGACGTCGTCGACTGCGTGATCGAGCGGATGGACCAGCGCGGGCGCGGGATCGCGACGCTCGAGGGGATCGACCAGGCCGGCGAGGGCTGGCGGGCCACCGTCGCCGTGCGGGCGGGGACCCCTGGCGCGACCGTCCGCGTGCGGCTCCTCCGCGGCAAGGGCCGGCGCCGCTTCCAGAGTGCTCTCCTCGAGGTGCTCGATGAGGGGCCCGATGCCGTCCCCGCGCGCTGTCCCCACGCGGGCGTCTGCGGCGGCTGCGCCCAGCCGCGCCTCGCGTACGAGCGGCAACTGGTCGAGAAGCATCGGCTCGTGGTCGAGGCGCTCGAAGCGGCGTTCGACGGCGCGCTGCCGGCGGAGCTCGAGATCGCGGCGGTGGAGGCGGCGCCGCGGCTTTCGGGCTACCGCAACAAGATGGACTTCACGTTCGGAGCGCGGCGCTACGTGCTGCCGGACGAGCCCGAGGGCGTCGATGCCTCCTTCGGCCTCGGCCTGCACGCGCCGGGGCTCTTCCAGAAGGTCCTCGACGTGGAGCACTGCGACATCGCGTTCGAAGGCGCGAGCGAGCTCGTGCGGAGCGCGCGCGAGCTGGCGCGCGAGATGGGGCTCGCGCCCTGGGACCTGCGCGACCACACCGGTCTGCTGCGCCACCTCGTCGTCCGGCGTGGCGAGCGGACGGGCGAGCTCATGGTGGACCTGGTGACCTCCGAGCGCGCGCAGGAGCTCATCGACCCCTTCGTGGCGCGGCTGCTGGCGCGGCATCCCGAGGTCACGACCCTCGTTCAGAACGTCACGTCGGCGAAGGCGACCGTGGCGTACGGAGAGGCCGAGTACGTCCTCCACGGCCCCGGACGGATCCACGACGAGATCGGCGGAGCGCGCTTCACGATCTCCGCGGACTCCTTCTTCCAGACGAACACCGGCCAGGCCGAGCGGCTCTTCGAGCTCGCGGCGGAGGCAGCGCGGCTCGAGGAGGGCGACACGCTGCTCGACCTCTACTGCGGCGCCGGGACCGCGGGCCTGGTGATGGGCGCCGGAGCGCGCACGATCGTCGGTCTCGAGCAGGCGCCGAGCGCCGTGCGAGATGCGCGGCACAACGCCGAACGCGCAGGGGCCGGGCACGCGCGCTACATCGAGGGCGACGCCCTCGAGACCCTGCCGGCCCTCCTCGAGGGTGAGGACGCGCTGGATCCGGCGCGCACGGTCTGCGTCGTGGATCCGCCGCGGGCCGGGCTCCACCCCAAGGTGCCGGGACCCCTCGCGACCTTCGGCGCCCGCACGATCGTCTACGTCTCCTGCAACCCGGCCTCGGGAGCGCGCGACGTGGCGGCTCTGGTGGAGGGCGGCTACGCCCTGCGCGCTGTCCAGCCCATCGATCTCTTCCCGCACACGCCCCACGTTGAGGTCGTGTTCACCCTCGAGCGCGCGGAGGCGTCCAGCTGATGGATGGCCACCTCTCCCCCGGGACGCTTCTGCTGAGCGCGCCGGAGATGCTCGACCCCAACTTCATGCACGCCGTGGTGCTCATGATCCACCACGACGATGACGGCGCCATGGGGGTCGTGGTCAACGCGTCCATGGAGTCGAGGGTGGGGGACGCGCTCCCCGAGCACCCCGTGCTGAAGAGCGTCGACGCGCCCCTCTGGCAGGGCGGGCCCGTCGGGCTCGACTCCTTGCAGGTGCTTCACCGGCATCCGCCCGTGGACGGTGGGGACCTCGTGGGCGTCCCCGGGGTCGACGTCGGGGACGGCGTCCGCGTCGGAGCCGACCTCGACTGGGCGAGCCAGGCCGTCGCGCGCGGGGTCGGCGGTCCCGTGCACGTCCGCTTCGTCGTCGGCTACTCGGGCTGGGCTGCGGGACAGCTCGAGGACGAGATCGCGACCTGTTCCTGGCTCCCGCTCGAGCCCTGCGCCGAGCTCGTCTTCGGCGAAGGGAGCCGCGGCGCCATCTGGCGCCGGGCCATGTCCCGCCTCCAGGGAGGCGGCTCCTCGCTCGCTCATCTCCCCCCTGACCCTAGCTGGAACTGATGGCGGCTGAGGCCGGAGATCGGACAGCGCCCGCCGCGGGAGGAGGCTCGACGGAGAGCGGCTCCAACCAACTCCTCGTCATGGGGCGCGGTTGCGCGGGGACGGCCGTGTCCGGCGGCTGCGGGTGCGGCGCATTCCTGGTGGGAGCCGCGCTCGCGGTGGCGCTCTTCGCGCCCCAGCTGATGGCGGGCTGGGGGTCCAGGCTGCTCGAGCAGCAGATCGGGGCGCAGATCCAGGGGGACGTGTCGATCGGCGACATGACCCTCTCCTGGACCGAGCAGCAGCGCGCCGACTCCATCACCATCCTGGACGAAGCGGGGAACCTCGTCCTCCAGGGTGGGATGCGACTGCCCTCTCTCCTCGAGCTCGCGGATCCGGAGGGCAGGGACCAGGAGTTCGTCTTCAACGCCCAGCTCCTCAAGACGCGCATCGACGCCGACGGCACGAGCAACCTGGGGCGCACCTTCGGAGTCACGGCGGAGGCGGGAGGATCCGTCGCCCCGGCGCTGGCGCGCTGGGCGGTCGACTTCTTCACGGCGACGCGCTTCGACACGGCGGAGGGTGCCATGACGGTGCGACTCGAGCTCGCGGAGGCGGAGATCGACGACACGGCGAGCGGCCGGGGGACCGTGCGGCTCCGCGACCTCAGCATCCGCGTCACGCGCAGCGCCTCGGGGCTCCGGATCCGGCTCGACAGGGGTGATATCCTCGCGGGGGACCGCAGCGTCCCCGTGACCTTCTCGGCGTCCTTCGGCCCGACCGGCGCCGGCGGCGCGGCGGAGCTCCTCCGGGCTGAGCTCGACGCGGCGGGGCTCTCGAGCTCGACGCTGATGACCCTCGGCATGCTCCCGCGCTCGTACGGGGCCTCAGCGCGCGACCCGCGCCTCGTCCGGGACGTGTACGACCGGGCAGCGCCGGTCCTCGCCGGGGCTGCGAGCGGGATCCTGACGGGCGCCGACTCGATCAAGATTCGCTTCGGTGTTCCGCGCGAGGAGCCCGCCGGAGGTCTTCCCCGTCTGCGGGTCGAGGTCTCCGGGCCCCGGGGAGAGCTCGACCTCGACGCGGATCTCTCGCGCGGCGATGGCACCGGCACGCTCGAGCTGGTGCCGCCGCCCGAGGGTGGCCGGGCGCGGCTCGTCCTCGAGGCGCCGGGCCTGCTCATGCCCGCGGTCGACGCCGCCGCGCCGACAGGGGTCCGGGTCACCGCGCTCGAGGGCTCCGACGCCGGGGCGCGGCTGACCGCTCGACTGCGCGGATTCGTCCTTCCCCTGGATCGCGACCTGATCCAGCTCGATGCGCGCGAACGGCGGAGCGGCGAGAGCGCGCTCGATCGGCTGGCTCGATCGCTGCGGCAGGGCCGGGGCGAACTGTCGATCGCGGGCGGCGACGCGGTCCGTCTGGACGTCGGCCCCGAGGGGGCGGAGGACGGGCGCCTCGAGGCGCGCCACGCGCTCACGACCGTCTCGTTCGACGAAGGCTCGGGCACGTTCCGCTCCCGATGGCGCCACCTCGGGCCCGATCTGGATCCGGGCGCGGCGCCACGCTTCTCCACGATCGAGGGAGCTCTCCCGGCGAGCGGGGCGGTGATCGACGGTGAGCCCGGGGCTCTTCGCCTGGACATCCACGGAGTCCCCATCGCCCTGCTGTCCGAGGTCTTCCCCGTGGACGCGCGGGCCACGCGTCTGGTCGGCGCACGCCTCCAGCGTCTCGAGCTGGAGGGCCTCGACGCCGGGGTGCTGGTCGGGCGAGCGCCGCGGACGACGTCGCTGAACGTCGAACTCCTCACCGCCGCCGACGACCGGTTGACCGGGACCGTCTCCGAAGAGGGCTTCCTCGTGCGCCGTGCGCTCATCGGCCTGCCGCTGGACGAGGTGGTCATCGAGGGCCTGTTGAAGCCACTCCTGCCCTGGGTGGAGGACGTCAGACCGCTCGCCCCGGAGACGCCTGGGAGGGTCGTCTTCTCTCTCGATCGCTTCATTTTCCCGGCGACCGCGCAGGGCGGCGGGCTGCGGGGCCGGCTGCTCGTGGAGCCGCCGCCGCTCGAGGTGCGGCTCCCCGCGTCCCTGCTCCGGGACCTGCGGATCGAGCACGACCAGCGCTGGGTGTCCTGGGAGCCGACGCTCATCGACGTTGCGCTCGATCGGACCGGCGCCACCTATCAGGTCGCGGAGCTACCGCTGGGTGGCGGTCGGGCGGTGACGCTGAGCGGTACGAGCCGCGAGGGTCGCTACAACCTGGGCGGCACCGTGGCGCCGACCGTCCTTCGCAACCTCGGTGGACAAACCGTCGACGAGGACGCGCGCGTGCGGATCGAGATCTCGAACCAGGGCGACACCGAGCGTCCCCGGGTGCTGGTCAGTCCGGCGGAGTTCGTCACCGCGATCGAGGAGATCATCGACCTCCTGAGTCCGGAGAACCGGATGGAGCTCCTCGACTACCTGCGCGGGAACTGAGCCGGGCGCGCGCTGCGTCAGCGCGGCGCGGCCTCGAGCATGGCGTCGAGCAGCGGGTTCTCGGGCGTGTCCTTGCGCCACGCGGCGAACACGGGGAAGCGCACGTCCGGCTCGCTCAGCGGTCGCCACTCGAGCTCGGCACCGTCCGGTCCGTCCCCGTCGATCCAGGGGAGGATCGACCATCCGAGTCCGCCGCAGACGAAGCCGAGGATGGTCTCGGCGCTGCCGCCGGAGAGCATCGAGCGTGGAGCGAGGTCGTGCTGGGCCAGGGCCGCGAACTGCAGCTCCCGCGCGCGGAGCCCCTGGGCGTAGGCGACGAAGGGAGTGCCCTCGAGGGCGGCGAGATCGATGGCGTCGCCTTCCAGCGCGCGGTGGCCGCGGGGAACCGCGACGATCGGGCGAAGGGCCGAGACCTCCATCGTCGCGACGTCGTCGGGGATCTCGTAGAGATGATCGATGGCGAGATCCACGGCGCCGCGACGGAGGAGGGTGATCGCGTCCTCTCCGGTCTCCTCGAGGTGCACGGCGACCTCGGGGTAGGCCGCGTGGAGCTCCCGGATCCAGCCGGGGACGAGGTGGCGCACGAGCAGGCTCGGCGCCGTCACGCGCAGCTCACCGCCGTACTCACCGCCCTGGACCGAGCGGAGCACGGTCGGGAGCGACTCGAAGAAGGGGCGCACGAAGTCGTAGAGGCGCTGGCCCGCGGCGGTGGGGGCCATGCGGTCCTTGGCGACGCGCTCGAAGAGGGTCGTGCCGAGCTCCTCCTCGAGCTTCTTCACCTGGGCGTGGACCGCCGGCTGGGTGATGGGGTAGGGGAACGCGCGCGCGGCCCGGGCGTAGCCGCCCGTGCGCGCCACCCAGAAGAAGCCCTCGAGACGGTGGAGCTGGATCTGGGGCCTCAGGAGCGGCGTCCCGCCCTCCACCTCGGAGCTCATGCTTCGCCGATGCTCACGGCGCGGCCGATGAACTCGGAGACCGTCTCGCCGATGCGGCCGAAGAGCTCGTGGCCGTCCTTGTCGCAGCGCCACTCGCCGCTCGCGTCGTCGAGGTCGTAGTGCCACGCGCGCACGCCGGCCGCGTACCACATCTGGTTCGTCGCGGTCTGCCGGTTGAGCACGTAGGTCTTGTTCCCGGGGAACTGGATCTTCACCACGCCGTCGGCGCTGGTGAAGTCGACCTCTTCGGGGTCGAAGTCCTCGAGCCAGTCCTCGACGCGGCGGATGACGTCGTCCGCGAGGCGCAGGAAGGTCGGTCGGTCCATCGAAGGCGCGGGGGCTGGGCCCTTGCTGGTGGAGGCGGGTCGAGAGCGGTCAGGCGAGCCCCATGCTCGCCACCTCGTCCTCGTCCAATCCTAGGAGGTGGCCGATCTCGTGGAACAGGGTGATGCGGATCTCCTCGGCCAGGTGCGCCTCGTCCCGCGACATGCGCTCGAGGTTGCGCTTGAACAGGTAGATCGTCGGGGGGAGCTCGGCCTCGGCCGGGGTGTCGTGGATCGTCGCGCCCACGAACAGGCCCAGGATGTCGGGTGGTGTCTCTCCGGGGTGCGTGGGATCCACGAGCTCCTTGAAGGGGACCGGCTCGCGGACGACCCGCGTGTTCTCCATGGCGGCCCGGAAGCGCGGATCGAGGGAGTCGAGGGCCGCCTCGACGTGACGATCGAAGACCTCGTCGGCGACCTGGACCAGGGACGTCCCCTCCGGATCCGCCGCCACGGCCCGCGCCATCAGCTCATCGGCGGCGGCGTGCTCGCCCTCGAGGTCGGCGAGGAGGGCGAGCCGCTCCAGCAGGAAGGAGTCGTCCTCGCCGCCGTCCTCGATGACGACCACGAACGCGCGCCGCGCCGTCTCCAGGTTCCACGAGGAGAAGGCCAGCTCGCCGGTCAGCTCGAGGACGTCGAGGTCGTCCTCTCCCATCAGGGAGGCCGCGCGTTCGAGAGCCCCCTCCGCGGCCTGGAGGTGGCCGAGGGCCAGGTGAGCCCTGACCTCGAGGAGCGCGCGACCCTCGGCGTCGGTCGACGCGGCGGCCTCGGCGAGAGCGTGCTCGGGACGTCCGGCCTCGAGGGCGTCGTGGGCGGCTTCCAGGTGCGGGTCCAGCGGGCCCTCCGCGGGCGCTCCGTCGTCGTTCGCTCTCATCAGGACTTGGCTGGCCGTTTGCGCGCGGCCGCGTCGCGGCGCCGCTCTTCGAGGGCGCGCTTCTTGGTGGCGGCCCATCCGCAGATGGGGCATTGCTCGAGGTCGTGGAAGCGAGCGGGACAGTGCTCGCGCCCGAAGAAGATGATCTGCAGGTGCACCTTCGACCAGGTCTCACGCGGGAAGACCGCCTTGAGGTCGGCCTCGGTCCTCTCGACGGTCGTCCCCTTCGACAATCCCCACCGCGCGGCCAGCCGGTGGATGTGCGTGTCGACCGGGAAGGCGGGCTCGCCGAAGCACTGGGCGACGACCACGCTGGCCGTCTTGTGGCCGACGCCGGGCAGCGCCTCGAGCTCCTCGAGGGTGGAGGGCACCTCGCCGTCGTGGCGCTCGAGCAGGAGCTCCGCGAGGCGCTTGATGTTCTTCGCCTTGGTGGGCGCGAGTCCGCACGTCCGGATGAAGCCCAGGATCTCCTCGACCGAGAGGGTGGCCATCGTGGCCGGATCGGGCGCCCGCTCGAAGAGCGCCGGAGTGACGATGTTGACCCTCGCGTCGGTCGTCTGCGCCGAGAGCAGGACCGCCACGAGCAGCGAGAAGGGGCCCGCGTGATCGAGGGGAATGGGGGGCTCGGGATAGAGATCCTCGAGCTGACGGAGGATGCGCTCCGCCTTCTCCTGCCGGCGCATCGACGCTCAGCCGTCGACGGACCAGCTCGCGCCCATCTCGAGCTTCGCCGCATCGGCGACCTCGTCGGCGCTGACCTCGACCCGCGCTTCGCCGCGCCGCATCAGGATCTTCTGCTCCTCACTGAGGTCGCCGGGCAGCTCGAAGGTTGCGATGCTCCGGGTGCCAGCCTTCAGACGCGCGCCGAGACTGGTCGTGATGCGCTCACGGCCGCGCATGAAGAGGAACTGGATCTCGGTGCCGGAGGGCAGGTTCCGCATGACCGCCTCGCCCTCGGAGCTGAAACGCGAGCTCCCGACCGGGCGCCAGCCTTCGCCGAACAGAGGCGCGCGCGTCGCTCCGCCGGAGGAGAGCCCGTTGGCCTCGGCCTCGAGCGCGGCCATCCCCTTCTCGTAGGCGATCTGGTTCATCTCCTTCTGGCTACGAACGCCGCGGCCGTCGCTCGACTTGTCGAGCAGCGCACCCTGGGAGAGCTTCCCGCCGTTCGCCCTGAGCTCCTCCTTGGTCATCTCGCCGAGGCGCTTGCGCTCGTTCTTCATGTCGACCATGGCGCGCTTGGTGCGTTCGTACTCGGCGCGCTGCTGGCTCAGGCGCGCGGCGAGCTGCGCGTCGAAGGCGTAGGCGCTCACTTGCGCGGGGCGCAGCTCGGCGGCGAGCTCGGGGTCGATCTCGAAGGTCAGGCGCGACTGGGCGGGCACCACTGCGAGGAGCTGATCCGGGCCGCCGATCGTCAACTCCACGGCCTTCTTCTGCGTCCAGTGGGCCTTGCCGGGGAGCCCCACGGAGACGCGCCACTCGCCAGCCGAGGGGAGCGTCGCGCGGAATCGGCCGTTCGCGAGGGTCATCACCCCGATCGCGCCGTTCGTCGGGCCGACCCCCGGCTGATTGAGTTCGTTCCGCCGCGTCTCGATCTCCTCTCGGGTGGGATGGGACTTGCCACGGGGGAGGAGGTAGACCTGCTGTTTCGCGAGGGGCTCTCCATAGACGTCGATGATCTTGCCCTCGATGCGCAGTCGCTCGGAGAGGCGCGCGGCCTCGCGGCGCTTCTCCTCGTTGCCGAGAACGAGCGTCCGCTTCCAGGTCGGCAGGTCGGCCGCGCTCACCGTGACCGTCCACTCGCCTGCCTCGAGACCCTCCCATCGGACGCGGCCGGTGCCCTCGAGGCGCTCGGCGTCCTTCTCGGCCACCACCGTGGCCTCGCTCACCTGCTGGCCTCGCTCGTTCATGGGAACGATCTCGAGCCATTTCGCAGCGCCGTCGGTTCGCGGCCTCGGTTTGCGGACCGTCCGGACGGGCTTCGCGAGGTCAGGAGCGGCCTCGGGGGCGCTGGTTGCGGGCTGCGGCGACGTGGATCGGGCGCGCGCCGGCTGGCCGGGGTCCGACGGCACGGGGCCAGCGGGGCCCTGGCCCTGGCTGAGGGCGAAGAAGCCGAGGCCACCCGCGGCGAGGGCGGCGAAGAGGATGAGAGGGAGAGCGCGGTTCATGGCGCGGGGTACGGCCTGGTGCGAGTGCTGTTGCGTCGCTGCCCCGGCAGCGCGGACTGTGACGATCGGGCGCCCCGGTTCTTCCGGGGCGGCCTGTCTCGAAATGGGGCGGCGGCGGCCCACCCAAACGTACCGGGATCAGCGGATCGATGCCGAGGCTCCGGGGCCCCGAGCAGGGGCCCGATCCGGTGGCGGGCCCTGCGGACGCGTCAGCGCGCCTCCAGGAGCTCGAGCGCCCGGTCGTCTGCGGTGAGCCTCTCGACGACGAAGTAGGGGCGATCTGTCGCGAGGAGAGTCAGGCCCGCGTCGACGAGGGCCTGGTACTCCGAGGCGTCGCCATCCTCTGTGTACGCGTCGTCGAGCCGCCGGCCCGGGCGGCCCAGGGTGCCGAACGCGGCCTCGACCCCGGCGGCTCCGAGCTCGGCGATGCGCGCCGCGTCGGGCGCGCGGGTGCCCATCCACGCGACCACCCGGGTCATGTCCACGCCCGCCTCCTCCAGCCGGGCGCGCTGGGCGTCGTCCCAGACGCCGGCCGTCATCATCAGGTCCGGCGCGAGGCGCGCGACCTCGGCCGCTTCCTCGTCGCTGTAGGTGATGAGGAGCACCTGCTCCTCGGCTTCCGCCGCGTGGACCTGCGCGACGATGCTCGCGAAGGAGGTCGTGGGCTTGCGGTCGAGCTCGAGCAGCGCGCCCGTCTCGACGGCCCAGTCGAGCGCCGCGGAGAGGCGGGTCGGATGGAAGCCGGTCCGAGCGCCGCCGGGGTCCCGCAGATCGAGGCCCGAGACCACGTCCCAGGGGGTCTTCGCGACCTCACCTTCGTGACCTCCAGTGCGTCGCAATGAGCGGTCGTGCATGAGGTAGAGCACGCCGTCCGGACTCTCCGCGACGTCGACCTCGAAGACCCGGACTCCCGCGGCGAACCCGTGCGCGAGCGTCTCGAGAGCGTTCTCGGGGTAGCCCGCCGTCGGGCCGCCGCGGTGAGCAGCGACGAAGAGCGCGCCGCTCTCACGGGCGCGATCCATCACCTCGGCGAGCGTGGCGCGCGCCGGCGGGGCGGTCCGTTCGGAGGACGCGCTGCAGGCGCAGAGGACGAGCAGACTCGCGGTCCGGATCGAGTTCATGGCGGCAGCCTATCTGCTGCGGCCACTCCCTCGGTTCGGAAGCGTCCGCATCCCCGCCCTCAGGCGGGTTCGACCACGAGGATCCCGCCGCCGGGCTCCAAATCGTCACCGTCCGCGGCCAGCCAGCGCACGACGCGGGCCCGCGCTGGAAGGCCGCCCTCGGCGCGGTAGGGGACCGTCGAGAAGGTCTTCATGACCTCGATCAGGCAGATGGGGGATCCGTCCTCGAGGACGTCCCCGGCCGTCGTGAAGGGAGGATCTCCGGGCGAGGGAGAGTGCCAGACGCGGCCCGACTGGGAGGCGGTCACGGCCATCGCGTCGCCCTCCAGCTCCGAGCCGCCGCCCGCGGCCAGCGCCGCCGCGGCGGCGACGCCCTCCGGGTCGAGGCGGTAGAGCTCGTCGCCGAAGCCCACCGGGGCGACCCGGAGTCTCGGCGCTGCGCTCACCACGGCTCCGCCGGCGCCGTCGGGGACCACGAGATCCACCGACCGGCCCAGGATCTGCAGCGTGCCAGCGATCATGCCGGAGCTGAGGGTCGCGCCCTCGGGAAGCGCGCCCGTGAAGCCGCCGACCTCGGGGGAGAGCAAGCGGATGTGCCCCTCGTCGGTGGGCTCCGCCTTCAGCTGAAGAGTTCGATGGGGGCGGCTCATCCGCGCACCTCCGTGAGGGCCGCGAGGTCGTGGAGGGACCAGATGCGGGGGTTCTTGATGCGGCGCGATCCGCTCGACTGGTACGAGGCCTCGGCGAAGCACTCGAGCCACCCGCGCAGCTCGCCGGTCTCGACGATCTCGTCGGTGTCCATCTGGCACGCGGCCTTGTAGGGATCCATGTCGCCCTCGATACGCGCCTCGGTGTCGGCCATGCCCTGCTCGATCTCCGCGCGCTTCTCGGGATCGGTCTCGACGATCTCGAAGTCGTCGTCGAGCTTGGTGTTGAAGGCGGCGATGGCGAGCGTGCGGCCCTCCATGACGGACTGGCGAGTCAGCGGCGTCGAGAGCTGGACGACCGGCTCGTAGGGGAGGCCCGCCATCGCGTAGTACCCCGCGCCCGAGGCCTTGCGCAGCAGCACGGTGAACATCGGCACCTGGTTCGTGCTGTTCGTGTAGATCAGCGAGGAGCCGTAGCCGAGCAGGCCTTGGCGCTCCGCCTCGACGCCGATGTCGAAGCCGGAGATGTCCTGGAGCCAGCAGATCGGGATGCCATCGTCGTTGCACGCGCGGCTGAAGGCGGCGACCTTGGCGATGCCCTCGCGATAGAGGATGCCGGCGGGCTTCCGGGCGCCGCGCTCGGAGGGGTCGTCGATGAGTCCCTGGCGATTGGCCACGAAGCCCATGTAGAGGCCGTTCACGCGGCCGACGCCGACGATCATCTCGCGGCCGCGGTCGGGGAGCACCTCCCAGAACAGGCTGCGGTCCACGAGCCGCGCGATGACCTCCTCGGCGTCGTAGGTCATGCGATGGTCCGGCGGGAAGAGGCCGTCGAGCTCCGCGGTGGGGAAGTGGGGTTCACCCGCGTCGGCGCCGTGGCGGTAGTAGTCGATCGCCGTCGTCGAGAGCTTCTCGACCTCGCGGCGGATGTGCGCGATGGCCTCGTCGTCGCCGGGGACCCGCACGTCGGCGCAGCCCGACTGGTGCACGTGGACCTCGGGTCCGCCGATGTCGAGGCTCGAGAGCTTCTGGCTCTTGGCGCCTTTGATCAGCGCCGCGCCGGCGATGACCATGTAGGCCTGCTCGGTCATCACGACGCGATCGGAGATGATCGGCATGTAGCCGCCGCCCGCGATGCAGTCGCCGAAGACGCCGGCGATCTGCGGGACACCGCCCGCCGAGAGCTCCGCGTTCTTCTTGAAGATGTGGCCCGCGCCGGTCCGGCCGGGGAAGGAGCGCGACTGCTCGGGGAGGAACAGGCCGGAGCAGTCCACGAGGTAGACGACCGGGAGACGCAGGCGCAGGGCCATCTCCTGGGCGCGCTCGATCTTCTCCGGCGTCCGGGGCCACCAGGACCCCGACGCCACCGTGTTGTCGTTGGCGATGACCATCACCCAGCGGCCGCCGACCCTGGTGAAGGCCGTGACGACGCCCGCGGCCGGGCTCTCGAGCTTGCCGAACTTGACGCCGTGATTGACGAACGTGCCGACCTCACGGATCGGCGCGTCGTCGTCCTTGAGCATCTCGAGGCGCTCCCGCGCTGTCCGCTTGCCCTTCGCGTGCACGCGCTCGACGTACTTCTCGCCCCAGCCGTTCGCCACGGCGTCGCGGCGCTCGCGCAGCAGGTCGTTCTTCTCGGCCATGGCCCCGGCGTGTCGCCGGAAGCTGGCCTCGTCCAGGAACGCGTCGCGGGGGGCGCCCAGGGAAGTGAGGGGGACGTGGGCCATGGTTCAAACGCTCCAGCCGGGGATGCTGAGGGTGTCGTACTCGCCGCTCCTGAACTCCGGCGAGTCGAGCACCGCGAGGTGCAGCGGGATCGTCGTGGAGACGCCGTCGATCGTCGCTGCGGAGAGCGCCGCGATCATCGTGTCGATCGCCTCGTCGCGCGAGCGCGCGTGGACGATGACCTTGGCGATGAGCGAGTCGTAGTAAGGGGGGATCGTCTCGCCCGCCGCGACGTGGGTGTCGATGCGGACGCGGCCCGGTCCGTTGCCCGTGGGGATGTCGAAGGAGGTGAGGGTGCCAGGCGTCGGGCGGAATCCGTCTTCCGGGTCCTCGGCGTTGATCCGGCACTCGATCGAGTGACCCTCGAGCGACACGCCGTCCTGTGTGAACCCGAGCGCACCCCCGGCTGCGACGCGCAGCTGCTCGCGGACGACGTCCACGCCCGTGACCATCTCGGTGACCGGGTGCTCCACCTGGAGGCGGGTGTTCATCTCCATGAAATTGAGGCGGCGCGTGCCGCCGTCCAAGGCCGGCGGCATGAGGAACTCCACCGTCCCCGCGCCGGCGTAGTCGATGGCGGCCGCGGCCCGCGCGGCGCGCGCGCCGAGCGCCTCGCGCTCCTCGGTGGAGAGCGCGGGGGAGGGGCTCTCCTCGATCAGTTTCTGGTGGTTGCGCTGGATCGAGCACTCACGCTCGAAGAGGTGCACCGCGCCGCCCGCGCCGTCGCCGATCACCTGGACCTCGATGTGGCGCCCGCCGGTGACGTACTTCTCGAGGAAGAGCGCGCCGTTGCCGAAGGCCCCGATGGCCTCGGCGCGGGCCGACGGGAACGCCTCGCGCACCTGCTCCGCGTCCTGGCAGATTCGCATGCCGCGCCCGCCGCCGCCGGCGTCGGCCTTGATGATGACGGGGTAGCCGGTCGCCTCGGCCGCGGCGAGGGCCTCGTCCACCGTCTCCAGGAGGCCGTCCGATCCGGGCGTGAGGTCCAGGCCCGCGCGACGCATGGCGACCTTGGCCGGCCACTTGAGGCCCATCATCTCCATCGTCCCGGCGCTCGGCCCGACGAAGGTCAGGCCGTGCTGCTCGCAGAGCGCGGCGAAGCGCGCGTTCTCGGCGAGGAAGCCCCATCCCGGGTGCACCGCGGCGCATCCGGTCTGACGCGCGGCCTGGACGATGGCCTCGGGCCGCAGGTAGCTCTCCTTCGGGCTCGGCCCGCCGACGCAGACGACCTCGTCGAACACCTCGGTCCAGCGGGCGCCGCGGTCGGAGGTGGACACGATGCCGACCGGGGAGATCCCCGCGTCCCTCGCGGCGCGGGCGATGCGGACGGCGACTTCTCCGCGGTTGGCGACGAGGAGCTTCCTGAACATGGGCGGGAGATTAGCAGGAGGGCGGCGCCGGCTGGAGGGCGGGCCTGGTCGGGACGCGGCGAGGCGGCCGTGACAGCGGGCCCCTGCGGAGCGATGATGGACGGATGCTCCTCGCCGCGGCCCTCGGAACGCTCGCCCTCGGCCTCACGCCGAAAGCCCCTCCCGGGCCGATCGACGACCTCGGACCGATCGTCGAGCGGCTGGCCGGGCCGGACCCGGTCGTTCGACGCCTGGCCCAGCGGGACCTCTCACGTGCGCTCACGGGCGTGGGCGAGGCCGCCCTGCTCGACGCGGCCCTGGCGGGCGCCCCGACCGAGGCGCAGCGCCGCGTGGCGCGGGTGCTCGGACGTGAGCCTCGCCTCCTCGGGCTCGCGGCGGAGCTCGCCGCCTCGCGCCAGGGGCCCGCGGCGCGCGTCGGGAGGGAGGCCATCGAGGCGCACCTCGCGCGCTGGAGCGCCAGCGCCTTCGACGAGCCCGAGGTGGCGGTCCTCGATCCCACCAGGCAGGAGATCCCCCTGCCCGATCCCTGGGTCGATGGCTCCTCCCTTCAGCTGGCGCTGGATCCCGTGGCGGGGGGAGTCGTCGCAGTCTTCGATCGCCTCGATCGCTGGGGGGGAGGCCCGGCCCCGATCATCCTCGACCCGCGGGTCGTGACCCGGGTCGTGCGGCGGCCGGTGCCGGCGCTCGATTCCACGCGGCTGCAGGGCTCGTGGGCCGAGGTGCTCGGGAGCCTGTGCCGTCTCCACGGAGTGGCCTACCAGGTCCAGGGGTACCGCTATCCGGGGGAGCAGAGGTCGGGCGACGTGCCGTCCCTCGGGGCCGAGGGAGAGGCGGACGCGATCGCGCGCCCTTTCGTCCACGTGGTCCCCGCGGGGACCACGGAGCTGGCGCCGGTCGGGGTGGACCTGCGTGCGCGAGCGAGCGACGAGATCGTGCGCTGGTGCCGCGACCTCGTCCGCGACGGTGACTCCGTGAGGCAGCGCGCAGCGGCCACAGCGCTCGCGTCGCTCGACTGGCCCGCCGCGATCCAGTGGCTGGAGCTGCGCTGGCTCGAGGGCGGTGACGTCCCGTCGCTCGAGGGGCTCCTGGCCGCCGCCGCGCGCGACCGCGTCGCCCCGTGTCTGCAGCGCCCGGACGTGCTGTCCCGGATCCTCGGCATCGTGGACGAGCAGGCCGCCGAGGTCGATCTGCTGAGGGCCGCTCGGGAGGCAGCCCCCGCGGAGACTGCCGACGCCGAGGCGGAGGAGGCCCTCAGAGAGGCCAGCCGCGCGCTCGACGAGCGCGCGCATCGCTTCGCCGCGGGCCTCGCGGGAATCGCGCCGGTCGCGGTGACGTCCGAGTCCGGCGGGCGCTCGCTGGTCGACGTCTTCCTCGAGGGTTTCGAGTCCGCGCCTTCCACTGGACGCTGGATCCGCCTCGCGGCCATCGAAGGTCTCGGGCTCGAGAGCGAGCGCGCGGCCCGGGCGGCGCGACGGGCTCTCACGGGAGAGGTCGAAGCTCGCTCTCGGCGCCAGGCCCTCCGCACGCTGCTCGTGACCGCGGAGCCCGGAGCGGAGGTGATCCTCGACGACGTCACCGCGCTCTTCCAGGAGGCGATCAGCGGAGCCTTCGGCATCGGGCTCGAGCTCGGCCTGGCGGGTGCGCGGCCGCGGGACGCGGCCTTCGTGGGATCCCTCTCCTCGGACGACCAGCACCTCGCGGAGCTCCTCATCTGGGCGTCCCTGGTCGAGGGCCAGGGCACCTCGCCCGCGCCCTGGGCTGTGGCCGCTGCCAAG
>CBFIJG010000043.1:0-26924 GCA_965662915.1 Planctomycetota bacterium | reverse complement strand
GAGGCCGGCGAGTCCCTCGATCAGCAGGACCTCGATCAGGCCCAGGAGGAACAGGAGGAGACCGAGCGCAAGATCGAGGAGGCCCTCGAGGACCTCGAGGAGGAAGAGGAGCAGTACGAGACCCTCCGCCAGGAGGAGCTGCTCTTCCGCATCGCGGAGGAGGTCGCGGAGATCCGCGGGCTGCACGGTGTCCAGTGGCGCGCGACCATCGAGCTCGACGAGGGCCGCAAGGGCTCCCGCCCGAGCCGCTCGGAGCGCATCCGCCTGCGCAAGATCGCGCGCGAGGAGGAGACCCTCGCCGGCCGCATCGAGTCGATCGTCGAGGCGATCACGGCGGAGGGCAGCCTCGTCTTCGCGGAGGTGCTCGACCGCTCACGCCGTGACCTGGTGCGCATCGCCGGGGACCTCGGGGACAAGGGCGGCTACGACTCGGGCCCGCGGACCCAGGCACTTCAGAGCGATGTGGACCAGGGACTCGCGTGGCTCGAGGAGGCCCTGAACGACGAGCTCGACCGCCGCGCCGAGGAGCAGCAGCAGCAGCAGCAGGAGCAGGAAGAGCAACAGCAGCAGGACCAACAGCAGCAGGAGCAGTCCCTCGTCCCCGACGTGGCCGAGCTCCGACTGCTCGATCGCATGGAGAAGGAGCTGCAGGCCCGCGTGCAGCAGCTCTTCGAGCTGCACCCCGAGCTGCTCCAGGAGAACCCGGAGATCGGCCCGCTCCTGCGGCGGGACCTGACGCGGCTCGCCACCCAGAACGAACGGATCGCGGAGTTGTTCACGGCCATGCGCCAGCGGCTCGGCATCACGGAGGAGTCCGAAGGTGCCCAGGAGGGCGAAGCGGACGAGGCCCCCGAGGGCGAAGGAGACGACCGATGAAGAACGACGACCGGATCGCCGTGCGGCTGACCGCACGACTCGCGCTGGCGGGATGCGCCGCGCTGCTCCCCCTCTCCCTCGCTTCGGCGGCGGTGCCGCTCCAGGAGACGCCGAAGAGCGTGGCGCCCGGGAAGGCGAGTCCCGCGCAGGGGACTCCGAAGCAGGAGCCCCCCAAGCAAGAGCCCCCGAAGAAAGAGACTCCGGCGAAGGAGACTCCGCAGAAAGGGACCCCGAAGCCCGAGGGCGCTCCGAAGACGAAGCCCGGCCAGGACGAGACGGGGAAACCCGAGGACGACTCCGAGCTCGACGATCTGAACCCGTTCCGCCGCGGCGGACCGGGAGGTGCGGATCCCCAGGACGAGATGCGCGAGCTCTTCCTGAAGGTCGACAAGCGCCTGAACCGCGTGACCGAGCTTCTGTTCGAGGCGAGCGCCGGGGACATGTCGAGCGCCGGCGAGATCGGCTCGGCGGGAATCGACGAGCTCATCCGCGAGGCCGAGTCCCAGGCGAGCGGAGCGCGCAGCGACATCGCCAAGCTGCTCGAGGCGAGCCGCTCCCAGAGCGAGGCCGCCAGCGGCGAGATCGGCCGCATCCTCGAGATCGCGGAGCAGCAGTCCAGCGGGGGCGGCAGCGGCGGCCAGCAGCAGGGCCAGCCCCAGTCGGGCGAGGGCCAGCCCCAGCAGGGCCAGACCCCCTCAGGCAGCCGCCGTGAGGACAAGGGTGAGCGCGGCCCCGACGGCGAGAACCAGCAGGAGCAGCCGGGCGGCCAGGAGCCCCAGAGCCAGCAGCAGGACCAGCCCGGCGACGGCGAACCCCAGGGGAACCAGGACTCGTCCCAGCAGGACCAGCGCCCCGGCGACGATCCACCCGAATCGGAGACCGGCGATCCCGCTGACGCGCGCGGCAACGAGAACTGGGGCGAGCTCCCGGTCCATCTGCGTCGCGTCTTCGAGAACAGCGTCAGCGACGACGTCCCCGCGCGCTACCGCGACTGGGTCGACTCCTATTACAAGCGCCTCGCGCGTCGCTCCGGCCGCTGATCGCGCCCTCTCCGTGAGCTCCCTCCCCGCCGCCCTCGCCGCGAGCCTGCTCGCCGGCGCCCTGCTGGTCGGTGACGACCGCGGAGCTCCCGCGGCCGGCGGCCAGGAGGGAGGCGAAGGGACGCCGGCCGCCCTCGACGGGTTCGAACCCTATCCACGGAGCGGGGACGCCGGTCGGCGCGTCGCCATCGAGCGCGGCCTGCGCTGGCTCGCGATGCGCCACGGGAGCCGCGACGGGTCGGTGGAGGTCGGGGACGCGGAGACCGCGAACCGCGCGCCGCTGGCGGTGACCTCGCTCGCAGCCCTGGCGTGGATGGCGGGCGGCTCCAGCCCGACCCGTGGTCCGTACCAGGAGAACGTGACGCGGGCCATCGAGTACCTGCTCGCCAGCCTCCACCGCTCCTCCGACAAGTACCCCGGCTACATCGAGGATCGCGAGGATCCGATCTCGCGGACCCACGGCCACGGCTTCGCCACCCTCGCTCTCGCCCACGCCTACACGATGTCGCCGCGCTCGCCCCTCGGGAAGCGGATCGGCGAGGCTCTCGTGGCCGCCGTCGCGCGCATCGAGGGGAGCCAGGGCGACGAGGGCGGATGGAACTACGAGCCCTACCGCTCGCTCCAGCACGAGGGGTCGGTGACCGTCGCGCTGGTCCAGGCCCTGCGCGCGGCGAAGGACGCCGGCGTACGCGTCGACCCGGACGTCGTGGCGCGCGCGGTGCAGTACGTCGAGCGCCTCCAGGTGATGGACCGCGCCGCCGACCCCGCGGACGCGCAGGCGACCGCGGGCGGCAAGAAGCTGCAGCTGGGCGGCTTCCGCTACAAGCTCAACGACCCGTCCACGTCCGTCGCGCTGACCGCCGCCGGCCTCGCCACGATGCAGGCCGCCGGTGTCTACGACGGCCCACGCATCGAGGAGGGCTACGACTACGTCTGGCGCCAGCTCGTGGCGCGCGCGGACGAGCCCGAGGGGAACGAGAGCGACTTCCCCTACTACGAGCGCTTCTACCTCAGTCAGGCTCTGTGGAACCACCGCGAGTCGCACCACTACCGCCGCTGGGCCGAGCCCCTGATGGAGGAGCTGGTCGCCCTGCAGGAGTCGAACGGTCGCTGGGAGGACGTGCGCCGCGCAGGCGGGCGCCGCGTCACCGGGCGCTACGGCGCTGCCTACGCGACCGCCTGCAACGTGCTCTTCCTCGTCGTCCCGGACGACGCGCTGCCGATGTTCCACCGCTGAGCGGCGGCGCCGGGATCAGCGCAGGGCCCGGTTCGCCTCGAAGATCGACTTCATCAGGGCGCTCTTCCGCTCCAGCTGCGAGTCGTCGGCGGCGAGGCCCTGAACGCAGTCGTGGATGGAGCCGATCCCCTCTTCCGTGGCGACGGCGAGGCGGGCCTCACGCAGGGCGTCCTCGGTCTCGCCGAGCAGGACGGAGAGCTTGGCGACGCGCCGCTCGAGCTTGTGGACCTCGCGCTGGTGTTCGTCGAGGCGCTCCCTGCGAGCCTCCGCCCGCGCGCGGCGGACCTCCCGCAACAGGAGCTCGACCGTCTCCACGCACAGCCGCGGACTGCCCGCGTCCCCGTGCACGCCGAACAGTTCACGCACGGACTCGGTGAGCCGCGCGTCCTCGGACGCGTCGAGGTCACCCTCCTCCAGCTGACGCTCCTGGTCCTCGGGGCCCCGTCGTCGCTCGGCGAGTTCGCGCTTGAGGCGGTCGAGGGTCGACGTGGCGCGGCCCCGCAGCTCGGCGTCCTCCTCCGACCCGGGGGAAGGACCCTGACGGGACGCCTCCTCGGCGAGGCGCAGGAACTGCCGGCGCGCGATCGCGGAGAGCTCCTCCGATCCCCCCTCGAGCGTCCGCTCGATGAGGGCGCGGCTGACGGCCTTCTCGATGAGCGCGCCCAGGCGCGAAGCCGGGATGCTGCGCACGGTCTTGACGCCGCGCGCCGCGAGCTCGTCGACGCTCCTGGGCGTGGCCCACCGGCGGAGCGTGCGCGAGAGCGCGTCCTCCTCGGGCGCAGGCTTGCGCGCGGGGATGAGGGTGTCCCCGTGGACGGTGCCGGGAAGGAGCCCCACGTCCTCAGAGGGGACCGCGTCGGAAGTGCGCACGACGGCGGCACGCCGGCCGCGCGGCGCAGCCGCGGCCGGATCCGATGGGTCGTGAGTTCCGCTTCGTTCCATGGGCAGAGTGACGCGTGTCCGGTCCCCCTCGAACGATGTCGCGGCGGCGGGACCGTTCCCGTCACAGCGTGCGCCGGGCCATCGTAGACCTTCTGCCCTGGAATCCGATGGGCGAAGGTCTCCGTCCTCCGCCGGTGCGGCCACTTACACTTCCCCCATGCACCCGCGAATCGCGCTCCTCGCCACCCTGCCGCTGCTCTGCGGCGCGCAGGACGTCCCCACGGAGAGGACGTCTCACATCGGGCGCTACGTCGGGACGATCTCCGGGCTGGCCGCGCCCCGCGCGGTGACCTTCGACCGGACGGGCCGCCTCTGGGTGGCCGAGGGCGGCGACGCTTCGACCGACGCACGCGTTCGCGCGTTCGAGCTCACCTTCGAAGAGGGCGGTGCTCTCGCCTCGAGCGCGCCGCTGGAAGCGCGCGGCGAGGGCGCGCTCCTCTCCCCGGCCGGGATCGCAGTGGACGGTCCGGGGAACGTCTACGTCACCGACGACGAGCGTCACCTCGTCCTCCGCCTGGGAGCGAACGGAGCGGTCGAGGAGCTCGCCGGCCGGGGGCCCGCGACCGGCGCGGTCGTCCAGCCGGCGGGCCTCGATCTCGGCGTCGTCGACGGCGCCGACTCCCTGGTGGTGAGCGACTGCGGGAACGGCCGCGTCCAGGTCATGCGCCTCGACGACGGCGCGTGGCGCGCGCTCCCGCGCGGACCGCTCATCCGGCCAACCGACGCCTGCATCATGGCGGACGGCTCGATCGTGACCGCAGACGCCGCCCGTCAGCGGCTCGATCACTTCAGCGCGTCCGGCGCGCACCTCCGCGCCTTCAGCGACTGGGGCTCGTTCCCCTCCCTCGTCTCGACGCCCCTCGGCCTCGACGCGATTGGATCATTGGTGCTGGTCGCCGACACCGAGAACCACCGTGTCCAGGCCTTCGACCCCGCCAAGGAGCTCCCCCTCGCCTACCGGTTCGGCATCCACGCGATCCTCCCCGGCGAGGGCGAAGGCAAGCTCCACTACCCACGGGACCTCGCGGTGCGCCCGGATGGCGACCTGATCGCGGTGCCCGAGCCCCTCGACGATCGCGTCCAGCTCTTCGCGCGCGCGCCCGGCGCCGCACCGGAAGAGGACACCCTGCGCGCCAGCATCGGCGGCCCGAGCGCCCACTTCGGCCCCCAGGTGTCCGCGAGCGGGCAGTTCCTCGTCACGTGCTCCCCCGAGAGCCACAAGGTCCAGCTCCACGACGTGCGACTCGAGGACCCGGTCAAGATCGCCGACCTGTTCGGCTACGGCACGCGGCTCGGGATGCTGCGCGGGCCCTCCGGCCTCTGGCTCGACGACGAGGGCCGGACCCTCCTCGTGACGGACGTGGGGAACCGCCGGCTGACCCGCGTGCGCCTGAAGGTGGAGCCCGACGAGCCACTCGGCCAGATGCCCGACGTCGCGGTCTACGAGGACGCGCTGGACTTCTCAGCGATCGATCTCGGCGCGCTACGGGGCGTGGAGCTGGCGCCAGGGACTGCGGCGCCCATCATCCCCGGCGCGGTCTGCCGAGTGGTCGCGGCGAGCGGGCCCGTGATCGTGGTCGCGGACCGCGGCAACGGAGCGCTGATCGCCGTGGCGGACGACCTGCAGCCAATGGGCGTGCTGACCGGGGACGACGGCTGGCGCTTCGGCGAGGTGACCGGCCTCGCACCGCTCCCGGCGGCGGGGGGTGACGCGCTCGGCGTGGCCGTGGCGGTCAACGGCGCTGACGATCCTGTCGCGCTCGCTTACCTCCCGGGAGCGCAGCCTGCAGCGGACGAGCCCGCATGGCAGCTGCCGCGCGGCGAGGCGGGGGACGTGAACGAGCTACGGGGCCGCAGAAGCGGCGGCATCGCGTTCCACGGGGACTCTCTCCTCGTGACGCTGCCCGACGCCTGCCGCGTCGGCCGCCTGCGCGTCCGCGCCGCGGGGGAACCGGACGGCGACGAGGGCGTGCGCGAACTCATGCACGTGCCCGGCTTCGGCGCCGAGGGCCTGGGCCGGGCGGAGTTCCTCGACCCCCGCGGTGTCGCAGTGCTCGGGGACGGCCGCCTGGTGGTCATCGATCACGGGAACCACCGCGGCCAGATCTTCGATCCCGAGGGGAACTTCCTCAGGGGCTTCGGGAGTCGTTTCTACACGGCGCAGCTCAGGCGCTGAACCCATGGCGCTCGACTTCACCCATCGCGCGGCTCGTGCCGCTGCCCTGATCGCGGCTTGCGTGTTCGCCTCGGCGTGCGGTGACGCCCAGCAGGAGAGCGGTACCGGCGAGGCAAAGGAGAGCAGCACGCCCACCCATTCCTTGCCCGGCGGCGAGTCCTTCGAGGCGCTCTCCGCGCGCGGGACCTTCGCCGTGGTGCTCGAGCCCGAGGGCGGCGCGGTGCCGCTCAACGAGCCCTTCGCCATGCGCGTCCACGTGATCGACACCGCCACGGGCGAGCCCCTGATGGGCGCCGACGCGGTGACCCTCGACGCGCGCATGCCGATCCACAGCCACGGCATGCTCCGCGACGTGGAGCTCGTGCCGCGCGAGGGCGGCGGCTACCGGGCCGAGGGTCTCCTGCTGCACATGATCGGCCCCTGGGAGTTCCACGTCGATGTCCAGCGCGGCCCGCTCCTCGAGCGCGCGCAGGTGGAGTACGAGCTGACGCTGTGAGCGAAACACGCGCGATCTTCACCGCGGCGCTGCTCGCCGGCGCGGCGGCCGCTGGCGGCTGCGGTCAAGGGAGTCCGGCGGCCGACGCCAGAGCGCCCTCCGCGCTCGCCGTGGAGCTCTCGGACGGGATGCGACGCGCGCTCCTGCGCCACTCGCCGCTGCCGCCCCCGCCCCCCGATCCCACGAACCGCCACGCCGACGACCCGGCGGCGGCGCACCTCGGCCGCTACCTCTTCTTCGACGAGCGCCTCTCGGGCAACGGCATGGTCTCCTGCGCGACCTGTCACGACGCGCGTCGAGGGTTCACGGACGGCCTGACCCTCGCCGAGGGCGTCGGAACGGGGCGGCGTCACACGCCGACCCTCTGGAACGTCGCGCACCACCGCTGGCTCACCTGGGACGGCCGCGCCGATTCCCTCTGGATGCAGGCCCTCGACCCGATCGAGGACCCCGTCGAGATGGGCGGCAACCGGGCGGACGTGGCGCGACTCGTCCTCGAGGACGAGGAGCTGCGCGCCGCGTACACCGACGTCTTCGGCGCGCTGCCCGGCGGCCTCGAGGAGGCGGCCTCCTCCCCTGCGCGTCCGGCTCGCCGCGGCGAGGAGGATCCACCTGCGTCGGTCACGAGGTGGGCCTCGCTCGGGGAGGCGGAGCGGACGGCGCTGGACGAGGTGTTCGTGAACCTCGCGAAGGCCATCGCCGCGTACCAGCGCACCCTGCTCCGCGGCGACGCGCCCTTCGATCGATTCGTCGAGGCTCTGCGCAGCGGCGACGGAGACGGCCTCGCCGCCCTGTCCCCCGAGGCGCAGCGCGGCATGACGCTGTTCTTCGGGAAGGCGAACTGCGTCCTTTGCCACAGCGGTCCGAACTTCTCGGACGGGGAGTTCCACAACAACGCGCTGCCGACCCTCCACGGGGGCGAGCCGCTCGACGCCGGGCGCTACGACGGCGCCGCGGTGGTGAAGGCCAGCCCGTTCAACGCTGCATCCCGTCACAGCGATGCCCCGGACGGTGAGGCAGCGGTCGCGATTCGTGGCCTGCGACGCTCCTCCGAGGCGTGGGGGGAGTTCCGGACACCGTCTCTCCGCAACCTGAGCGGGCGGGCGCCCTTCATGCATCAGGGGCAGCTCCCGGACCTCGCCGCCGTGTTGGAGTTCTATTCAGAGATGGCCGGAACGAGCGTTCGAGGCCATCACCAGGAACAGTTCCTCCAGCCGCTGCGTCTTCATGAGGGCGAGACGGCAGCACTGACGGCGTTCCTCGTCGCCTTGGACGGCCCGCCGGCCGCCCGGGAACTCCTGGAGCCGCCCGCCTCGCCGCGGTTCGCCCCTTCCCAAGGGCGTCCCAGATCGCGCTGAACCGCTCCCCCGATCGCGTCCCACTGGGGGATCCGGCCTCCAGACCGGACCTCGCGCGATAGCCTTTCATTAACGGGAAGACCGCACGCGACAGCGGCGGAGCTTCCCCACCCCCCTCCCCAACGGCTGACCCAGCTCCATGACTCGATTCGACGTCCGCGCCGCCACGGCCGCGCTCGGCCTAGGCCTCGTCCTCGCCTCCGGCGCCGCCGCACACGAGGACGACCCGAAGATCCTCGATCGCAAGGCCCCCTTCCCGGGCACCGGCTACACCGCGGCGAACCAGAACCTCGCGGGCCTCGGCGGCACGTCGAATTCCCTCGGGTTCCCCGCGGACCGGATGTCCCTGAGATCCTGGCTGACGATGTCGGACCTCGGCAACGGCGGCGAGAACGGCAGCGACTGCTGGGGCTACGTCTCGCCTTCGGGCCGCGAGTATGCCCTCATGTGCACGACGGGAGCCACGGTGGTCGTCGAGGTCACCAACCCGCAAAACCCGCAGGTGATCGGCCGCATCAACGGCCCGACCAGTGACTGGCGTGACATCAAGACCTACCAGGACCGCGCCTATGCGGTCAGCGAAGGTGGTTCGGGCATCCAGGTCATCGACCTGAGGCAGGTGGACAACGGCGTCGTCAGCCTCGAGCGGACGGTGACCGGACAGGGTACGAACGCCACTCACAACATCGCCATCGACGAGGTCAGCGGATTCCTCTATCGAACTGGCGGCGGCAGCAACGGACTGCGGATCTACAGCCTCGCCAACCCCGGCAACCCCACCTTCGTCGGCCAGTACACGACGCGCTACGTGCACGACGCACAGATCGTCACGTACACCTCGGGCCCCTACAACGGCCGCCAGATCGCCTACTGCTGCAGCGGCTTCAACGGTGGCTCCACCGACACCGGGCTGACGATCCTCGACGTCACCAACAAGTCGAACATCTCGGTGCTCGGCCAGCTGAGCTACCCCAGCCGTCAATACAGCCACCAGGGCTGGCTCAGCGAGGACCGCACGCGGTTCTACCTGGGCGACGAGCTCGACGAGGGCTCGACGGTGTCGACGACGACCACGCGCGTCTTCGACGTCACCGATCCCGGGAATGCGAGCTACATCGGCGTCTTCAACAACGGCAACCCGGCGATCGGCCACAACATGTACTCGCACAACGGGCTGCTGTTCCAGGCGAACTACACCTCGGGCCTGCGCGTGTTCGACATCGGCGCCAACGACCTCAACCCGCCGGAGGTGGCCTTCTTCGACACGGCTCCGACCTCGAGCGCCTCGAGCTTCAACGGGCTCTGGAGCTGCTACCCGTACTTCCCGAGCGGCACGATCATCGGCAGCGACATCGAGCGCGGCCTGTTCGTCCTCTCCCTCGACGGCATCCAGCTGGACGTCGTCGGCGGGGCGCCGGCCGTGGTGGATCCCAACGGCGAGCAGATCACCGTGGACGTGACCGAGCTCACCGCGGGCGCTCTCGACCCCTCGAGCGTCGCCCTCGTGTACGACACCGGCGCCGGCTTCACGACTGCGTCCATGGCGCAGTCCTCGGGCTTCACCTTCACCATCGACACGCCGACGATGGCCTGCGGGTCGAGCATCGACTGGTACATCACCGCGAGCACCAACGCTGGCGCGGAGACGACCATGCCCACGGGGGGCGCCTCCGCCCCCTTCTCGTCCGTCGCAGCCCTCGGTGAGATCGTCATCGACTTCAACGACATGGAGTCGACCGTCGGCTGGACGGTCGGAGCGCCCGGGGACAGCGCCACCACCGGCGTCTGGACCCGCGGCAACCCCGTCGGCACGGCGGCGCAGCCCGAGAACGACCACAGCACCATCGGCGCCCAGTGCTGGTTCACCGGTCAGGGCTCGAACGGCGGAAGCGTCGGCGAGAACGACGTGGACGGCGGTCGCACGACCCTCGTGACCGACGTGATCGACATGTCGACCCTGACGGACCCGCAGCTCTCCTACTGGCGCTGGTTCTCGAACGACCAGGGAGCCAGCCCCAACGCGGACGTCTTCAGGATCCAGATCTCCAACAACGGCGGTTCGACCTGGAGCGCCCTCGAGACCATCGGGCCGAGCGGCTCCGGCACCGCCGGCAGCTGGATCGAGACTCAGTTCCGGGTCGCCGACGTGATCACCCCCACCTCTCAGATGCGCGTGCGCTTCATCGCAGCGGACGAGGGTGACGGCTCCATCGTCGAGGCCGCCATCGACGACTTCAGGGTCACCGACCTCGACTGCGGCCCGCCGGGCGGCGTGTACTGCGAGGGCGTGCCGAACTCGACCGGTCAGATCGCCACGATCTCCTCGGTGGGCTCGAACTCGGTCTTCCTGAACGACCTCGTGCTCATCGCCTCCGGGATGCCGCCGAACCAGTTCGCGCTGTTCATCGCCTCGGACACCCAGACCCTGATTCCGAACGTCGGCGGTGGACAGGGCAACCTGTGCGTCGGGCCGACCGTCGGCAGGTACCTGGCCCAGTTCGGGAGCACCGGATTCTTCGGGACGCTGAACCTGACGGTCGACACCAGCGCGATCATCACGGCGAGCGGCCCTGTCGCGGCGCTGCCCGGTGACACCTACAACTTCCAGTGCTGGTTCCGCGACGCCAATCCGGGCGCCACGTCGAACCTGACCCGGGGCTTCTCGGTGACCTTCCAGTAGGCACGCGACCGCACTCCAGCGACGAGGCCGCCGGGCGCGCTCATGCGCGCCGGGCGGCCTCGTCCGTTCCGGAGACGACGGGCGCTACCAGCTCACCACCGGCGAAGCCGAGACCGCCATCGGCGTGAAGGGCGGCAGCCCACCCAGCGAGTTGAAGCTCTCGTCGTACTCCCAGTTGCGGATCGGCGCGGTGTAACGGTCGGACCCGTAGCGCCAGTCGCCGGTGGCGTGCTGGCTGTCGTAGATGTTCACGAAGGAGCCCGAGATGTTGCAGGGCACCCCGGACCACTTCTCGTGGAAGCGCGGGAGGTTCTCCAGTCCGCCGTTGTAGCGGTTCGGCACGCTCTCGTAGCTCCCGGTGATCATCGCGAAGTTGAAGGTGGTCTCGGTCGCGTTGGGGAGCGAGCCCGGGGACTTGGTGCCGTCCCACGAGTTCGACAGCAGGTTGATCGCGTCACCGATGACCGCCGCGCCCTTCTTGTCGACCGTGTTGTAGTCACCGTGCACGTACACGGGGCCCTCGGACGCCACCGTCAGGGCCGAGGGAAGCTCGGCTCCGTTCGTCAGTACGACGCCCTTGGCCTCGGTCCCGGTCCCGGTGTCCTCGTGGGCCGCGTAGATCAGGCCGTTCTCCGGCGCGTACCCCGTGGCGGCGAGCGCGGCGACGTCGATCTGAACGACGGGAACGTCCTCCGACGAGCTGTTCGACTGGCGCATGTCAGGCACCCCCGTCAGCGTCACCGCCGCGGCGATGTCCTCCGTCACGTCGTTCCCATCCGCGTCGGTCGCCGTGAACGTCTGGCCGTCCTCATCGACCACGATCGCCAGGCCGGCGTTGGCGTGGTAGTAGCCCTTCTCGTACTCCCCCGAACCCGGCGCGGTCTCCTCCCAGAGCTGGATCGAGCCGATCTCGGGCGTCACCGCCTCTCCGACGCCGTGCTGTCCGGTCATGACCGTGACCCCGTCGACCCCGTACCCGTTGGGCGCGCTCCAGAGCTCCTGGGAGCCGAACTCGAAGGGAAGGAGGTCCCCCGCGTCGAGAAGGTCACCGTCACCGTTGGCGTCGTACCCGTCACGGAACGCGCTGTCGTAGCCCGAGATCGAAGGCGCCGAGAGCTGTGACCTGGAGAGCATGCGCTCGAAGGCGCGCGGCTCGGAGGCGTCGAATGGATTCGCCACGTACTTGCGGATGTCCACGTTGCCGCCGCCGAGGTTGCCGTTCTTCCTCGCGCGGTACATGTCCCCCACTGCCCGGACGTAGTTCGTGTCGAAGGTGATCGTCGATCCACCGCCAAGATACATGTCGCCGTTCGAATGAACGCGGCCGCGCAGGGTCATGTTGGGCCCGGCGTGGATCTCGAGGTCGTCTCCGTAGAAGACCGCGAACTGGAAGAGCGGCATCCATTCGACGTTGACGATGCGGTGGGCCACCGCACTCGCGCCGCTCGCGCGGGCACGCGACTCGATCTCGAAGGGCTGAACCAGCCGCACGATCCCCGAGTCCTCGGTGAAGGTCTGCTGCTCCCCGAGCTCGGTCACCTCGAAGTCCACGGCGACGCCACCGACGTCGATCTGCCCCGAGGTCACCGGCTCACGCCAGGCCGCGAGGGCGCTCCGCAGGTCCTTCTCCGCCGCCGCGACCGCCCCCTCTGCGAGGAGCCGGGCGCGCGAGGTGCCCTCCTTGACCTCGGACTGCCGGTCGCTGACCGAGGCCATGGCGAACATCACCGACACCATGCTCGCCACGACGAAGGTGCCGAAGACCGCGTACATGAGGGCGACTCCCCTCTGCGAGCCAGCAGGCCCTGCTCCGATCCGTCTCTTCATATCTGTTCTCCTGCGCCGCCGAGCGCATGTTCTTGATCCTCACGCACGGCACGCCCCGCCCGGGCGCGCCGTTGATTCAGCTGTTCCGCAGACGGACCGTCGACTCGAGCTGCGAGCGATAGACCTTCCCGTCCGAGCCGCGGACCCGGAAGAAGAGGCGGACGCGCACCGTCCCGCCGGGGATCGTGAACCCCGACGACTCGGACGTGTCGAACTGGACGCGCTCGACGCCGCGGGCGAGCACCGTGCGCTCACTGCCGACGCCGCCGACCACCCTCACCAGCTCGTTCTCCCCTCCGGGCCCGGTGGCGGTCACCTGGTAGCTCACGTCGGCGTGACTCCAGACGAGCCGGGTGTCCGGGTGGATGGAAGCCAGCGAGGGGTGCCAGAGCCGGCCCACGTCCAGCAGATCATCGGTGGGTACGCCGTCCCTGTTGCGGTCGAGCTCGGGCGTCCCGTCGTTGTCCGCGTCGAGCTCGGGGCGGCCGTCCCCGTCGAGATCGGAGGGAAGGCACAGGACGATCGAACGCATGACGCCGAAGTCCGCGTCACCCGGCGCCGCCGCCATCGGACCCGGCACATGGTCGTGGTCCTCGAATCCCGCCCCCGCGTCGCCGCCCTCGAACACGTGCGGGTACTCACGTCCTTCCATCTCGACGAAGCCCGAGCTCCGCAGGTCCCCGAGGATCCTGGACATGGCACGTTCGCTCTGGCGGAAGACCTCGCCCTCGATGTTCCCGACCTCGGTCACCGCGCTCGAGGCGGTGCTCGCGCCGATCAGCATCTGCGCGAGGACCGCCAGGATCGTCACGCCGATGATCATCTCGAGCAGGGTCGAGCCGGTGCGCTGCCGCGCTGTGTTCGGTGCGAGGCGTCTCATCGGATCCGGATGGTCGTGAGCCGCATGGTCTTGGCCCGTTTGCGTCGGTCGTTCCAGGTCGCCACCAGATCGATCTGAAGAGGATCGGGCGCCGCGCCGTCCTCCTCGAGCCCCGGATAGACGGGGACGATGCGCTCCCCGTCGAGGTGGAGCCCTTCGAAGCCCTCGATCGGTTCCCCCGCCGGGAATGCGACCGGGATCTCGTCAGCGGTCCGGGTCAGGACCTCCTCCATGCAGACCTCGAGGTCGGTCATCGCGATGGCGGCGTCCCGGCTCGATTCGATCAACATGAAGCTCTGGACCTGGGACGAGAAGGCCGCGAGGGTGGCCACGAGCAGGACGCCGATCGCCACGGTCAGCTCCAGCAGGGAGAATCCACCGGCGGCCGAAGAACGCGGTCGCGCCCCCGGCAGCCTGCGCTGCGTCATCGGTCGATCCCCTTGCATCGAGCTGCCCTCAGCTGCCTCGACGCCCCGAGGCGTGCCGCGGTGAGCCTTCCCCTCGAAGACTCCAGACCCGGCGCGCACCTTCCCAGGGCGTACGGTCTTGCCCTGCTCACGGGAAGGCGCGCCGACGCCGGCCCCGTGACGAGCGCGGAAACCTACCCCCGAATCGGCGGCTGTCAAAAAAAAGGCGCGGATCGAACGCGCGATCGACTCGAAGCGAGTCAGCCAGGATCAAAGCTGGCCGTAGACGGCCAGTTCGTGGCTCTTGAAGCCCGACTCGGCGAGGACCGCCTCGATCCGGGAATGCTCCTCCCGAGCGCGAACCGCCTCGTCTGCGCCGACCTCGACGCGCGCATGGGCGCCGTGGTGGCGGACCCGGAGCACCCGGAAGCCGAGGGCCTTGAGCCCGGCCTCCGCCGTCTCCACCCTGGCCAGCCGCTCGGGCGTCACCTCCGTTCCCACGGGGATCCGCGACGCGAGGCAGGCCGAGGCCGGCTTGTCGGCCACGGGCAGCCCGTGGAGCGCCGCGTAGCGCCGGACGTCGTCCTTCCCGAATCCCGCGGCGCTGAGCGGCGCCACGACGCCGAACTCCTTCGCCGCGCGGGCGCCGGGCCGGTCATCGCTCCAGTCGTCGACGATCTCCCCGAAGGCGAGGCACGGGAACCGCTCCGCGCGCGCGAAGGACTCCATCGCCCGGAAGAGCGCCGCCTTGCAGAAGTAGCAGCGATCGCCGGCGTTGGCGCGGTACGCGGGATCATCGCCTTCGTCGGTGCGCACCTCGACGAGACGCGCGCCGATCAGCTCCGCGACCTCGCGCGCCTCGTGGAGCTCGGCCCGCGGCAGGCTCGGCGAGTCGGCGATGACCCCCACCCCGTCACGCTCACCCAGCACCCGGTGCGCCGCGTGCAGGAGGACCGTCGAGTCGACGCCGCCGCTGAAGGCCACCGCCACGCGACCGAGCTCGCGCAGCACCTCGTCGAGGCGCGCGAGCCGCGCGTCGAACTCGCGGGTCGTCGTGGCCATGTCGCGGATCGAGCCTCAGAGGTACTGCTGGACCTTCGCGACGTAGCCGTCGGCGCTGCGACGGATCGCGGCGACCTGTTCGTCGGTGACCTCACGCACGATCTTCGCCGGCACTCCCACCACCAGCGAACGCGGCGGGACGACCATCCCCTCCTTGACCACGGCGCCGGCGCCGATGATCGACTCCTCGCCGATCACGCAGCCCCCCAGGAGGATCGCCCCCATCCCCACGAGGCACCGATCGCCCACCTGCGCCCCGTGGAGGACGCAGCGATGGCCGATCGTCACCTCCTCTCCGATGACGTTCGGCACGTCGACGTCCGCGTGGATCATCGACAGGTCCTGGACGTTGCTCCGAGCGCCGACGTGGATCGACGCATCGTCGCCCCGCAGGACGCAACCGAACCAGACGCTGGCCTCGGCCCCGAGGGCGAGGCGGCCCGTGAGGGTCGCGCTTTCCGCGGCGAAGGCCCCGCTCTCGAGGCGGCGGAAGCGTCCGGCGGCCGGGAAGTCCGTGATGCTGTCGTGTTCGGTCATGGCCTGTTCGTCCCGACGTTACTGGAGGCCGAGCGACTGGAGGAGCAGGACCGCTCCGTTGTGGGTCCCGTGGATCAGCCAGCAGACGAGGAGGCTGCGCGTCCGCAGCTTGACCAGGGCCATGGCCACGGCGAGGGCGAAGATCACCGGCGCGGCGGCGACGCCGTGCAGTATCGCGAAGGCGAAGCTGGAGAGGACGACCCCGGCCGCGGCGCCCAGGCGGCTGGAGACGACCTCGAGGAGGAAGCCCCGGAAGATCACCTCTTCGAGGAGCGGGATGAGCAGCACCGCGAAGAAGGCGACCTGCAGCGGCTGCGAGTGGATCTGTTCCTGGATCGCGAGGGCCACGTCCTGGGCCGGGACCTCCTTCCCGCCGACCGCGTAGGCGGCGGCGTTCGCCACCGCGGCCGCGATCAGGAAGGGAACGGCGAGGACGTAGCTCGACAGCCCGGCGGCGGCGCGGCCGAGCGGGAAGCGCGCGGGCGCCACGCGGCTCAGGCCGAGCGAGGCGAGACCGTCGGCGCGCCGGCGCGCGAGGAGGCCGATGAGCAGCGCCACGAAGAGGAACGAGGCGCTCGTCACCGCGGCCTGCTCGAGGAACGAGAGCCCCTCGACGACCTCGTCGAGCACCTCCTGCTCCTCGGGCCAGCTGCCGTGGGCGAGGACCACCGCGACCTGGACCGCGACGACCTGGGAGAGGAGCAGCCCCGCGATCACCGCGAGGAGGTCCGTCCACCGGAACGAGGGGCGCGTGGGCGGCGAGGGCGCCACGCAGCCCCGGACGATCGCCTGGCGCAGGGGGATGAGGAACAGGCCGAGAATCGCGGCGCCTCCGGCCACCCCGAAGAGCGCTGCGGGGTTCTCGAGGAGTTTCTCGAGCTCGGCCGCGCGCTCCGCCGCCTCGGCCTGGAGCGCGGCGAGCGATCCCCTCAGGGGTAGGGTCGCGAGCATCGGACCCGATCAGGCGCTCGGCCCGGCCTCCTCGATGAGTCCCTCCTCCGGAGAGGAGGCGTTGGCGTAGAGCTTCTTCGGGATTCGGCCCGCGAGGAAGGCGTTGCGGCCCGCGCAGCAGGCGTCGCGCATGGCCGCGGCCATGCGGAGAGGTTCGCTCGCGCCCGCGATCGCGGTGTTCAAGAGCACCCCCTCGGCGCCGAGCTCCATGCACAGCGCAACGTCGGAGGCCGTCCCGACGCCTGCGTCGACGATGACGGGCACGTCCACCAGCTCCATCAGGATGCGGATCGCGTTCGGGTTCAAGACCCCCTGCCCCGAGCCGATCGGCGAGCCCGCGGGCATGACCGCCGCCGCGCCCAGCTCGGCGAGACGGACTCCCATCCGCGGGTCGTCGGAGCAGTAGACCATGACCGTGAAGCCCTCCTTCACGAGCTGTTCGGTCGCCTCCAGGGTCCCGATCGGATCGGGCAACAGGGTCTTCGGATCCCCGAGCACCTCGAGCTTCACGAGCGGCGTGTCCAGCAGCTCGCGAGCGAGGCGCGCGGTCCGCACCGCCGACTCCACGTCGTAGCAGCCGGCGGTGTTCGGGAGCAGGTGATAGCGGTCGCGATCGATGTGATCGAGCAGTGACTCACCCTTGGACGGGTCGAGGTTCACGCGCCGGATCGCCACGGTGACCATCTCGGTCCCGCTGATATCGAGCGCCTTCGCCGTCTCCTCGAAGCTGGCGTACTTGCCGGTGCCGACGAGGAGTCGCGAGTTCAGCGTGAACTCGCCGCCGATGACGAGCGGCGCATCGGCCGCGTTCTGGGACTCGTTGCTCATGGTCCAGTTGGGGGTCCGCGGTCAGCCTCCGCCGACCATGGTCACGATCTCGACGCGATCGCCCGCGGTCAGGGCGTGGTCCGCGTGGGTCGCCCGCGGGACGATCTCGCGGTTCACCTCGACGGCGACCTGCTCGGGGCGCAGCCCGCGCGCGGCCACCAACTTCGCGACCGTGCTGCCCGCGGGGAGCTGAACGGTCTCGCCGTTGACGGTGATCTCGAGCTCGTCGATCAAGGGGATCAGCCGACCCGCAGGAAGGCGCACTTCAGATAGTCCGACTCCGGCAGCGTCACCAGATGCGGATGGTCCGGCGCCGCCTTGGTCAGCTCCTCGAGCCAGACGTCACGGCCCGCGAGGTTCGCCGCCCGCCCGATGAACTTGACGAAGTCCGCGGGCGAGACGTTGTAGGAGCACGAGGCCGAGACGACGGCCCCGCCCGCGGGGACGAGGTCGAAGGCGCGACGGTTGAGCTCGACGTAGCCGCGCTCGGCACCCGCCACCTCCTTCTTCGAGCGCGCGAAGGCCGGCGGGTCGATCACGACCAGCTCGTAGCGCTCCTCGCGCTCGGCACGGGCGCGCATGTCCTTCATGCAGTCGACGCGCTCGACCTTGATCCGATCGAGCAGTCCGTTGCGCTCGGCGTTGGCGAGGATGCGCTCGCACGCGCCCTTGTTCTGCTCGAGGCACACGACCTGCTCGGCCCCCGCGAGCGCGGCGTGGAGACCGAAGAGGCCGTCGTAGCTGAACGCGTCGAGCACGCGCCCGCCCTCCGCGCGCCCGGCGGCGGCGCGGCGATTCAGGGACTGGTCGAGGTAGTGGCCCGTCTTGTGTCCCTGGAACACGTCGACCTCGAAGAGAAGGTCGCCATCCCGCGCGAGCACCGGCCCGTCCACCGCGCCGCGGATCGTCTCGACGATCGGGTCGAGCTTCTCCAGCTTGCGCACCGAAGCGTCGGAGCGGTCGACGATCGCGTCCGGCTCGAAGGGCAGCGTCTCGAGCAGCAGCTCGACGATGAAGTCGCGCATGCGATCGGAGCCCTGGCAGCCCGATTGCAGAACGAGCGTCTTCGCGTAGCGATCGATGACCATGCCGGGGAAGCCGTCCGCGTCCCCGGACAGGAGACGGCAGCAACCGGCCTCGTCCAGCATCCCGAGCTGACGACGGCGCTCCACGGCGCGGCGCACGCGCTCGGACCAGAAGGCGCGATTCGGCTGCGTCGAGTCCGAGGTCACGAGGCGCACGGCGATACGACTCGCGGTGCTGTACAGCCCCCAGCCCATGGGGTGCCCGTTCGGGTCCTCCACGGGTACGAGTTCACCCTGCGTGCCGCTGCTCTCCGCGACGTCGTCGCGGTACGCCCAGGGATGGCCCTTCATCAGCCACCGTCGGCCCTTGCCGGAGAGAATCACCTTTCCCATTTCACTTGCTCTTCGCCGCTACGGCGGATTGTGGGGCGCCTCGCGGCGTGGCCCTGCGCGCCCTGGCGGAGTCCTGGACCGCCGCGTGGAGCGCGGCAGCCCGGCCCGGGAGCGTCCCCGGCGCCGAAGGCGGCCGAAGAGGATACGGCTACCGCACCGCCACGAGGCGGCGGAACCGAGGAGAGTCCCTCAGGGCCGCGAGGTCCGGATCCTCGGCGGCCCAGGCCCTCTGCTTGTCCCGGGAGTCGTCGGTGGCGTGGCCGAGCCGGAGCTCGATCTCGAGGAGGTCGAGGGCCCGCTCCACGTCGCCCAGGAGAGCGTGGGTGCAGGCGAGGTTGTACCAGGTGCCCGGGCCCGGCCGGATCGCCGCGATCAGCGCCCGGGCCTCCTCCTCGCGGCCGGCCCGCGCGCGGTAGCACGCCAGCAGCGCCCGCATGAACTCGTCCTGACGCAGGCCGTAAGCCCGCTCGTAGTACGCCGCCGCCCGATCGGGGTCCCCCATGCGGACGTTGGCGTTGACCGCGAGGCTCACGAGCGCGGTGGACTCGAGACCGTCGAAGCCCCGGAGGTCCTCGGGCGCCACCCCCCGGTCGAGCATCTCTCGCCGCAGATCTCCGATCCGCTCCACCGCGGACAGGAGCACCGCCTCGGCCTCCTCGCCGCGCCCTTCGTCGGTGAGCGCGCTGCCGACCAGCATCCGAGCCCGGATGATGCGATCGTGTCCCGACGTGTACCACCAGTTCGAGATCCCGCGGCGCTCGACGTCCTCCTCGAGCTCCTGCGCCAGCGCGCGAGCCTCCTCGCCGCGCCCCTCGTCCACGAGGTCCTGGGCGTGCCACAGGGCGGCGCTCCCGGGGATCCGCAGGTCACGGATCCAGGCGCGCGAGCCAGGCTCCTCGTTCTCCCGCTGGCGCGCAGCGAAGAAGCGCTGACGACGCAGGCGCTCCAGGGTCTCGAACTCCTCCTCCGGCAACAGGCCGAGCGCGCGGTCGCGGGCCCGGGCGAAAGCCTCCTCCGCGTCCTCGATCGCGTCGTCGAGGCCGCCGAGCCGCGCGTCCCTGATCCGCTCCAGGAGGGCCAGCCGCTCGGGATCCTCGAAGGGGTTCGTGAGCCGACCTCGCTCCGCCTGCGGCGCGGACGGAACGAGGGGGGTGAAACCCGGGAGCTCGCCGGGGGCGACGGTCGCGAGGGCCTGGCCGAGCAGACCCTGGAGCTCGATGAGCCGCGCGCGGCCGAAGCTGCCGTCCTCCCCGCGATCCCCCGTAGAGGCTCCCGTCGAGGCGAAGCCGGTCTTGCCGAAGAGCAACCTGTAGGCGGAGAGGTCCAGGAGGAACAGCCCGTCCCAGCTGGACAGGACGCCCCGGCCGAGCTCCGAGTACACGGCCTGGGCCTCGAGGTCGATCGCATGGGACGAGCGGGCGAGCTCGAGGACATCTGCGTGTTCGTCGCCGCGCGCGATCGCGAGGAGCGTGCGCGTGACCTCCGCGACCGCGCGCAGGTGAAGCAGGTTCACGTGGCGCGCGCGCGCGCTCCGGCTGAGCAGATCGCGGCGCTCGGCGAGGGCGCGATCCAGGGCCTCGGCAGCCTCGTCGAGCCTGCGGCCCGCGGCTTCGAGCTCCCCGAGGGCCAGATGGCTCGCGCCGCACAAGTAGAGGCCACGGAAGAGCCAGAGCTGCGATTCGAAGGCGTCGACCCGTGCGCCTGGCCGCAGCCGCACACCGCGGCTCGCCACGAGCTCCTGCGCCGCGGCGAGCGCCGCACGGGCGTCACCCTCGGTGCTCAGCGACAGCCGCGCGGACTGGAAGAGGGCGATATCGCGCTCGATCCCGAGCGAAGCGAGTCGATCCAGGAGCAGCCGCGCCTGGCCGCGCACGCCCGACGTGGAGAGCCGATCGATGGCCTCCTCGAAGGCCTCCGCAGCCCCGCTCCTGACCGTGGGATCGGGGTGCCGCAGGCCCACCACCAGCGGAAGCGCCGGGGCCGCCGGAAGGACGCCACCGCGCCCTGCCTCGTCCGCGAGCCAGCGGCCGTAGGCCGGGAGGAGCGCGCCCACGGCGGCCATGTCCGTGCGGAGCGCCGTCCCGCGTCCGAGCGCTCGCTGGACGATCTCGACGAGGATCTCCTCTCCGCCGACCGCCCCAGAGAGCGCCTTCGCGGCCCTCTGGCGCAGTAGAGGCTCGGCCGCGGCCTCCACGATCTCGCCGAGCAGGGAGGCCGCCTCGGAGCCGCCGATGATCCCGAGCGCCTCCAGGGCCGCGCGTCGCACCCGGTTGCTGGGGTCGTCCCGGGCGAGGAGAGCGAGGCGCTCGGCACGCTCGGGGCGCGCGATCGTGCCGAGATCGGGGCGACGGAACAGCCGGACGACGCCGAGCCGGATGGCGACCTCGCCGTCGGCCAGGGCTGGCGCCAGCGCGAGGACCTGGCCTCGGGGCACGGAGAGTCCGAGGCGGGCGAGCGCAGCCCTGCGCGCCCGCGACCCGGCCGCGGGGTCCAGCAGAACCTCCAGGTCGCCCCGCCAATCCCCCACTTCCTCCTCCTGCTGCGCCGGCGCGCCAGCCGCGGCCACGGCCGGACCCGGCGCCGCGAGCAGCGCGAGCGAGGTGATGAGGGAACGGAGGATCATTCGCTGAGCTTCTTGCGGCGATAGTCGAAGGCGCGCCGGGAGAGCCCGAGGACGCGCGCCGCGGCCGACGCGTTCCCCCGGGTCTGGGCGAGGGCCGCCTCGAGGAGTGCCCGCTCGAGCGCCTCGAGCGAGACGCCCGCGCCGAGGGCTTCGAGGGCGATCTCATGGGACCTGCCGCGGGTCGATTCCGCCAGGAAACCCAGCTCTTCGGCTTCGATCGGACCCTGACGGGCCACGACGAGGACCCGCTCGAGGGCGTTCTCCAGCTCGCGGACGTTCCCGGGCCAGGGGTGCGCCGCCAGGACCTCGCGCGCCCCGGCGGAGATGTCCCTGGGCGGGACCGAGGCGCGCGCGGCGACGGCCTCGACGAGAGCGTCGCAGAGGGGCGCGAAGTCCTCGTCGTCGCTCCGCGCGCGGAGCGGCGGGACCTCGAGCGGCACCACCGCCAGGCGGAAGTAGAGGTCCTCCCTGAAGCGCCCCGCCGCGACCTCCTGGCGGAGATCGACCGCGGTGGTGGCGACCACCGCGCAGTCGATGGGCACGGGCCGGGACGCGCCGAGGGGCTCCACCACGCGCTCCTGGAGGACCCGGAGCAGCTTCACCTGGAGGGGCAGGGCGAGGGTCTCGATCGCCTCGAGAACCACGGTCCCTCCCGAGGCCCGCACGAAACGGCCATCCCGGGCGCGCGCGGCGCCCGTGAAGGCGCCCTCCTCGTGGCCGAAGAGCTCCGCCTCCAGGAGCGTCTCGGCGAGGCCCGCGAGGTGGACCGGGACGAAGGGGCCAGCGGCCCGGGAAGAGAGATCGTGAAGGCGCCGAGCCGCCCGGCTCTTCCCGGTCCCGCTCTCCCCCGTGAGCAGCACGGTCGGAGGCGCCGCGCCGGCACCGCGCGCAGCGCTGCTCGCGATCCGCTGGAGGGTTCGATCGAAGTCCAGCCAGGCTCCGGCCTGGCCGGGCGCACGCGCCGCCTCGTCGCCGTCGGGGCCGGCCTCGCGCTCCGGTCTCGGGGGTGTGTCGTCGGCGGTCATGGTGCCTTCACGGGGGGGGAGCCGCGGACGCGCTCGGACTGGCCTCCAGAGGTTGACTCCCCTCCCGGGGGCGCTCAGACTACGCAGTCCAAAGAGACCCGACAAACTCTCCTGAACACCGCGCGGTGCACCGCCGGCGCCCCTCCCCGGGCCCGGTGCGCCACGCAGCCGGAAGGAGCGGGGCTTCCCCCGCTCCTTTTCTATTGCCGCCGAACACACCCACATGAATTCCGAAGCACTCCTGCAGATGGTCGATCTCCTGCACGCGCAGAAGAACATCCCCCACGAGGTGATCTTCCGCGCGCTCGAGGAGTCGATGGCTGCCGCCGTGCGTAAGCGCTTCGGCGAGGGCGAGGACCTCGTCTGCACCATCGATCGGGAGACCGGAGAGGTGACCGTCGAGGACGACGAGGGCGTGTACGAGTTCGAGATGAGCGAGCTGGGCCGCATCGTGGCCCAGACGGTCAAGCAGGGCTTCACCCAGCGTGTCCGCGAGGCCGAGCGCGACGTCTTCTACGACAAGTACGAGACCCGCGTGGGTCAGCTGATCAGCGGCGAGGTCCAGCGGTACGAGGGCCAGGACCTCGTGGTCAGCCTCGGCGACGTCGAGGCTCACCTCACCCGCGAGGACCGCGTCCGCGGCGAGACCTACGCCCCCGGCGATCGGATCCGCGTGATCATCGTCGAGGTCCGCAAGGACGGCAGCCGCGTCCGGATCTACGTCAGCCGCACGCACCCCGACCTCGTGCGGCGGCTGTTCGAGCTCGAGGTGCCGGAGATCGCTGACCAGATCATCGAGATCAAGCGCGTCGTGCGCGAGCCGGGCTACCGCACCAAGATGGCGGTCGTCTCGAGCGACCCCAAGATCGACGCCATCGGCGCCTGCGTCGGCGTGCGCGGCTCTCGCATCAAGGCGGTCATCGACGAGCTCCGCGGCGAGCGCATCGACATCATCCGCTGGAGCGACTCCCTGGAGACGCTCGTGATGAACGGCCTCGGCCCGGCGAAGATCCACCTCGACAACATCTACCCCAACGTCGAGAGGCACTCGGTCACGGTCCTCGTCGACGAAGAGCAGCAGTCCCTGGCGATCGGCAAGCGCGGCCAGAACGTGCGCCTCGCGAGCCGCCTGTGCGGCTGGGACATCGACATCAAGACCCGCGAGGAGTACTTCGGCGAGGACGACCTCCCCATCGCGGAGGCGGCCGCGGCCCCGGCCGAGGATCCTGCGGGGGAACCCGCCGAAGCGCTCACGCCGGAAGAGCCCGCCGCCGAAGAGCCCGCCGCCGAGGTGGCCGCGGAAGCATCGGCCGTCGACGACGACCCCTCGACCCAGCCCGCCGCCGGCTCCTGAGCCGCGGCACGCCCCCCCTCACCCCGCCCCATCCACCCGAACCAGGAACTGTCGTGACCGAACTTCGCTATGAAGGCTGAGGGCCCTGCGCGCGGCGACGCCGCCCCCCTCGGTCCTCCCCCCGAAACGTGCTGCGCCCACGCCACTGGCGCGCTCGCTTCGGACCAGCTTCGGTGAAGTTCACCCTGGCTGATCCGGAGCCCCCTCCACCCACTCCGAATCAGCCAACGCGCGGCGGCGCCACATATCCAACACCGCCGCCCGACGAGACGACCCCCCTAAAGTTTGAGCGACAAGGTACGCATCCACGACCTCGCGAAGCAGTACGACATGCCGGGCAAGGACCTGGCGTCGAAGCTCCGCGACTTCGGCTTCAGCAAGGCCAAGAGTCACATGTCCGCGCTCGATCCCTTCGAGCTCGTTCAGGCCCAGGGCCTGCTCGAGGCGAACGGGATCATGCCGGTGGCCGGCGCAGACGACGGCGATGACGCCGCGGGCGGCGGCCTGCGCGTCAAGAAGCGCAAGAAGCTCAAGACGGACGACGACTCCGGCAGCGCGCTGCCCGGGATCAAGAAGCGCAAGAAGGCCCCCGTCGAGGCCGCCGCGCCCGCGCCTCCCGTCGAGGAGCCGGCCTCCGAACCGGCCACGGCCCTCGAGGCGCCAGGGCCGGAGACTCCGACCTTCGAGGAGGAGACTCCCGCACCGGAGCCCACCGCGCTCGAGCCCGCGCTCGAGCCCGCGCCGGAGCCGATCGCGGCCGAGGTCCAAGGGGAGACCGTCGCAGCACCCGAGGTGCCCGAGCCGCCGGTCGCGCCCGAAGCGGAGGCCGTCGAGCCCGCACCGACCGACGCACCGGAGGCTCCAGCCGCGCCCGCCGCTGAGGTCGAGACCGCCGCAGCTGAAGCGAGCGAGGCCCCTGGCCCTGGCCCTGCCCCTGGCCCTGCCCCTGGCCCTGCCTCTGGCCCTGCCTCTGGCCCTGCCGGAGCAGACGAGGACGCCACCAAGCGCAAGGGCAACGTCGTCGGCTTCATCGACCTGTCGACGATCGCCGCGAGCCAGCCCGCCCGCCGCCGTCCGGACTCCCGTCGGCTCCAGTCCCGGGACGACTTGACGCCGGACGTCCGTCCGACCTTCGGCCGCGACCGCGGACGCCAGCAGGGCCCGACCGGCCCGCGCGGCAAGATGACCGCCGCGGAGCTGCGCGAGCGGGAGCAGGGCCGCTTCCTGCGGCGTAACCGCGCCGCTGGAGGTCCCCCCGGCCGCCGCAGCAGCGGCGGAGGTCGCGGCGGCGCGCGCGCGCAGGTGACGGAGTCGCCCTACAAGGGCGGCACGGTGACCATCGAGGAGCCGATCACGATCGCGAAGCTCAGCGACGCCCTCGCGCTCAAGAGCTCGGTCGTGCAGAAGCGCGCCCTCGAGCGCCAGTACGGGATGTTCACCCTCAACAACACCATCGACAACGACACCGCGACGCTCCTCTCGTCGGAGTTCGGGGTCGAGCTGGAGGTGAAGCAGGAGGTCACCGCCGAGCAGCAGCTCATCGAGGAGGTCGCCAAGAAGCGCTCCGAGGTCGAGGAGGAGCACCTCGTTCCCCGCTCCCCCACGGTCGCCTTCCTCGGCCACGTCGACCACGGCAAGACGACGCTCATCGACAAGATCCGCGAGACCAAGGTCGCGGACAAGGAGGCTGGCGGCATCACGCAGCACGTCGGCGCCTACCAGGTGCAGACGTCCAAGGGCCACACCGTGACCATCGTCGACACCCCGGGCCACCAGGCGTTCACCGCGATGCGAGCGCGCGGGGCCAAGGCCGTCGACATCGTCGTGCTGGTCGTCGCCGGTGACGACGGCGTCAAGCCGAGCACCGTCGAGGCGATCAACCACGCCAAGGTCGCCGGAACCCCGATCGTCGTGGCGCTGAACAAGGCGGACAAGCCCGACTTCAACGCCAACGCCGTGATCCAGCAGCTGATGGGTCAGGAGCTCGTCCCCGAGCAGTACGGCGGCAGCACCGCGATGTTCGAGACCTCCGGCATGACCGGAGCCGGCCTCGACGAGCTGCTCGAGCACATCTTCCTGATGGGAGACGCCGAGCTCGGACTGCGCGCCCACCCGGACGGCCCCGCCGCCGGCGTGGTGCTCGAGGCCGAGATCCAGCAGGGCCGGGGCATCGTCGCCCACCTGCTCGTCCAGGACGGCACGCTCACGAAGGGCGACGTCATCCTCGCGGGCGCCGGCTACGGAAAGGTCCGGCAGCTCCTCGACGACCGCGGCAAGACCCTGAAGACGGCCGGCCCCTCCACCCCGGTGGCGGTCACCGGTCTGGACGCCCTGCCCGGCGTCGGGCAGCCGTTCAACGTCATCGAGACGCTGCAGCAGGCCAAGGAGATCGCCGAGGAGCGCGAGCGCACCGCCCGCGCGAAGATGCTCGCGTCCAAGCGCGAGCCGAGCCGCGAGCTCGAGGCGATCCTCGGATCCGCGCCCAAGACCGAGCGCGAGGTGATCAACGTGATCGTCCGCGGCGACGTCCAGGGAACGGTCGAGGTCATCCGTCAAGAGATCGAGGCCCTCGACCACGAGGAGGTCGAGATCAAGCTCGTCCACTCGGGCGTCGGCCCGATCACCGAGAGCGACGTCGACCTGGCGACGACCTCGGACGCCCTGCTGATCGCGTTCCACGTGTCCGTCAACCCCAAGGCCCGCCAGGCGGCGGAGCGGGGCGGCCTCACGGTGCGGCGCTACAACGTCATCTACGAGCTCCTCGACGACCTGCGCCGCGTCATGGAAGGCGCGCTCAAGCCGGAGTTCGAGGAGGAGATCGTCGGCCACGTCGAGATCCGCCGGATCTTCAAGTCGTCGAAGATCGGCCTCATCGCGGGCTGCATGGTCCTCGACGGCTCGGTCAAGCGCAGCAGCAAGGTCCGCCTCCTTCGGGACGAGCAGATCGTCTACACGGGACAGATCGGTTCGCTGCGCCGCGAGAAGGAGGAGGCCGCCGAGGTCCGCTCCGGCTTCGAGTGCGGCATCGTCCTCAAGGACTACCGCGACATCCGCGAGGGCGACATCGTCGAGGTCTTCCGCATGAAGGAGATCAAGAGGACGCTCTAGTCCGACGTCCCATCCGCATCAGCGGACGGACCAGGAACGAAAGAGCCCCCCTCGTGCTCTCCCCCCGAGCGGGGCCGCCCGCCCCCGGCGAGCGGCCCC
>CBFIJG010000042.1:0-28161 GCA_965662915.1 Planctomycetota bacterium | reverse complement strand
GGCAGGGTCGCCGTGAAGGGCCCGGGAACAGGCCCCGTCGCTCAGTTCTCCATGAGCTTCGCGGCGATGCCCGCGGGCACGTCGCGGTACTCGGCGAGCTCCATGCCGAAGGCGCCGCGGCCCTGGGTGGAGCCGGCGAGGGCGGACGAGTAGGCGAACATCTCGGCGATCGGCACCATCGCGCGCACGGCGCGGGTGTCGTCGTCGAGGTGCACGATCTCGGCGATCTCGCCGCGGCGCGAGTTGAGGTCGCCGACGACCGAGCCGACGAACTCGTCGGGAACGGTGACCTCGACGCTCATGATCGGCTCGAGCAGGACGGTGTTGTCCTCGATGGCCTGACGGAAGGCGAGGTTCGCCGCCGCGCGGAAGGCCATCTCCGAGGAGTCCACGTCGTGGCTCTTGCCGTCGTAGAGGCGGGCCTTGGTGGAGACGAAGGGGATGCCGGTGTTGCCGCCGGTGGTGAACGACTCGCGCAGGCCGGCCTCGACGCTCGGGATGTACTCGCGCGGGACCGCGCCACCCTTGATGCCGTCGATGAACTCGAAGCCGTTGACCTCGGGGTCGTACTGGATCTCCACGCTGATGACCGCGTACTGACCCGAACCGCCGGACTGGCGGATGTGACGGGCCACGAGGTCGGTGGTCTTCTTGATGCGCTGCTTGAACGCGACCTTCGGACGGCCGGTGCGCACGGAGCACTTGTGGTCGTTCTTGATCTGGTTGACCTTGATCTCCAGGTGGAGCTCGCCCATGCCGGCGATGATCAGGTCACCCGTGGCCTCGTTGGTGTAGGCGCGGAAGCTCGGGTCCTCGCGCATCATCTTGCCGATGATCTCGGAGAGCTTGTCGCGGTCCGCGGCCTTCTCCGGCTCGAGCTTCATGGAGATGACCGACTCGGGGAAGGTCATCTTCATCAGCTGGATCGGGTTGTCGTCGTCGCAGAGGGTGTCACCGGTGACGGTGTCCTTCAGGCCGATGATCGCGGCGATGTCGCCCGCGGGCACCGAGTCGACGGCCTCCTTCTTGTTCGCGTGCACGCGGACGAGGCGGCCGATGCGCTCCGTCTTGCGGGTCCGCGGGTTCAGGAGCTTGGCGCCCTTCTCGAGGGTGCCCGAGTACACGCGCACGAAGGTCATGTCCCCGGTCTGCTCGGCGATCGTCTTGAACGCCATGAGCGACACGTGGTCCTCCTCGGTGGGCTTGCGAGAGATCTCGTCCTCGGTGAACGGGACGGTGCCCTTCACTTCGCCGAGCTCTATCGGCGCGGGGAGGAAGTCGATCGCCGCGTCCAGGACGAAGCGGACGCCCTTGTGCTTCAGGGCCGAGCCGGCGAGCACCGGGCAGGCCTTGAGCTGAAGCGTCAGGGAGCGCAGGCCGCGGATGATCTCCTCCTCCGTGAGCTCCTCGCCCTCGAAGAACTTGTTCATCAGCTCGTCCTCGCCCTCGGCCGCGGCCTCGATGAGTTTGTCGCGCCACTCCTGGGCGGCCTCGGCGTACTCGGCCGGGACCTCGCCCTCGAGGTAGCTCTTGCCGGCGTCCTTGTCGTCGTCGACGAACTCGATGTACTTCCAGCGGATGAGGTCGACGAAGCCCTTGAACTCCTTCTCGGCGCCGATCGGGTACTGGATCGGGACCGGGTTGGCGCCGAGGCGGGACTTGATCGTCCCGACGCTGAACTCGAAGTTCGCGCCGATCTTGTCCATCTTGTTGATGAAGCAGATGCGCGGAACGCCGTAGCGGTTCGCCTGACGCCAGACCGTCTCGGACTGCGCCTCGACGCCCTGCTTGCCGTCGAACACCGCGACCGCGCCGTCGAGCACGCGCAGCGAGCGCTCCACCTCGATGGTGAAGTCGACGTGGCCGGGGGTGTCGATGATGTTGACGACGTGGTTGTTCCAGGTGCAGGTGGTCGCGGCCGACTGGATCGTGATGCCGCGCTGCTGCTCCTCCTCCATGTAGTCCATCGTCGCGGCGCCGTCGTGCACCTCGCCGATCTTGTGCACGAGGCCCGTGAGGAAGAGGACTCGCTCGGTGACGGTCGTCTTGCCCGCGTCGATGTGGGCCATGATCCCGATGTTGCGCTTCAACAGCGGGTCGTTCTTCTTGGCCTTGACGGGGCGCGGGGAGACGTCCTTCTTCTCCAGGGTCGTGCTCATGGAACTGGCGTGGGCGCATGCGCGCGCCCGGGGGGTCGGTGCCACGGTAGTGCTCGGCGGACCTCGACGATCGAGGTCCGCTTCGCCGGGCACCGGGCGAGGTGGGGTTCGGGATGGGTGACGAGGTCGCTCTGCCCCCTGCGGCGGGCGTTCCCGCCGCCCCGTGAGCGTCTGCGATCTCCGATCGAAGCGGAAAAGGTTAGGGATGGCCCCGGCGCCGTCAAGAATCCGCGCGCTCCCTATTACCTGAGGTCCTCGTCCGGGCCGCAGGAGGCGGACTGGAGCGGGCCGGATCGACCCGCGCCCGTGCGGAGTCCGGGCTGCCCCCGTAGAGCGCGATCTGCGGCCCCTCAGGGGGTCCTCACCCGGGCCTCACCGGGGCCTCACCGGGGCCGCGCGCCCCGTACGAGGGCTGCTCGGTCAGGTCTGACCGGGCCGGTTGCGACCAAGTGCCTCGTGCGCCGCCACGAATTCGTGGCTCGCGAAGGCCGCCACGAGGGAGAGATCCCCTGCCAGCACGGCCGCTCCGCAGACCTCGGCCAGAGCCCGCGCCCGGCCGTCCCCGACGCAGCCGAGGACCGCGAGACACTCCGCGGCGGTGCCCTGGCCGGTCCCTCCACCGACGGTGCCGACGAGCAGCGAGGGCAGGGTGACCGAGGCCACGAGATCTCCCTCGGCGTCGACGTCCATGTCGAGGATCCCGGTGGCGCACTCGGTGACGTAGGCCACGTCCTGACCACACGCGAGGAACAGGGCAGCCAGGACGTTGGCGGCCTGAACCGTCCAGTTCTGGGTCCCCAGCTGGGCGTATCCCACGGCGTAGGTCCGCAGGACCCGCACCATCGCCTCGGGCGTCGTCCGGGCTCGCTCGGCGAGGACGGCGCGGTTCACGACCGCTTCGCAGACGACGGAGCGCCCCCTGCCCTCCACCATGGCCCTCGCGTTGGCCCGCTTCTCGACGTCCTGGCCGTGCACGAAGCGCTCGACGGCGCCCGTGCGTGCCGCGAGGTCGGTCGAGCAGAGCTCCGCGGCGTGGGCCGCCATGTTGATCCCGATCGCGTCACCGGTCCCGAGGACGAGGCGCAGCAGGAGCCTCCGCCCGGTCACCTCGGGCTCCACGCGCTCGAGCCGGCCGTGCTTCGTGATCCCCTCGACGAGGGCCTGGAAGCGCTCGGCGCTCCGCCTCGCGGTCTCGGCCGCTGCGAGCGCGTCGGTCATCGACGGGTAGACGAGGATCGGATGCTGCGAGAGCTCGTCGCGGGTGACCCGCGCCCGGAATACGCCGCCGCCGCGCGCGACGAGGCCCATCCCGCGCGAGACCGAGGCCACCAGGGCGCCCTCGGTCGTCGCGAGGGGGACGAGAACCTCGCGCCGTCCGCTCTCTCCCTCGAGGGCGAGGGGGCCGGCGAGACCCACTGGGACCTGGGCCCACCCCGCGAGGTTCTCGACGTTGCCGCGTGCCTCAGCATGGGGCACGGGCACGCCCGCGAGGTGCGGCAGGGCGCGCCCGGCAGCCTCCTCGGCCAGCGCTCGACGGCGATCGACCCAGGGGGCACCGTGGTCCTCGGCTCGAGGGCCGCGAGGGATCTGGCCGGGGGTCTCGGGGCCGGATCGGTCGGCATCCGGCGGCGTCTCTCGGGGGTCGTTCATCGGCGCGGTTGCGCGGCCGGCGAGCTGCGCTGTGGCTGCAGCCTAGCGCGGCGATCGGCCCCGGCGACATGCCGGCCCGCCCGCAGCCCGGCGATCCTTACCCGTGAAGCGGCGTGGCCTGCGGGCGTCGGTCGGGTAGCGTCCCTTCTCGGAGTCCGCACGTCCCTGCTCAGTCCCCATGTCCCTCGACATCCTCGGTGCTATCACCGGCCTGTTCGTCGTCGTCTACGACGGCCAGCACGCCCTGCGCTTCACACTCGGCCGCGCCCGCTCCGTGGTGGGCCCGGGCATCCACTTCAAGTGGCCCTTCGTGCAGACGTTCAAGGTCGAGGAGACCAAGCACACGACCCTCGACCTCGAACCCCAGGTGATCCAGCTGGACGACGACCTCGTCTACGAGGTCGACGCCAAGGTGGTCTACCGGATCGTCAACCTGCGCAAGGCGCTCATCGAGATCGACGACCTCGTCGAGGGCATGCGCAACCGCGTCGTGATCGCGGTGCAGTCCGTCGTCGCGCGTCAGTCCCGCGGAACGGTCACCGACGTCGACGCCATGTGCACCGCGATCCGCACCGAGCTCGAGCCCATCGAGGACCAGTGGGGCGTCCGCATCCTCGAGTTTGGCTTCTCGAACATCTCCCCCTCTCCCACGACCCTGGAGATCACGCAGCTCGAGCTGCTCACGCGGGAGAAGCGACGCCTCTACGGCGAGCTCCGCGGCAAGGGACTCTCCGAGGAGGCCGCCGTCGCGCTCGTCTCGGGCGCGGTCGTCTCCGTCCATCCCGACGAGGAGGTCCCGTTGCGACGGGAGCTCGCCGGACCGGAGGCGGCCCTCGTCGAGGCCGTCGAGGCGAAGATCGAGGAGCAGGCCGACGACGCCGCGTCGAAGAAGGCGAAGCGCACGCAGCTGGAAGGTCTCCAGGACCCCGACGAAGCCGATCCCTTCGCCGATGACGAGGAAGGCGAAGATCAGGGCCCGCTGGGGCCCGGCTCGGTCTGACCCCGGCCCACGCCCGCCGTGTTCGACATCTTCTCGATGAGCGCCGAGGCGCTCTACATCGTGATCGGCGTGGTGAGCGCGATCGTGAAGGCGAGCGGGGTGACCGTCCTGTCCGGGCAGACGGGCCTGCTCTACACGATCGGCCGCACGGACCGCCCGGTCCTGCTCCCTCTCCGCCCCCTCGTGGCGGCCCTCCAGTCGACCGGGAAGCTCGAGTCGGTGCCGCGCAGCATCCTCGGCCCGGGCTTCCACCCGCTCATCCCCTTCCTCCAGCGCGTCCGCAAGGTCCCGACCCGATCGCGAACCCTGGACCTGCCTGCGCAGACCGTGGCGACCTTCGAGGGCTACGTCTTCATCGCCGATGCGAACCTCGTGTTCCGCATCGTCGACGTGCGCAAGGCGCTGATCCAGGTGGACGATCTTCTGCGCGGCATGGAGCAGATGCTGACGCTGGGCGTGAAGGAGATCCTGCGCGAGGCGACGCTGCGCGAGCTCCAGTCAGGGGAAGGGCTCGACGAGCGACTTCGACTCAACCTGGAGGCGCGCGTGGCCGTCTGGGGCGTGACCGTCGAGCGCGCGGGCTTCCCCTCCATCACTCCGTCGCCGCGGACCCTCCGGATCACCCAGCTCCGTCAGAAGGCCGAGGAGCGGGAGCGGAGGGTCGCGGCCCTGACGTCCAACGCCGGCGATCGGCCGCTCTCCGTGGCCAGCGCGCTCGGAGCAGTGGGATCCCGCAAGGTCTTCCGCACCAGGACACGCTCCCAGCGACGGCGGCTCGCGCTGCGGTCCCGCGACATGCGCGTCCGCCAGGCGCTCCAGCGCCGCGGGCACGGCGGCGCGGCCATCGACCGGGCCGTCAACGCACTCCGCTGAGCGCGACGGCCGCGCCCTCAGCGCTGGCCACGGACCTCCCAGTCGCCCACGCGGTCACCGCTCGCGTAGCGGCCTCGCTCGGTCCACTCGCCTTCCTCGTCGTAGAAGGTCCAGGGCCCGTCCCGGCGGCCGCCCGCGTAGCTGCCCTCGGACTTCATCGCCCCGTGCTCCCAGCGGTAGACCCACGGGCCGACGCGCTGCCCCATCCGCGCCATGCCCTCCGAGGCGATGACTCCGTTCGCGTGCCACCACACCATCCGGGTGTCGCGGTCCGGGTCGAAGACGTAGGAGGAGCGGAGCAGGCCGGTCCTCCACCAGGTCACCCAGTGGCCCGTGGGCTCGCCTCCGGCGAACTCACGGTAGGACTCGGGTGCCCCACCCGGGTACCAGGTGCGCTGAGGCCCCTCGTTCCGGTACCCGCGCGGCCCGTAGGAGGTCCGCCGCCGGTCCTCCAGCAGCTCCCCCGTCCGGGGGTCGCGCTTGACCTGGCGCTCGGATCGGGGCCGCTCCGCGCGGGCCTTGCGCTGGTTGCGCGACATCGCGAGCGCCACCGTCGCGTCCAGCTCCGTGTTCCGGCACCCGGGCGCGAGGAGCCCGAGGGCCAGGGCCCACACGAGGGCGCTTTTCGGTCGGAGCTTCGGCGACATCACCCGCGTAGACTGCCAGGGACGGCCATCACGATGCCCGCAGATTTCGAGACACCCGGGGACGAGACGCCCCGCCCCCGCCAGGAGCGCGCCCCTTCGGACGGCGGCTCCGCGCCCGCCGGTGCGGAGCCGGTCGGGGGCATCCCGGACGCGCCCGCGGCGGATCCGACCTTCGACGCCACCGCGGCGGACGACGGCTCGACTCGCCCCCTGGGCGAGCTCCCCGCCCTCGACTTCTGGGACGTCCTGTACAGCCGGAGATCGATCCGCAAGTTCGACGACCGCCCGGTCTCGCGGGCGCTGGTCGACCAGGTCATGCACGCGGGTATCTGGGCGCCGAGTTCCTGCAACTACCAGATGTGGGACCTGGTCGCGGTGACCGACCCCGAGGTCAACGGTCGCCTCGCGGCCCTCTCGACCCAGATGGCCAACGCGCCCGTGAACATCGTCGTCAGCTACGGGCGTGACTTCTCCGAGGAGGCGTGGGCGAACATCCAGTCGGCGTCGGCCCTCGTCCAGAACATGAGCCTCGCCGCTCACGCGCTCGGGCTCGGGACCTTCTGGATCACGCAGACGGGCGGCGCGGAGCGGGTGCGCGAGGAGGTCGGACTGCCGGTGGACCGACTCGTCATCGCGGTCCTCGCCCTCGGATACCCGAAGGTCCTGCCCAAGCGCGGGCCCAAACGGCGCCCCCTGGACCAGGTCACGCACTACGAGCACTACGCCGGACGCCCGATCCCCTCCTCCACCGACCCCGAGGACTGGGAACCGGACCTGCTCGCGACCTATCAGCGAGCGCGCGTGCTGAACGGCCTGCGGCACAACAAGCCGAGGGCCTGGGAGGTCCAGGCCCTCGACGAGGCGATCGACGCCCTCGTCCCCGACGGGGCGGAGCGGCCGGAGGGCGGAGAGGACAGCCGCTGCCGCTGGCTCGACGTCCTCCCTTGCACGGGGATCATCACCGCGCGCCTCGGCACGAGGCGCAAGGGCTTCCGCTTCGACGTCGTGGAGCGCACGGCGGAGGTCGCCGCGTTCTGCGCGAACCGCGTCAGCCCGAAGGGCGCGAGCTATGGGTGGCCTGGCACCGTGGACGCCGAAGGCGGCGGCGCCCTCGAAGCCCCGCCCGAGGGCGCGTTCGACGTCGTCTCCTGCTTCTTCCGGATCGAGGGCCTGCGCGGCGCGGACCGCGCCGCGCTCCTCGATTCGATGGCACGCTGGGTCAAGCCCGGCGGAAGGGTGCTCCTCGCCTACGTCTCCAGTCGCTCCTACCACGGCCTGACGGAGCGAATGCGCGCGCGGCGCGGAGGACCTGGCGGCGTCGAGTACGTGCTGTCACCCGATCCCGGGATCGGCCCCTTCCAGCCGCTCGCCCCGGAGCACGTCCAGGACCTCGTCAGCGCAGCAGGGCTCAAGACCGAGGAGCGCTTCGGCACCCAGCCCGCGCCGCCGCCCGAGGAGATCGAGTTCCGCACGCGGAACATGCGCCCGGCGGCGGCGACCGCTCTGCGCCGCGCGGCGGCAGCGGCCCGCGCGCTCACGCGACTCCCCGGAGCGGACCTCCGGCGCGGCCGGTTCCAGTTCCTCCTCGCGCGTCGTCCGGATTGACGCGCGAGCGGGGCCATCAGTGGGCTTCGAGGTTGGTGCGGGTGGCGGCGAGCCAGTGCTCCCGCCACGTCCTGCGCGAGACGGCGCGGGACACTGGAGCACATTCCTCGACGCGGAAGCGCGGGCCGAGCACCTCGCGCACGTGAGCCGCCTCCATTCCGAAGGGCGGCCCCCCCTCGGAGGCGGGCTTGCCCACGGGGAAGACCAGCGCGGCATAAACGCCACCAGGCGCCAGGAGCGCCCCCACCCGGCGTCCCCAGGCCTCCCTTCGCCCTGGATGGAACGCGCAGAAGAAGGTGTGGTCCCAGACGAGGTCGAAGGCCGCCTCCGCCTCGAACTCGATCGCGTCCCCGACCACGAAGCGTCCGCCCTTGCGCTCGAGGTCCGGTCCGACGCGCGGAGCGAGCGCCTCGACCAGGTCGACGGCGGTCACGGCCCAGCCTCGACGGGCGAGGGCGAGGGCGTCGTGGCCCGCGCCGGCCCCGGGGACGAAGGCGGTCGCACCAGGACGGGGCGGCAGGAGACGCTCGTCCTGCAGCCGGGCGGAGAGCTCGGGATGGGGACCTCCGAGATCCCAGGGGGTGTCACCGCTGCGGTAGCGCGCAGCCCAGTCCGTGCCTTCGACCATCTCCCTGAATGTCGACGAACCCACCCCCGAGGCGCAAGGGTCGAATCGAGCCGCGGCCCTCATCGATCGAGGGCCACGAGGCGGCCGCCGAGCTCTGCGACGACCGCAGCCCACCGGCGCTGGAGCCCGCGCGGCGCGTCGAGCAGGACGAGGTCCACCGCGACGGGCCGGAAGCGCGTTCGCTCCGAGAGCCGCTCGCCGATCAGCCCTATGTCCCAGTGCCGGCCGCCGGTCGGCGCGCCGTCCGTCACCACGATCACGCGATCGAGAGCGGGCTGGTCGAGGGCGAGCTCGAGCGCGCCCCACACGTCCCCCTTGCCCCGCATGGTGGCCCGCCGGAAGAAGCGCTGGGCCCTCATGACGGTGCGCGGCGTGGCCTCCAGCGGCTCCTCGTCGAAGGGGTGGTTGTCCGCCGTGTACGGAACGAGGAAGAAGAGGGCGTCCTGGGGCAGGCTCTCCAGCAGCGCCTCGACCTGTGGATCGAGGGCATCCTTGCGACGCCCGCCATCGGATCGCTCGTTCCAGAGGGAGCCCGAGAAGTCCACGAGGATCGCGACGCGATCGCTGCGCAGATCCATCCCTCCAAGCGCGGCGACGCTCTGGCCCACGGGCAGCACCGACGCGTCTGTCGGGCGAGGATTTGTGCCCGCACGCCACGAGTCGCGGGTCCGCTCCAGTGCCCCCCGCCAGGAGCGGACATGGCCCCCGTGCTTGAGCCCGGTCGCGCGGCCGAGGGCGCGCACGACCGCGTCCCGCACGCACGGGCGCTCTTCCAGCTCGAGCCTGTCGACGAGCGCCTCCAGGACCATCCGATCGGCGTGAACCCCGGCGAGCCGCGCCGCCGCGGCGCGGACCGAGGGCGCCTCATCGGAGAGAGCCTTCACCAGCGCGCGCGGCCCCTCCCCGTGATCGAGGTTGAGGACCAGGCCGAGGGCCGCGGCCCGCGCCTCGGGCCCCGCGCCCCGTCCGACTCCCTCGAGGGCAGCGCGGGCGCGCACCGGCGCCCCTGCTGCGAGCGTCGAGAGCGCCGCAGCGCGCACGGGATCGGGCGATCGCCGCCCCGTCAACGCCGCCACCCGTCGCCATGCATCATCCCTCTCGCCGACCGCGAGCCGGTCGGCGGTCGCCAGGCGTTCGATGGACCACAGCAAAGCACGCGTGAACTCGGGCCGCCGGCGATCGAGCGCGGCCGCCAGCGTGCGGAGCGGGATCGCGGACGGCCAGCGTCCGAGGGCCTCTGCTGCGCGCAGCGCAGTCCAGGGGTCCTTGGAGCGCAGACCCGCTCTCCCGAGGAGCCGCTCAAGCGCTCCGTCGACCTCGAAGGAGCCGAGAGCCAGCTGGGCCTCGTCCGCCACCATCCCGTCCGGGTCGGCGAGGGCGCTCAGGACGAGCTCGAAGGCGCCATCGTCGCCGCGCTCGATCAGGCGCCGCACGGCCCGCCGCCGACGGGCGGGCGCCCGATCGCGCAGGTCGCGCCGGAGCTCGCGCAGCTCGGCGTCCGAGGGCCCGGGCGTCTCCGGGAGACCGACCAGGACCGGGCCGCGCGGAGCCCCTTCACCCCGAAGCGACGCGCAGAGCAGAGCCTGGAGGACGAGGAGCGGGACGAGGCGTCGAGGTGCGGTCATCGGAAGGGCCCGGGCGGGAGGCCGAAGACGGCGCTCTCCCCCTGGACCTCACGCGGCGCGCTCCCACGGGTGACAGCCCCGCTGGCGCGACCGACGTCGCCGACCCGCGGTCAGCGTAGGAAGTACGCGGTCCCGATGGCCACCAGGACCAGGACCGTGGCCAGGAGCATGAGCCCCCCGCCCTTCTCCGGCTTGCGGTAGGCGATCCCCGCGAGGGCCGACAGGCCGAGCCAGCAGGCGATCTTCACGAACATCCAGCTCGCCCACTGGTTGTCGTAGACCCGGGCCACGAGCCCGAAGCCTCCCACCAGCATGACGAGGGAGAGGATGCCGGTGAGCATCAGGGAGCGCTTGCGCTTCTCCGGGTCCGGAGCGGCGCAGGCGGCGAAGGTCAGCGCGGTCAGGAGGAATCCCGCGGCGACGTGGAGGAACGAGTAGATCTTGATCGCGTCCATGGCTGACCGGCGATTCGCCGGGGTGGGAGGATTTGACTCGCTACCCTCCGCTCCATGGACCTGCGGACCCGGATAAAGCTGGAGCCCCTCGCCCCATGGGCCTTGAGCGTCGCTCTCGCCGTGGCAGCGGCGCTCCTCCGGCCCCGGCTGCCCCAGGCGAGCTGGACCCCCTCGGCCTCGGTCCTCGCCCTCGCGCTCGGGATGCTGGCGGGCTCCCTGCCCGGCCTGCGGTCCGCCATGGGCGCGGGCGTGAAGAGGGTCTCCAAGTCCTCCATCCCCTGGGCGATCGTGGCCATCGGCTTCGGGCTGGACCTCGGCCCGCTCGTCCGTTCGGGCCAGCTCGGCGCGGGGCTGCTCGTGGTCGTCTCCGCCATGCTGGTCGCCTTCGGCGCCGCGCTGCTCTTCGGCAGGCTCCTCGGGATCGGCCCGCGGGCGTCGCTCCTGCTCGGGGCCGGGACCGCGGTCTGCGGCAACAGCGCGATCATGGCGGTGGCGCCGTCGGTGGATCCCTCGGACGAGGAGCTGGGCCTCAGCCTCGGCGTCATCAACCTGCTCGGTGTCGTGATGCTCTTCGCGCTCCCACCGGCAGCCGGGCTCTTCGGGATCGATGGGCAACGGGGCGGTGCCCTGGCTGGCCTGACCGTTCACGCCGTGCCACAGGCGATCGCCACCGGCGAGGCGTTCGGTGAGGGCGCGCTCCAGTGGGCGACGCTCTACAAGCTGCTTCGCGTGGCCATGCTCGTTCCCGTCGTGCTCATCGTCGGCTACGTGCTACGCCGCGGCAGCGGCGATGGATCGAAGGGCGGACCGGGCGTGCCGTGGTTCGTGGCGGCCTTCGTCGCCGCCGCGATCGTTCGCTCGGCCTGCGAAGCCCTCGCGCCCGGGAGCGTCGGCGGCGACGCCCTCCCCGCGTGGGGATGGGCGAAGGAGGCCGGGCGCTTCGTCCTCGCCGTGGCCTTGGCCGCCATCGGGGTGGGCCTCGATCCGGCGGCCCTGATCCGGGTCGGCCCGAGGGTGCTCGGGGTCGGCGCCGCTGCCGTCGCGACGATGGTCGCGGCGACCCTGCCCCTCGTCCTCTGGCTGCTCTGACTCCCGGCGCCGGACGAATCCGAAGAACACCATGCGAAGCCTCTCTCCTTCCCTCGGCGGCGTCCCCATCGCCGCAACCGTTCTCCTCTGCGGCGTCGTCGCCGCCGCGTGCCGCTCGACCTCCATGGACGACCCCTCCGCCGGACTCGCGCGATCCGCAGCGCCGCCCGTCTGCGAGAAGCGCCCCCACCGCCTCGAGGCCCATGGCGACGTGCGCGTCGACGACTACTTCTGGCTCAACCAGCGCGAGGATCCGGAGGTCCTTGCGTACCTCGAGGCCGAGAACGCCTTCACCGAGGCGCGCATGGCACCGACCGAGGCGCTCCAGGAGGAGCTCTTCGAGGAGCTCGTCGCCCGTATCCAGGAGACCGACGTGACGGTGCCGGTGGAGAACGGCCCCTACGCGTACTACACGCGCACGGAGGAGGGCCTCCAGTATCCGGTCCACTGCCGGAAGCCAGCGGCGGGAGGCGCCGAGGAGGTCCTCTTCGACCTCAACGCGATGGCGGAGGGCAGCGGCTTCTTCTCCATGGGGGCGCGTGTCCCCTCCCCGGACCACGGCTCCATCGCGTACGCCGTCGATCGCGTCGGCCGCCGGCTCTACGACGTGGAGATCAGGAACACGATCCGGGGTGACACGGAGCGGGCCATCCAGGGGACGTCCGGAAGCATCGCCTGGGAGGCCGACGGCCAGGCGGTCTACTACGTCAAGCGCGACCCGGAGACCCTTCGCGCGTATCAGGTGTGGCGCCACGTGATCGACACGTCGCAGGACCTGGACACCCTCGTGTTCGAGGAGGAGGACGAGGAGTTCTCGTGCTACGTCACCCGGTCGCGCTCGGAGCGCTTCCTGATGATCGTCTCCCGCCAGACCCTCTCCACGGAGGTTCGCGTCCTGGACGCCGAGGATCCCGGCGCAGGCTGGCGGGTGATCGCGCCCCGCGAGCGTGGGCACGAGTACTCGGTCGACCACCAGGGGGACCGGTTCCTCATCCGGACCAACCGACGAGCCGAGAACTTCCGGCTCGTCAGCGCTCCAGTCGAGTCGCCCGGGGACTGGACCGAGCTGATCCCCCACCGCGTGGACACGCTCCTCGAGGACGTCGATGCGTTCCGGGACCACTTCGTCACGCGGGAGCGACGCGGAGGTCTCGTGCACCTGATCGTGCATCCGCTGGGCGGTGGGGACTCCTTCCCGATCGAGTTCGACGACCCCGCGTACCGCGTGACGCTCACAGGCAACGCGGAGTTCGACGCGCGCAGCCTCCGCTACTCCTACAGCTCGCTCACGACCCCCACCTCCGTGCTCGAGCTCGACCTCGACTCGGGCGAGACCGCGCGGCTGAAGGAGGAGTACGTCGGGGGCGGCTTCGACCGCGCGAGCTACGTCTCGGAGCGCATCTTCGCGCGCGCGGACGACGGAACGAGCGTCCCGATCTCCCTGGTCAGGCGCCGCGACTCCGTCGGGAGCGCGGGCCCGCTGCTGCTCTACGGTTACGGCTCCTACGGATCGAGCCAGGACGCGCGCTTCAGCGCGCGCACCCTGAGCCTGCTCGACCGCGGGTTCACATACGCCATCGCGCACGTGCGCGGTGGCCAGGAGCTCGGTCGCTTCTGGTACGAGCAGGGCAAGCTCCGGCGGAAGATGAACACCTTCACGGACTTCGTCGCCTGCGGCGAACACCTCGTCGCCGAGGGATACACGACCGAGGAGCAGCTCTTCGCCCTCGGCGGCAGCGCGGGCGGCCTCCTCATGGGCGCGGTCGCCAACATGCGCCCCGACCTCTTCCGCGGGATCGTCGCGGCGGTCCCCTTCGTCGACGTCGTCACCACGATGCTCGACGACTCGATCCCGCTGACGACCTTCGAGTACGACGAGTGGGGCGATCCGGGCGTCGAGGGCGACTACCGGTACATGCTCTCGTACTCGCCGTACGATCAGGTGCGGCAGCAGCGTTACCCGCACATGCTCGTGACCACCGGCCTGCACGACAGCCAGGTCCAGTACTTCGAGCCCGCGAAGTGGGTCGCCAAGCTCCGCGCCACCGCGGCGCCGGGGGGGCTGCTGCTCTTCGAGTGCGAGATGGAGGCCGGGCACGGTGGGGTGTCCGGGCGCTACGCCTCCCTGCGCAAGTCCGCGAGGACGTACGCGTTCTTGCTCGGACTGGTGAAGGGCTCGGCCTCTCCGATCCTCTGATCGAGGCGCGATCGCGGTTCGTCCCACCGACGTTCGACGGTCTCGCAGGCACCGTCCGAGCGAGGTCGGCGGCCGCGGTCCAGTGCCGGGAGTGTCCCGTGACGAAACATCGCAGCACGCGCCAGAGTGCCGTGAAGGCCGATCGAGTGCGGCGCTGGACATTCTGTCTCGCGACGAGTCGTCATCCGGAAACGGAACGCTGACAACCAACCATCCCGGATGGAGCGAGGACGTCTTGCGACCCCCGCGAAGGCGCGCGACACTTGTAAGCCTCCCAGCGCGTTCGCGCCTCAGGCGATCGTCGCGCGTTCCGGGCCGGCAGTTCGCCAGCCCGCTTGTTCCGCACCCCCTTCAAAGCCCATGCGAGCCCTCTCCACCCTCTTCGCCGCCGGCCTCATCGCCGCCGCTGCGCCCGCTTCCGCGCAGACCGGTGCCGACGTGATCGTCGGTTCGATCCCGAACATCTCCAACTACGGCGCTTCGGGTGGGACGGCCGCGTACGCACTCGGCACCACGTCGTGCAACGTGGGCACCGCGGAGCTCCTCTGGTTCGCGAACAGCAACCAGCACCCGGTGATCGGTCAGAACATCTACCGCATCGAGAACGGCCGCTTCGAGCAGATCGGCACGAGCTGGCTGAAGCACGGGTTCACCGCCCTCCAGCAGAACCTCTGCGGAAGCTGCCAGTCCTCCGGCACCGGCTCGCGCCTCGGTGTCGGCTGCTCCGACCCCTACAGCTCGAGCCTCAACGGTTCGCAGGGCGGCCTCGGCCCGCGCTTCCAGGTCAACGCCTTCACCGGTGGGTTCCCGTACCCGTACTTCGGCCAGGGCCAGTCGGGCGACCGCATCTTCAAACGTATCCAGGTCGCCAACGACGACGTGGATCCCTCGCTGCACCCGACGGCCACCTACTGGGGCGAGGCGCAGTACGTCGCTCCCGACGACGCGGCCGCCGGCAACGGCGTCAACAACAACTCCTACGTCCGCCTGAGCCGTCCGGGCTCGACGACGCAAGGCGGTTGGCGCCTCAGCATCGGCGGCTCGACCGTCCGCGAACTCCCCGCGATCTACGCCTGGGAGGCGACCGACTCGAACGTCAACATCGCGGAGATCAACGTCCCGAGCGAAGGCCAGTTCGTGGCCGGCAGCAACGTCGTCGACAACGGTGACGGGACCTGGAACTACGAGTACGCGATCTTCAACAACAACAGCCACTTCTCGGGCCAGCGCTTCTCGATCGCGGTCGGCGACTCCGCCATCACCGACATCGGCATGAGCTTCGCCCCGTACCACAGCGGCGAGCCTTACACGAACACCCCCTGGAGCGCCTCCGTCAACGGCGGCTTGATCACCTGGGAGACCGAGACCGAGAGCCAGAACAGCAGCGCCAACGCGCTGCGCTGGGGCTCCACCTACAGCTTCTGGTTCCGCTCGAGCGCCCCCCCCGCCACCCGCGTGGCCGAGCTCGGGCTCTTCCGCGGCGGCAACCCCGGCCCGCAGGCGTTCATGATCGACGGCCCGAACGGCCAGGGCGGCAACACCGTCTTCACGTCGAACTACTGCACCGCGACCCTCAACTCGCAGCTGCTCATCGGTCAGATCGGCGCCAACAACATCGATCTGAACGCGCGCACCTTCGACATCGAGGTCAGCAACCTCCCGTCGAACCAGTTCGGCATGGTGATCACCTCGCTGACCGACGGCTTCGTCCCGAACCCGGGCTTCAGCGCCGGTAACCTCTGCATCCTCGGCGACATCGGCCGCGCGGCTGGCGGAATCTTCAACGCCGGCCCCACCGGAGCGACCTCGATCGCGATGGACATGGACATGATCCCGACCTCGACGAACCTTGTGTCGATCATGGCTGGCGAGACCCGTTACTTCCAGGCGTGGCACCGCGACATCACCGGTCTCGGCACCCCGACGTCCAACTACACGCTCGGGCTGCGCATGATCTTCCCCTGAGCGGGGATGATCGACGGGCCTCCGGGCCCCTCGAGGGTGAAGGGGCCCCGCCGGTACTCGCTGGCGGGGCCCCTTCCCGTTCCCGGGCCTGACGCCCGGAGCGCGGCCACTCCCGTCCCCTCGGATTCGGCGCGGCATGTGCCCCTCGTTCAGCGCACGACGTCCCACCCAGGGTGTTCGCTGCAGCGGCGGGCTTTGGCCAGAGGCGCACAGCGCCAGGTCCTGCCGGCCACGGTGGAAGGAGACGCTCTGCGATCTCGCCAGGGGCACTCTGCCCGCCGGCTCGGTTCCCACCCACGGATCGTCGCCGGGCCACGGTCGAGGGAGCTCGAAGCACCGCTTCCGAGCTCGCCGCTCGATCGCTGCTTCTGCACGGGTCGAGGGGGCGCTGGGAGAGAGAGCTCGAGCGCGGCAGTCCACCCTTGCCGGGCTCTGCGGCTGATCGTGGCTGTCGCGGCGACCGAGCAGGAGAGGCGAGGGGCCCCCACCGGAGAGTGACCGCCATCCCGAGCAACGGCATCCGCGCGCGCCCTTGGGTGGCCCCTCGCCGGACCGCAGCACTCCTCCGACCAGCCGGCCTGACCCGACCTGCTCCGTCGAACCGCCCGGGCGCCCACTTCGACTCGATGCGGAGCCGGCTCGCCAGGCCTCACCCGTGCAGGCTGCCTGGCTCTCGAGCGCGCGGTGCCGCGGGGAGGAGTGACGTCTCCCCGTCATGGGGACGGACGGGTGCGCTCGCGAGGAGTCAGGGAAGGGCCGCGCGTCCAGTGGCGCGCCCCCGGCGGCGGCTTCGAGGCGACTCACCCGTGACGTCGCCGTCGGAGCGTGGCCGGGACGAGCATCGCGAGTTCCAGCCGGGAACATGCCCTCGGAGGTCACGATCACGTGCCCTGGCCGGAGCCGCGGAGAGGTGAGCCCAAGACGAAGGCCCGGCCCCGCGTGCTGCGGGGCCGGGCCTCGTGGTCATCTCACCGGATGACGCGAAGGGATCAGAGGATGTACTTCTTGTCCTTCTTCAGATCGCCCTTCGCCTTCTGCTTGTGCTTCTTGAGCGCGGCGAGGATGGCCTTCTCATCGAGCTTGGCCCCCTCCTCCTTCATGTGGAAGATGATCTCGGTGCCGACGAAGATGTCGGCGATGTCCTTCTTGCCGAGGGACTCCATCAAGGTCTCACGGACCTTGCCAGCGGTGTCGCTTCACGTGAGGCCCGGGCACTGCAGGACCCAGGCTTCCTTCGCGCGCTCGGAGTTCCGGCTCGTCAGCGAGTTGTAGGTGATCTTTCTCTTCTTCAGCGCTGCCTTCAGCGCCGACTCGTTCACCTTGGCACCCTTCTTCAGGGTGAAGGTGGCACGAGTTCCACTCATGAAGATGCGATCGATGTCGTCGCCGATGGTCTTGTCGATGGCCGCACGGACCTTCTTGCCCGCGCTTCAGCCCTTGCCGGTGGCGTCGAGGGTCCAGACCGTGATCTTGTTGGTCTTGGCGTCCTTCTTCTTGTCCTGGGCGTCCTTCTTGGCGCCCTCGTCGCCCTTGGCTTTCTCGCCTTGGGCCTCTTTCTGCGCCTGGGCGTCCAGGGACGCGCAGGGCGGGGTCGTGGTGGTCACCTCCGCGTTCGCCGTGAGGGCGAGGCCGCCGAGGAGCGCACCGAGAATGAGTGTGCGTGCCATTTGAGTGTGAGTGGAGTTGGGTCGGTACGCGCGCGGCCGGAACGACCGGCGCGCCGCGGCCTCTATCTTCGTACGAAACAGCCCGTTGGTCGCCGCAGTTTGCAGGTCCCTGACGAATCGGGTCTCTTCCTGGCCCCTCCCAGGCCCTCCAGGGCGCCTTGCGCGCCTGCGACGATCTTTCCGGGCCGCCTGCGGGGAGCCCTGAACGGCTGGGTGACTCCGGCAGAGGCCCGGGAGCGGGCCCCTTCAAGAAAGAGGTGTTAGCGGTCGATGAGTGAGGGGCCGGCGTTCGTCCGGACCCTCTCCCTCCCGCCCCCAACCCCCGCGTGGCTCGCATCCCCCCGCCGCGACCATGACCGACCGCGAAGACAGCCTGCTCCTCTGGTTCTCGGAGGTGGGCAGGGACGACGCCGACCTCGTCGGCGGCAAAGGCGCCTCCCTCGGCGAGCTGTACCGCGAGCTCGTCCCGCAGGGAGTCCGCGTCCCCAACGGATTCACCGCCACCGCCCGCGCCTACCGGGTCTTCCTCGAGGCCCCGCTCCCCCGGGAGATCTGGCTCGAGGTCCCCGAGGCCGACGGCCTGCCCGGACTCAAGACCGAGGTCATGGGCCGCGCCGGGACGCTGCGTGCGGCGCTCGAGGGCTGCTTCGAGGGCGCGAATCCGGAAGATCATCTCGAGATGCACGCGCGGACCAAGCTCGCGCGCGACGTCGTGGTCCACGCGTCAGTTCCCGCGGACGTGGACGCCGCCCTGCGCGCCGGCTACCGCGAGCTCTGCGCCGAGTACGGGGCTGAGGTCGACGTCGCCGTGCGCTCGTCGGCGACGGTCGAGGACTCGGAGGAGGCCAGTTTCGCGGGCCAGTGCGAAAGCTACCTCAACGTCCACGGCGAGGACTCGGTCGTCCTGCACTGGAAGCACTGCTGCGCCAGCCTCTTCACCGAGCGCGCCGTCTCGTACCAGGTCGCCAAGGAACTCGACCCGCTCGAAGCGTCCCTGGCGGTCGTGGTCATGAAGATGGTCCGGAGCGATCTCGCCGCGTCGGGGGTCATGTTCACCCTCGACCCGGACTCCGGCCACCGCGGCGTGGTCCACGTCTCGTCGAGCTACGGCCTCGGGGAGCTCGTGGTCCAGGGCAGCGTCTCCCCCGATCACTTCACCGTCTGGAAGGAAGGCCTGCGCAGCGGCTACTCCGCCATCGTCCACCGGCACCTCGGCGCCAAGGACGTCCACATGGTCTACGCCAGCCAGGGAGGAACGAGCACCGAGAGCATCGACACCTCGAGCGCACGGCGCCGGCAGTGGTCCCTCACGCGCGAGGAGATCGGCGAGCTCGCGCGGATGGCGCTGAAGATCGAGGAGCACTACGGCCAGCCCATGGACATCGAGTGGGCCAAGGACGGCCGCAGCCAGGACCTCTTCGTGGTCCAGGCGCGGCCCGAGACCGTCCACGCGCGCTCGAAGCCGAGCGAGATCGTGCGCTATTCCCTGCCGAAGGGCCTCGCGCGGCAGCTCGCGGCGGACGGCCGCGTCCTGGCCGAAGGTCAGGCGGTGGGCACGCGCATCGGCTCCGGCCGCGTGCGGCTCTACAAGAGCTACGAGGAGGTCATTCTGAAGAAACGCGCCCTGCGCGAACGGATCGCCGCGGGCGAGACCCTCGACTCCTTCTCCGCCGAAGAGCGCGTCTTCGACGCCGGGGACGTGCTCGTCACCGAGATGACCACGCCCGACTGGGAGCCCCTGATGAAGGACGCGTCCCTGATCATCACCGAGAAGGGCGGGCGTACGTCGCACGCGGCGATCATCGCGCGCGAGTTCGGGATCCCGGCCATCGTCGGCTGCGAGGACGCGACCCGGAAGCTCGAGCCCCTCGCCCCGGTGACCGGCACCTGCGCGGAGGGCGACGTCGCCCTCGTCTTCGACGGGATCCACCCCTTCGAGATCGAGCGTACGGAGATCGACACGTCCGTCGAACTCGAGACCAAGATCAAGCTGAACGTGGGCTTCCCCGCGAAGGCGCTCGAGGACAGCCAGCTCCCGGTCGACGGCGTGGGGCTCGCGCGGCTCGAGTTCATCCTCACGGCAGAGGTCGGTGTGCATCCGCTCGCCCTCATCTACCGCGAGGAGCTGCAGGACTTCCTCGAGCGCGGCGTTCTCGCGCCCGAGCTCGAGCGCTTCCGCGAGGCCATCGAGGCCGAGTCCGAGGAGGAGCTGCGCGGGATGCTCGGCGCCATCGATCGCCGCACCGCCGCCTACGCCGACAAGCGTCAGTTCTTCGTCGACCGCGTGATGGAGGGCGTCGGGCTGATCTGCGCCGCGTTCCACCCGCGTCCCGTCCTCGTGCGCCTCTCCGACCTCAAGTCCAACGAGTACCGCGAGCTGCTCGGCGGGCGCATCTTCGAGCCCGTCGAGGAGAACCCGATGATTGCCTGGCGGGGAGCCAGCCGTTACGTGGACCCCGACTTCCTGCCCGCCTTCGAGATGGAGTGCGACGCGCTCCGCCTGGTGAAGCGGCGCCTGGGTCTCGACAACCTCGAGCTCATGGTCCCCTTCTGCCGGACCCCCGAGGAGGGCGCCGTCGTCCAGCAGCTCCTCTCCGACCGCGGCCTGGGCCCGGAGGCGGGCGTGAAGCTGTTCCTGATGATCGAGCTGCCCAGCAACGTCATCGAGGCCGATCGCTTCATCGACTCCATGGCGCTCGATGGCGGATCGATCGGCTCGAACGACCTGGTCCAGACCGTCTACGCCGTCAGCCGCGACGACCTCGAGGGATACCGGCATCCGGTCGACGCGCGCTCGCCCGCGGTGAAGTCCATGATTCGCGAGGCCGTGACCCGCTTCACCTCGCGCGGCCTTGAGATCGGGATCTGCGGTCAGGCACCGAGCGATCACCCCGAGGAGGTGCCGCCGTTCCTCGTGGACTGCGGGATCAGCTCGATCTCGGTGACGCCGGACACGGCCCTCCAGGCGCGCATCGCCGTCGCCCGCGCCGAGGCAGCTCGCCGCGGCGACGCGGACGTCAGCGATGTGGCCTGACCCGCGCTCCCGGGCGGCGAGCCCGCTGCCCTCGAGGCCCGGGCGGCCGATCTCCCTCAGCGATCGCTCGAGGGGTTCGGCCGCTCCGTCAGCTTAAGCTCCACGGTCCTCCGCTCGCGGCCTCGCACCAGCGCGAGCTCGACGACCGTCCCCGGCCGGAGCCTCGCGATCGACGCCATGAACGCGCGCAGGGAGCCCACGGGCTCACCGTCCAACGCGTCGATGATCTCGCCGCTCTCCACCCCGGCCGCGGAGGCGGGAGTGCCGGGCTCCGCGCGCGCCACGACCACGCGGCTCGCCCCCCGGTAGCCGCGCGCGCTGGCGTACTCGTCGCTGACCTCGTTGAGCTGGACGCCCATGTAGCCCCGCGTCACGCGGCCGGAGGCCGCGAGCTGGGTCACGACCTCGTCCACCATCCGGGCCGGGATCGCGAAGCCGATGCCCTGACCGCCTGCGGCGGGGTTGGCCACGGCCGTGTTGATCCCGATCACGCGGCCCTCCAGGTCCACGAGCGGCCCGCCGCTGTTCCCCGGGTTGATGGCCGCGTCCGTCTGGATGAAGTCCTCGTAGGCGGCGATGGACGCGCTGCGCCCGCGGCCGCTCACGATGCCCGCAGTGACGGCGTGGTCGAGGCCGAGGGGGTTGCCGATGGCCAGCACCCACTCGCCCACACGCGCCTCCTCGTCCGCGCGCAGCGGCGCAGAGACCAGGCCATCCGCCTCGATCCGGAGGACGGCGAGGTCGGTGTCGACGTCGAGCCCCACGACCTGTGCATCCTCGGCGCGGCCATCGACGAGGTTGACGCGTACGCGCGACGCCCTCCGAACGACGTGGGCGTTCGTGGCGATCAGGCCGTCCTCGGAGAGGATGACGCCCGAGCCTTGCCCGAGCGGCCGCTCCATGCCACCAGCGGCCGCAAAGGCCTCGATGCGCACGACCGCGGGAGCGACGCGCGCCGCGACGTCCACGTAGGACTCGGAGAGGCTCCGCGCCACCTCGCCCGGCCGGAGACGCGCTTCTTCCTCCGAGGCCGGAGCGCGGAGCCCGGCGCCCACCGCGAGTCCGATGCCCGCCGCCGTCCCGAGCAGCCCGAGTCCGGTCCGGGCGAGCAGGGGCGCGCGCTGCGCGAGATCGGGAGAGCCAGTGCGGTGGAGCGGCGAGCGGTTTCTGGTCATGGCGTGGCGGTGTTCGATCGGCGAGCCCGGACCGAGGCGGCCGCGGGCACATCGTGGCACGGTACTTATGGGCGCACGAGCCCCCGGCGTTCAAGCGCAGCGGTCACGGAGCGGGGGGACGGGCACAGCACTCCGGCCACGACGGCCGTCCCTGGCCCCTTGGAAGCCGCTGGCCGGCCCGTTCGAACCTTGTGAGGATCTGCTCCGCGGCTGGACCTCTCCCCCTCGGGAGCCTCCTCTCCGCCCGTGGCGCGGAGGACCTCGGCCGCCGGGAGGAGATCGAGCGCGGACTCAATCGACGACGCGGATCTCGAAGAGCGCCGGCCAGCGCTTGCCGGTGACGTAGATCTTCCCGCTGTCCGCGTCGTGAGCGATCCCGTTGAGCACGTCCTCGAGCGGCGAACGCACGCGCCGGCGACCGAGCAGGCCGGAGAAGTCGACCCAGGCGACGACGTCTCCAGTGGCCGGATTGATGCGCGCGACCCGGTCGCTCTTCCAGACGTTGGCCCAGATCTCACCGTCGATGAACTCGAGCTCGTTGAGCTGGTCGACCGGAACCCCGCCCGCCGTGACGCGGACCCGGCGCTCCTCCTTCATCCCCTTGGGATCGAGGATCCTGAGCTCGTCGCTGCCGTCGCTCATGACAAGTTCGTCCCCCATGGCCGTGAGCCCCCAGCCCTCGCCCTCGTACCGATAGGCGTAGCCAGCGGGGACGAGGCCCTTGCGCTGGAACACGAGGGCCTGGCCGGAGGTCCAGGTCAGCTGGATCAACAGGCCTCCCACGCTCGCCAGGCCCTCCCCGAAGAGCTGCGGCGAGATCGGCCGTCTCTTCAGGACCTCGCCCGTGGCGATTTCGACGATGCGGACGCCCGACTCGCCGCGCTGGCCCGTCGACTCGTACATCACCCCGTCCACGACGAGCAGCCCCTGCGTGTAGGCCCGCGAATCGTGGGGGTACTCCGCGACGACCTCGTAGCCGAGGATGGGCACTCCGCGCTCCTCACGGGGAGCCGCGGGTCGGCTGGAGCGGTCCCCCGCGCCACCAGGCGCCGTGGCCACGCCCGGCTCGCTGCAGCCGACGAGCGCCGCCGCGGCGCCGAATGCCATCAGCGCAGCGCGCACCCCGCAACGACACGCGCTGCGGGCAGTCCGGGACCTCTTCAGCGTGCTTCTCGGGGGCATCACCCCAAGAGTAGAGCCGAGGGTCCCCCGCCGTGGAAGGCCCCAGCGTCGTCGGGCCCCCTCTTGATAGAGTAATTCACCGACGACCGCGCCCGGCCGACGCACGCCCCCCCCCGCGCGCTCAATTCGCACCGACACTCCCCTCGCCCCCGTGGGCGGCCGCCTCGTGGCCCCCATCGCTCATGACCGACTCATTCCGGACCCGCGACCTCAGCCCTGCGCGTACGCCGCTCCTGGGCTTCGTACTCCTCGGCAGCGCTCTTCTCACGAGCGCCTGCGTGGACGACGACGACCCGTCGCCGCAGCTGCGCACCTCGACGATCGCGCGCTTTTCCCCGTCGGCCGGTGAGATCCCCCTCCCCAACGACCTGCTCTTCTCGGGGAGCACGGACGTGACCCTGAACCCCCCGATCGCGGATCCGGCCGACCTATCGGACCCCGTCATCGCGCTGAGCACGGTCGACGGGTGGTCCACGGTGGCCCCGATATTCGTGCAGTTCACTCGCGCGATCGATCCGGCGACGGTCGTCGGCGGGAGCACCGTACGGGTCTTCGAGGTCACGGCCTTCGCGGACGAGGTGACCCCGGTCGGCGGCCCGGTCCTGTCCGCGGACGACGAACTCGTGGACGGCGTCGACTACGAGGTCTCCGTGAGCACGGACTTCGGGAACACTGCGATCCAGATCCAGCCGCTCGTCCCCTTCGCGCCGAGCACCGTCGGCGGCGGGAACAACGTCTACATGGTGACGGTCACCAACGGCGTGATCGACACCGAGGGCTTCGCGGTCGCTCGCGACGCGGAGTACCGCCTGGCCGCCGAGTCCGATCCGAGTCAAACGACGGGCGATCTTGCGCAGCTCAACGCGCTGCTCAACAGCCACCTGAACGCCTACGAGGCGGCGACCATGGAGCCGCGCGAGGACGTGGTCGTGTCGCTCACGTTCACGACCCAGTCCGTCGGCAACACCCTCACGACGCTCCGCGGGATCGCCAACGGCGATGAGAGCAGCATCATCACGAACCTGTGCGCCCAGCTAGGGACCTGCGGCACCGACACGGCCGACGACCCGAACAGCATGGCCCAGCTGCGGACCATCGTCCTCGCGCCGCTCATCGGAACGGCGAGCGAGCTCCTCGGTGGCGCGCCCGGCCAGGCTGAGATCTACGGGGGAATCTTCCAGGCGCCGTACTACCTGACCGAGGCCGACAACACGGGCAGCTTCACCGGCCTGACGAACGACCCGGCGCCGCTGACCAACAAGTGGCAGGCGCGCTATGCCCCCGCTGATGGCGTCACGGAGCGCAACCTCACGCGCTTCAACCCGCTGCCGATCTCCACGAGCTCACAGCAGGTCCCGGTGCTCATCTCCGTACCGGACTCCGACGCGATCCCGATGCCGGGCCCCGGCTACCCGGTGGTCATCTTCCAGCACGGAATCAACGGGAATCGGTCGGCGATGCTCTTCGTCGCCGAGGAACTGGCGGCCGATGGCTTCGCCTGCGTCGCGATCGACCTTCCGCTCCACGGTGTCGCCCCGGACGAGAGCCTCCCCAACGGACCCTCCCTCTTCCTTGGCTACGACCAGGACGGCGACGTCTGGGAGAGGACCTTCGGGATCGACCTCCTGGACAACGCGACCGGCGCACCTGGTCCTGACGGTATCGCCGACCACACCGGCGCCCACTTCATCAACCTCGCGGACCTCGCGGTGTGTCGCGACAACTTGCGGCAGAGCGCGGCCGATCTGTTCAACCTCAAGGCCTCGCTCAGCGGCCTCACCGTCCTCGGGATGGACGTGATCGACGAGACCCAGGTCCACTTCATGGGCCACTCCCTCGGCGGGATCGTGGGCACCCCCTTCGTCGCCAACCAGGCGGACCTGACGGCGACGACCCTCGCGATGCCCGGCTCGTCGATCCCCTACCTGCTGAACGGCTCTTCCGTCTTCGGACCGGTGGTCGAGGCCGGCCTCGCGGCGAACGGCGTGCTCAGCGGCACTCCCGACTTCGCGAGTTTCCTCCTGACCGCTCAGACCGTCCTCGACTCCGCGGATCCGATCAACTACGCGGCGCTCGTCGCGGCCAACGGGACCCCGATCTACCTCCCCGAGATCATCGGCGGTGGCGCGAACATGTCGTTCCCCGACCTCGTCGTCCCCAACAGCGTGCCCGGCGCGCCGTTCGCGGGCACCGAGCCCCTGATCAGCGCCCTCGGATTGACGGGCGCGAGCGCCACCACCTCGGACGCCGGCGGCCTTCAGGTCGCCGTCCGCTTCATCGAGGGCAACCACAGCTCCATCCTCCTCCCCACGACTCCGGGCGAGACACCCACCCCCGAGGAGAGCGCGGCGTGGGCCGAGATGCAGAGCCAGGCAGCGAGCTTCCACCTGTCCCGGGGCACGGCCCTGACCGTGACCGACGGAACCGTGATCCAGTGATGCGGCCGTGTCCGACGCTCGACGGCGGCGGACGATCGATCGAGGTCACCGCGAGATGACCGATCACGAGAGGGCGGCCTCCCCGGCACGGGAGACCGCCCTCTCCCGTTCTCCGCAGGCACGGCCCTCGACCGGGAGAGGCGAGCCTGAGGCGAACGACTCGAGGGCCGCGAGCTTCACGCCGCCCCTCGCGGGCCGCGCGGCCCCGTCCCGGGCGGTCGCCGAGCAACAGCGCGCTCCGATGTTCCTCGACGGCCCCACGCTCGGAACGAACGGAAGGCCGCTGCTCCCTCTCAGGAGCAGCAGCCTTCCGCTGGAACGAACGTCGGGCAGCGAGCGCTGCCCTGCGGATCACCAGGACGCCTTGCGCATCCCGGGGATCTTGCCCTCGTGCGCGAGTTCCCGCATCACGATGCGGCAGACGCCGAAGCGGCGGTAAACGGCCCGCGGGCGGCCCGTGAAGGTGCAGCGGTTGCGGACGCGGTTGGGGTTGGAGTTCCGCGGCAGCTTCGCGAGCTTGGCGCGGGCCTCGTCCTTCTCCTCCTCGGAGGTCTTGGACGAGCTGATGGTCTTCTTGAGCTCGGCGCGGCGGTCGGCGTACTTCTCGGCGAGGCGGCGTCGGCGCTCGTTCTTCTGGACTGCGGAGGTCTTGGCCATGGATCGGTTCGGAGGACAGAATGGGGGTCCGCGGGGGTGTGCTGGACCCGTGTGGCCCTCTTCCAACAGGGGCCCGGTCCGTCGCAAACGGGCCGAAGAGCATACGACCGTTCTCGGCGGGGCTGCAATTGGCCCATCCCGGATTCCTTCCCATGACGACCATCCTCCACCAGCCCGCGGTCGGAGCGGCGGCCTCCCGGCTCGCCGCCGGGGCCCGGCTCGCGGCCCTCCTGGCCCTGCCGCTCGCCCTCGCGCCCCGGGCGCCGGGACGCGCCCAGGACGCGCCCGCCTCCGCCTCGAACTCCACCGAGGTGGGCCTGAAGGGCCATGCCGGGCCCCCCGTGGCCCCCCCTGGGAGCCCTGCCAGGGGCCCAGCGCGCTGGGTGGCCCCCATCCACGACCGCTTCGACCTGGCCCGGGCCCTGGGAGACGCGATCTTCATCGATGGCTTCTACCGGACCCCCGCGAGCCCCCTCTACGACGCCTGCCTCGACCGGATCCGCGCCCACCTGGGGGCCGCAGGTTTCAGCGCCGAGGGCAGCGCCCTCCGGCTGAGAGTGGTCGAGAAGGAGATGCGCGCCCCGGCCTGGTGGCCTCTGGCCGCCTCCCTGGAGCTCGGGGCGGGTGCCGACCGGGAGGTGCTCCTCGCCTTCGGGGCGCCCGGCGACGCCCATCGCACGATGGTGCCCCAGGGAGCGCCGAGCGCCCACGTCGAAGGGCCCGCGGCCTTCGAGCTCGACGCCGTCGTGCCGGGGGGCCTGCTCGTGACCCGGTCCCCGCTGAGCAGCCGGCTGATCGGTGCCGTCCGCGCCAAGGGCGGTTCCGGGGTGCTCTCGGCGTCGACGTTCCCGTTCACGAAGGACCCGGAAGGCGGCGACCGTCACCTGGACGCGATCCAGTTCACCCGCGCGCCCCGGTCCGCGCGCGGTGGCCCCCGCCGCGGCGGCGAGGGGGAGGACCTCCCCACCATCGCGGTGTGCCAGATCTCCCCGCGCGTCCTCGCGCGGATCCAGGACGCTGGCGCGGGCGCGCCCCTGCGCCTCCACGTCCGCACCCGCGAGGAGTCCCGACCCCTTCGCACGCTCATCGCCGAGGTGATCGGTGACGGAACCCCCGAGGAGGCCGTGGCCATCGCGTCCCACCTCCAGGAGCCGGGCGCCGGCGACAACGCGGCGGGCGCGGCCGGGCTCTGTGCAGCGGCTTCGGGCTACGCAGCAGCGCTCCGGGCCGGCGAACTGCCGCGGCCGCGACGGACGCTCGCGTTCGTCTTCGGCGACGAGATGGGCCAGTCGGCCGTCTGGCTCGAGGACACCGACTGCAAGACGGTCGCCGCCCTCTCGGCCGACATGCTCGGCCAGTCACCCGAGCGCACCGGCGCGGTGGTGCTCCTGGAGCGGACCCCCGACCCCGGCGCTCTCCACACGATCCCCCCCGACGCTCACACGCCATGGGGCGCAGGTCGCGTCTCCGCCCGGGACATCCGCCCGAACGGCGTCAACGTGGTGTGCCGCGAGGCGCTGCGCGACGTGGCGCTCCACGTCGGAGGATGGCGCACGTCCGAGAACCCCTGGGAGGGCGGCAGCGACCACGACGTCTTCAACCGGCGCGGCATCCCCGCGGCGCTCGTGTGGCACTTCACCGACTTCACGTACCACACGAGCCTCGACCGCATGGGCATGATCGACGGCGACGAGCTGCGCCGGACGTGCGCCGCGATCGTCAGCGCGGGCCTGGCTCTCGCCGACATGGGGCCCGCCGACGTGGAGCGACACCTCGCAAGCAACGAGCTCGAGCGCCAGCTCAGGGTCGACGCCGCCACGGCCGCGGGCAACGCCGCGGCCGTCGACGCCTGGAAGTCGTGGTGCGACGGATGCGCGAGCTGGCTCCGGGCCTTCGGGGGCTGATCCGGCGAACGGCTCAGCCGCCCGCGAGGGACTCCAGCATCGTCCTCAGCGCCCTGTCCCCGGGCTCGAGCGCCAGCGCGAAGCGGGCGAATCGGGCGGCACGCCCGGCGTCCTCGAGCTGCTCCCGTGCCCAGGAGGCTGCGTCGGCGTAGAGCCTCGCCGCGCGGACCCGGTCGAACACCGGCGCGCCCGTCATCAGGGCCTCGGCGCG
>CBFIJG010000041.1:0-28942 GCA_965662915.1 Planctomycetota bacterium | reverse complement strand
CCCGCTGCGCCCCCGCACGTCGTCCTCATCCTCACCGACGACCAGCGCGCCGACACGGTCGGCGCCTGGGGCAACCCGCACATCAGGACGCCCCACCTCGACGCGCTCGCTGCGCGCGGGACCTCGTTCCACAGGGCCTACTGCATGGGCTCACGCGGCGGCGCGGTCTGCGTCCCGAGCCGGGCGATGATCCACACCGGCCGCCCCTACTTCGGGATGAACCTGCAGTCGTTCGACGGCGCCGAGACCCTCGGCGCGGCGCTGGGCGCCGCGGGCTACACGACGTTCCACACCGGGAAGTGGCACAACGGGCGCGGCAGCTTCGCGCGCAGCTTCCAGCGCGGCGAACGCGTGATGTTCAGCGGGATGAGCAACCACCGGGCCGTCCCGTCGACGGACTTCGCGGGCGGCGAGTTCTCCGAGACCGTGAACCTCGACGGCCATTCGAGCGAGCTCTTCGCCGAGGCAGCGGTGTCGTTCATCGAGGAGCACGAGAGCGGATCGCTCTTCCTGTCCGTCGCCTTCAGCGCGCCCCACGACCCTCGCGACCCGCCGCGGCCATGGGCCCGCCCCTACTACGCGGAGCTGCCGCCGCTGCCGCGCAACTTCATGGCGCAGCACCCCTTCGACAACGGGTTCCTCGTGCTGCGGGACGAGGTCCTCGCGCCCTGGCCGAGGCCGCGCGACGTCGTGCGGGACCAGCTCGCCGAGTACTACGGACTGATCGAGCACCTCGACTCGCAGATCGGCCGCGTGCTGGAGGCGGTCGCGGCCCTCGACGACGGACGCGAAGTGCTCGTCGTCTATCTCGCGGACCATGGGCTCGCCCTCGGCAGTCACGGCCTGCTCGGGAAGCAGAGCGTTTACGAGCACAGCCTGAGGGCGCCGCTGATCGTCGCGGGGCCAGGATTCCCGGCGGGCTCCGCGACGCACTCGCTGACCTACCTCACGGACGTGCACGCGACGATGCTGGCCGCGGCCGGCGTCGATTCGCCCCGTGACCCGCGCTTCTGCCGTGACCTCGCGCCGGCCGCGCGCGGGGAAGACGACACACCGCGCGCCGAGCTCGCTCTCTCCATGGGCACGACCCAGCGCGCTCTCGTCGAGGGTCGCTGGAAGCTCATCCGTTACCCGAGGATCGACCACGCGCAGCTCTTCGATCTGGCGTCGGATCCGCACGAGCTCGTGGACCTCTCCGGCCGCCCGGAGATGGCCGATCGTGTCAAAGACATGTCTGCTCGCATGGCTGCACTGATGTCGCAGGCCGGCGATGACGCACCCCTCAGCGTCGACGAGCCGCAGCCCTTCACACGGGATCTCTCCGACGTGAAACGCAAGCCCGACCGCTGGCAGCCGCGTTGGATCAGGGAGAAGTACTTCGGGAGCCGCTGAGCGCGCGCCCCTCGCCTCCCTGCACTCGCACGGCGGATCGGGCAGGTCCGAACCTGAGGCACGGGAGAAGAGGCGCGTTCCCCTTAGACTGGAGCCATGCGCGTCTCTCGGACTCTCCACCCGCGGATCTCGCTGCCGGTGACCCTCGTGGGCGCCGCGTCCCTCGCCTTCGGACTGGCGCGCCCTTCGGTCGTGCTCGCCCCGGAGGGCGAGGCGCCTGCTGCGGTCGAGGACCGGCGCTACGAGAAGACCATCCGCCCGATCCTCGAGCGGGTGTGCTTCGAGTGCCACGGCCCCGACGTCCAGAAGGGCAGCGTGCGCATCGACGATCTCGACCCGGACTTCGTCGGCGGCTTCGACGCCGAGGAGTGGCACTTCGCCCTCGACATGATCCAGGGCGCGGAGATGCCGCCGACCACCTCGCCCCAGATGAGCGATCAGGAGCGCCGCGCGGTCGTCGCCTGGATCGAGGGGGGACTCGAGGCGGTGCGCCGGGAGAACGAGGGGCCGTCACGGCCGGTCCTGCGCAGGCTCAACCGTCGTCAGTTCACGAACGCCCTGGACGAGCTCTTCGGCCTCGGGATCGACTTCGGGCGCAACCTCCCCGGCGACTCGAAGTCGCGCATGGGGTTCACGAACAACGGCGCAGCCCTGCAGTCGTCGCCCCTTCACATCGACACGGTCTACGAGCTGGCCCGCCGCGCCGTGAAGGAGGCGCTGCCCGCGGGCCCGCGCCCCGAGGCCACCCGCTACCGGGTCCGCTTCGGCGCCGGCATCGGCGAGGGACTCGTGGCGGCCCGCACCGGCGGATACCAGTCCGTGCCCCTGAGCACCGAGGACTTCCTGATCGAGGTCCTCGACGCGCAGGGCGCGCCGCGCGAGCCGAGGGCCGGCGCCGAGCGCGAAGCCCTCGACGCACTGCGCCGCAAGATCAGCGTCGGGCTGCGCGGGTCCGCTCGCGACCGGTTCAAGGTCGTGGAGGACGGCATGGTCCTCTACGGCGCCGTCCCCCACCGTGAGGTGGCTCCGGGTGCCTGGCAGGGCCCTTCCCCCAATGCCAAGCTCGAGATGCAGCGCGTCTTCCCCGAGCAGGGCCGGCTCGCCATGCGCGTCCGCGCCTCGCGCGGCGGGATCTGGGACGCGCGTCAGCCCGTGCTGCTTCCGATGGTCGACGCCGCGCCCCGCGCGCGCTTCACCGAGGACGGCGGTGAACTGGTGCGGAGCGTCGAAGCGATCGTGGCGAGCGCGCTCCATAGCGATCAGCGCAGGAACCTCGTCCAGGATGGAGCCGCGCTCGTCGGCATCGACCGCACCAAGCCGAGCAAGGCGCGGGTGAGGTTCGCCGTGCCGGCGGAGGGCTTCTACCAGATCGACCTCGTGCACCCGCCGCTCCCCGCGGACGCGATGCCCCAGGTCCGTCTGACCCGCGGGAAGCAGACCCTCGACACGCGCCCCGAGACCGCTCCCGAAGACCTCGAGAGGGAGCGCGTCGTGACGACGGTGGGAGCTGGTTACCTCCCCGAGGGAGCGCAGCACCTCGAACTGGGCGGCCCCTTCTTCACCGGCTTCAGCCACCTCATCCTGACGCCGCTCGATGGATCCCACGAGCTGGTCAAGGGCCTCGACGAGCGGAGCGCCGACCTCGAGGCGCGCGTCGCCCACCTTCGCCCGGCCCTGCGGGTCTACGCGGGCACGCGCACGGACGACGGGATGGACTACGCGACCTTCGGCGACGCCGTCGAGGTCACCGCGCCGCGGGGCGAGCCGGAGACGCACACCTTCATCACGCGCCTCGAGAACCTCCCCGTCCCCGAGCCCGAGTCCGGCGACGACGAGATCCTCTCGGGGTTCCTCCTCCTCGGTCTCTGGAACGATCACCTCGTCAAGGACAAGGGCCAGACCGGCCCGCCGCTCCTCGTGGAGTCCATCGAGGTCGAGGCGCCCTTCCATCCGGAGTGGCCTCCGGCCTCCTACACCGAGGTCTTCCACGACTCGCCGCACCGCGCTGACGAGGGCGTCTACGCCCGCGAGGTCATCGCGGCCTTCCTCGAGCGCGCCTTCCGTCGCCCGGTGACCGACGAGACGGTCGAGCGGTACCACGCCTTCTGGCGCGCGGGCCGCGCCGGGTTCTCCACCTTCGAGGAGTCGATCCAGGAGGTGCTCACCGCGGCCCTCTGCTCCCCGAACTTCCTCTACATGGCGGAGCCCGAGACCGACGGCGACGAGATCGTCGAGGCCGACGACTGGGTCCTCGCCTCGCGACTGTCGTTCTTCCTGTGGGATGCGCCGCCGGACGAGGAGCTGCGCGCCCTCGCGGGCGCCGGCGCGCTGCGCCGTGAGCTCGAGGCTCAGGTCGACCGCATGCTCGACGATCCCCGCTCGCGCCGCTTCGTCGAGGCCTTCGCCGAGGAGTGGCTGCGCCTCGACCGCCTCGAGCAGATGACCGTCGACGCGCGCAAGTTCCCGCGCTTCACTCGCTTCGTGAAGCGCGACATGCGCGAGGAGACCATCTCCTTCCTCGAGCGGATGTTCGCGGAGGACCTCGACGTCCTGACCCTGGTCGACAGCGACTGGGTCATGCTCAACCAGAACCTCGCCGAGTTCTACGGCGTGGAGAACGTCTTCGGGCCGGAGTTCAGGCCGGTCGAGGTGCCGCGCGAAGAGGGCCGGGGCGGTCTCCTCTCCCAGGGTGCCTTCCTCGTCGGCCACTCCGACGGCGTGCATCCCCACCCCATCAAGCGCGCGGTCTGGCTCAAGGAGCGCATCCTCGGTGACCCGCCGCCCCCGCCGCCGCCGAACGTCCCCGACCTCGACCCGACCGCGCCGGGGTTCCAGGACCTCACCCTCAAGGAGCAGCTCGAGCTGCACCGGGACAGCGCTTCCTGCCGCGACTGCCACGCGGGCATCGACCCCTACGGCGTGGCCTTCGAGCGCTACGGCGCCACGGGACTCCTGGAGATCGAACGCAAGGGCCGCCCCGTCGACGCGAGCACCACGCTGCCGGACGGCACCGCGATCGACGGCGTGGCGGCGCTCAAGCGCTACCTGCTCGACAGCGAAGCCGACGCCGTGGCGCTGTCGTTCATCGAACACCTCTACGCCTACGCCCTCGGCCGCGACGTGTCCTTCACCGACGAGGAGGACCTGGCGGACATCCTCGAGGACGCGCGCGCCGACGGTCTGCGCGTCCGCGCCATCGCCCGCGCCATCTGCACGTCCCCCGCCTTCCAGCGCTGAGCCTCGGCCCACCGACTCCATGGCACGACCCTCCTGGTACCTGTCCCGTCGCACGTTCCTGCGCGGCGCCGGCGTCGCGGTGGCGACACCGTACCTCCACGCGATGGAGCGCGCCCTGCCGGCGCAGAGCGCGGCCCCCGCGCCGCGGCGGCTGGTGTACGTCTACTTCCCCAACGGGTGCAGCCTCCCGTCCGAGAGCGACGCCGCCAACGCCCGATGGCGCTGGTTCCCCGGCGGCGAGGGCAAGGACTGGCAGTTCACCGACGTCCTGAAGCCCCTCGAGAAGCACCGCAAGCGTCTGAGCTTCTTCGGAGGCATGAGCCACCCGAAGAGCCGCGAGCTGCTCGGGCACCTCGCTGGCGACACCTGGCTCACCGGCGGCGATCTTCGCTTCGACCAGTACAAGAACTCCATCAGCGTCGACCAGGCCGCGGCGCAGGTGCTGAAGAGCGAGACGCGCTACCCGAGCCTCGTGCTCTCGACGGACGGCGGCGTGGGCTACAAGTCCCGGGTCTCGACCCTGTCCTTCGGCCAGACCGGTCGGCCGATCCCCTCCGAGCATCGCCAGCGCTCCATCTTCGAGCGCTACTTCTCCCCGAGCGGCAGCGGCGCCACCACCTCCGACCGCCGCCGAAGCCTCGCGCGGGACAAGAAGATCGTCGACCTCGTGCTCGAGGACTCGAAGCGCCTGCGCAAGAAGCTCGGGGAGCGCGACCGCTCGAAGATGGACGAGTACCTCGACTCGCTGAACGCCGTCGAGGAGCAGGTGAAGCGCAACGAGGCCTGGCTCGACCGGCCGATGAAGGCCTTCACCGCCGACCACCTCGACCTGGACCCCAACCCCCGGACCGCCGCCCAGGACTACCTGCGCGCGACCTTCGACCTGATCGTGCTCGCGCTCCAGACGGACATCACGCGGGTGGTCAGTTACATGATGGGCCGCGAGGACGGCATGGGCTTCGGGGACAACTTCCCCAAGATCGCGCTCGGCATCAACAAGGGCCACCACACCATCAGCCACGACATGGCCGACGGTCACTGGCCGGAGTGGGGCAGCTTCGACCAGTGGTACGCGAAGCAGTTCGGCTACTTCCTCGATCGCCTCGCCGCGACGGAGGACGAGCACGGACCGCTCATCGACAGCACCCTGAGCCTCTACGGCAGCTGCTGCAGCACGACCCACAACGCGCGCAACTACCCGGCGGCGCTCGCCGGCGGCGCGGCCATGGGTGTCCAGCACGGCACCTACCGGCGCTACGACGAGGAGGAGCCCTTCAGCAACCTCCTCCTCACGACGCTCCACGCCGCCGGCGTGAAGGCGAAGACCTTCTCCGACAGCACCGGGGTCGTCCCGGGCGTCCTGAAGACCTGAGAGCATCAGGGGCCACGAAGCCCCGCGGGGGCATCCATTGGAGAGGGGCTGCGCCGAGCGCGGCCCCTCTCAGTCGTTCATGACCCTGCAGGAAAGGCCCCGGGCGGGCCCTCCCCTGCGAAATCGAGCCCTAGCCCCTAGGCTGCGTCATGGCGCCGCGCGCTCTCGTGCGGCCGCCCTCGGACAACTCGAACGAAGGAGCGCGCATGCTGCCGTCGATGAAAGCGAAGGACCACATGACGAAGAACCCGGTGACCCTCAGCCCCGACGCGGGCGTCTACGAGGCGATCCACGCGCTCGTCGAACGCAGCATCTCCGGCGCCACCGTCGTCGACGCGAACGGCATGGTCGTCGGGATCGTCTCCGAGATGGACTGCCTCGAGTCGATCCTCAGCGGCGCCTATCACGGAGAGATGGGCGGCACCGTCGCCTCCGTGATGACCCGCGAAGTGGAGTGCGTCGAGGAGGGCGAGAGCGTCATGACCGTCGCCAAGAAACTCATCGATGGCCATCGACGGCGCTTCCCCGTTGTCCGTGAGGGCAGGTTCGTCGGGCAGATCAGCTGCCGGAGCATCCTCAACGCGGTCTCGGAGTTCGCCGCCGGCCCGGTCCATCTCCCGGATTGAGGAGCGAATCCGGGAAGGCACGCCCCCCTGCGCGCGCTCTGGCACGCGCGACCCCACACATCGCCCCCTGACCGGGAGTCCGCGTCACGCGACCTCGGTACGCTCTTCGCGTGTGGAGACCCGACCTGATCACCGGCGCCCTCGCGGCCGCCGCTCTGGGATTCGTCCTCTCGGACTGGCGTGAGTCCGAGGGCGGCGCGGGGATCCTCTTCGGAGGTGAGCGCACCGCGGCCGCCGAGATCGCGTGGCCGCCCGGCGCCTCGCGCGTGCCCCTCGATGAAGGGCTCGCCGTGGCGGGAGATGCGCCGCTCCTCGTCTACGGCCGCATCGAAGCGCCTCACGTCCTCGCCTTCGAGCGCGAGGCCGCCGCGTCGAGCCTGCTGAAGGAGGCTCTGGGCACCGCCCGGGTCGCGGTGGTCGACGTGGGCGCGGAGCTACCGGACACGCTGCGCGGAACCGAGCTCCTCCGCGCCGTCCCCGCGGTCCTCGCGCTGCGCCGCGGCGCGGACGGATCGATCGAGGTGCTCGACGCCGCCGAACCACTGACCGGCGCCGTGCACGAGCCCGTGGGCCTCGCTCGCGAACTGGCGCGGATCCTCGCAGGGGAGCGGCCTCTCGCGGCGCTGCGCGCAGCCGCCACCGCGCAGCAGGACGCGTCCGCCTCGCTCGCCCTTGTCGCGCGGCTCGAGGCCGCCGGGCTCTTCGAGGAAGCCGCCGAGGTCCACGCGGCTGCGCTCGCCGCCGAGCGCCGGCCGAACGGCCCGATGCACGCCGACGCCGCGCTTCGCCGCGCGCTCCTCGATCACGTCCGGCCGGAGGTCGCGGACGGCGAGGACGGAGCCGTCGAGGCGCAGTTGACGGTCATGTCCGACCCCGCCGCCCTCTTCCAGGGCTGGTCGCTGCTCGCCTCGAGCGCGGCCGCCTTCGCCGACGCAGGGCCGACCGAGCAGGTCGGGCGGACGCGCTGGCTACGCCGCCTGCGCAGGACCGCGCGCAAGGCCTACAAGCCCTGCCCGGAGGAGGTACTCCTCCCCTACGCGTCGCTCCTGCTCGAGCGCTTCGCGCTCGACCGGGACGATCTCGACTCCATCGACCTGAGCTTCTGCCGGGTCGTCGCGCGCACGATCGCGCTCGAGGCCCCGGACAGCCCTGCGGCGTCGCGCGCGGCGGAGCTCTTCGGCCAGCGCTGAGGGCGTCCAGCGCGGTCCGCCGCGCGAAGACGCCGCCATGGAGACCCCCGCCTCCCGGATCCGCCGCTACGGCCCCGAGCGCACCGTCCGCGCGGACGGCGAGTACGTCGTCTACTGGATGCTGGCGCAGCGCCGGACGCGCTTCAACTTCGGCCTGCAGCACGCCGCCCGGCGCGCCCGCGAGCTGGATCGCCCGCTGGTCGTCGTCGAGGCCCTCTCCTGCAGCTATCGCTGGGCGAGCGATCGCCACCACGCCTTCGCGATCGAGGGCATGCGCGCGAACCGGGACGCGTTGGCGGGGACCGCCGCGACCTACTTCCCCTACGTCGAGCCCGAGGCCGGACATGGCAAGGGACTCCACGAGGCCCTCGCGGAGCGCGCCTGCCTCTACGTCACCGACCACTGGCCCTGCTTCCACATGCCGCGCTGGGCCGTGCAGGTCGCGGGCGAGATCGACGTGCCCATGGAGGCCGTCGACTCCTGCGGGATCCTCCCCCTGAACGCGGCCGGAAAGGCCTTCGCCAGGGCCCACGACTTCCGCCGGCACGTGCACCGCGAGGTCTGGAGGGAGCTCGGCGCCGTCCCGCTCGAGCACCCCCTCGAGGGCCCCGGCCTGCCGACGCTCGCCTCGCTGCCGGCGTCGGTGCTGGAGCGCTGGCCTGCCATGGACCTCGACGCCGTCGACCTCTCCACGCTGCCCATCGATCACGACGTCGCGCCCGTCGCGGCTCGCCGCGGCGGGCAGGTGGAGGCGCGCCGCGTCATGGAGCGCTTCGTGGCCGAGCGTCTCGGTGGCTACCTCGACAGGAACCAGCCCGAAGCCGACGTCGCGAGCGGCCTCTCCCCCTGGCTCCACTGGGGTCACATCTCGGCCCACGAGGTGTTCCTCGCCGTGACCGCGGCCGAGGGCTGGGACCGCTCCGCCATCGAGGGCGTGAAGGCGACGGGCAAGCGCGAGGGCTGGTGGGGCATGTCCGCCGCCGCCGAGGGGTTCATGGACGAGCTCGTGACCTGGCGCGAGGTCTGCCTCAACACCTGCGAGGAGCGCCCGACGGACTACGGACGCTTCGACAGCCTGCCGGGCTTCGCCCTCGCGACCCTGGCCGAGCACGCGGACGATCCCCGCCCCCACGTCTACTCCCTCGAGCAGTTCGAGCGCGCGGAGACCCACGACTCCCTCTGGAACGCCGCCCAGAACCAGCTGCGCCGCGAGGGCATCATCCACAACTACCTGCGGATGCTCTGGGGCAAGAAGATCCTCCACTGGTCCGAGAGCCCGCAGGAGGCCCACCGGATCATGGTGGAGCTCAACAACAAGTACGGCCTCGACGGGCGCGACCCGAACTCCTGGGGCGGGATCATGTGGGTCCTGGGCCGCTACGACCGGGCCTGGGGTCCGGAGCGGGAGATCTTCGGGAAGGTGCGCTACATGACGAGCGACAACACCGCCCGGAAGGTCCGCGTGAAGGACTACGTGGCGCGTTACTCGGGGACGGAGACCGGCTCGCTGTTCTGAGCCGCGGGCCGCGCGGGCTCTTTTCCGCCTCCGCCACGGGCGCCGGCGACGCGACCGCGCAAGATGCCCCCATGCAGAACGCTCGCTCCCTCCCCGTCCTCTCGACCGAGGCCATGCGCGCGGCCGATCGCGCGACGATCCAGGAGCTGGGCGTCCCGGGGTTCGCGCTCATGGAGACCGCGGCCCGCGGCGCCCTCGCCGAGCTCGAGGAGTGGGCCGGGCCGAGCGAGGGGCTCTCCGTGCTCGTGCTCGCGGGCAAGGGGAACAACGGAGGGGACGGGCTGGCGCTCGCCCGCATGCTGGCGATCCGCGGCGCGCGGGTGCTCGTCCTCTCGACCGCCAGCGCCACCGACGGGGCCGAGGACGCGCGGCGCAACCTCGCGCTGCTCGAGCGCCTCGAGGACGACGAGCTCTGCTGGCTGGACCTCGAGCACGTCCCGGCCGCCTCGGATCGCGCCGAGCTCGGCCGCCTCGTCGCGGACTGGGTCGACGGCGCGGGCGACCGCGCGCTCGTGGCCGTCGACGCCCTGCTCGGGATCGGCGCGAGCGGGCCCCTGCGCGCGCCGGTCGACGCCCTCGCGGAGCTCTGCGACGCCTTCGAGGCGGTGATCTCCCTCGACGTCCCGACGGGCCTCGACAGCGACTCGGGCTTCGCCCACGACGAGCGCACGGTGGTCGCGTCCCTCACGGTCTGCATGGGTGCGCTCAAGGCCGGGCTGGTCCTCGGAGACGGGCCCGAGTACGCGGGCGAGGTCAGCGTCGTGGACATCGGGATCCCTCCGACGGTGCTGGCGGACTCCGCGAGCGCGGAGGGTTCGAGCTGGCTCATCGGCGACGCGTCGGTGGCCGGGCTGCTGCCCGAGCGGCCACGCGGCGCGCACAAGTTCTCGGTCGGCCAGCTCGCCGTGGTCGCGGGCTCGGACGCCTACTCCGGCGCGGCGGTGCTCGCGTCGAGGGCCGCGGGCCGCGTCGGGGCAGGGTACGTCATGGCCTTCAGCTCCGCCGCCGCCTGCGCGGCGATCGACGCCCGGGCCCCGGAGGTGTGCACCGTCCCGATCCCCAAGGACCACGAGGCCGCGGCCGCCCTCGTCCGCGCGCGCGGCGACCGCGCGAGCGCGCTCCTCATCGGGCCCGGGCTCGAGGGGACCGATGCGTCCGATTCCCTCGTGCGCGAGCTGCTCGCCACGGGTGAAGGCACGGCCGTGATCGACGCCGGCGCCCTGGGCGCCCTCGTCCCCTGGATCGACGGCGGCGAGCTGAAGGAGCGCGCGGACGAGCGCTGGGTGCTCACTCCCCACCCCGGTGAGCTCGCCCGGCTGATCGACTCCGACGCCGACCTCGAGGACGCCGGAGCCATCGAACGCGGGCGCGCGCTCGCCGCGCGCTGGGGCTGCGTGCTCGTGCTCAAGGGCGCGCCGACCCTCGTCTGCGATCCAGCCGGCGCCGTGTTCGTGGCCGGCGACGCCCCGACCTCGCTGGCCACCGCCGGCTCGGGCGACGTGCTCGCGGGCACGATCGGCGGCCTCCTGGCCCAGGGTCTCGATCCCCTGGACGCGGCGCTCGCCGGCGTGCACCTGGGCCTCGGAGCGGCGCGCGCCCTCGAGGTGAGAGGCGCCGGGGCCGGTCTGCTGGCCGGCGAGCTCGCGGACGCCCTCCCCGGCGTGCTCGCCGACCTCGGCGTGGACTGACGGGGAGCGGCCGCGTCAGCTTCCTTCCGGGGGACCTTCGAGAGAGCGCCCGAGCACGTGGCCGAGGGCCCGCTCCAGATCGCCGTGGGCGAAGGGGAAGTCGATCGCCTCGAGGGCCGCGGGCTTCACGCGCACGCTGGCGAGGAGCATCTCGTCCGCCTGCTCGGCGCCCAGCGCGAGGCGCATCGCGAAGGCGGGCGCCGGCACGATGGTCGGCCGCCGCAGCGTCCTGCCCAGCGTCCTCGTGAACGAGGCGTTGGTCACCTCGCCCGGCGCGACGAGGTTGACCGGCCCGCGGAGTCGCGCGTCGTGCAGCGCCGCGTGGAAGGCCCCGATCGCGTCGTCGAGCGTGATCCACGGGAACCACTGCTCGCCGCTGCCGAGCCGGCCGCCCGCGCCCAGCTTGAAGGCGGGGAGCATCGTGTCGAGCGCTCCTCCCCCCGCGTCGAGCACGACGCCGAGGCGGCCGCGCACCTCGCGCACGTCGTCCCGGAGCGCCGCGACCTGCGCCTCCCACGCCTGGCACGTCTCCGCGAGGAAGCCGCCCCCCGGCGCGGAGGACTCCGTGAGGACCTCGTCGCCGCGGTCCCCGTACATCCCGATCGCGGACGCCGACACGAGCACCTCGGGCGGCCGCTCCATGGCGTTGATCGCAGCGACGATCGCGCGCGTCCCCCCCACGCGACTGTCCGCGATGCGGCGCTTCTTCTCGGCGGTCCAGCGCAGGCCGAAGATGCTCTCACCGGCGAGGTGGACGATCCCGTCAACGCCCTCCAGCGCCGCGACGTCCACGGTCCCCGCCGCGGGATCCCAGCGCACCTCGTGCGCCGCGCGCGGCGCGCGCCGGACGAGCTCGAGCACCTCGTGGCCGCCCGTCCGCAGGAAGGCCGCGAGGGTCCGGCCGATGAGCCCGCTGGCGCCTGTGATGGCGATCCTCCGCCCCGTGAACCCGGTCTCCGCGGCGCGCGCGTGGGCGCGCAGGTCGTTCACCATCACCCGGTGACGCCACGCGAACATCCTCGCGAGCTTCGATCGGACCGCGCCTCCTCCGAGGAGCCGGCCGAGTGGGCCCGCGGGCAGCGCGTACTCGATGCGGTCGGCGAGGGTCGAGGTCGAGGCGCCGTCCGCGCTCACCTCGTGGCGATGGTTCCAGCTCTTGAAGGGCCCGGAGACCTGCCGGTCGACGAAGAAGGTGCGCTCGGGCTGGAGGTCGGCGATCTCCGCGACCCACCGAAGCCCCACGGGCCCCACCCCCACGCGGATGGTCTGATGCGCCCCCTTCTCGAGGCGCTCGGTCGGGCCGCCGCCCTCGATCACGCTGGCGCTGTCCCACGGTGGGAGCAGCCGCCGCAGCGCGCCGGGCCGCACGTGCCACTCGAAGGTCTCCCGGGCGGACGCAGGGGACGCGACGGAGCGTTCGAAGGACTGGGTGGCCATGCGGCAGGGATGTTCGCACCGCGCCGCGCGGAGGGGGCATCGAAGCCGGAAAGGCCTGGCCTCAGCCCAGCGCGCGTCGGAGCTCCACGGCGTAGTGGAGCAGCGCACCGCCCAGCCAGCGCCGGGGGGAGCCGCCAGGGATCGGCGGACCGGCGCTCGAGAGGTAGCCGAGGTGCCCGCCCGTGGCCTCGACGTGCACGAGCATGCGCGGCCCCGGAGCCGCGTCGGTGAGGTCCTCCGCGGAGATGAACGGATCATCGGCCGCGGACAGGACGACGGCGGGGACCTCGACCGCGGGCCAGCGCGGTGCGGACGAGCAGTCCGCGTAGTAGGCCTCGGCGTCCGGGTAGCCAGCCATCGGCGCGGTCACGAGGTCGTCCGCCTCGCGGACGCTGGAACCCATCGGGATGACGAGGTCCTCCCCCGCCCAGCCGAGGTCGCGGCGCACGCGCAGGGCCTCGCGCATCCCGGCCACGAACTTGCGGTCGTAGACGCGGTTGAACCCGCGCTCCATCCTGCGCACCGCGACGGACAGCCTGGCCGGGGGATTCACCGCGAGGATCGCGTCGGGCAGTCCGGGGTGCTCCCCCCGCCGCGCCGCGCCGAGCAGGAGCGTGTTCGCCGACAGGGAGAATCCGATGGCCAGCTGCGGCGAACCGGGATGCCGCGCGCGCGCCGCGGCAACGCTCGCGAACAGATCCATGTCGCTCCCCGAGTGGTAGAAGCCTCGAGCCAGTCCGGCGCCCGCGCCCTGGCCGCGGTGGTTGTACGCGACCACGCGCGCTCCCGCCCCTCGCATCACGGACGCGGCCAGCCGCACGTAGTTGGAGTCGGAGGACCCGGTCAGCCCGTGGAAGAGGTGGACGACGGCCCCGTCGAGCGGGCGCTCCCCCTCGGCGGCGCCCGCCGGCGCCGCCTCGAAGACCACGACCCGGTCCTCACCGTCGAGCAGGATCTCGTGCCGCTCGACGTCCGGCAGCGCGGGGTCGAGGGCCTCTCCGGTCACGGGCAGGAAGTAGCCGAGCAGGGTCTGGGCCTGCCCGCCGCGGGCCCACAGCGGGGCGCGGCATCGGACTGCGTAGCGGGTGAGCATCGCCGCGCGCAGGGTAGCGGCGACGGTGCCCTCGCGGTGGCCCGTCAGCGCCCGTTCGCCGCGGGCGCGGGCGCGGGCGCCGTCGACACCCTCGACCAGCCGAGATCGTCGGGCGCGTGGGGAGCGTCCTGGCTCGCGACGACGGCCCAGGTGGAGGTGTCCACGACGTACAGGCGGTCGTCGCGGCGCGTCGAGACCCACGCGAGACCGCCGCCCGGGTGAGCCAGCACCCGGGTCGGGAGCGGGCTCAGACCGAAGCGGCCGGGCATGCCCACCGGACGCGTCTTGGCCTGGTCCTCGCTGACGCGGTCGAGCTCGATGAGCTGCTCGGTCCGGAGGGTCTCGGCGTCGAAGACCGACACGTTGCCCTCCTGCATGTTCGTCACGAGCGCGTGGGCGCCGTCGGGCGTGAAGCACACGTCCACGGGCATCGCGCCGCACGCGAACTCCATGCGCTCGTTGCGGGTCTCGAGATCGATGATGGAGATCGAGTTGGTGTCCGCGTTGGCCACCCAGATCTCGTCGGCGAGCGGATGGAGCGCCATCCCGCTGGGGCCGCCGCCGGCGTCGATGTTGCGCACGAGGCGCATGCGCCCGAGCTCGATCACGCTGACGGTGCCCGACGCGCGGTTCGCGACGTAGGCGAAGGCGCCGTCGTGATCGACGACGACGTCCTCCGAGCCCTCGGCCTCGAGCTCGACGTGACCGATGACGCGCGCCTCGACGAGGTCGACCATCAGGAGGGCCCCCTCGATCGCGCAGGTCACGAGCACCCGGCGTCCGCCGGGCAGGAAAGTCACGCCGGAGGGGCGGTGATAGGCGCGCGACGCGACGGAGCGGTCGGGGTCCTTGGTCTGGACCTCGAGCGGGATCGTGCGGACGAGGTTGGTCGCGTGCAGATCGACGACGCAGATCGTGGTACCCGAGATGCGCTCGCCGCGGTTCGTGACCACGGCCGTCCGACCGTCCGGCGAGACGGCGACGGAGGTCGGGCTGGCCCCGACCCTGAAGAAAGCGGAGCGCTCACCGGTCGTCGGATCCTGGACGATGAGCGCGTTCTCCTTCGCGCTGACCACCAGGAGCGAGTCCTTCGCCACGATTCCGGCCGCGCCGGACGAACGCAGTTCGGTGCCCGTCTCCGCGCGGCTCGCCTGTGAGGCCTCCGCGATCGCGGAGGCGGTGCCGAGGCCGGCGAGGGCGAGGGCGGCGACGAGGAGGCGGCGAGGCGAGGACATCCTGTGTCCCGGATCGACGCCCGCCCGGCGTTTCCCTGAGCCCAACCCGGCACCGCTTCCCCCGGACCCAGGGGGTGTCCCGGGTCGGGACCCCGGGTTCAGGCCTCGGCCGCGGAGAGACCCTCGGTGGACGCTCCGAGCAGGAGCTCGTCGAGGCCCGCGGAGAGGCCCTCCCGCGCGCGCGCGGCGAAGGCGTCCCAGCCTCCCGGGGACCAGACGCGGATCTCGTCGAAGCCGCCCACGAGGACGATCTCGCGAGCGTCGGTCCTCTCGATCCCCGCGAGGCGGAGGATCGGGTCAGGCACCCTGATGCGCCCCTGCTTGTCACATTTCACCGGGGCGCTGAAAGCCGCGACGGTGAGCAGGGTGCGCCGGGCGTCCTGGGAGCGGGGGTCGGCCGCACGCAGCCGCTCGGTCCAGCGCTCGAACCCCTCGCGGCTTCGCAGGCAGACGCTCCCGTCAGCCTCGAGGCTCGCCATGAACCGGAACTCGGGGCTGCGGAGGTTCACCTCGTCCCTCAGCTGCACCGGGAGCTGGATGCGACCTTCGGGATCGATCGTGGCCGCGTGGACTCCGAGGAACTGGGGCGAGGACATGGACATGCAACTCCGCATCGGATCCCAGCACAGTCCCAGAAATATCGCAAGCGATGTGGAAAACGATCTTGTGACCCCAATCTCACCCCATATTTTGCCCTTCTATCCACATCTCAAATATTTGCCCCCAAAACTGAACCAACCAAGCGCTCCCCAACGGATGCCGAGCGGAAACACCCCAGATACGCCGCAGATGGCCCTCGTCGCGCCCCGCACGCCCCCCATGCCGGCGAGAGAACTCCACGCGATCTCCCCAGCGTGGGCGGCGCTCGACGAGCCGGTTCGGGGACGTGGAGGAACTGGGGATCGAGCGCCCCGCGGGCGCGCGTGACCCTCCGTCGTGGTCGAGCGCGCCTCCCTGGAGCCGGGATCGACTCCACCCCTACCGAGCCCTGCCCCGCGCCCTCGGGCCGGCGCCCCGACCAGCGCTCCTGGGCTTGCCCGGAGACGGACTTCGAAGTCCCTGCTATCGTCGTCGAGCGATGCCCATCCGTCCCCGCGCAAGTCAGCCCACGAGCGAGCCCGTCCAGCACATGTTCCCCCCCTGGGGTGTGGACGTGTTCGAGAGCCATCACGCCGAGGGCTGGTCCATGCCAGCCGTCGCCCACGACTTCATGAAGGTCGTCCTGGTCCACGACGGCCAAGGACACCTCGAGGTCGGCGGCGAAGTCATGCCCTGCACGAAAGGGAACGCGATCATCGTGCCCATCGGGCTCGAGCACGCGCTGGTCGACTCCGCCGAGGCGCCCATGTCCCTGTACGTGGTGAGCATCCAGGCCCACATCCTCGAGACGACCTGCTTCGCCCAGGACGCCCTCCCGAGCGGGGTGATCGCCCTCAGCGAGCACGCCGCCCAAAAGGTCGAGCGCAGCATGCGCCGGCTGCTCTTCGAGCAGACCCTGGACCTGCCCACGACGGGCGCGCAGATGGTCGCGCTGACCCTGCGACTGATCGTCGACGTGACGCGCATCCTCGCGAGCCCCACGGACGAGACCGCCCCCGCGCGCATCCCCCAGGTCGCCGTCGGCTCCGACAGCGTCACGCGCATGAAGGGCTACGTGGAGGACCTGTCGGAGAACTTCTTCGAGGCGACGAACCTCGACGCCGCGGCGTCCGCCCTCGGCCTGTCGCGTCGTCGCTTCACCCAGCTCTTCCGGGAGGTCGCCGGGACGTCCTGGCTCGCCCACGTGCGCAAGCTGCGGATCGATCACGCCAAGAAGCTGCTCGAGAACACCAACCGGACCGTCCTCAGCGTCGCCTTCGAGTGCGGCTTCGAGGATCTCTCGACCTTCTACCGCGCCTTCAAGCGGGAGACCGGCGAGAGCCCCAACCAGTGGCGCACCAAGCTCGACGAAGACGACCCGGTCCGCTGAGCCCGTCCTCCCCCGCCGCCGCACCTCCCAGACCCATCATGCTCCACACCGCACCCGCACTCCTCGCGCTCTTCCTCGGCGCCGCACCCGCGCCCGCCGTCGCGGTCCAAGACGCCAAGGCGCCCATGATCGAGGAGAAGGAGAGCGATCACGAGTACCCGGCCTGGATCCAGTCCACGCTGAAGAAGGACGCGGCCAAGGACACCAAGCCGGCCACCCTGGATCTCATGGGTCTCGGGATCCGCGAGAAGACGATCTTCAACGTGAACGTCTACTCGTACGTGCTCTACGTCGACCGGGCCTTCATCCAGAAGGACCTCGCCAGCTACAAGGGCAAGAAGACCAAGACCGTCGAGAAGGACAAGGCGCTGTTCAAGACGCTCCTCACCCAGAACACGACCAAGGAGCTGCGCATGCGCTTCTGCCGCAACGTGGACGCCGAGGACGTGGTCGAGGCCTTCGAGGACTCGCTGAAGCCGCGGATGCTGAAGCTCAAGGAGGGGCTGAAGATGACCGAGGCCGACAAGCTGAAGACTCTTCAGACCTTCCGGGGCTTCTTCTCGCTCGACAAGCTGAAGGAGGACATGGAGCTGCGCTTCACGTGGCACCCCGACGGGAGCATGTCGACGGTGGTCAACGGCGAGCGCAGCCCCGACATCACCGACCCGACCCTCGCCCAGGCGCTCTTCGGCGTCTACCTCGACGAGGATCCGATCTCGTCGTCGGGCAAGAAGAAGCTCGTCCGGCGCCTGCCCGGGCTGCTCGACGCGGCGAAGTGACCTGCGAGGGGGCCCGGCGCCCCGCGTGATCCGGTCCAAGGCGGGGTGAACTGCCTCCCGCCCCGGACCACAATGGATCCATGGCGGACAGCCTCCCGACCCTCGAGCTCCTCGAGGCACAACACTCGTTCCCCTGCGAGTACACCTTCAAGGTGATCGGCGCGGGGAGCCTCGACCTCGAGACCGCCGTCGCTGCCTGCGTACGCGCGACGCTCGCCCTGGACGCGGACCCGAAGACCTCGGTGCGCACCACCGTGGGCGGACGACACCAGTCCGTGACCGTCGAGCCCGTGTGCCCCAGCGCCCGATCCGTGCTGGACCTGTACGCGGCGCTGCGAGCGCTCGACGGCGTGATGTTCCTCTTCTGAGGGGAGGCCGGGGCTCAGCCCCGGCCGTGGAAAGTCTCGCCGGCCTCCGCCAGCTCCTTCAGCACCGCAGCGGGCTCGAAGCGCGCCGCGGCAGGACCGCGCTCGGCCACGTCGGGCATGGCGGCGTGGCGCTCCAGCATCGACACGAGCCGCGCCGCTCCGATCGAGTCCGCGTAGCCGAGCAGGCCGCCGCGGAAGGGCGCGAAGCCCGTCCCGAACACGGTGGCGAGGTCGAACTCGGCGGCGGTCGCCACGACGCGCTCCTCGAAGGCGCGCGCCCCCTCCCCCACCATCGCGAGCACGATGCGGTCGACGATGTCGCGGTCCGACATGAGCATGGCGCGGGTGCTGCGCTGGAAGCGGGAGAGGTCCCCCATGACCGGAGGCGACTGGCCCTTCTTGCGCTTCGCCGTGTGGTCGTAGAAACCCTTGCCCGACTTCTTGCCGAGGCGATCGGGGGAGATCATCCCGCCGAGGGCATCGCAGGGCGTCATGCGCGCTCCGTACCCCTCGTGGAGGGAGCCCGCCGCGTGGGCCGCGATGTCGAATCCGACCTCGTCGAGCAGGGTGAACGGTCCCATGGGCATCCCGAAGGCCACGAGCAGCCGGTCGATGCGCACGGGGCTCACCCCGTCCACGAACAGACGGACGGCCTCGTCGAGGTAGGGCCCGAGCAGCCGGTTCACCAGGAACCCCGGCACGTCCTTCGTCACGACGGGCGTCTTGCCGAGGGCCACGGCGAGCGCCGCGGTCCTGGTGATGGTCGCGTCGGAGGTCTCCTCGCCGCGCACGATCTCCACGAGAGGCATCTTCTTCACCGGATTGAAGAAGTGCATTCCGACGACGCGCTCGGGTCCGGGCAGACCGCGCTGCATCTCCGTGACGGAGAGCGACGAGGTGTTGGTGGCCAGGATCGCGTCCGCGGGCATCGCGCCGGCGAGCTCCCCGAGCACCGCGTGCTTGACCTTCATCACCTCGGCCACCGCCTCGATGGCGATGTCGGCCTCCCCCACTCCGCTGATGCCGACGGAGACCTCGAGCCGGTCCATGGCGGCGTTGGCCTGACCCGTGGAGAGGCGCCGCCGCTTGCGCTTCTTGTCGATGTCCCTGCGGTGCTGCCAGGTGGCGGCGTCGAGGGCGGCGCGGCTCAGGTCGGCGAGGCGCACCTCGACCTTCTTGTCGGCCATCAGGCTCGCGATACCGCCCCCCATGATCCCGCCGCCCACGACGGCGGCGCGCCGGACCCGCTCGGGGCTCCGGCCGTCCTCGAACTTCGCGAGCTTCTTCGCCGCTTCGGAGGCGAAGAAGATGCCGACGAGGCTCTTGCAGACCGGACCGGTGGCGAGAGCAGCGACGGCGTCGGCCTCAGCGCGCGCGGCTTCGGAGAGCGAGCGGCCCGGGGCGGCCATGACGAGGTCGAGGGCCGCGTAGGGCGCGGGGTAGTTGCCGTGGGCCTTCGCGTCGACGCCCTTGCGCGCCTGACTGCGGATGACCGCGCGGGCGATCGGGTTGCGGTCCACGAGCCACTTCGCGCGGCCCCGCCGCTTGCGCTTGATCGGCTTGCGGCCCATCGCGAGGTCGGCGGCGATGCGTTCGAGGTACTCGGCCTTGGTCAGTCGGTCGACCATGCCCATCTTCCAGGCCTTCTTCGCCGGGAAGAGCCTCCCGGTGAGGATCGCGTCGAGGGCCTTCGGAAGCCCGACGCGCCAGGGGAGACGGTGGCTGCCGCCCCAGCCGGGAATGATCCCGAGCATGGTCTCGGGCAGGCCGATCCGCGTCCGCGAGTCGTCGGTGGCGAGGATGGCGTCGCAGCACATCGACAGCTCGAAAGCGCCCCCGGGGACGGGGCCGCCGACCGCGGCGATGGTGCGCGGCGCGAGCCGCTCGATGCGCCCGAAGAGACCGTGCACAGCGATGACCGCCTGGCGCACCACCGCGGGGTCGGTGATCTTCGCGATCGCCTCGACGTCGGCGCCGGCCAGGAACTGGTCGGGTCGCCTGCCGGTGAACACGACGCCCTTCAGCGACGCGTCCCCCTCGAGCTCGGTGAGCACCGCGTCGAGGTCGCGCAGGAGCGGGGCGTCGAGGACCGAGAAGCTGCGGTGGGGCGCGTCGAAGACGACGACCGCGAGGCCCTCCTCGGGGCGCTCGACGCGGATGCATGCGCCGGGCCCCGGGGCGTCGGCGGGGCTCGGGAACTGGCTGAGGTCGATCATCGCTCGATGCGCTCCAGGAGCACGGCGCCTCCCTGGCCGCCGCCGATGCAGAGGGTGGCGAGGGTCAGCTCGTGGTCGCCCTTCTCGAGTTCGTGGGCGGCGGTGAGGAGCAGGCGCGCGCCGGTCGCACCGACGGGGTGGCCGAGGGCGATCGCGCCGCCGTTGACGTTCGTGCGGTCGAGGTCGAGCGCCCCGAGGGGGCTCGTCCGGCCGAGCTTCTCCCCGGCGAACTCCGCGCTCTCGAACGCCCGCGCGCAGCCGAGCACCTGGGCCGCGAAGGCCTCGTTGAGCTCGATCGCGCCGATGTCCCCGAGGGTGACGCCGGTGGCGTCGAGGACCTGAGCGGTGGCGTGGACGGGGCCGAGGCCCATGCGCGCCGGCTCGCAGCCGGCCCAGGCCCAACCTTTCAGTCGCGCGAGCGGCGCGAGGCCCAGCTCTCTCGCGCGCTCCGCCGTCGTGACGACGAGGGCGCCCGCTCCGTCCGTGATCCCGCAGGCGTTGCCCACGGTCACGACGCCGTCGGGCTTCTCGAAGTACGGCCGCAGCTTCGCGAGCTTCTCGGGGCTCTGGTCGTCACGGATGGAGTCGTCGTGGAGGACGGACGTCGCCCCCTCCTTCGCGCCCAGCGGGAAGAGCGGCAGGATCTCGTCCTCGAAGCGGCCGGCGTCTCGCGCCTGCGCCGCGCGCCGGTGGCTCTCCGCGGCGTAGGCGTCGCACTCCTCGCGCGTGATGCCGAAGTCGCGCGCGACGAGCTCGGCGGTCTGGCCCATGAGCAGGTCGCTGATGGGGTCGGTCAGCCCCTCGAGCAGGGCGACGCGCGGCTTGAGGAAGCCCGGCCGGAAGGAGCCGACGGCCGCGAGGCGCTGGCCGAGGCTCCGCGCGCGCATCAGCCCTGCGAACAGGTTCGTCATCTTCTCGCCGAAGATGAGCGGATAGGCGCTCATGACCTCGAGGCCCATCGTCATGTACAGGTCCCCGACCCCGGCCTTGATCGACGCGGCCGCGGTGGTCACCGCCTCGATCCCCGAGGCGCAGTTGCGCGCGACCGTGCGCGCGGGCACGTGACGGGGGATCCCGGCGCGCAGCGCGACCACGCGCGCGATGTTCGCCTGGTCGTGGGGCGGGCCGACCGACCCGACCACGACCTCGTCGAACGCCCCCGGCTCGATCCCGGTCCGCACGAGCAGCTCGCGCATGACCTGGGACCCGAGGTGACCCGCATCCTCCGCTCTGAAGGCGCCGCCGGCGCGCACCCAGGGGGAACGCAGCCCCGCGGCGATCACCACGTCGGAGCTCTCGTCGTGCTTGACCTGGATCATGGGTGGGGTTCGGTTGTCTCGAAAAGGGACTGGCCGCTGGGGGGGCGTGGGCGCTGATCGCACCGGCGCCTGCGGTCTCGCGACGCAGGGGGTTGGGTTCTGCCAGCGCTAGTTTACAGTGTCAACCCGGGTCCTTCGCGTGAAGAAGCGCGTCGGAGGACCCGTGAACCCACGAGATCGACCGTTCGAGGCGCGAATCCGAAGGCTCGATTCGAGCCGGACCGCGTCAGCGGTCGATAGCCACAGGGTGGCCCCCCCATCGGGGCTCCCCGCGCGCGAGTCCCTCCGCCCCCCCCGGGCGGAGGTCCGCCGTCCATGACCGACACGAGCCAGCAGCGAGGCACGGGAGCCGACCTGAAACGCGCCATCCTCGAGGAGGCGCGCAGGACGCTCGTGGAGCAGGGCTACCCCGCCCTCTCGACCCGGAAGATCGGATCGGCGGTCGGCTGCACGGCCACGAGCATCTACCTCTACTTCAAGAGCAAGGACGCCCTCGTCCACGCCCTGATCGACGAGGGCTTCGAGGAGCTCAACCGGCGGCTCGAGGAGGCTTTGGCGGTCGAGGGCACCGGGCTCGAACGGCTCCAGCGCGGCGCGCGCGCCTTCGTGGACTTCGGGCTCGAGCGACCCGCGTACTACGAGATCATGTTCCTCCTGCGGCCGGAGCGCATGGAGCGCTACCCCGCGGAGGCCTACCGCCGCGCCCGCCGCAGCCTCGACGCCTTCGCGGAGCTGGCCTCGGTCCCCACCGAGGAGGGACTGCGCCGCGGGACGATCGTGCTGGCCGCCCTCCACGGCCTCGTCGCCCTGCTGATCGCCCAGCGCATCGACGCGAGCCTCGATCAGGAGACCCTGATCACGGAGGCGATCCGCTCCGCCTGCGTCCCGGCCCTCGCGCCCCACTCCACCGACGGCGCCTCCTGACCCGCTCGCCGCGCGCCCGTCCACGCTCATCGAAACAAGACACGCCCCTCCCGCACCCACCGACGCCATGACACTTCCCTTCGCCGCGATCTCCGGCTTCCTCCTGGCCATGCCCTGGCTCTGGCTGCTCCTCGGCGTCCTCGTGCTGGCGCTCGGGCTCGGCTTCGCCGCGGCACCCATCGCGGCGTGGACCGCAGCGGGGGCCGTGCTCGTGCTGGGCACCCTCGGGTGGAGCTGGCTCGCGGGATACCTCGTGGTCATGGCCGTGTTCAACGTGCCCGCGCTCCGCGCGACGCTCGTCGCGGGCCCGGTCATGAAGATCATGAAGGCCCTGAAGTTCCTTCCGGTCATCTCCGAGACCGAGCGCACGGCGCTCACGGCGGGCACGGTCTGGATCGACGGCGAGCTCTTCAGCGGAAAGCCGGACTGGAAGCGGCTCATCGGCGAGTCCTACCCGGACCTCACCGCCGAGGAGCAGGCCTTCCTGGACGGGCCCTGCGAGGAGGTCTGCCGGATGACCGACGACTGGAAGGTCTTCCAGGACCGCGACCTTCCGGAGCACGTGTGGCAGTACCTGAAGGACGAGGGCTTCTTCGGTCTGATCATCCCCAAGGAGTACGGGGGCAAGGGGTTCTCCGCGTCGATGAACAGCGCGGTCGTCGCCAAGCTCTCCTCGCGCTCGGGGCCCCTCGCGATCACGGTGATGGTGCCCAACTCCCTGGGCCCCGCCGAGCTCCTCACCCACTACGGCACCGACGAGCAGAAGGCTCACTACCTCCCGCGCCTCGCCGACGGCACGGACATGCCGTGCTTCGCGCTGACCGAGCCGAACGCGGGCTCCGACGCGGGCGCGATGACCGCCAGCGGCGAGGTCTTCGAACGTGACGGCGAGATCTGGGTGCGCCTGAACTGGAACAAGCGCTACATCACGCTGGCTGCCGTCTCCACTGTGCTCGGCCTCGCGTTCAAGCTGCGCGACCCGCGCAACGTGCTCGGCAAGGGCGAGGACGTCGGCATCACCTGCGCCCTGATCCCGTCCAGCACCGAGGGCGTCGTCCTCGGCAAGCGGCACGATCCCCTGGGCGTTCCGTTCTACAACTGCCCGACCGAGGGCCACGACGTCGAGGTCAAGCTCGACGAGGTGGTCATCGGCGGACGCGGCGGCGTCGGGCAGGGCTGGAAGATGCTCATGGAGTGCCTCGCGGCCGGCCGCGGGATCTCGCTCCCCGCGTCCGCCACCGCGGGCGCGAAGATGGCCGCTCGGCTCTCCGGCGCCTACGCCGCGGTGCGCAAGCAGTTCGGCATCGAGATCGGCAAGTTCGAGGGCATCGAGGAGGCCATGGCCCGCGTCGGCGGCAAGGCCTACATCCTCGAGGCGGCCCGCCGCGTCACCTGCGGCGGACTCGACGGCGGCGCGAAGCCGGCGGTCGTGACCGCGATGGCGAAGTACAGCTTCACCGAGCTCGCGCGCCAGTGCGTCACCGACACGATGGACGTGCTGGGCGGCAAGGCCATCTCCATGGGACCGCGCAACCCCATCGCCCACGCCTACATGGCGATGCCCATCAGCATCACGGTGGAGGGCGCGAACATCCTGACGCGCACGCTGATCGTCTTCGGCCAGGGCGCCATCCGCTGCCATCCCTACGCGTGGGAGGAGGTCCAGGCCGTGGAGGCCGGCGACGTCCGGCGCTTCGACGCGGCGTTCTTCGGACACATCGGACACGTCGTGCGCAACGCCTCGCGCAGCGTCGTCCTCTCGCTGACGCGCGGCGCCCTGGGGACCACGCCGGTCTCCGGCCCGGCGGCACCGTACTACCGCAAGCTCTCCTGGGCCTCCGCCTCCTTCGCCACGATGGCCGACATGGCCATGGCCATGCTCGGCGGCGATCTCAAGCGCAAGGAGGCCCTCACCGGGCGCTTCGCGGACGTCTTCTCCTGGATGTACCTCGGGAACGCCGTGCTGCGACGCTTCGAGGCCGAGGGCCGCCGCAAGGAGGACCTGCCCTACCTGCACTGGGCCATGGAGACCTGCCTGGCCGAGATCCAGGCCGCCTTCGACGGGATCTTCCGCAACTTCGACGTCCCGCTCGTGGGCTGGTTCTTCCGCGGTCCGGTGGCCTTCTGGTCCCGGCTCAACGCCCTCTCGGGTGGCCCGTCGGACCGGGTGATGCAGAAGGTCGCCAAGGCCATGCAGGTCCCCGGCGAGCAGCGCGAGCGCATGACCTCGGGCATGTACGTCCCGACCGCCCTCGACGAGGCCGTGGGCGAGCTGGAGCACGCGCTCGTCGTGTGCACCGAGGCCGCCGCGATCCAGCGCCGGATTCGCGAGGCGGTCAAGACGAAGAAGCTCACGAAGAAGGCTCCGGCGCTCCAGAGGGCCGACGCGCTGAAGCTCGGGATCATCTCCGCGGCCGAGGCGGACCTCCTCGACCAGGCCGAGGCCGCCCGCGCGGCCGTGGTCGCGGTCGACTCCTTCACCCTCGAGGAGTACGCGCGCCGCGGCCTCGACCCCACCGTCCCCATGGGTCCGGGGGGCGGCGTGGACGACGCCCAAGCGCCCTCCGCTGGCGAGAGCAGCGCCGCCTGACGGGCAGCGCCCGAATGACCCCGCCAGGGGGACCTCCGAAGGCGACCGACGGCCGGTCGCGCTCTCAAAGGAGACTTGCCACAATCACGAGCCGCGGACCGGAGGGTCCGCGGCTCGTTCGCGTCGACCCCCACGTCGCGCGCGGGTATCGCCCCCCCAACGGCCCGACCCGGGCCAGGTCCTCTCGAAGGTCCCCATGACCAGCCCCCCCCGCCGCGTCGTACGCGCCCTCGGCACCCTCGCCCTCCTCGCCCCCGGCCTCGCCTCCTGCTCGATGCTGAACGTGCCGGAGGACCTGCGCTGGCCGGACGACATGACCGGGCGGAGCTTCGTGGGTGCGTCCTCCGGTTGGGCCTTCGTGGAGGCCGACGTGGACCTCAAGAACGGTGATGGTCCTCTGGCCGACCCCGACCTCGGCAACTCCGACGTGGGGAGCTCCTCGACGAAGCTCGACCCGGTCTTCGGCATGGGCCTGAAGTACTTCCACTACATGACGAACAACTGGCTCGTCGGCGTCATCTTCGAGCACCGGGTCTTCGATCCGCGGTCGACGCGCCCCCTCTCGGCCGACCTCGACATCGACAGCTTCGGGACGAACCACTTCATCCTGGACGCCCGCTACCAGTGGGACCCGATCGACAACAACCGCCGCCTGCGTCCGTTCGCCGGCGTCCAGTTCGGGTACGTCCCCCAGATCAGCGCCGACGGCACCGCGCGCTACGCGGCGATTCCTGGCTTCGCGCCGGAGACGACCGAGGAGGTCAGCCTCAACGGAGACTCGTTCTTCACCCTCGGCTTCGTCGCCGGCGCGTCGTACCTCATCCGTGAGAACCTCACCCTCGACTTCGGCGCCTTCTACGAATACGCGCTCGATCCGACCGAGGACACGGTCACGCTCGATCCGTACCCGAACAGTCCGCCTCTGAACAACCCCACGACCTTCGACGGTGAGCTCGTCGAGAGCGGGCTCTACCTGACCGCGGGCCTCAGCTGGGTCTTCTGATCCTGATGGAGCCGGTCGCAAGCGCGATCGGCCGGGCCGACGAGGCCGCGCCGACCCGGTGCTCCACGAGCGCCGGGTCGCGTCGTTGATGGCGGCATGGGAGCGCAGGCCGGGGGACGGGCCGCGCCTGGCGCAGCGTTTCCCCGGCGGCCGCCGCGGCCGAGCACGTCGAAGAGCCGCGACTCCTCCACGGCGTCGCGCTCGGCGGCTCCGGACAGCGCGAACCGGGGCAGAACGAAGCGCGGCGCCGCCCCGCTGGAGGGACAGGCGCCGCGCGAGTCGGGCTCTTCGCCGGGCGGCTCATCCGCCCTGCTGCTCCTCCTCCATGTCGCGGAGCTCCCGGCGCAGGATCTTCATGACCGAGCTCTTGGGCAGCTCGTCCATGAACTGCACCTTGCGCGGGATCTTGTAGGCGGCGAGCTGCTCGCGCGCGTAGCTCTCGACCTCCTCCTCCGTCAGGGACGCGCCCTCGTTGAGCACGATGAAGGACTTCACCGTCTCACCGCGCTCGGGGTCCGGGACCCCGATGGTGGCCGCCTCGAGGATCGCGGGGTGCGCCATGAGGACCTCGTCCACCTCGTCCGGGAAGACCTTCAACCCGGAGCAGTTGATCATGTCCTTCTTGCGACCGCAGATACGGAAGTAGCCATCCTCATCCATGGAGGCGAGGTCGCCCGTGTGCATCCACCCCCCCTTGAGCGTCTCGGCGCTCTCCTCCTCGCGGTTCCAGTAGCCCTGCATCACCTGCGGTCCGCGGACGAGCAGCTCGCCCTCCTCGCCGACGCCGAGCTCCTTCGTGTCGTCCTCGGCGTCCACGATCTTCGCGTCGGTGTTGGACACCGGGATGCCGATCGAGCCGATCTTGCGCATCCCGTAGAGGGGGTTCACGTGGGTCACCGGCGAGGTCTCGCTCATGCCGAACCCCTCGATGATCGTGGACTTCGTGAGAGCCTCGAAGCGCTCCTGCACGTCGCGGGCGATGGGCGCCGACCCGGAGAAGCAGGACTTGACGCTGGTCATGTCCAGTTTCTCCACGCCGGGGAAGTTGTTGATCGCGTTGAAGAGCGCGGGCACCCCGGGGAACAGCGTGACGCGGTGCTTGGTGATCGCCTTCACCAGGGCGGGGATGTCGCGCGGGTTGGGGACGACGACCATCTTGGCGCCGGACCAGATCGACCAGTTCATCGCGACGCTCAGCCCGAAGACGTGGAACATCGGCAGGCAGTTGAGCGTGACCTCGCGGCCGGGTTCGACCTTCGGGAACCAGGTGTGGATCTGCTGGGCGTTGCAGACGAGGTTGCGGTGGGTCAGGACCGCGCCCTTGGAGAGGCCCGTCGTACCGCCCGTGTACTGCAGGACGCAGATGTCGTCCATCCCCACCGAGAGCTCCGGCGGGTTCGGAGCGGTGCCCTCCACGAGCTTCTTGAACTCGTGGACACCATCGCCCGTCTTCACCTTCGCGTAGCGCTTCGGCGAGGCCTTCGCGAGCTTGATCGGCGCGAGCAGGTTGAGCGGGAAGCGCAGGTAGTCGGGGATGTGCGCGACGACGTAGGTCTTCGGCCGCAGCTTCGCGCGGTTCGGCTGGATCGTCCCCTCGAAGATGAAGTCCGCGACGATGGCGAGATCGCAGCCCGCGTCCGCCCACTGGTGCTCCATCTCCCGCAGCGTGTAGAGCGGGTTGGTCATGACCACCTCGGCCCCGGCGCGGATCGCGCCATGGAAGGCGATGACTGTCTGGGGCAGGTTCGGGAGCTGGATCGCGACGCGCGAACCCTCCTTGACCCCGAGGTTCCGCAGCGCCGTCGCGCAGCGGTTGACCTTGTCCTCGAGCTGCGAGTAGGTGAACGAGCAGTTGAGGAACGAGATCGCGGGCCGATCGCCCCACTTCTCCGCCGCGCGCGCGACGAAGCGGTGCAGGGGGACCTCCTCGAAGTCGATCGAGGTGGGGACCCCCTCGTCGTAGTGGGGATGCCAGCGCTTCTCGCCAAGTTCGTGCGTGTTGCTCATGACTCCTCGCAGCATACAGATCGGCCCTTGCGCTTCTCACATGCGGTTCCAGACGGAATGCCGGCTGGCGCCGGGGAGCGGCACCCTCCAGACTCTCCGGGCCCATGACCGACGCCACCGCCCCCACAGCACGAGGCGACGCCCACAACCCCGTGACGGCCCTCGACGCCTGGCCCGATCGCGATGCGAGCGGCGGCGATACGGCCTTCTCGACGGCGCTCTACCGGGGCATCGTCCGATGGACGTCTTGGCTGGTGCGCGGGTACTACCAGGTGGATGTGCGCGGAGCGGAGTTCGCCGCGGGGCCACCGACCCTCCTGGTGCAGAACCACACCAACGGCCTGGTCGACGCCCACATGCTGATGGCCTCGACCGCGCGGCCGATCCGGGTCCTCGTCAAGTACAAGCTGATGACCACGCCCTTCATCGGGTGGGTCCTCCGCGCGACCGGGGCGGTGCCCATGTACCGCAAGAAGGACGGCGTCGACACGCGTCAGAACGCGAAGTCCTTCGAGGCCATCGATCGCGCGCTGAGCGAGGACCGCTCGGTCATCGCGCTGTTCCCCGAGGGCGAGAGCCTCGACGCCATCGGCCTTCGCGACCTGCGCACCGGGGTGGGGCGCATGGCGATCAGCGCGGAGGGCTCGAAGGAGGGCGGCATCGGGCTGACGGTGGTCGCGACCGGCGTGACCTACGAGCGGCGCGATCGCTTCCGTTCCCGCGCCAGCGTCCTGATCGGTGAACCGATCGAGGTCGCCGAGGTCCTTCGCCGGGCGAGGGCCGAGGGCAAGGGCGAGCGCGGTGCCGTGACGATACTCATGGCCGACATCGCGGAGCGCATGCGCGGCCTCATCCTGCACGCAGAGGACGAGGAGGAGTACGAGGCCGCGGTCGCGCTCGAGCGGCTGCTCCCCGACACCGGCGCGCCCGCGGGCGTCGCGCGTGTCGCGGCCCTCCGATCGCTGCGCACGGACACCGGCG
>CBFIJG010000040.1:22870-30050 GCA_965662915.1 Planctomycetota bacterium | reverse complement strand
CAGCTCGCGGCCGCGCCCGCGAGCTGGCCCGAGGGCACCGCGCTCGTCTTCGGTGGCGCGCCCGTGAGCGTCGACGAGATCGACCGCCACCTCGAGCTGATCCATCTGATCGAACCTCACCTCGTGAAGTCCGATCACCGGCGCAAGGCGCTGACGAACATCGTCCTCCCCGTGGTCGCCGGCCGCGTGCTCTACCCCGAGGAGCGCCTGGCCGCCTTCGAACGCGCCCAGGCCCTCGCCGCCGAGGCCCGCGAGGTCGGACGCGCGCCCGAGGGCGCCCCCGAGCCCCTCTACCTGACCGGGACCTGGCTCGAGGTCGGCATGCCCGTCTGGGACGAGGCCCGGCGCACCGAGGCCGGGTCCTTCTCACGGGTGGTCGAGACGCCAGGAGCCTGGACCTTCGTCCACGTCCTCGCCGTGGGCGCCGAGCCGGGCGAGGCCTTCGGGCCGATGACCCAGGTCACCGTCCAGCGCTACGACGTCCCCTACATCGAACGGGAAGCGACGCGCGACATGCTGCAGTCGGCCATGGACCAGCTGGAGCTCGAGATCGTCGATCCCGAGTGGGAGAAGGTCGTCCCCGCCTCGCTCCTCTACCCGCGCACGGCCGCCGGCGGCTGAGCAGGAAGCTCCTTACCCTCAAGCACTCCCCATGCTCCTCTCCACCCTGGCCCTGCTGCCCCTCGTCGGCGCCCCTGGGAGCGCCGTGCCCGTCCTCGCGCCGGCCGTCGCTCCGGTGGAGGACGAGAAAGCCACCGAGTGGGCGGATCAGCCCGGCAAGAAGGCGCTGACGAAGACCATCGGCAAGCTGCGCAAGGCGGCGAGCGACGAGATGCTTCGCCAGGGCCAGGAGGAGGTCCTCGCCTTCGGACCCGGGGCGGCCCCCGGGCTGCTGGCGGCGCTCGGCAAGGAGAAGAACGAGGACGCCGCCGACCGCTTCCGCGAAGCGCTCGACTCGATCACGGCCCCTGCGCACACGCGCCTCCTCGCCGCCGAGTTCGACGCCAAGCGCGTCCCCACGCGGCTCTACGTGATGCGCCGCGTCGCCGAGCTCGGGGACCCGGGGCTACGCGAGGACGCGGAAGCGCGCTGGAGCGAGCTCGAGGAGATGAAGGCCGACCCCAAACGGAAGAAGAAGGTCAGCGAGGAGCTCGAACTGCACACAGCGGTGCTGACGCTTTCGACGGGCTCGCCCGACTCTCTCGCCGCCTGCCTCGCTCTCGCGGGTGACAAGGCGTACAAGCGCTGGGAGCCGACACTGGACGCCGCGGCGGCCAACGCCGGCGCCGCCGGCGCCGAGGTGGGCGACCTGCTCGCCGAGGAGCTGTCGAGCCAGAGCGGCATGCGCGAGCGCCTCGCCGCGCTCCGACTGCTCACCTGGGCCGGGCACGAGGCCCACGCCAAGGCGATCGCCCCCGCGCTCGACGCCCGGGAGAACAACGTCAAGATCGAGGCGATCAACGCCCTGCGCCGCATCGTGGACGGCGAGGAGCCGATCGCGAGGCTCTCCGCCTTCGCGGCGATCGAGGAGGCCGGCAAGTGGAAGAAACGCATCGGAGGCTGACCATGGGATCCGTACGACTCGAACTCGCCGCACGTGCCTGTGCCCTCGCGCTCGCAGCGCTCTTCGCCCTCGGCGGCGAGGCCAGCGCCCAGAAGCTCCTCGACCGGGACAAGCCCCGCACCCACTCCGCCAACGACCCCTACACCAAGGGAGGCGATCCGGAACTGGTGAAGGCCGCGGGCTACGTGGCGATCGGCTCGGAGGCCGAGTTCGAGTTCGGCCCCTCGGGCCAGACCTCGAAGAGCCTCGGCGAATACCTCTCGTACCTCGATCTCTACTGGGCCGAGACCGCGCACTTCAAGATCTGCGTGTCGCTACCGAAGGTGAAGGTCACGGGCAAGGAGCGCGACAAGATCCGCGCCGAGCTCACGCGCATGCAGGAACGCCTGCCCGAGGTCGACCCCCGCACGCGGCAGATGGACCCGTGGCTGCGCATGCACCTCTACGCCCAGCGCATGGAGGATCACTACGCGAAGATGCAGTCCTTCCTCGGCGTGGAGGACGCGATGTTCGCCGAGTTGAACGGGACCCACCCCATGGGCCAGGAGTACCTGGGCATCGGCCCCTACATGGGGATGCAGCAGAAGTTCGAGCTGATGGTCCTCCCCTCGAAGGGCTCCTACACCGACTTCATGCGCAACAAGATCGGCCTCACCACCGAGACGACGCAGTTCTGGGCCTACAACGATCGCGGGGCCCTGGCAGTCATGACGCACCTCGACCTCGCCGACGTGCGAGTGGACGAGGGGCTGCACGGCCACGTCATCCACTCGATGACGACCACCTTGCTGAACGGGTATCGCCACTACTCCTACGACCTGCCGGTCTGGGTGCTCGAGGGCTGCGCCCACTGGTTCGAGCGCGGCATCAATCCGCGCTTCAACTCCTTCACCTCGTCCGAGGGTTCCTCGGGGGTTCGCTACAACAAGGAGAACTGGTCCGATCCCGTCCGCAAGGGCGTGAAGTCCGGCAAGCTCCCGAGCTTCCCGACCATGCTGAACCGCCGGGCGTACGCGGAGCTCGAGCTGGGCGATCACCTGAAGAGCTGGTCGCTGATCGAGTTCCTCGAGGCCGAGCACCCCGGGTTCCTGAAGCGGTACTTCGCGGTGATGTGCTCGATGCTCGGCGAGGACTCGATCCCCAACCCCTCGAACATGACCGACGTCCAGCGCGCGCTCTTCAAGGACGAGCTGGGCATGACCTACGCCCAGTTCGACCGCGCCTGGGAGGCGTGGGTGCTCGCGGACGACGACTGAACGGCACGCGATTCCCGGGGAAGCCTGCGGAACTCCCTGAGAAGTCGATGAACTTTTCACCCCTGGCTCGCGGCCCGTTCGCGGCGCCGTCGCGGCCGGAGGCCCGCCATGGCCGCGTGAGCGCGGATCGCGTCGCCTCGGCGGTCTCCCTGCGGGACACGGGCTCGCCCGGACCGCGGCGGATCGCCACGAGCCGCCTCCCAGGCGGGGGGACCGACCAGCCCGCTTCTGTCCCGGTCGGGTACTCTTCTGATCCAGAGCTGCGTAAGTCGGAGATCGGGGGACGGTTCGGACGGATCGAGGCGACCCCGGAGCTCCGGACAGCCGATCCACGGGGGACGGCCCCGCCCGCAGGGCGGCCATCTCCCACCGGCGGCCCTGCTTCCCACACCCCAATGATTCAGCGCAAGAAACGCGTCGTCTTGTTCCTCCCGCACCGGGCCGATCCGGAGCAGGGAGTGCGCGTGGCCGCAGACCTGCTCCCGCTCGAGCTCCTGCAGATCGCGGCGTGGCCGGTCGAGGACGGCTACGAGGTGGTGATCGTCGACGCGATGGTGCACGACGACTACATGGAGCGCCTGATGGAGCTCTGCGACGGCGCGCTCGTGTTCGCGTCGTCCTGCATCCTCGGCTTCCAGGTCGCCCACGGCGCGCGCGTCGCGCGCGCGATCCGCCAGCGTTTCCCCGACCTGCCCATCGTGTGGGGCGGCTGGTTCCCGAGCGTGGCTCCCGAGCTCTACCTCGAGGAGGGCGTCGCCGACGCCGTCTGCCTCGGCCAGGGAGAGATCACCTTCCGCGAGATCGTCCAGGCCCTCGACTCGGGCGAGTCGCTCGAGAGCGTGCCCGGCCTGCTCATCGAGCGCGACGGCAAGCCCTTCTACACGCCGCATCGCCCGGTCGTCGGCTTCGACCGGTTCCCCGACGCGCCGTGGCACCTCATCGACTACGAGGAGTACGTCGAGCGCCAGCAGCAGCCCGGCGCGTGGAAGCTCCGCCACAAGTACCCGGACCCGTGGGAGATGCCGGCCGGCACCCCCGTCCGCGGCTTCAGCTACTTCTCGAGCTTCGGCTGCCCCGAGCCCTGCACCTTCTGCTGCTCGCCCATGGTCACGGGCCGCCGCTGGAAGGCGATCCCGGGCAAGCTGACGGCCGAGCGCCTCCTCGAGCTGCACGACCGCTTCAAGTTCAACGTGATGCGCTTCCAGGACGCCAACTTCGGCGTCGCGGAGAAGCGCAGCAACGAGTTCTGCGACACGCTCATCGACGCGGGCGCGCCCTTCTGGTGGTCGGGCTGCTACGAGGTCGAGACCATCGCCCGCTACAAGAAGGAGTCCCTCGACCGGCTCCAGGAGTCGAAGTGCCACATGGTCAGCTTCGGCGCCGAGGCGGGCTCGGCCGAGCAGCAGGCGGTCATCAAGAAGAACATCGACACCGGCCACTTCGAGTCGAGCATCCGCGAGATGTACGACCGGAACATCACGACCGGCTGCTCGTGGATCATCGGCTACCCCGGCGAGACCGAGGAGTCGATGTTCGAGACGCTCCGGCGCGCGTCGGAGATGAAGTACAAGTTCCCGCGCGCCGCGTCGGACGTCTTCCCCTTCCGCCCGATCCCGGGCACCGAGGACTTCGACAAGGCCGTGCGCCTCGGCTACCGCGCGCCGCGGAACCTCGAGGAGTGGGGCGGCTGCCTCGAGTACAAGGAGTCCTTCGACGACATCCACATCCCCGAGGACGTCATCCGGACCTGGAAGCGCTACGGCGTCGCGTCGACCTTCTACGACGGCCTCGCGATGGAGGGCGCCGATTGGTTCCGCGCGGTGCTCAAAGCCGTCTCGGGCTGGCGCCTGAAGACCGGCCGCTACGGCTTCCCGATCGAGCACAAGGCGTTCCACAGCTACGTCAAGCTCACCCGCCAGACCAAGGAGGACAAGCTCGCCTCCGCCGCCGAGGACATCGCAGCCCCCGGCCTCGACCGCACCGTCGGCCTCGCCACGAGCGCTCCGGTCTACACGCGCCCCGAGGCGAAGGAGGAAGCGACGGCCAAGGGCTGATCGCGACGTCACCATGATCCAGCGCAAGCCGAAGATCGTCCTGTTCCTCCCCCACCGCGCGGACCCCTCGCGCGGCGAGCGCTTCAGCGCGGACCTGCTCCCGCTCGAGCTGCTGCAGATCGCGTCCGGCCCGATCGCCGACGGCTACGAGGTCGTGATGATCGACGCGATGGTCGAGCCGGACTACATGAAGAAGGTGGACGAGGCCTGCGAGGGCGCCCTCCTCTTCGCGTCGTCCTGCATCCTCGGCTACCAGGTCTACGACGGTTACGCGACCGCGCAGATGGTGCGCGAGAAGCACCCGAACCTGCCCATCATCTGGGGCGGCTGGTTCCCGAGCGTCACCCCCGAGATGTTCCTCAACGGCGGCATCGCGGACGCCGTCGGCCTCGGTCAGGGCGAGATCACCTTCCGCAACGTCGTCAACGCGGTCGCGGCCGGCGAGGACCTCGCCAACGTGCCCGGCCTCGCCATCAAGCGCGAGGGCAAGGTCGTCTACACGGATCACCAGCCCGTCCTCGGCTTCGACAAGTTCGAGCGCGTGCCGTGGGAGCTCCTCGAGTACGACAAGTACGTCAAGCTCCAGCTCGAGCCGAGCGGGAACATGAAGGTCCGGCACCGCTTCCCGCTGCCCGGCCACTGGACGCCCGACAACCCGCCCAAGGGCTTCAGCATGTTCTCGAGCTTCGGCTGCCCGGAGCCGTGCACCTTCTGCTGCTCGCCGAAGCTCACCGGCCGCCGCTGGAAGGCCATCCCCGGCAAGCAGCTGGCCGAGGAGGTCGCCGAGCTCCAGCAGCGCTTCGGCTTCGACGTGCTCCGCTTCCAGGACGCCAACTTCGGCGTCGCCGAGAAGCGCACCAAGGAGTTCTGCCAGGAGCTCGTGAACCTCGAGGTGCCGATCCACTGGAACGGCACGATCGAGATCGAGACGATCATGCGGTACAAGGAGTCCACCCTCGACCTGCTCGAGGAGTCCAAGTGCCATCTCCTGTGGCTCGGCGCCGAGACCGGCACCAAGGACATGCAGGAGCGCATCAAGAAGCACATCGGGATCGACAACATCCCGATCGCCGTCGGCGAGCTGTGCAAGCGCAACATCGTCCCCGGCACCTTCTGGATCATCGGCTACCCCGGCGAGACCGAGGAGTCCATGGCCGCGACCCTCAAGGCCGCAGCGAACCTCAAGTACCGCTACCCGATCGCCGGCTCGGACGTGTATCCGTTCCGCCCGATCCCCGGCACCGAGGACTTCGACCACGCCGTCAAGCTCGGCTACGAGGCCCCCACCACCTTCGAGGAGTGGGGCGGCTGCTTCGAGTACAAGTACAACTCGCAGAACACGCCGCTGCCCGAGTCCATCCGGCACACGTGGTCCCGCTACAACAACACGGCGGCGATCTACGACATGCACGTCAACGAGGGCCCGATGTGGATGCGCAGGGTGCTCTCGAAAATCGCCGGCCGTCGCCTCGAGCGCGGCGTCTACGGGTTCCCGCTGGAGCAGAAGCTCTTCGACCTCTACGTCCGCGCCACCGGCCAGTCCCAGGAGGACCTGTCCGAGGAGTACGCCCAGCTCCAGCCCGAGACCCACGAGCAGCACAAGCAGAAGGAGTCGGTGCCCGCCTGACGCGCGGCCACTGACCAGCTCGACCGACACGCGGCCGGGGCTCCACGCGGAGCCCCGGCCGCGTCCGTTTCGGTGAGCGAGGATCACTCAGGGCAACCGGCGAACCAGGGGCGGAGAGGGCACTGATGGACCTTCCCCAACGGGTCGACTCCTGTGGCTCGAGATCGTCCGCCACGTCGGAGTCCGCGAGGAGCCGCTCCCCCTCGCCCCGGCCGGGCCGCCGCCGCAAGGGGCGTTGTCGTTCGCTTGAGATCAGAGGGACTCCCTCTACCTCCACGGTTCTGCCGGCAGCTCGCGTGGGGGGCCGGCTTGCTGTCGTCTCGCGAAGTGCTGTGCCTGCGTGATCTTCGCGCTCCGGCGAGCCCGAGAGCTCCTCGCAGGCCCCTCACCGGGCAACACCGCGGCCCCGGTGCCACGCCCTCGCCTCGCGCGACCCACGCTCCGCCGCGAGCGGCGCGCTTGGACGTCGACCCTCCGAGTCCAAACAGGTCATTTCTTACGCGACCCATTCACGTTGAGACACGGCACCGCAGGCAGAAAAAGCGTTTGTACGGTATTCATGATTCCTCAATTAGTTCGCTTTCTCACCCGACTGCCCCCTCCCAATGAAATCCTCTTACTTCCCTGCCGCGCTTTGTGCTGTTGCCTTCGGCGCAGCGACCACGGCGTCCGCTCAGAC
>CBFIJG010000040.1:0-22772 GCA_965662915.1 Planctomycetota bacterium | reverse complement strand
AATCCAGCCGAACTGGCTCACGAACGTCGACCAGACCGGACCGCAGACGACGACCCTCGCCACGCCGGTCTCCATCGCCGGGATCTCCTCGGCGTCCTTCCTGATCCAGATCAGCAACGGCGGCGGCACCCTCGACTGCACGGTCGGCTTCCAGAGCGGCGCCACGACCACCAGCAGCATCGGCGCGCCCGACTGGTTCGGCGGGCCCTACGCCGGCACCGATTCCACCGACCAGGGCCGTCCCGGCGCAGGCCTGAACCTCACCGAGGTGACCGTGGACCTGTCGGCGTTCGACGGCGACGCGGTGACCTCGATCACCTTCTCGAACCCCGACAACAACTCGGGTGGCAAGGGCTACGCGATCGTCGCGGGCAACATCAACTCCGGCGAGACCCCGGTGACGATCACGCCCGTCCCGCTGGACTACAACTTCAACGGGATCGTCCACGCCGGTGAGCGCGACGTCCCGGACGACCCGGATGGCTTCCGCGCCATGTCCGACCGCTCGCTCGACTTCACCGGAGGCGTGCCGTCCAACTCGATCAGCGATCCGTTCGTGCTCCAGGACCAGCCGGGCGAGCTCGACATCGTCCACCTCGGGAACCGCAACACGGTCACCGGCGGCAACTGGGCGTTCGAAGCCACGGCCGACGGCAACGACGTCGGGATCCAGCCCAACTGGCTCGTGGACGTCGACCAGAGCGGGCCCCAGGTGACGAACCTCGCGACTCCGGTCCCGATCGGCTCCAACGCCGAGGGCAAGGTCCTCTTCCAGATCAGCGACGGGGGCGGCAGCTTCGACGTCTTCTTCTCGCTCCAGAGCGGCGGAACCGCCTTCGGGACCGTCTCCGGCAGCGACTGGTTCGGCGGAACCTTCGCGGGCTGCGCCGCAGTGGACAAAGGCCTGCCGAGCAACAACCTCAGCCTGACGGTCGGCACGATCGACCTCTCCGCTGCCGCTGGTGACTCGATCACCGCGGTGAGCTTCAGCAACTCCAGCAACACCGGGGCCGGCGTCGCGATCCTCGCGGTCAACATCGAGTCCGCCGAGCTCGGCAGCAACTACTGCACCGCCGAGGTCAACTCGACCGGCCAAGCAGCGTCCATGGGCGCCGTCGGTTCCGATCAGGTCTCGGCCAACAACCTCACCCTGACGGCCTCGAACCTGCCCTCGAACCAGTTCGCCCTCGTCGCGGTCGCGCCCCTCCAGGGCTTCTTCCCTGGCGCCAATGGGACCAGCAATGGCAACCTCTGCCTGGACTTTGGAACCATCGGCCGTTTCGGGGTCGTGAACTCCGGCGCCTCGGGTGAGTTCCAGTTCTCCGTCGACCTCACGGCGATCCCCCAGGGCGCGGGGACGGTGTCGACCAGCGCGGGGCAGACCTGGAACTTCCAGGCCTGGTTCCGCGATCAGGTCGGCCTCGGCTCAAACTTCACCGACGGGATCTCGATCACGTTCCAGTGATGTGAACGGCGGCATCGACCTGCAACGAGCCAGCCCCCTGATGGACTGACCCGTTCGTCGACCCGACCCAAGGCGCCCCCGCGTCGCAGCTCGTCCTGACGGGCAGCGGTGCGGGGGCGCGCTCGTTCGCGCTCTTCCAGCAGGCTCCTGTGCCGCTACCGACCTCCTGAAGACCCCGCTGCGCCTCGGCATCGCTCGAGGTCCCGGATAGAGCGAGGATCAGGTCGTTGGGGGTCCAGATGTCGCATTCGAGGAGGTGCAGGGCACCGTTGCCGGAGCCGCTCCACCTCGCCCCTGCCCCAACTGGTCGACTCCTGTGGCTCGAGACCGTCCGCCACGTCGGACGATCCGGCGCGCGACGGCCACGCCATCTCGACGGCTGTGGCGGCTGGTGCTACGCGCGCCTCACGAGGGGCGTCAACAGCCCTCTCGGAGCCCGGACGGCGCTTTCGGCAGGCGCAGCGGGGCGTCACCGACGCCCAAGGCCACCAAGGCGACGCGCCGCGACCAAGGACCCTCGTCGCGTCGCGGACGAATGATGCGGCCGAGGGAACGCTCTCCAATTGCGCTCCTGGTCGCCCGCCCCTCGATCCACACTCAGCTCACGGACAAAGCCGTACCTCGACGGCCGACGAGAAATTCGCGCCAAGGGGGGCGCCGTCGCGGTACCAGCACTGGAAGCGCAGGGTCTGGCCGAGGCCGGCGAGCGTGGCGCCCGCGGGATCGGCGGTCGTCGTCACCGTCCCCAGGGCGTCGGGGAAGAACACGCCGGGAAGGCGCACGAGGGCTCCGCCGACGCAGAGTCGGCCATTCGCGAGAGGCACGTCCTCGCGTGCGTCCCCTGCGAGGAACACAGACGCGCTCGCCGGCGGCACCCCGTTGGCGAAGAGCGCCAGCGGACCGGACCCCGCGGGCCCTAGAACGGTCAGGTCGACGGGGAAACCGAAGGAGCTCGGCGTGCCCTGGCAGTAGGTCGTCGTCTCGCCGCACGGTGCGCTCAGCTCCACCGTGAGGGAGGGCCTCTCCATCGCTGCGGACCACTCCGAGGACCTCACCATCCATGCATCGGCTCCGCCGGCTCGCAGCAGCCACCCATGGTTCGACGCTCCATTCGCCCAGGCCTGGACTGCTGCGGTGACGTCGAAGGACCGCGTTCCCTTCGTGGCGATCTCGGAGACCAGGACGCGGTCCGGCGTGGTGAGCGCTTCGGTGCCGAGCTGGACTCCCTGAACGAGCGAGGACCAGGTACTCGACTCGTCCCAGGGCACGGTCATCCGGTGGAGCGCGGCGGTTGTGTTGGTCGTGGAGTTGCTGCCCTCGGTGGTCAGCGTCAGGATCGCTCGAACGACGGTGGAACCCGGCTGCACCTGATCCACATCCGGGCCGATCAGGTCAGGGAACGCGAGCAGCCCCTGAACGCCCGGAACGTCGCAGGCGACGTTGTCCTCGTTCCCGAGCTGCGCCGTTGGCTGAGCCTCACGCAGCGTGGTGTCCAGGACCCGCGCGACCGGGGCGCCCCCCAGGGACTCGCCGGCCCTGAACCGGAGCAGAGGCTGGCGTGCGAGTCGGGTTCGCAGACCACGCTCGTCGAAGTCGAGCTCGTAATTCGCTGTCGGGTCGAGGCTCCGGTCGGGTCCATCCGTCACGTTCGGAACATAGGTCGGAGAGAAGGTCGAGAAGCGGAGCAGGGCAGCGTCCGCGTCGAGGCCGACCTTCATCATCCACCCGTTGCCGCCGTTCGGATCGAACTGGAAGTCCTCTAGCACCTGGTGAACGACTCGCCCCATGGCCGTCGGCTCGCTGCGTCTTCCGGCGCCGCCGACGTGTCCGCACAGGAGCAGTACGATCTCGGGGTTCGGCTCGAGCAGTTTCCGAAACGCCTGGAGCGCGTCATTGTCGCCTGTCCCATCCGGAGTGGAGCCCCCTGTCCGGTGGGACGCGGAGAGGCCCGGCCCGATGTGTTCGTGCGTCGTCACGATCACCGGAACACCTGGGTGGTCCGCGATTGTGCGCTGAGCGAACAGGAGCGAGTCGTCGGACGGCCGCCACTCGAGGGACAGGTGGAGCCATGGACCCTCGACGGTGTGGAAGATCTGGGCGTGATCGTGTCCGCTCGCGCTCGCCCCGACGAACCAGGAGCGCCCCGCGTACCGCTGGGGTCCGAACCGCGCGAGGTAGGTCGCTGCCCCCGATCCCTTGTCCGACACGACCTCCAGGTCATGGTTCCCGAGCGCCGCCGCGTAGGGGACGATCCCGTCCACTGGTGTCCCCGCCCCTCCGTCGAGAGCCGACATGGCCGCGTCGGCGGCGTTCCACTGCGCGGTCGACTGGCCGCCACTCTGAACGATGTCGCCGACATGGGTCACGAAGGCGACATTCTCGGCGTTCAAGTTCTGCACGACCCACTGTGTCTGGGCCACGAAGATCGGGCGCAACGCGACCTGCTGACTGTAGTACTGGGTGTCGGGGAGGACGATCACCGACGGCGCGGCCTGGGGCGTGCACGCCGCGAGGAGGATGAGGTGGAGCATCGCGGACCGATGATTTCGGCCCGCAGCCAAGTCGGTGCATCAAGCCTGACTCAAAGCTCGGTGGACGCGCTCCTCATCCGCAAGGAAGCAGCCGCGCGAGGCGAAGGCACCCAGAGGAGCAGTCGTCGTTCTGGAGAGCGACCGGGAGCGTCTGGGTCTGACTCAGACACATACCAATGGTCCCTCGCGCGACGTCGAGGAAAGCGAATCCGCTGGCCAACAAGGACAGTCATGGGGACGCGCGCCAAGTTCGCTTCCTGTGCAGGACGACGGTCGACGACCACGAGTCGATACGCTCCGCGGGGTGCCGGAGAGACGCAAGAGCCATCGTCGCCGATCTGTCCGCCCCGACGGAAGCAGTCGATCGATGGTCGGAATCGGATGGCCGCCGGGGGGGAGAAGGCGCGAGGGTGAGCGGCTCTGATCACGCGCTCCGCACCCACCACACCGATGTCCTCGCACGCTTCGAGGACGAACACGGCGGACGCGTGCGTCGCATCGCGGCGATCACCGATCCGCTCGTCGCGCGGTGGATCCTCCGCTACATCGGAGCCCGTTACGAGCCGCTCCCCCTCGCCCAGGCGCGGCCGCCGCGAGGGGTGCTGTCGTTTGCCTGAGACCAGAGGGGCTCCCCCTGCCTCCACGGTTCAGCCAGCAGCACGCACTTGCCTGATCGCCCCTCTCCGGCGAGCTCCAGAGCTCCTCGCACGCCCCTCACCGCGCAACTCCGCCGCCCTCCTCGCCCAGCATTCGCCTCCACCTCCCCCCACCGCGAAATGCCCGCTTGGAACTCCTATCCCCGCCGCTACCTGATCAACGCCGCCCTCCCCTTCGACGACGCCTGTACCCACAACTTCTCGATGCGGGTCGAGGTCGACCTCATCTCCGACGTGGCTCTGGACGTCCCGTTCGTCTGGGACCGCGTCAACGAGCCGATCACGGGCACCAACGTTTCGCTTCCCGAGCCCGACAACTTCCGGACGACGATCGGTCCGAGCTGGAGCTCCTGATTGGTGATTCCGGCGGCCTCCACCGAGGAACCGGGACGGACAGAACTGTCGCCGCGGGACGAAGGTCTCATCCGGAAGATCAGCGTCCGATGGTCCGCTGCAATGAACGCGTTCCGATTCGGTGAAGGGGCGGCGGCGTTGATCGCTTCTTTTCGGCGCACGCGCAGAACCCCTGCGTGATCCACGCGAGGTGGTGAGCGGACGTTCGAGGTTTCTTGACGTCTAGGAGCCAAAACCTGGGTCGCCGCTGCGGAGGGTCCGCGCGGCTCGAAACAACTCTCTGCGTGCACGCCTGCACCATCGACGACATGCGCACCTCGACGCTGCTCACCGCGGCCGCCTTCGCGGCTCTCTCCAACTCGCTTGCCGGGGCCCAGACGATCCAGGACACCCAGCGGATCAACACCAACGGGTTCAACCCCCAGAGCTCCAACGCCCAGGACGGCGTCGCCATCGCCGTCGCCGGGACCTCGCTCCACGTGGCCTGGGCCGACCAGTTCGGCACGGATCAGTTCAGCCAGGACATCTACTACGCGCGCTCCACGGACGACGGCGCCACCTACTCCACGCCGGTCCGCATCGACACCGGTGACGGCGCCAACGCCTTTGACTCGGATTTCGCGAAGATCGCCGTCTCCGACGACGGGCAGAAGATCGTCGTGGTCTGGCAAGAGCTCCGGGACGCCATCGCGAACGCCGGCAGCGGTCAGGACGTCTTCTACAACGTCTCCATGGACGGCGGCACCACGTGGATGGCCTCCGCCCTCCCCCTCAGTGCCAATGCGGGAACGGACGTCACCAGCGACGTCGACCGCATCTGGCTCGAGGCGAGCGGTGACGACTTCCACTGCGTCTGGGAAGAGGACTGGATCTCCGCCGGCGGCTCGGAGGAGACCTGGTACACCCGCTCTACCGACGGGGGCGCGACCTGGTCGACCCCGATCATCCTGAGCCCCGCCTCCGGCTCGGACGACGTGGACGAGCCCAAGGTCGCGGCTGACGGTGATCTCGTCATCGTCGTCTACGTCGATGTGAACAACGATGTCGTCGCCCACCGCTCCGTGGACGGCGGCGCGAATTTCAACGCGGGCGTGATCATCGAGTCGGACACCGCCGGCAACGCCGACGACCCCTTCATCGAGATCCTCGGAGACACCGTGCTCGTGGGCTGGACCGAGAACACGGCCGAACCGGGCGGTGAGGAGGCCCACTGCGCCGTGTCCAACGATGGCGGCGCCACCTGGCGCCCCGAGGAGACGCTCTCGGTGCAGCAGGCTGCCCAGGCCGGCTCGGACACGGACGGCCCGGGTATCGCGATCCAGAGCCCGATGAACATGTTCGTCGTCTACGACGAGGACAGCCAGGACATCGCCGCGGGCGGCCCTGGCGGCTCAGCAGGCAACGTGACCTACGTCGCCTACACCAACGACGGCGGCGCCACCTGGACCAAGGACGTCCCGATCAACCCCAACTCGATCTCGAACCGCTCACGCATCGTCGCGAACCCCGGCGTGGTCACGGCTTGCTTCGAGCAGAACGGGAACGGCGCGAACATCATCTCCTACGTGCATTCTTTCGACGGCGGCACCACATGGTCCGCCCCGTTCGACATCGTGACCTCGGGGCCGGACACCGACCTCCAGAGCGCCATCGAATATCGTGACGTCGTCATCAGCCCGGTGAGCAACACCGTCACAACCGTGTTCCTCAGCAACCTCTCGGGAGCCAACGAGGTTTACGCCTGCGGCATCCGCTACGACGTGACGGTCGGCCAGAACTATTGCACGGCGGTCGCGAACACGACGGGCGCTCCCGGCGCGATCCGCGGCACCGGCTCGAACATGGTCTCCTCGGACAGCTTCGGCCTCGTGGCCGAGGGCCTGCCCGCGAACCAGTTCGGCATCTTCATCGTCTCGAGCGTCCAGGGCTTCATCCCCGGCGTCAGCGGCACAAGCAACGGCAACCTCTGCCTCGGCGGCGCCATCGGACGCTTCAACGGCCCCGGGCAGATCCTGAGCTCCGGTGCCGCCGGCACCTTCTCCCTCGGCCTCGACCTGAGCGCGATCCCCCAGGGCGCGGTCAGCGTCGCGGTCGCCCCGGGCGATACCTGGAACTTCCAGGCCTGGTACCGCGAGGGCTCCGGCCTCGGTTCCAACTTCACGAACGGCCTCCAGGTCGACTTCCAGTGATCGAGAATTCCTGACCGGGATACGGGAGCGCTGAGGTGTCGGCGCTCCCGTGCCCCACTGTCCTCGCCGGAGACCCTGTCCGCTTCCCTGGGCGGCTCGGGCGGCCGTCAGAAAGCGCGAGGAGAGTTGTCGGCTGGGCAATGCTGAGAGCGGCTCTCGAGCGACGTGGCTCTGCTTGAGATCGTCCGGGGCGATCAGCAGCCCGTGCGGCCGCCAGAATGCACGAGCAGTCGTAGGCGGAAGAAGTCCAAGCTGGCACTCCGCAGCGCTGAGCCCGGGCCCTCGCCCTTTGACAGCTGGAGGGCGTCATGGGAGCAGATGATCTCGGGTTGATTCGAGTGAGGATCTCGAGTGCTGGCCTCGAGTCGACGCCCGAACTGCCGTCCCGATGCTCGGACGACTCGCGCAGATCGAGGGCGCGCTCGAGACTGACGAACGGGCAGCTGCCTCCACGCTCCCCCCGGCTATCTGTAGCCAAGTGCATCCAGTTCCTGGAGCTGACCTGGCTTGATGGTCGTCTCCTCCGTGGCAAGCACGGCCTCGAGCAACAGGCGGCAGTACTCCTCGAGCTCGTCCGCGAGCTCCTCCTGGAGGTCTCTGCGTTGCGTCACCGGGCGGTCCTCCCGCCCGGCGACCTCGTAGAGCCGGTCCGTGACGGTCCAACCCAGGGAGCGCGCGTCTTCGGGTCCAAGGCGGAGGAGCGCCCGGATCCTGGCCGCGCGAAGCCGGCCTGTCCCCGGGTCGAGCTGCGCACGAAGATCCGGAGTCGCCCGGTACTCGCGCACGAGCTTGTGGTCCCCACGGATCCAGCACTGCTGATACGCGGCCTCCAGGGAGAGCTCGGAGAAGACAGCGCCGTGGAGCGGAGGCCGATCTCCGGCGGCCGGCAGGGTCTCGTCGAGTCCCGAGGCCTCGAGGAGGCGCGCCGGCAATTCCGTCAGACTGACATGTTCCTTCACCCTGCGCGGCTCGACCCCGGGTACGTGGAAGATCCAGGGCACGCGCAGGGTCTCGTTCCTCAAGTTCTCGCCGTGTCCGAAGGTCCCGTACTCGAGGAGGTCCTCGCCGTGGTCCGAGATGACGCAGAGGACGGTCTCGCGTCCGCCAGACGTCGCCTCGACCACCGGCATGAGCTGCGCCAGCAGGTCGTTGGAGTAGCTCAGGCTGCCGTCGTAGATGGCTCGCCAGGTCTCGATCTGCTCGGGGGACAGCTCGATCTCACCGCGATTGACGCCGAGGAACCACGGAGCCCCCTCCTCGAGCCCGATCTGCGCGACCGCCTCCTCCGTCGAGAACCTCGCCTGGAAGCTGGACGGGATGCGGTAGGGCCAATGGGTGTCGATGAAGTGCAGGTAGAGGAAGTAGGGCGTCGAGTCGTCGCGCTCGCGGAGCCACTCAGCCGCCTGCGTGACGATTCCGCGACCGTGGGAGGGCCGGTTCACGAAGTGGCGAAAGCCCTGACCGAACCCGAACTCCTCGCCGATCTGCGCGTTGCTGGCGATGCACGCGGTGTCGTAGAGGTTCTCCTGGAACGCTTCAGCGACGCTCACCGCCGCGCCGGGGAGGCTGTCCGAGAGCGCCCGCTCCCGGCCGATCATGACGCCCTCGAAGACGCCGTGCTGGACGGGGAGGAGACCGGTCAGGTACGAGGGAACGCTGCTCTTCGTCCAGGTCGACGCGGCCCAGGCGGACTCGAACACGATCGAGCGTTCCGCCAGCTCGTCCAGCCACGGGCTCGACGGCCGTTCGTCGTAGCCGTACGCACCGATGTGGTCGGGCCGGACGCAATCGAGGCACACCAGCAGCACGTTGCGATACTCGCCCACGGGAGGGGCGAATTGCCCTCGGACGACGACGGGCGCCGGGCTGTCCGCACAGGCAGCGAGCGCAAGCAACCACATGCACGGCCAGAGGCGAGCGGGGCAAGGCCCGGGTCGCGCGGAGTGGGAGTCCAGGAACATGGAGCGGAGCGCGTGGCGCCAAGGAAGCGCCGCCGCGGGTGGATTCTCCTCCGGGCCCACCCAAGAACGCAACTGCGGGCCGAGTGCGCCGGGCGCGGGGGCATGACCCGCGCACCCAAACCACGCGAGAGGGCGCAGCGAGCGCGATGCGCTCCGCTCCCTGACTTCCTCCGGACCGCCGCACCATGCGACGCCGGGGCCAGGCCGATCCGTACTCCGGTGCCCGCACGAACTCCGCTGCACCGCCGCACGGGCGGCGGACCAACCGGCGCCTGCAGGGTATGACAGCTCGAGAAACGGGGCTCCCCCTTTGACGTCGCCCCCGTCGCGCCGACTCCAGGGCCGCCCAGCCGTCCGGTCTTCATGCTGGCGAGGTCCGATCGCCGCCAGTCGACATCGAGTGAGCAGCACCCGGCTCCCCGACATCTCTCATCCCGCTCTCCGGCGACCCTCAGGACGATCCGCACGCCAATCTCCTGGCGCCTCCGCTGCTTCAGGTACCCCGCAGTCGCCTCGCGGTCCCCTCCCCCCGCCGCGAACTGTCAGCTTGAACGCTGACCGTCCAGCGACCTCTTCCAGAGCGCCGAGGAGATCGATCGGTTCCCCGTCGGCGCCGGAACGATGCCGACGCCGACGGATCTGACAGGCACGACCAAGCAGGCTCGTGACTTCGGTGGGTGGAGGACAGCGCCTGCCGGCACAGTGACCGCTCAGGGCGCCACCTCCATTTCGTGGGGTCCGAACCGACCAAGGCTCGAGACCTCGTGAACGACGGGGAACGCCAGCCCGATCAGCGGGGCCGCACCGTGAAGCGCGTCACGACCTCGGGCGTCTGATCCAGAGCGGCGTCCGGATCGGCGACCTGCTGGTCCTCGCTGTAGGCGTCGACCCCCCAGGTGGTCACCGTCAACTCCTGGGTGGTCGCGTCGATCTCGTACTCGTTCCAGGTGTACTGGTGGGTGCTGACGTAGTCGCCAGTGATCAGGGTCGCGTCGATCAGACCGTCAGCTCCGGGGACGTTCGCGTTCAGTCCCATCGGGTCGTAGTCGAGCGGCACGAGCTGCGCGTTGATCAGCTGCTTGATGAAGTCGTCCTTGTCGTCCGCGACGTCGTCGCCGTCGACGGCGATCGGCAGGGAGTCGTAGAAGGCGACCTCCTGGGGCGAGATGATGCCAGCAGCGGCGGCGATGTTCACCACAGCCGGTCCGAAGCGCCCCTCGAAGAAAGCGACCGGACCATGGACGATCTCGAAGGCCTGGATCGGCACCGAGATCGGCACCAGCACGCCGCCCGGCCCGACGGGGAGCAAGACCTGATAGGCGAGGTTGTTCACCAGCGAACCGTGGAAGTCCGCGGCGAGGAACACGACGTTGTCGATGCCGAACCTCTGGATGAAGCCCAGAACGATCGAGCGCTCGTAGGCGTAGCCCTCGAAGCGATCTTCGGCGGTGACGACGCCGAAGTTCTGGATCGGCTCGGGCACGACGACGAACTTCCACGTCACGCCGTCGAGCTGGGCGCGTTGCAGGTCGAGCAGGAGCGTCACGAGCTGGCGGCGGCCCAGCAGGGTACGGCCAGGCGTGAAGCTCTCCTCCAGGAAGTCCAGCACGGCCGCCAGGTCCGTCGGGTCGGCCACGGGCGGCAGCTGGGCGTCCCGGAATGAACGCGTGTCGAGGATCATCAGCGCAGCGTCGTCGCCGAAGCGTCGCTCGCGGTAGAGACGCGGCTTGCCGTCCATGCGGGGGTCGAACGGGGAGAGCCAGACCCCCTCCTCCGTCGGGTGGTACTCACGGTAGGCCTGGATCGCGTCCCGGTACGCCTGTGTCTCGTTGACGAAGGGGACGGAGTCGGTGAACAGCGGCGGCTCGGCCGGGTTGACGTCGGGAGCATCGGGCGAGTCGGAGGGCAGCGCACCCCCGGCGAAGTTGTCGACGAGCTCGTGGTCGTCGATCGTCTGGTACAGCGTCGTGCTCGCGTAGAGCGACTGCATGAAGTTGCGTCCGAAGCGCCCGGAGATGCTCTCGTTCTGCTTGATGCGGAAATCGTCCAGCGTGCGGGCTTGCCCGATCCCCGGCAGGCCCGGCGTCTCGGTGTCGGCGTAGATCGTGTCGCCGAGCTTGATGAAGAAGTCGAGCTCCGCGGAGGCGACGTTGGAGAGGGCCGCGTATCCCGGCGCCTGCTGCCAATCGCCCGACGCTCCGAACCTCAGGCCATGGCGGGCTCCCGGCTCGTGGGGAGTGACGAACGTCCCGAGAGCCGGGACGAAGGTGCTGTCGACCACGAGGTAGTGATAGCGGGTTCCTGCCTGGAGCCCGTCGAAGGTCCGCTTGAGCGGAACTCCTGCGTCAGGCACGAGGTCGAAGCTGAGCTGCGTCTGCCCCGTGGGGAAGGACGGGTCCGTCGAGAGCAGCGTGAAGGCCGGACCGGGAGCGGTCAGGCGGGCGATCAGTACCGTGCTGGAAGCTGTCGTGTCCCCGGTTCCAGCGACGATGCTGGAGGTCTGTCCCAGGGCGCTTTGCGCGGCGAATATCGTCAGGGTGCAGAACGCGGCGAGCGGTGTCTTGAGATTCATGATGTCGACTCCTCTGTGTCGTGCCGACGAGGGTGACGCGGCGCGAAATCAACTGCCGCAAGTCCGATTCAAGAAACGGTTGGCGTTCGTCGCGCGCAGGATCCTCCGCCACATCGGAGCCCACAGCGAGGGGCCGCCCCCCTCCCAGCGATCCCAGCAGCCGTTGATCAATGGGCTGGCGCCGGAGCGACGCTCCCGCCCGAGGTCACTCCCAGGGGGACCAGCTCGTCCCGACGCCTTGGGTCCCACCAGAGGCGCTGCCGTGCGCCCAGCCCTCGAGCCCCGCGATGGAGGTGGCGTGATATCCCCTCACTCGCCCGTAGTCCGAGGTCACCTCGAACCGCACATCGACCTCGGCCTCCCCGCGGCGCTCGAGGTGCACCGCGAGCTCCTCTGAGACGAAGGCGATCCAGTGGCTCGGGTCCTCGACGAAGGTCAGCTCGACCACGGGCTCCGTCCCCTCCGACGAAGGCCGAACCTCCCACGCCATGCGATGCTGCACGGCCCGGCGCTGGCCGACGAAGGGCCCGACCTCGGTGAGGAAGAGAGCGAAGAGCGCGGTCCAGGCCACGGTCCCGACCAGCGACGCTCGCCCCCATCCGCCCGAGATCCGGCAGCCCAGCCACACGCTGACGAAGAGCAGCAGGAAGACCGGCAGGCCGCCGGGGGAGATGAGCGGCCGGACGTCCACGTAGGCGAGCGGCATGCTTCCAAGGCTATCGAGCCGACCCTGTACGACGCACTGCGATACCCGTCAGGCGGCAGCTCTGGACGTCCTCCGATGCCCACGCTGCGGCGGCCGTCACCACCGCATCTCCACGATCACCGATTCGCTCGTCGCGCGCCGGATCCTCCGCCACATCGGAGCCCGCCACGAGCCGCTCCCTCTCGCCCCGGCGCGGCCGCCGCCGCAAGGGGCGTTGTCGTTCGCCTGAGATCAGAGGGACTCCCTCTGCCTCCACGGTTCAGCCGGCAGCTCGCGAGCGATGTCGGCTCCCCGTTGTCTCGCGAAGTGCCGCACTTTCGTGATCTGCGCTCTCCAGCGAACCTCAGAGTTCCTCGCACGCCACTCACCGAGCAACTCCGCCGCTCTCCTCCTCCTGCATTCGCCTCCACTTCCCCTCCCGCCACCGCGGACTGCCAGTTTCGATCTTCTGCCCTCCATCGTTCCGATAGGCTCGGGAGCTGATGGACGCATGGGAACCGCTCGACCGCGCGTCGGAGGACGCGACCTGGGACCGGCTGGAATCCAGCTTCGGATTCCGTCCGAGCACGACCGCGTTCCCGGTCGTGACCGAGCCCACGGAGTCGGTCACGTACGACGTGTCCGGCGCGTACGGCGACGAGGATCGCTACCGGTCGCTCACGCTCGATCTCTGCGAGCGACTGGTGGAGGCCATGCGCCGCTGCGTATGCGTGGACGGCGAGATCCACGTCCTCGACTGGCAGCACCCGTCTTATCGATTCTGGCCGCACCGCCGCTTCGAATTCGCGAGCGAGGACGACTGGCCGATCCCCCCCCTGCCGAATGGCGACGACTACCTGTTCCTCGACCCGGAGTTCCGATTCGGAGTGATCGGTCATCCGTGGGAGCAGAGCATGTGCGTCTTCGGCGAGGCGCTCGTCCGCGCATTCGAGGAGCGCCCCCCTCAGCTGTTCGGAACGGTGCTGCGGAAGGCCGGTCGACGCCCGGGGGGCGACGCTGGCGCGTGACTCTGGGAAGACCCCGTCAGTCGTGAACGAGGTCGTCGCCCTCGCCCTTGTTGTCGACGCCGTCGAGGCCCTGGGATCCGGGGGCCCTCGAAGTCGGGGGCCCGAGGCGGATCAAAGACCGGCGGCCGCCTTCGCGCGCAGGATCTCCTCGCGCGGGAGGCGCCAGTCCGTGGCTTCTCCGTCGCTTCGGACGAGTTCCAGGCTCTCGAGGGTGACCTCGCCGAGGACGTCGCTGTGGAGGATCCGGACAGCGACGTCCCCGTCGAGGTGAGCGCGCGTGGCCTCGGGGAACGAGAAGGCCTCCGGGCTGGCGAGGTTCGTGGAGACCGGGATCTCCCCGGCCTCGTCCCAGATCGCCGCGATCTCCTTGCCGTCGCTGACGTCGAACATGCTGTCGAAGACCACGCGCCCGTCGCGCGCGACCTCGAGGGTGCAGAGCCGCTGGCCCCAGGGATGGCACGCAGGCGTGGACAGCGCGAGGAGCGCAGCGATCTGCGGGAGCGAGTGGTCTTTCAGCATGGAGTCGTCCGGAGAATTCGCCCCGGGTCTATGTCGCTCCCGACGGGAGAGTGAAAGTGCCACGCACGTTCTCTTGCGAGCGCCGGCGAGCGACGAGGGGAATCGTGATCGGAGCGGTGCGGCGCGCTCCAGGAGATGAAGCGGAGTTCCGCGGCTCGTGAATCAGCCCCGCGAGAAGCGGACCCGCCAGCGCCGATTCACGACCACCGCCCAGATCAGGAAGATCACCCCCGCCAGGTTGAACCCGAACCCGCTGGCCTCCACGACGGTCCCGTTCACGGAGGAGCTCGTGGACTGGATGGCGCCGAGATGGAAAGCCTGGTTGGTGAGGGGACCGCTCGGATCCACGATCACCACCGGGATCTGCAGGACCGCCCAGATCACCAGGAGGGGGAACCAGAGTGGCTTGCGCAGGATCAGGAGGATCCCGCCGGCCATCCCGACCACGGACAGCAGAGCCCGGCTCGCGGTCCCGACGCCGCGCGGCTCGCTGGGTCCGCCCAGCAGACCGCCCAGCACGCAGCACACGATCACCAAGATCGCGAGGGACATGCCCATCGCTCCGATTCCAGGTGACTCGCTCTTGCCCATCACGCGCGAAGGGTAGCGGATCGTCGTTCTCCAGCCAGCCCTCTCCGACCTGCATTCGCCTCCACGCTTCCCCTCCACCCAGCCGCGAGAGGCCCGGTGCGGTCTCTCACTCTTCGCGCTGGCTCACGGCTCGGGGCGGCGTCAGCGCCGCTCCTCGCCGAACAGCCGGATGTCGTCCACGGCCCAGTACCAGTCGTTGTTGGATTCCCCGAGCTGGAAGACGAGCCGGACACTCCTGGCCCTGGCCGGCTGGTCGACGGCGACGGTGACGCGCTCGTTCGGGGCCGCCGGCTTGAAGTTCTCGTGGCCGGCCTTTGAGTGCCACTCGAGGACCTGAACGCGCCCGCCCTCGTCGAAGTCGGCGAAGACGCGCGCGACCGAGGGCTCGTCGGGGTTCCAGGTGGAATCGAAGGCGAGGTGGAGCGTGCCGGGTACGGCGCCCTCGAGAGAAATCTCCGGGGTCGTCATGACCGCGAGGAACCCGCCCTCGGAGCCCTTGTCCGTGGGCGCGTCGTGCCACTCGTCGGGGTCGGCCACGGCGACGACGCCGTCGCCCAGCGCGAAGGCGCCGCGGCCCTGGTCCCCGGAGGCGGCGAACCAGAAGTCCTTCTTCGCGAAGGACCAGCCGCGCCACTCCTCGACGCCGCCGCCGGTCATCTCGTCCCGGTTGGTGGTCCAGCCCCCGGGCGGAGACGGGGACCAGGAGGGCCCGGAGCCGGGCTCCATGGAGGGCTCGCGGAGCTCGACGCCCTCGAAGGTCTCCTCGAACAGGGTCACGTAGGTGGGGCAGCCCGCGTCGGCGCAGGTGGTGCCGACGCCCTGGAAGTCGGCGCCCAGGGCCAGGGCCTGGCCCTCGCGCATCTCGACGCAGCCGCCCTCGGGCAGGCAGGCGGCGCCGATGGCCGCGGCTCCGGTGGTGAAGCTGCCCTCCTCGCTCCACTCGCTCCAGGCGAGGCCGGAGTCGCGGTAGCGGACGCGCCAGTGATAGGTCGTGAAGGGGTCGAGCATGCCGAGCTCGAACTCGCGCACGTCCTTGCCCTTCCGGGTGTCCACCGAGAAGTAGCCCGTCTCACGGCCCTTAGCATCGGGGGGCGCGAACCAGTTCTCGAACCGGAACCACTCGTCGCGGACGGGGCTCGAGTAGTCGCCAGCGCGGGCGGTGACCTGGAAGTGGGAGGCGAGATGCGTGTCCCCGTCGACGTCCCTGAAGGGTGAGCCCCGCAGGACGCCGTGGTCGGCGGAGACGCCGGTGGCGCCGCTCTTCGGCGCCAGGGGGCGCGGCGCCTCGGGAGCTCCGTTGGTGTGACGGACGGTGATGTCGTCGATGACCGCGTTGTCCTTGGGGTCGAACTGGTTGCCGCGCGAGACGCGACGCATGCGGAAGCTCGGGTTGTCGCCGTCCTCCACCTCCATGAGCACGAAGCCCCAGTCCATGAAGACCTTCTGGAACTCGGGGTAGTCGGCGTTCGGGTACTCCCCCCACCACGCCAGGTCTCCCTCCCCCGCCGAGACGTCCACCCACAGGTGCTCGTGATCGCGGCTCTGGCCGCGCTCGTAGGAGTGGGTGTGGCCGAAGAAGTGGATCGAGGGTTTGCCGGTGGCCGAGGAGAACGCCTCCAGTCGCCGCACCACCTCGCCGGTGAACGCGGTGTTGCCCGGCGTCCAGGACGGCGTCTTGTGCGGATGGTGCATCTGCGCGAAGACGAAGTCGATGACCGGGTCCTCGGCGGCCTCTGCCAGGACGCGATCGAGCCAGGCGAGCTGCTCGGGGATGCGGTACGCGTCGTTGGAGTCGATGCCGACCACGCGCACGTTCCCGTGGTCCTTGAACCACCAGTGCTCCTCGAAGCCGGGGGATCCGTTCTCGGGCAGGTGGAAGTAGTCGAAGAACCAGTGGGTGTCCTGCTCGTGGTTCCCGGGCACCGGATACAGGGGCACGTGCTGGGCCAGGTTCTGCTCCTCGTCGAAGAACTGGTCCTTCCACTGGCCGTAGCTGGAGCCGGTGCTGACCAGGTCGCCCGGGACGAGGCTGAAGGCGAGCTCGTCCGGCAGCACGCGCCCGAACTCCGACGTGATGAAGTCGATGACCCCCTCGTTGATGACCTCCGTGTGCTTCGCCGCGTCCGGTCCGGACTGGGTGTCGGAGTAGACGGCGAAGCGGAAGGACTTCACGCGTTCCCGGGGCGCGGGGGTCCGGAAGCGGAAGGTCCGCCCGCGGTCGCCCTTGGCGTCGATGGAGTAGTAGTGGGTCGTGCCGGGCCTGAGTCCCGTGAGCTGGACGTGGTGGATCCGCGAGCCCTCGTGGCCGGGGATCGACCCGCCCTCGGCCACCTTCTTGGTGCCCTTGGAGGCGCCGTAGCTCACCCTGCTCGGGGCGTCCCCGGTGGTCTCCCACACGACCCAGATGCTGGTGGGCTCGGCGTCCTGGAGGAAGGGCCCCACCCGGACGTCCGGCGCCGGAACGTGCACGGTGGCTGCGACGGCGGTGAGGGCGAGCAGGAGCACGAAGGCGCGGATCATGGGCGGGCCGGGTGGCGGTGGAGCGAAGCGCAGCGCTCCCGGTGCGGAGCGGTGCGCGAGCTCCGATCAATGTACGTCGGCGCGGTCTGAGCGGCTCGGCCGGCTCTTCCTCATCGCTCGGTGGCAGTGGCTCGACCTCGTGCGCCACGCCTTCGGGGCCTCGCTCGCAACGTCCGTCGACCAGCCCGTGCCCCTCCGTCGCGTGACGCCTGAGCCAGATTGACCGGTCTTCTCCAGTTCAGTCCGTTATCACCCGCGGCGGAGCGGTAGCAGTCAATCGGATCCCCGGCGCTCACGTGACCAACACCCATCTCACCGAATGATCTTCCTCTGCCTACCCATCCTCCTCGCGCCGGACGCGGGACAAGACGCCAACCAGCCCGTTCCGCGGGCGCGCGACCTCGACGTTCAGCTCGAGCTCGAGGACGGGACCGATCTTCGAACGTTCGGGCGAGCCCTCAGCGTCGCCATCGATCGCCCGATCCAGATCGACGACGCGGTCGCAAGGGCCTGCGAGGACAACGACTTCAACTTCGGCATGACCCTCGCGCGCCCCGTGCGCGTGCGCGACCTGCTCGTGGTGCTCGAGTCGCGCACCGAGGGGCTCCTCTGGTGCCTCGAGGACGGAGAGGGTCTCCGTTTCTCCCACAGCGCCGCCCTTCCGCTCTCGCTCCGCCAGAGCTGGTCCATCAGCGTCGACGAGACGCCGGCCATCGACGAGGCCGCCGGCCTGAAGCAGACCATCGCGATCGCAGGTGGGCACTGGACCTGGACGCTCCCGGGCGCCGAGCTCGTGATCGAGGGCGATCGTGTCGTGGCAAAGCACTGGGGCCCGGTCATCGAGCGGCTTCGGGACACGTCCGAGGTTCTCACCCGTCCCCTCGACGACTTCGAGCTCCTCTTCGAGCAGCGCTTCGCCCCCCCTCTCCTGCGTGAGGCGGAACGGAGACTGCGGGATCACCTCGAGAACGCAGAGGGCGTCACGCTGGGAAAAGCAGCCACCGATGTGCGAGACGCGCTCGCAGCGTTCGAGCGAGCGACCGGCATGGTCACGCTCCTCGACGCCCGCGCCTCGGAGGCCGTGGACGAGACCGAGCGCTCGATGAAGCGTGGCTACGGCTTGCACCCCGCCGGCGAAGCCCTCCACCTACTCCGCGCCGAGTTCCCCGACCTTCCCGTGACCGCGGTCGGAAACGTCGTGTCGGTCGCCGCGGCCGGGCCCATCGGTGGGCGAAACCGCATCGGCCGGTACGACATGCGAGTCCTCCTGGCCGCTTCGGATTCGCGCCGTGAGGCCGTGGCTCTCCTCGGGGAGTTCATCAGGGCCGAGATCGCGCCGACGAGCTGGGACACCGATCCCGACTGCTCGATCTGGATCGGTGAAGAGGGCGTGCTCTGGATGAACAACGAGCAGCTGGCGCACGACGACCTCTGCGCACTGTTCTCTTCGATCGTCGCCATGGAAGAACCGTGGCAGACGATCGAGGCAAGGGTAGGGCGCTGAGCGCCGCCTCCCCCTCCGCGCTGCCGACCAGGAGCGCTGGCGGATGCGGTCGACCCGTCCCTAGTGACGCCCGGGTCCCGGGAAGCTGTCGACGTACTGCACCTTGAAGTCCCCGAAGGCCTTGACCTTCTGGATCTTGTAGTCGGGGAAGACCGTGACGATCTCCCACTTGCCGGCGGCATCGGGGAAGGCGTCGACCTCCTGGACCTTGAGATCGGGGAAGGCATCGACGACCTCGATCGTGTAGTCCGGAAAGGCATCCACGTACTGGATGCGGCCGTAGATCTTGGAGACGTCGAGCGCGGCGGGGACCCCGGGTGCGGGTGCCGGGCTCACGAGGAGGGGGAGCAGGGAGAGGAGCAGCTTGTGCATGTTGGCCGGGGAGGGTGGAGGGTGACGGAGCCGTACGTGGCGGCTCGGGTCGTCGGGCTCAGGGAACAACTCTCATGCCAGAGTCGCCCGACGGCCTGAGAGACGCTGACGCGTTCGAGAGCCTCGGGGCTGTCCTCGGCGTAGCCCTCCGCCCCCTCGGCCGTGACCTCCTGGGTGGACGCCGTTCGAACGAGGCCGCTGCCCACTCGAGCGAGCCCGTCCCCGGCGGCGCGGCGGCCCTCTTGCTCCCGATGCACCGCAGCGGCCTGCAGGTTTGGATCTCGCGGGTGCGGTGGTAGCCTCCGGCATGGCAGCCGAGAACAGCAACGGGACCGGGGAACGAAACGTCGAGGACACCCACCGGTCTCTGGGGAAGGCCCTCATGGTCTTCTGGCTGGCGTGCTTCGCCGCCGTGGGTGCACTCACCGTCGCCGGCACGCCCGACCGATCCACCACCGTCGAGGTCCCGACCGGGCCCCTGCGCGCCGAGGACGGCACCTGGGTCCTCGAGCCCGTCCAGGCCGTTTGCCGTCAGGCCCTCGAGGCGCACGGCGTGGACTCGTCGACCTCGACCCCGCTGGAGTTCGAGGACGGTCAGCTCTTCGAGGTGAACGACTCTCGACCGGAACGGATCCTCACCGCCTGGGAGGTGGCCGAGGATCGGCGGCGGGTCACGGTGAGCGTCGACGTGGACGGCGCCGTCGCTCGGTGCGAGGTGTCGGAGTCGGAGTAGGCCGGCGCTGCTCGGCGACGGCCACCGGCACTCCGGTTCGCCCGCGGCCCCGGGGACCGGCGCTCCAGCCTCCGTGCACTCGGGGGGCCCGCGCCCGAGAGGCGTGTGCTCTCTTCCCCGCTCCTCCCTCCGCGATCGCATCGTCCCGCGGCATGCGCTTGGGGGCCGAACCGACTCCACCACCGGCTGCAACTCCTCCTCCCATCGCGGCGCTCGGGCGGAGCGACTCAAGCGGACCTTCGCCCGGGACGTCCGCCGCTGCCCTCGCTGCGGCGGCCGGCGTCATCGCATCGCCACAATCTCCGATCCGCTTGTCGCCAGGCGGATCCTCCGGCACATCGGAGCTCGCTACGAGCCACTCCCCCTCGCCCCGGCGCGGCCGCCGCAGCAGGGGGTGATGTCCTTCGCCTGAGGGCAGAGCGACTGTGCGCCGCTCCACCGTTCAGCCGGCAGCCCGCGCGGGGAGTGTCGGATCGGTGCCGTCTCGCGAGTCCCCATACTTGCGTGATTCCCACTCTCCGGCGGCTCTCGGGACACTCTGCACGCCCGTGCCCGGGCACCTCCGCTGGCTTTCGCACCCCGCCGTCGCCTCGCGCAAGCCGCTCCCCAGCGCGATCTGGCAGCTTGGACCTCTGACCCTCCGAGCTGTTTCCGCACGTCAACGGCGTCCTGCCTATGTCGACTGTTACGAGAGTGGTCGACTTGCCGGCAGGTCGTGACGGGTCGTTCGGGCTACCCGGCGCCATCGCCTGAGCCCGGCGCATCCACACTGCTGGTGACCAGCCGGCGAGCCCCACGAATCAACACGCACGATGTGACGGCCATCACGCCCGCGATGGAGTTGAGGATGATGTCCCGCACATCGAACACTCGGTTCGGGATGATCCACTGGAGGCCCTCGTCGATGGCTCCGAAGATGGTCGTCAGCACCACGGCGAGGAGCGCCGGCAGGATGACCCTGCCACTCTGCCAGCGGTGTTCCGTCAGTGCTTCATGGACGAGTGCGCCGACGACGCCATATTCGACGAGATGGGTGCGTTCCCCGGGAATCCCGATGCGTGCGAGGACGAGCACGAACGCGGCGGCGACGCAGAGCCAGGCCGCAAGTTCGAGGCCGCGAGGTCGCAGCCGAATCGCCATCGCCGCAATCGCAATCGCGGACAGCAGCACCCCGAGCGGAAACAGCCGCCGGGTAAAGCCATGTTCTTGGAGCCAACCGGCGAGGAGACCAGTCAGACCGAGTGTCGAATAGACCGCCAGCAGTACGAGGCCGGTCCAGATCCACAGCCGGCGTTCGCGGGTTGAGGTCGTAAGTCCCATTGACATCACCGCAAGAGTGTGCGGTCGTCGCAGCAATCGCGCACAAGTCCGCTGCGGCGCCCTCTCTCGTCATGCAACAGACGAGCCTCGACCACGGCCTGTCCAGTCCACCACCCCACCGCGTCTCCTCCCCTGGAGGCGCCCATGGCGAGACGATCGAGACAGGACGAGCCCAGCCGCTGGCATCACGTGGTGAACCGCGCCATCGCGCGGAGGACGCTCTTACGTCCTCCGCGGCCCTCGCCGCGGCGGCCGGCATCATCGCATCGCCACGATCACCGACCCGCTCGTCGCGCTCAGGGTTCTCCGGCACATCGGAGCCCGCTACGAGCCGCTCCCCCTCGCCCCGCCGCGAGCTGCTAGCTTCGACCTCATACCCTCCGCCTCAGGTGACCGATGTCGGCGGCAGCCGCTAGCCTGAGAGGGTGCTCTTCCCCGCCGCCCTCGCACTGATCCTGCTGCCCCCCGCCCATGGCTCCCCGAGCCGGGCCGAAGAGGGCGTGGACTTCACGCGGGACGTGCGGCCCCTGCTGGCGGACCGGTGCTTCGCGTGCCACGGGCCCGACGCCCAGGCGCGCGAGGCGCGCCTCCGGCTGGACGTGCGGGACTCGGCGGTCGAGGACCGCGGGGGGTACCGGGTCGTCGACGTCGAGGACGTGAGCGCCAGCGAGCTGCTCCTGCGGGTCCGTGACGACCTCGACCCGATGCCCCCCGGGCCCGACCACGCCCCTCTCTCGCCGGAGGAGGTCTCGCTGCTCGAGCGGTGGATCGAGGAGGGTGCCCCCTACGACCAGCACTGGGCCTACCGCCCCCTCGAGCGCTTCGACGTTCCAGAGGTCGAGGACGAGAACTGGGCGCGCGGGGACCTCGATCGCTTCGTGCTCGCCCGGCTGGAGGCTGAGGGGATCGCCCCCGCGCCGCCCGCGGACGCTCGCAGCCGCACGCGGCGCCTCTCCTTCGACCTGCTCGGCCTCGCTCCCAGCATCGAGCAGGTCCGCGCGGTCGAGCTCGACGCCGACGACGTCGCGTGGGCGCAGCTGGTGGACGAGCTTCTAGAGTCCCCCCACCACGCGGAGCGCCTGACCACGTTCTGGTTCGACCTCGTCCGCTTCGCCGACACCACGGGGATCCACGCCGACAACCCGTGGAACATCTCGCCCTACCGGGACTGGGTGATCGAGGCCTTCCAGGAGAACCTCCCGTTCGATCGCTTCACCGTCGAGCAGCTGGCCGGCGACCTGCTCCCCGAGGCGGGGCGGCCGCAGCGGGTGGCCGCGGCGTACAACCGGCTGAACCTGGTGACGCGCGAGGGCGGCTCCCAGCCCAAGGAGTTCCTCGCGCGCTACACCGCCGACCGGGTCCGGAACCTCTCCGAGGTCTGGCTCGCGTCCACCGTCGGCTGCGCCGAGTGCCACGACCACAAGTTCGACCCCTTCTCCGCCCGCGAGTTCTACGAGCTGGGCGCCTTCTTCGCCGACATCGAGCAGGTGGGCGTGTACCAGGCCGGGGAGGGACGGTTCCCGCCGGAGTTCGCGGTCCCGTCCCCCGAGCAGGAGGCGGAGCTCGCCCGGCTCGACGCCGCCCTCGCGGCGGTGAATCAAGCCCTCGAGCGAGACTCCATCGCGCTGGAGGCCGACCAGGCTCGCTTCGAGCGAGACGCCGCGAGCAGCCGCTGGCGCGTGCCCGCGGATCTCGAGGTCCGCGCCGATTCCGGGCGCATGTTCGACCGGGACGACGCCGGTGTCCTGACCAGCCCCGCGGAGGGCGCGGCC
>CBFIJG010000039.1:0-30714 GCA_965662915.1 Planctomycetota bacterium | reverse complement strand
ACGGACATCTCCGGCGCGATGGGGGGCCTCGAGGAGGCCATCGTCGGCCGCGGTGACCACGTCGCCATCCCGGCCCTCGGCGCTCTCTCCGAGGTCGGCGGCGCCGGCCAGGTCGACAGGATGCTCGGTGTCCTCGGCAGCGGCGACGTCAGCGACGCCGTCCGCATCGCAGCCGCTGACGCCATCGGCGCCATCGGCAGCCGCACCGCCCTCGCCGAGACGGTCGCGGATTCGCTCCGCGGCATGATCGGCGGCGACGCCTCGATCGAGGTGCGCTCGGCCGCGGCCCGCGCCCTCGGCCGCATGAACCTCGGCGCTCCCGCCCGCGCTGGCGTCCTCGAGGCGGTGCGCGTCCGCGTCGGCTCCGCCGAGTGACCTGCTGCGGCGCACCGCGCCGCGACCGGTCAGATTCATCGGGCCCGCTCCTTCCGCGAAGGAGCGGGCCTCGTTATTCTCCTCGCCCGCCGGCGCCCCTCGTGGGCGCTTCGGGGCAAACGCGGGCCAGAGTAGCTCAGTGGTAGAGCACTGCTTTCGTAAAGCAGCGGTCGTCGGTTCAAGTCCGATCTCTGGCTCCACCCCCGCGCCCTGTATGGCGGGCAGGCGGGCGCGATCGGGCGGATCGCGCGAGGCGGGCGCTGGCGGACGATCGGACGCGGGAGTCCGTCCTCACGGTTCGAGCGATCGAGGTCGACACCGGGCGTGCACCGGCGTTTGATGCGTCCCATGGCCGACGTCTTCCCCAGCGCCCCCGACCGCCTCTGCGGCGTGGTCCACCTCACCCCGACGCCCGGCTCCGCCGGCTGGGGCATGCTCTCCGCCGACGAGCGCGGCGTGGCGGCTCGGTCGCGCATGATCGAGCGCGCGGTGGCCGATGCGCGTGCCTACGTGGAGGGCGGCGTCGGGACCGTCGTGGTCGAGAACTTCCACGACGCTCCGTTCGATCAGGCCGGGGTCGCTCCGGCGACGGTCGCTGCGATGAGCCTCGCCGTCGAGGCTGTGAGCGCCGTCGATGGGATCCACTGCGTGGGCGTGAACGTCCTGCGCAACGACGCTGCGACCGCGCTCGGGATCGCGGCGGCGACGGGCGCACGTTTCGTGCGGATCAACGTGCACACCGGGGCGATGGTCACGGACCAGGGCGTCATCGAGGGGCGCGCCGCGGAGACTCTCCGCGAGCGCGCGCGCCTCGGGCTCGACGACGTTCGCGTCTTCGCCGACGTGCACGTCAAGCACGCGACGCCCTTCGCGGGTGAGCGACTCGAGGACGCCGCGCGGGATGCGGCGCTCCGAGGCCGCGCGAGCGGGCTCGTGGTCTCCGGGGCCGCCACCGGCAGCGCGCCCGACGCCGCGCGTGTCGAGACCGTGCGCGGCGCGGTGGGTGCCGCCGTGCCGATCCTCCTCGGTTCAGGTCTCGGGGTTCACAATGCGGCCGAGCTCATGACCGTCGCGGACGGCGCCTTCGTGGGGACCTCCGTGAAGGTGGGAGGGACCGTTGACGAGGCCGTGGACCCCGAGCGGGTGGCCGCGCTGCTGCAGGCCTGCGGCTGAGCCGGCCCCCTGGCGGACCGTGAAGCACGCCGCCCCGCGGTCCCTGGTGGGACCGCGGGGCGGCGTTCGTTCTGGCGAGCCGCCGAGGCGGCCTGCCCGATCACTGGAAGGTGATGCGGTAGCCCTCGGTGAAGTTGGAGGTCACTCCGGGGTTCTGGTCGCGGAACCAGCACTGGAAGTTCCAGGTCTCACCGGACTGAGCCGAGACGAAGCCGCTCGGCTGTGGGAGGGCGTTCAGGTCGACGATGAGGGGGATCACGCCGAAGGGGCCGGAGCTGGCGATCTGCGAGTTGAACCGGCCGATGCTGCCGCCGACGCAGAGGAAGCCCTGGCCGCCACCCGGGTTGGCGACGAAGCTCTCCGCCTGCGAGCAGATGAAGAGGCCGAACTGGTTCGAGGGGATGCTCGAGGCGAGCAGCGAGAAGTCGTTGTTCGCGATGGACCTCGTTCCCTGGCCGTCCAGCACGCCGAAGTTACCCGTGCTGTTGTTCGCCGCGAAGCAGTAGGGCTCGCCGAGCACCGGACCGACGGGCTGGCCGAGCGCGGGGCGGTAGAACTCCAGGGTGCAGCGCATGCGGCGCGCCTGCTCCTCCGTGAAGTTCGTCATGCAGGTGTCCGGGCTGTAGTTCATGTAGTTCCGGACGGGGTCGCTGCTGCCGCAGCTGGAGGAGTTGCCCGGGCAGTTGTACTCGGGGGCCGACTCGGAGTTCGTGTCGCAGATCCGGTCGCCGGACGAGTAGCAGTTGTTGTTCCCGCAGCCGCTGTTGAACGTGTGGTAGAGCCCGAGGTAGTGCCCGACCTCGTGCACGCAGGTCCGGCCCTGGTTGTACGTCCCGATGGGGGCGTTCCGGCCCACGGAGGAGTTCAGGAGGACAACGCGGTCGCTCGCCGAGCCGACGGAGTTCCCGCCGGTCTGGGGCAGGAAGGGCACGTAGCCGAGGATGCCGCTCGAGCCGCTGGGGGCGCCCATCGTGTAGACGTTCATGTAAACGTCCGGGTCCCAGGCGATGCTGTTCCAGTAGCTCCCGCCGTCGTTGTACCAGGTGCTGTTGCTGTAGCGATTGATGCCCGTGCTCGGCTGACCGTTGGGGTCGGTGGTGGCCAGCGTGAACCGGATCTTGGTGTCTGTACCCTGGGCGCCGGGGGTCCCCGCGAGGGCCAGGAAGTCCTCGTTGAGGATGTCCATCTGGCTGTTGATGCGGCTGTCGGGCACGTTCCCCGAGCCGTTGGACTGCCGGATGATGTGCCAGACGACCGGGATCTCGATGACGTCGAGGTTCGCGGGCGAGTACGCGGCCGTCGGGTTGGTCGAGTTCGCGCTGCAGTCGCTCGGGGGGAGCGCGCGGGCCATGGCGTCGTCCACGGCCGGCGTCAGGCAACGGACGTAGCCGTGGGGGCCCGGGATCACTCCGACCAGGCTGGGGACCCCGGGCGCGGGGGTGCCGGTCTGGGCGGCTGCGGGAAGCGCGAGGAGCGCCGCGGCGGCGGCGGCGGACCAGGTCGAACGGGCACGCATGAGTGGACGGGGGATGCGGCCGCGGAGCGGCCTGGATCGCAGGGAGAGAGAACAGCGAATCGCGGGGGCGACCCGCCGCTTCGATGGCGCGCGGCAGAGCGTGGACGCGAGCCTGCACATCAGCCGGCGACCCGCTCAGGGGCTTCGATGGCGACCGATCCGAAGAACGGGTGAGCCTCGATCGATCCTGGGGCAGGGCTGACGGCGCTCCGTCCATCCGGAGACGGACGACGCTTCGACGAAGTTCCAGGTGTCGGCGAATAGGTTGGGATCGAATCGAGGTCGCGTGCGCCGAGGGGGCCTTGGCACTGCATCGGAGACCGTCCGTTCGCCGCGCTGGCTCCGAGCGACCGGATTCTTGGAAACGGGGAAGCCCCCCGTGCGGTGGACCGCACGAGGGGCTTCCTGGATCCGGTCCGGAGTCATGCCCCGGTGCCCGAGATCACTGCCAGGTGACGCTGATGCCGTTGGACAGGTTGAAGCCCGTCTGGCCGGCAGCGATGTCGCGATACCAGAGCTGGAAGTGGGTGGTCATACCGGGGGCGATCATGCCACCGGCCGGAGCCGTGTTGAGGTCCACCTCGATGGCAGCGACGCCGTCAGCCCCGGCGGACACGCTCTGGTTGATGCGGGCCAGGCCGTCCACGCAGAGGAAACCGTCGCCGAAGGGAGCGAGCGCCTGGCTGGAGCCAGCGACGTAGATACCGAAGGAGGTGCTCGGGACGCCGGAGGTGCTCAGGATCAGGTCGTTGTCCGAGACGAGCGCGCTGCCCTCGGCGCGGATCGCAGCGCCGTCACCGGCAGAGTTGGCCGAGGCGACGCAGTAGTTCTCACCGATGGACTTGAGCTCGAAGAAGAGCAGCTGACCGCCCTCGACGAGGTCGCCGTCGTTGATGCGCGAGGAGGGGTTGATGTTCTCCTGATCCTCGATGCCGTGAGCCTGGACGTCGATGAGGAAGAGCGTGCCGAGGTCGCGGCCGAAGAGGCTCGAGACGTCGATGATGCCCGAGGACTCCCACTCGCCGGCCGCGCCAGCGTCCTGGTCCACGGCGTCGAGCGGATTCGCGATCGTCGGGTCGACGATGGCGAAGCGGTCGATGTTGCCCACGCGGAGGGTCTCGCCGGTCACGGGGTCGACGCGCACGATGCCGGCCTCGTTGGGGTTGACCGCGCCGATGCCGAAGAGGGGCTCGCCGGAGAGGGTGTCCTCCTCGGCCTCGTCCTCCTGCACGTAGAGGAAGCCGTCGTCCGCCCACTCGAGGTTGTCGGGGGAGCGCAGGGCGCGGCTGGGGTCGGCGTCACCGTCATAGGTGATGGTGACGTCAGCGCTCATGTCGCTGAAGTCCGTGGTGATCGTGTAGAGGGTGCCGAAGGTGTCGGCGCCGTTGACGTAGGTGTCGACGCCCGTGGAGGCGAGGATCGCGACGTTGCCCTGGTAGGGGTTCGTGGCCACGTCCTCGGGACGCGAGAAGCCGAAGGCACCAGCGGCCTCGGCGCGCAGCCAGAGCATCCGCTGGGTCGGGTAACCGTACTCGTCGTAGCCCGTGCTGCCGTCGATGGAGGCCTGGCCGACGTTCGGGCTGTTGTCGATCGCGACCCACGTGCCCGCGAGCGTACCGGAGGCATTGAACTCGGCCGGGGTCCGCTTGGACTGATCGTTCGGGACCCAGACGTAGAGCGTGCCGTTCCGGAGGCCGTTACGGTCGAGGATGTCGCCCGTGGGGTTCTTGGTACCGACATAGAGGCAGAGGGGAGCCGCCTCGGCGTCCGCGTCACCCGTACCGGCAGAGAGGGAGAAGGGCGAGTCGGCGTCGAACGGCGACGAATCGTCCGCCAGCAGCATGGCGACGGTCGAGTCGGAGCCCGTGTCGATGGTCGTCATGTTCTCCCAGGCGCCGCGGCCGAAGGCCGGAACCGCCCAGAAGTCGCCGGATGCGGTGTCGAGGGCCCACGCGAGGCCGCCGACGCTGTTGAAGCCGGAGCCGTCCTCTTCGCCAGTGAAGTACAGGCGATCCTCGAGGCCACGTCCGTTGCCGAACTCCTCGGCTTCGAAGAGCGCGGAGGAACAGAAGCGGCTGAAGCCCTGATGCTGGCTCGCACCGATGCCGAAGAAGGGCACCTGGGGCTCGGGCAGGAAGGTGATGTCGCTGGCCTGGTTACCGTTCGAATCGTAGATGCGCTGGTAGGCCTGGCCCGCGTCGACGACCTGCATGGTCGCGATGTCGATGTCGAAGTAGGAAACGCGCGCCCCGATGAGGTTGAAGGTGCCACCGGAGCCGTCTTCGACGGGGTAGGGGTACCCGCGGAAGTTCAGGAGCTCGTGGTTGGCGTACACGCGGACGGTGTTCGCGTCCTTCTTGAAGGCGCCGAGGCCGTCGAGGATTCCAGGCGGCGTGTAGCCGTTGATGGTCTCGCCGATCGTGAAGAGGGGAGTCGCACGGAACCCCTCCGAGCCGATCATCATGGACTCGTAGGGGGTCTGGGCAGGTGCGAGCTGACAGAGGAAGAGGGCGCTGACCGACGTGGCGAGCAAGTTCTTTCGTTGCATGGTTGAGAGCAAAGAGGGACAGGTGAACTCGAACGATTGCCAGCGTCTCAGATCTCTCTTGCTCTCCGCTCAAGGCGTCATTGGCTGATGGTTGAACCAGCCACTCTTCGCACGCGAGGTGCTTCACACATCGGAGCGCGCGCAGATGCCGTCGAGAAGGAAATCGCCCTTGTCTCTTCGTGTCCCTTCAACGGACGATCAAAGAGACTGCAGGAAGGCGATGAGTGCGCGTCGGTTCTTTGCATCGAGCGACTTGAAGCCATCGCGGGACGCGGCTGCCTCACCCCCGTGCCAGAGGATCGCTTCTTCGAGCCCGCGCGCCCGGCCGTCGTGGAGCAGGTTCCGGTGACGGTTCACCATGAACACGAGACCCACGCCCCAGAGGGGCGGAGTGCGCCACTCGGAGGCGCCGGCCTCGAACACCGGGCGGCCGTCCGACAGGCCCTCGCCCATGTCGTGGAGCAGGAGATCCGTGAAGGGGTGGATGGTCTGGTTCGAGAGCTCCGGGAAGAGCGGGTCCTCGCCGGTCAGCAGGGTCTCCACGTGGCAGGCGTTGCAGCCAAGACTGCGGAAGAGTCGTTCACCCTCGAGGACCACAGGGTCCTCGATGGAGCGGCGCGCAGGCACCGCCAGGGTCTTCGTGTAGAAGGTCACGAGGTCCAGGATCTCGTCGCTCACCTCGGGTTCGCCCCCGCTGGGCGCCTTCACCGACTCGAGCTGGAGAGCGGTGGTGGACTCGGCTGGAAACAGCGACGACGTGATGCCGATGTCGCCGCGGAAGGCCGCGGCCACCTGCTGGTGCACGTTGGGCTGCTCGCCCTTCCAGCCGAAGCGACCATGGGAGGGCGCGCCCTTCGCCACGTCCCAGACGCGGTTGACACGCCCGGATATTCCGTCTCCGTCCGAGTCCTCCGGGTCCGCCAGTCGGTCGAGGGTCTCGTCCGTGATGGCATCCAGGAGCCCGACGCCGATCACCGTCGGCGCCACCCGTCCGGAGAGCTGGATGTCATCGGGCACGGGCCCGTAGGCGAGCTCCTCGAGGTGGTAGGAGGGCCTGCGCAGCGAGTAGGGCGTGCCGTCGTCGTAGGTCCCGGCGATCTCGGTCCACTGGATCGTGGCCGTGGCCTCGGGAGCGACGCCCTCCACCGCATTCGTCTGAAGCTGGTCGCCGTAGGCCTCGTGGGCCACGACGCCGTGCCGCTTCAGGTCCTCAGCGTTCGCGCCCTCGTCGGAGACGCTCAGCCTGATCAGCATGGACAGCATGGGCTCGCCCTCTTCGGGAGGCTTGCCGCGACCGTCCTTGATGTGGCACGACTGGCAGGACATCGTGTTGAACACCGGCCCCAGTCCGTCCCTCGAGGCGGTCGACGCCGGCGCCGTCACCCACGGGTTCTGGAAGAACGAGTTCCCGGCGAAGTGGTCTCCGCGCCTGGTCAGCGGGAGGTTCGCCGCGGGGAAGGAGAAGGCGCCGCGGTAGGCGGCCTGAGCCCGCGGGAGCTCCACCGAAGTGTCTCCGCCCGACATGGCGCGCGAAGGTCCTTTCTCGATGTCGTCGCGGTCGCTGCTCGCGAGGACGAGCCCGGTGAGGGGCAGGCAGAGGGAGAGGTATCGGAACATGGCGGTCAGAGCTTGGCGAGTTGGGGGACCATGCCGTGCACGGCCTCGAGGCTGACGGTCTGCACGCGAAGCAACTCCATGAGACGCCTCAGTTGCTTGCGGCCCGCTTCATTCTCGGCGGGGATGAGTTCGTCCAGGGGCTGGCCGGCTTCGACGAGCTTCGCGACGAACTCGATGGTGTCGCGCATTTCTCCGCGCAGCTGCCGATCGAGCTCGGGGTCGAGTTGCACGACCAGGTCAGCGACCGAGGGGCCTTCGACGACCTTGCCGCTCGCCATGACGTGCCGGCCCAGGTACATGCTCTCGATCCCCTCGACGTTGGCGAGAAGCGCCTCGAGCGACGTGTCGCTGAAGCACGATTGCTCCTCCTCCTGGTCGCTGGTGATCAGGGCCACGCGGACGCGTTCCGACGCGACCTCGGCGAAGCTCAGAGAGCCCAGGCCGAGGGTCATGCGACGCAGGCGCTCCTCCAGGGGCAGCGCCTGGTACTCGCGGGTGTAGCGGCCCTTCTCCGGCGTCCACTGGTAGAGCATGAAGCGAAGATCCGTGAGCAGCAGCCGCGCCGCCGCCGACAGGTAGTCCCGCCTGCGTGACGTCGGCCCGTGTGTGCCGCCCTCGCCGACCACGTAGTCCGTGTACGGCCGCAGGCCGGCACTCCCCGGTTCGACGTTCAGGTCCTGGCCCCACAGCAGGAATTCGATGGCGTGGTAGCCGGTGGTGACGTTGCTCTCCACGTCCGTGATGTTCGCGGAGGCCGCTGCCTTCGGATCCGAACCGTCGCGGTACTCCGCGATCAGATCGTCGGTGATCATCATGCGCCCCTCGACGATCAGGTTGGTCCGCGCGTAGGGGTTGCCCTCGTGGTGGACATAGCCATCAGCCACGTAGTCGATGAGCCCTTCGTCCATGGGCCACGCATTGACGTGCCCCTCCCAGGCGTCCACGTTGGGGTTGCCGAAGCGCAACACCTCGCTGTGGGAGTACGTGATGTGCGCGGCCAGCCAGGCTTCCTTGGCCGCGTCCTGGGTTTCACGGGACGGCGATTCGAGGAAGGCTCGGATCGCGGCGAGGAGCTCCTGGGCCTGGGCGAAGGAGTCCTGGTAGCGCGCGTGAGCGAGCTCGACGTAGTGACTCGTGACCGCCTCGGCAGTGGCGTCGTCGACGGGGCGAGGAGGACAGGCGGATGCTGGCAGCGGAGACGCTGCGATCAAGAACGGGATCAGCATGGTGGAAGTGCGGTTCGTGTGTGCTCCGCTTTGATAACCCCGTCCACCAAGAGCCGGAGCCACCGACTCGTCGCCCTACAGCAGTTTCATATCCGGCTCCCTGTTCCTTGCCGGGACTTGATTTGCCACGAGGGAAGAGTGACCGTCGCGCGCAGGTCGCGCTCGACGGCCGACGACCGGGCCGATCCAGAAGAAACGAACGAACCCCGTCGCGTCGCGGCGTGAATCGAGCCGTACGATCCGGCGGTGAAGAATTCCTACGACCTGGTCATCGTGGGCGGAGGCATCGTGGGGCTCGCCGCGGCCTGGGCCGGCGCCCGTCGCAGCCTCTCCGTGCTCGTGGTCGAACGAAGCGCCCGCGCCAACGGTGCCACCGTCCGGAACTTCGGGATGGTCTGGCCCATCGGGCAACCCTCGGGCGAGGGCCTGGAGACCGCCCTGCGCTCCAGAGAGCTGTGGCTCGAGGCAGCCGCAGGGGCCGGCTTCTGGAGCGCCACCTGCGGCTCGCTCCACCTGGCCCGCCGTGACGATGAGGTCGCGGTGCTCCACGAGTTCCTGGAGCGCGACGGAGCAGCGAGGGCGGGGGTTCGCTGGATGGACGCCGACGAGGCCTCGGGGCGATCTCTCGCGGTGAGGCGAGAGGGTCTCCTCGGGGCTCTCTGGAGCCCGCACGAAGTCTGCGTGGACCCGCGGGAGGTCCCGGGCGCGATGGCCGCCTGGCTCGCGGACGAGCACGGAGTCGACGTGGCGTTCGGCACGGCCGTGGCGCGGGTGGGCGATGGGGAGGTCGTGTTCGCGGGCGGCGGGCGCGTGCAGGCCGGAGCCACCTTGGTGTGCTCGGGGGCCGAGCTCGGAGCGCTCTTCCCCGATGAGCTCTCGGCGGCGCCCCTGGTGCGCTGCAAGCTCCAGATGATGCGCACGGCGGCCCAGCCGGATGGTTGGCGCGTCGGTCCGCATCTGGCCGGGGGGCTGACCTTGCGGCACTACGCGGCCTTCGAGGACTGCCCGACGCTTCCCGAGCTGAAGGCTCGCGTGGCCCGCGAGCAGCCCGAGCTCGACGAGCTGGGCATTCACGTGATGGCCTCCCAGAACGGCCTGGGCGAGGTCGTCCTGGGCGACTCGCACGAGTACGGGGACACCTTCTCGCCGGACAGCGACACGCGCATCGATGAGCTGGTGCTGATCGAGCTGCAGCGGTTCATGGAGCTCCCGGACTGGAAGATCGCGGCCCGCTGGAGCGGGGTGTACGTGAAGTGCACCGACGGCATCTCCCACGCCGTCGCGCCCGTCCCCGGCGTGCACGTGCTGACGGGGCTCGGGGGCGCGGGGATGACCCTGTCCTTCGGGCTCGCCGAGCGGTTCGTGGACGGGATCCTGGCCTGACTCAATCCCCGGGCCTGACCGCGATGCGGGCGTGCGCGCCGCGGGCCGACGCCGCGAACCCCTCGTCGATGTCGTCGAGGCCGACGCACGCGCCCACCAGGCCGGCGAAGGGATAGCGCTCTCCGTACGCCGTGAGGAAGCGGACGGCCTCGTCGAGGTCTGCGGCTCGGTAGTTGTGCACGCCCTCCACGCGGTGGAGGCCGCGGACCATCCTCTCTGGATCCAGCTCGACGGACCCCACGGGCGAGACCGTGCCCGCCAGGATCGCGCGCCCGCCCACGGCGAGGGCATCGATGCCCGCTCGCACGCCCGCGGCGGCCCCGGAGGCCTCGAGCACCACGTCGTACACCCCGTCGAGTTCGGCCGGGGCGAGAGCGTCCGAGGCCCCGAAGGTCGGCGCCAGGGAGCGGCGCCGTTCATCGGGGTCCACGAGGGCGATTCTGGCCGCACCTCCCTCGTGCGCCATGGCAGCGGCGGTGAGTCCGAGGGCACCGCCACCCAGGACGAGCACGTCCAACCCGGACACGTCCTCCGCCGCCCGCATGCACGCCGCCGCCGTGGCCGTGGCGCAGCCCACCGGGGCGAACACCTCGTCGGGCGTCCCGCTCGGCAGCGGCACGACGTGCGTGCCCGCTCGCAGGATCACCTCGGTGGCGAATCCACCGCCGATGGACGCGCTGTCCTCGAAGACCTCGTGTCCGTACTTCCAGAGCCGCTCGCACTTCGGTTCGAGGCCGCGGCGGCATCGGCCGCAATCGCCGCAGGTGGCGGCGATCGACCAGGCCACCCGGTCTCCGACCCGGGCAGGCCCGCGCCAGCGTGGTCCGATCTCGACCAGCTCGCCGATGGCCTCGTGCCCCAGCACGCAGGGCAGCGGACCGCCCCGGGCACCGGTGTGGGTGCGGACGTCGCTGCCACAGATGGTGCAGAGGGAGACCCGGACCCGTCCCTCTCCTTCGCCGAGGCGACCCGAGGGAACCTCGCGGATCTCGTGGCCACGGCCAGGACCGAGGAAGACAGCGGCGCGCGGGCTCATGCGTCGGCGTCCAGGCCCAGCAGCGCGGGCAGCTCGCGCGCGGCGCCGATGCAGGCGGTGGCCCCCGCCCCGTGGAGCGCGGTCCGCACGCGCTCCCTCGCGTCACCGAGCTCCCGGGCGCCCATCGCCGCGAGCGCCTCGGGCTCGAGCCCGAGCTCGCTGCCCGTGTCGACCACGCCGACCCCCGCGACCCCGGCTGCCCGCGCCGCCTCCATGTCGGGGCGCGTGTCCCCGCACTTGACCACCCGCGCTGGATCGGTGACGTCGAGCCGCTCCATGCAGCCTCGAATGAGATCAGGGGCGGGCCGTCCCTGTGGGACCTCGTCGGCGCAGAGGGTCACGTCCGGCACGAGCCCCTGCCCCGCGAGCGGCGCGAGCAGGGGATCCGTGACGACCCGCGGGTACCCCGTGGTCCACGCGATCCTTGCGCCGGCGCTCCGCAGGATCCGGTGGGCCTCGGCGGCCCCCTCGATCGCCAGCGCACGCTCGACCGCGTGGTCCGTCTGGAGAGGCAGGAAGGCGTCGTAGAGCTCCCGGGCGTCGGCGTCCTCGGGGGGCCGGCCGTGCACCTCTCCGAAGCGCTGGCGGACCTCTTCGAGCGCGAGCAGGGCGCGGATGTGGTCGAGCTTGCCGAGCCCCATGGGGCCCCGGGCCTGCGCGATGGTCAGCTCCACGCCGCGCGAGGCGAATGCGCGCTGGAAGGCGAGGATCGGCGCGAAGCAGCCGTGGTCGACGATGGTCCCGGCCATGTCGAAGACGACCAGGTCCAGGTCCGCAGCTGCGGGGAGCGAGGCGAGGGGGCTCATGGGGGACAGCCTACGGTGACGCGGGCGCCCTGCGGCGGGCGATGAGGACCGCGATGGCGAGGAGCGAGGCGGCGACGCCCGTCAGAACGCAGAGATTCGTGAAGAGGGGCAGGTAGCGCGCGCGCTCCGCCACGGGCTCGATGCCGCCGCGCCCGAAGAGGAGGAGCAGCGCCGCCAGGTATCCGGCGGAGTCCGCGAGGTACAGAGGGTAGCTCAGATTGCCACGCTCCCTCACGGAGGCGAGGAAGCGCTCGAAGACGGTCGTGTGGAACGCGACGTAGGGCACGTACATCCCGAACCCCACGGCCACCATGAAGGGGAAGGCCCCGAAGCTGCCCGCGCGCTGGGCGAGCACCGAGCCGATCACGAGGGCGAAGCCCGCGGGGACCGTGAGCACCGCGATCCTGAACGCCCGGCCGTGATCGCGAATCAGGAACGCGGCGCCGTTGAGCAACGTCACGAGCACCATCACGGCGAGCTCGGACCGGGCGAAGATCGAGGGCCTGTCCGACACGCCGAGCTCGGCCCAGAGCTCCACCGCGAAGTCGTCCCGGATCGTCCGCACGACCGTGATCAGCGCGTACACCACGCACAGCGAGAGCAGCACGACCCGGTGGGTGCGGAACACGCGCCGCCTCGCGGCGGCGTCCATCGGGACGCGCTCGTGCCGGTCGCGCTCGTCCTCCTCGGTGGGCGGCGGGATCCGGGTCAGCATCCAGACGCACAGGAGCAGCAGAGGAGCGAAGAGAGCGCCGGTGGCGAAGGGCATCCAGCGGTCCCCGACCCCGTGCTCCACGATCAGTCCTCGGCCCACCGATTTCACGGCGCCGCTGGCGAAGATGAAGCTCGCGCACAGTCCAGCGGTCAACGCCTCGGTCATGCGTCGTCCCTCGAGGAAGCCGAGGACGAGCCCGAAGACCATGCCGAGGGGCAGGCCGTTGAGCACGAGGAAGAGCGGGGCCAGGGGCACCGGGGCCAGGGCGAAACCGAGGAGGGCCAGCTCCGCCGCCGCGATGAGGGCCAGCAGGACGCGCGCGCGACGGGCCGGGTCGAGGGCCGAGACGAAACGAAGACCGATGAACTTCGACGCCGTGTACCCCACGAGCTGGGACGCCACGAGGACCTCCTTGAGGCCCAGTCCAAGGAGCTGCTGGCCCTCGAAGGTGGCGGCGCTCCACGGCTTGCGGAACGCGTACATGCAGAAGTACGCGCCGAACGCTGCGGCGATGCAGTAGGCGGCGAATGCCGCCGGCGATGCCCGACGCAGCCACCGCGTGAGGAAGGGATCCGGGGAATGCACGGCCGTCGTGAGTCTGCCAGCGCACGGGCCCCGGAAGGGGCTGCGGCGCAGCCAGGCGCGAGCACCTTGATGGGATCTAGACCCCGCCTTGAACTGCTGGCGCCGCTGGCCCGCAGGCGGTGGGCGGATCGGTGGACCGCAGTCCGCGAAGGCGACCAACGGGGCCCCACGGCTCAGGGAGCTTCATCTCCGCTCGGCCGCGGCACTCGATCAAGCGCTGAAGTCGCCGCGGAGCTCCACCTCGTCCTCTCGATCGGGCTCCGCGCCGCGCTCGTGTCCGTCCTGACGAGGGCCGGGGGTCAGCTGACAGCGCGGCGGACCCGGCTGCCAGCGGGGGGAGCGGGGCGCCCGCGCTCCGTGCGGACGCCCCGACTCCCCGCACCGTTCAGCGCTGGATCGTCCCCAGGATCGGTCCCGAGGGGGAGGAGCCGACCGTCTCCCGCTGGAGGACCTCGACCGTCACGCTGCCAGCGGCCACCGTCGCCTCGTCGTCGGAGACCTGCGCCGTGAAGGTGAACGTGCCAGCTGTGTCCATCAGGACCCGGTGCCTTGCCTCGCCGCTGCCGGTCGCGAAGGCGACGTCCTGGCCGTCGATGCTGAAGGTCAGCGGGTCCAGCGGGTTGGGGTCGGTGGCACTGAAGGTCAGGAGCACCTCTTCCCCCTGCCGCACGACGCCGCGATCGACGGCCAGGGAGGCCGTCACCGTCGGGGCGACGTTGACCGGCTCGTAGGTGAAGACCACCTCCAGGCTCGGTCGCAGGGCGCTCTGTCCGTCCTCGCTGGAGCGGATCTCGATCCCGTCGTCGTTGAAGGAGACGACCTCGGGCAGGATGGCGAACCCGTGCACGGGCTCGCCCGCCGCCCAGGCGGCCATCGCCGACGTCACGTCCACGCTGCGGCTGAAGTCGAGGTCCGGATCGTTGTCGCCCTGGAAGCGTCCGATGACGCCGCCGATGGTGTCCGTCCCGGGGTCGATCCCGCCGCCAAGGTCGTTCCACGTGCTCGACTCACTCCACGCGCGGGACATGCGATACACGTCGAAGCCCGGGTCGAAGAGGTTGGTGTCCCCGGCCAAATTGAGGCGCAGGGTGGCTCGCTCGATCTTGGCGCCCAGGGGGACCTGCGACGGGTCCGGCTCACCTTCGAGGACCGGCCCGCGGGTGATGCCGTCGAAGCGCAGCAGGCCATGACCCTGACGGTCGCTGAAGATGCTGTTGTTGACGTCGTCGTCCACGACGATGACCCCGCTCGAGCCGTACGAGGTGTTGCGGTCCTCGTCGCTGATCCAGGTGTCCTGCGTCCCGGAGTACCCGGTCACGCCCTCCTGGAACTTCAAGAAGTTCGAGGAGGCCCGGTAGGCGTCGAAGTCCACGTCGAGGACGAACTGGCTGTCCGATCCCGTCCGGAAGTCGTCGAGGAACGGCGAGTAGGTCTGGACCGTGATCGTCTCGCCGTCGATGTCGAAGTCCATGGTCCGCAGCCAGCCGTTGCCTCCGTTCCCGAAGGTCGTCTGGTAGTCCGCGAGGATCTCGTGCACGGGCAGGCCGAAGGCGTTCGTCGAGAGCTGGCGGTGCTCCCCGTCGTTGTGGCCGCAGTGGACCAGGAAGATCTGGCGATTCGCCGCGACGAAGCCGTTGAAGAAAGCGTCCGCCGGGATGCCCTCCGGCACGTAGGGCGGCTCGAAGAAGTAGTTGAACTCGTCGTAGCGGCCGGCGCCCAGCGGGCCCCACTTGAACAGGTAGCGGTGCGTGCTCACCCAGGTCGGCAGGTTCCTGTGGGCGTTGAGCACGGTCTGCGCCCAGGCGAGCTCGGCCGCGGGGGTCTCCACCGAGAGGTGGAGGAACAGCAGCTCGGTCCCGTCGACCTCGATGACCTGGTAGCTGCTCAGCTCGGAGGGGCTCGAGCCGCGGTACCAGGCTTCGCCCTGGAAGATCTGGGGGCCGAAGTTGGCCCGGTAGCTCGTGCCGAGCGGGTCGAAGAAGGTGCCCGGGTAGCGGAAGTCGTGGTTCCCCGGGCAGATGCCGTAGGGCACGCCCGCGCCGTCGAGCGTCGACATCGCGGACTTCGCGGTGGTCCACTGGGACAGCGTGGCGGCGTCGTTGACGACGTCCCCGAGATGGGTCACGAAGGCGATCCCGTCGGGCACGAAGCGGCTCGCCACCCACTGGGTCTGGCTGTTGAAGATCTGGGGGTAGTCGCTCGAGTAGTTCTGCGTGTCCGGCAGGGCCACGACGCGGGACGACTGGGCCGAGGCGGTCGCGCACAGGAGTGCTGCGAGGAGGGCTCGTGTGATCTGGGTGCTCATCGTCTGGCTCAGCGGTCGGTGGTCTTGGTGGAGGGGACGAGGGCTGCCGGATCGTCGGCGCCTGCGCGGCCGATGCGCTGGATCAGGGTGGCGCGGGTGCCTTCCCCGGGATCGAGGCGGAGGAGCTCCCCGGCGAGGGCGCGGGCGCCCTCTCGGTCGCCGAGGGCGGCGAGGACCTCCGCGTATCCGATTCCGCGCGCCACGGTGAAGCTCAGGCTCCCCCGGCCCTCGCCATGGAGCGCGAGTCCCGGTCGCGTGATCCGCGCGCGCCGGAAGGCACGCAACTCGCCCTCGAAGGCGCGGCGCGGATGGGCGATCTCGGCGACGGAGACGTAGTCGCCGCGCGCGAGGAGCTCGTCGAAGGCCGCGTCCAGCAGCCCGTGGCGCGCTCGGTTGCGCACGTCGATGCGCTGGAAGAGGTCGGCGACGGCCTCGGTGCGGCCGAGACCGTGGCAGAGGGCGCCGAAGTCGCGAGCCAGACGAGCGTCGCCGCTCCTGGTGTTCTCGAGCGCGCGAGTGATCGTGGTGAGCAGTCCCTCGAGCGTTCGGCGCGCGGCCTCGTCGAGGGGCGCGAGCCGGGCGAGGGCCGCGAGCTCGATCCCGCGACGTGCGAACAGAACAGGATCGGCCGTGGCATCGGGGCCGACCGTGCTGACGATACGTGCTGCGAGGAGCTCGGCGGCGCCTGCGAGGCGCCCTGATCGGGCCAGCAGAGCCGCGCGGCGCGCGCCGGAGACAGGGTCCTTCGCGCCGGCTCCATCCAGGTAAGCGGTGACCGCGGTCACGGCGGCGTCGCTGAAGAGTTCGTCTTCGATGGCCACGACGAGGCCGGCTGCATCGAGGGCCCCGTCGAGACGAGCGACGACCTCTCCGGTGGGCTTCAGGAGCAGGACCTGACCGGGACCGGCGCCCGTGCGCTTGGCGAACTCGTCCGCATCCGCGGATGGAGCGAGCTCGCAGAGCACGGTCTCGCGCACGAGGGCGTCCACGAAGCTGACGCTCGTCGCGTCCGGCCAGCGAAGCGCGCGGAGGGTGTCACGTTCGTCCGCCTGGAGGTGAGCGAGGACGAACCGTGCCTCGGTTCGGGCTGTCTCGAGCGCCGCTGCGAGGTCATGGCCGTGGCGGAGGCCTGTGTAGGCGGAGTCGTGAGCGACGGCGTCGCCGGCTGCGGCGATCATGCAGACCGACGCGAGAACGTCTCGGAGGAGGTGCTTCATGGGTATCGGGGGCTCGAACCGGATCTCCGGCCCTCGCCGGCTTCACCGTACGGTAAGGGTCGTCACCGGGCCCTGTTCAGAGGCCTTGGCATAGACCGATTTGACCGCGAGGCCCGTGAAGGCGTCCTTCAATGCTCTGTGAAGGTCCGCTGGCCAGCGATCATCAGGCCGCGGATGCGGAGCGATGGCTCCGCATCGAGCAGGCGCAGGGGGCCCTTCGGCCCCCTCGCCTTCGGACCACGTTCCCCTCCGGCCGGACCGACCGGCCTCGAAGAATGAAGCACGCCCTCGAGTTCGTCGTCGCGATCGTCGTGATCGCCGCCGCCGCGTTCTCCTGGCTCGAGAGGCCGGATCGGATCGCCAGCGAGTTCGCTTCCCACGTCCATGCCGGGGAGTACGAGAGGGCCGCGGGCATGCTCGCCGCGCCGAGCGCGATCGAGGTGAAGCCCGACGGCACGGTGGTCTTCACCGATCGGAGCGGGGCGTCCGTCTCGGTGCCTGCGGAGAAGCTGCCCTTCGCAGTCGCCGACGCGGCGTCTGGCGGCTCCGAGAGGTTCCCCGGCGCGACGAGCATGATGCTCGCCCTCGGGTCCAGCACGAACGAGATCCTGGACAGCCCGCCGGTCGCGCTTCACCTGAGCCACGACGGGAGCGCGGTTCACATCGAAGGCGTGGATCCCCGACACGGCGAGGAGTGACGGCGAGCGCCGCTTTGGACGTCCGTCCGTCGCGGCGGCTCCGAGATCCGCGCGGGGCTGCGCCGCGTGCCGCGCGCAGCGATGTGTCGGACGCGCGGTGCTGCGCGCCCGGCCCTCGTGCTCCGCTCTGCCCGCGGGTCAGATCCCGTCGATGATCCCGTTGAGCGTCGCGCTCGGGCGCATGGCCGCGGCGCTGAGCTCCTGGCTCGGGTGGTAGTAGCCGCCGAGGTCGACGGCCGGGCCCTGGGCCGCGAGGAGCTCCGCGGCGATGGCCTCCTCGTTCGCGCCGAGCGCCTCCGCGATGGGGGCGAAGCGGCCGGCGATCTCGGCGTCCTCGGTCTGGGCCGCCAGGGCACGGGCCCAGTAGAGAGTCAGGTAGAAGGCCGACCCGCGGTTGTCGATCTCGCCGCACCTGCGGGACGGGCCGCGCTCGTTCTCGAGGTAGTGGCCGATGGCCGCGTCGAGGGCGCGCGCGAGGATCGCGGGACGGCCGTCGCCGCTCTGCTCGGTGGCCTTCTCCAGCGAGGGGACCAGGGCGCAGTACTCGCCGAGGCTGTCCCAGCGCAGGTGGTTCTCCTTGACGAACTGCTCCACGTGCTTCGGGGCGGAGCCGCCGGCGCCGGTCTCGAACAGTCCGCCGCCGTTCAGGAGCGGGACGATCGAGAGCATGCGCGCGCTGGTGCCGAGCTCGAGGATCGGGAACAGGTCGGTCAGGTAGTCGCGCAGGACGTTGCCCGTGACCGAGATCGTGTCCTCGCCCCGGCGGATGCGCTCGAGGCTGAAGCGCATGGCGTCCATGGGCTCGAGGATCCGGACGTCGAGGCCCGAGGTGTCGTGGTCGGGGAGGTAGCGCTCCACCTTCGCGATGAGCTGGGCGTCGTGGCCCCGCTCGGGGTCGAGCCAGAAGATCGCCGGCGTGCTGGAGGCGCGGGCGCGGTTCACGCCGAGCTTGACCCAGTCGCGGATGGCCTCGTCCTTGGTCTGGCACATCCGGAAGATGTCGCCCGCGGCGACAGGCTGTTCGAGGAGGGTGTTGCCGTCCGCGTCGACGACCTTGATGGCGCCCGCGCCGGACGCGAAGAAGGTCTTGTCGTGGGAGCCGTACTCCTGGGCCTTCTTGGCCATCAACCCGACGTTCGAGACGCCGCCCATCGTGGACGGGTCGTACTGGCCGTGGGCCTGGCAGTCCTCGATGACCGCCTGGAAGAGGCGCGCGTAGGAGCGGTCGGGGATCATGCAGACGGCGTCCTGGAGCTCGCCGTCCTTGTTCCACATGCGCCCGCCGTCGCGGACGACGACCGGCATCGACGCGTCGATGATCACGTTGTTGGGGACGTGGAGATTGGTGATCCCCTTGTCCGAGTCGACCATTGCCAGCGCCGGCCGCGAGGCGTAGCAGGCGTCCAGGTCGGCGCGGATCGCGTCGGCCGCGGCGGGGTCGAGGCGGTCGAGCTTGTCGTAGACGTCCCCGATGCCGTTGTTGACGTTGGCGCCGATGCTCTCGAGCGCGTCCGCGTGGCGGGTCAGGGCGTCGGCGTAGAAGACCGAGACGCAGTGGCCGAAGATCGCGGGGTCGCTGACCTTCATCATAGTCGCCTTCATGTGGAGCGAGAGGAGCGCGCCCTCCTCGCGGGTGCGCTCGATCTCGGCGGCGAAGAACGCGCGCAGCTCGGCGACGTCCATACGCGAGGCGTCGATCACTTCGCCCTCGAGCAGCGCGATCCCGTCCTTGAGGACCTCCGGCGCGCCGCCGCCGGCGGGGTGGAACTGGATGCTGGCGGTGGTGGCGGCGGGGAGCGTGGCGGAGATCTCGCTGCCGTAGAAGTCGCCGCGCTCCATGTGGGCGACGCGGGCCTGCGAGCCGCTCTCGGGCCACGCCTTCATCATCCGGTGGGGGTGCTTCTGGGCGAAGGACTTCACCGACACGGCCGCGCGGCGGTCCGAGTTGCCCTCGCGCAGCACGGGGTTCACCGCCGAGCCCAGGACGGCGGCGAAGCGCGCGCGCAGCGCCTTCTCCTCGTCGGTCTTCGGCTCCTCGGGGAACTCGGGCACGTCGAAGCCCTGCCCGCGGAGCTCGGCGATCGCTTCCTGGAGCTGGGGGATCGAGGCGCTGATGTTCGGCAGCTTGACGATGTTCGCTGCCGGGGTCTTCGCGAGCTCACCCAGCCGCGAGAGCTCGTCCGGGATGCGCTGGTCCTCCGACAGCCGCTCGGGGAACGCGGCGAGGATCCTCCCCGAGAGGGAGATGTCCGCCTCCTCGATCTCCACGCCCGCGTCCTTCGTGAACGCGCGCACCACGGGCAGGAGCGCGTGGGTCGCCAGGGCGGGAGCTTCGTCGATGCGGGTCCAGGTGATCTTCGGCCGGGACATGTCGGTCAGGAGGGGGAAGAGGTGGGCGGGCGCGCCGGCACGGCCGGCGAACGAGGGCACAAGGGTAGTGTGACGGACGGCGCGATGGACGTGTCGCGCCGGCGAAGCGCGCCCGGCGAGGCGAGGACCCCGCCGGGATCGCGCCCGGGCCCCGCAGCGCGCCTTCCAGGCGTCCTCCGGTCCATCGCCGCGGGACTCGCCGCGGGCGCCCTGGCGCCCGGCGCTCGCGGCTAGGATGAGCCCATGAAGGCCGTTCTCCTCCTCTCGTCCGAGCGCATGGGTGAGGGCGATCCCGACCTCGGGTCGCGCATCCTCAAGACGTTCCTCCAGAAGTCGATCGCCCTCCGGGACCTCGACGCGATCCTCTTCTACAACAGCGGCGTGAAGCTCACGGGTGCGGGCTCGCACGTGCTCGGGGAGCTGACGATGCTCGAGGAGTCCGGGGTGGACGTCGTGCCTTGCGGGACCTGCCTCGATCACTACGGCGTCGAGCCGGCCGTGGGCAGCGTCGGGTCGATGGACGGGATCGTGAAGGCCCTCGGGGACGCCGAGAAGGTCATCAGGATCTGATCGAAGCCGCGCGGGTCGCGGCGTCGATCGACGTCAGCGGCTCGCGACCGATGTGGTGTCCGGAGCAGCGTCGAGTCGGTGACCTGCGCGCCGAACGTCTCGCGCGCTCCGGCGCTTCGAGGACGTCGTCGACGTGCGACTCGCTGCTCGCGGAGCGGAAGACTTTTCCGGGTCCGGCGCCTGGGCCTGTCCCGAGGTGCAACGCACCGAGGAGCCCCTGATCCCAACTAGGGGGTTCCCTCAAGCGGTGCGAAATGCTGACCGAAGGGATGGGAGGTCCCGCCGTTCAGCCGGACCCGCCGCTTCGGATCCGACTCCGGAGCTCACGTTGCTCCTCGGTGGGGACCCGCTCTTCCGGTCACCCGCCCCGCACTCCAACGACGACCACATCAGTCATGGGACTCAACATCCTCCTCGTGGACGACTCCGGCGTCATGCGCAAGCTCGTCTCGAAGGCCCTCCGCCAGGCCGGGCTCGACATCACGGGCACCTCCGAGGCGGCCAACGGTCAGGAGGGCCTCGAGGCTCTCTCCGCCGGCCCGGTCGACCTGGTGCTCTGCGACTGGAACATGCCGGTCATGGACGGGCTCACCTTCGTGGCCGAGGCCCGCAAGAGCAGCGAGGTGCCGATCATCATGCTCACCACGGAGTCCGGCGAGGACAAGATGGCCGCGGCCGTCGACGCCGGCGCGAACGGCTACATCACCAAGCCCTTCACGCCCGAGAAGCTGGGCGAGCGGATCAAGATCGTCACCGCGGCCTGAGCGCCGCTCCTTCGCACACGCCTCGGATCCTCCCTTCCCCTCCGAGATGATCACGATCATCAAGCTCCGCAGTCTGTTCGCCCGTCTCGCCAGGAAGGGCATGGCCCAGGTCTTCGCCGACTGGGAGATGCTCGTCGGCTTCGAGGCCAGCGCCCGCGCCGACGCGATCCAGATCGGGCCCGACATCGAGACCGTCGCCGAGGGGCTCGACAGGAAGCACCTCGTCGTCGAGACGCAGGTGGAGAAGGGCTCGACCGGTATGGGGTCGATCTACTTCGCCTTCCCGAACACGCTCGTCATCGAGGTCATCGCCGACCTCCTGATGATCCCCGAGCCCGCGCGCATCACGAAGGCGAAGGAGGGCCTGTCGGAGAACGACGTCGAGGCCTTCCGCGAGATGGCCAACCTCCTGTGCGGTTCCTGGAACCGGGTCTTCCAGGACTTCGAGCGCGACCTGCGGATCTCCCAGTCCGTGGACGACCTCAAGGTCTGGACCGGCGAGAGCGGGGACGGAGCGCTCATCTCGTGCTTCGGAGAGGGACGCGTCGCCTACGTCACCCTCGAGGTCGACTGCGCGGGCAAGTCGTTCCCGGCCCTCATGGCGCTGCCCTTCGACGTGGCCGTCGAGGTCGCCGAGGAGTTCTACGCGGGAGCCGCCTGAGACGGGGGTCGAGGGGTTCCGCCAGGGGGGGCTTCGTCCTACCTTGTCGGCCCCCATGATCACCTACCTCATCGCCCTGTCCGTCTTCGTGGTGGCCGTGGCCGCCATGGCGGTCGGCCTGCTGCGCGGCAAGGCTCTCTCGGGGTCCTGCGGGGGCGTGGGCCCGGACGGCGAGTCCATCGCGGACTGCCTCTGCGAGCTGCAGAACGCGCCGGTATGCGACGCGCGCAAGGAGCTCCTCGCGCTCGCCCAGCGCAAGGCAGCGCGCGACGCCGCGCGCCGCGGCGTCGTCTCCTGAGCGGGAGCGCGATCCGCGAGGCCGGGTGGCTGGCTCCCTGAAGCGCCCGGCCAGTCCCCGCGCCTCGCGCGCCAGCGCTCCCGTTCAGTCCTCGCGCCGCTGGAACCCGAGCGCTTCGAAGCCGCTCGTGGTGTGCCAGCGGAGCCCGTCCTCCGCGGCGGGGTCGCGCTCGAGGACGAGCCCCTCCACGCCTTCGAGGCGCTCGAGCAGGGCGAGGCCCTCCTCCGCGCCGAGGACCAGCGCCGCCGTGGCGAGCGCGTCCGCCGTGCCGCAGTCCGCCGCGACGACGGTGACCGACCCGGTCGCGTGGTCGATGGGGCGCCCTGTCCGCGGATCGATCGCGTGGGCGACGACGCGGCCGTCCACCTCGCGCACGTTGCGGTAGTCGCCGCTCGTGGCGACGGCCCTGCCGGTGAGCTGAAGGCGAGCGAGGGCGGGGCGCCCGGCGAACGTCGCGAGGGCGCGCTCGCCTGGGTCCTCGGGCACGCGCGGGTCCTCGATGCCGATGTTCCAGAGGGAGCCGTCGGCCTTCGCGCCGCGGGTGACGACCTCGCCGCCGACCTCCAGGAGGAACGCGCCGTAGCCGGCCTCCAGGAGCGCGTCCGCAGCCAAGTCCACCGCGTAGCCCTTGGCGATGGCGCTCGCGTCGAGCTGGATCCCTGCGCGCGCCTTCGTGAGCGCGCCGGCCTCGCTCCACTCGACCTCGTCGAAGCCGAGGAGGCCGCGGGCTGCCCCCACCTCAGCGTCCGTCGGCGCGGCGGGGTTCTCCCGGGCCGCGAAGCCCCAGAGCTCGACGAGGGGCGCGACGGTCGGGTCGAAGGCGGCGCCGGTCTCCCGGTGGAGCGTCCGCGCCAGGTCGAGGACCGCGAGGGTCGTGGGGGACACGGCCACGGCCTCACGGGCGCCGGCCCGGTTGAAGCGGGAGAGGTCGGACTCGCTCTTCCAGGTGGAGAGGTCGCGGTCCACGCCGTCGAGGACGTCCTGGGCCAGCTCGAGGGCACGCTCCGCGCTCTGCCCCGGGCCGAGCTCGAGCACGCAGGACCAGGTCGTGCCCATGCAGGTGCCCTCGACCCGCATCCGTCCGCCCGCCGCGGCGGACGCGGCGGAGGGTGTGCCATCGCCGGGCACCGGCTCCTCGGACGGCGAGCAGGCGACGAGGAGCGCGAGGGGGAGGGCGGACAGGAGGCTTCGACGCATCGTGTGTCTTGTCGAGGGGGGAGGGAGCGGGGCGCCCGGAACGAACGGAGGCCGCCGGTCGATGACCGGCGGCCTCCGTTCGTTCGTCCCGCCGGGACTGGCGGGACGAGCGGCTCAGCCGCCGAAGTCGTCGAGGTCGATCATCTCGGGGTCGACCCCGAGGTCGTCGAGCATCCGGAGGACCGCCTGGTTCATCATCGGCGGGCCGCAGAGGTAGTACTCGCACTCCTCGGGAGCCGGGTGGTTCGCGAGGTAGTTCTCGAGCACGACCTGGTGGATGAAGCCCGTGTGGCCCTCCCAGTTGTCCTCGGGGAGCGGCTCGGACAGGGCGACGTGCCACTTGAAGTTCTCGTTCTCCGCCTGGAGTTTGTCGAAGTCGTCGACGTAGAACATCTCGCGCAGCGAACGAGCGCCGTACCAGTAGGACATCTTCCGGTCGGTCTTCTCGGTGACGAGCATGCGCATGATGTGGCTGCGCAGGGGCGCCATGCCGGCGCCGCCGCCGATGAAGATCATCTCGCGCTCGGTGGGCTTGATGTGGAACTCACCGAAGGGGCCGGAGATGGTCACCTTGTCGCCAGGCTTCTGGTCGAAGATGTAGCTCGAGCCCTTGCCCGGCGGCACGTCGGGGAGACGCGGAGGGGGAGAGGCGATCCGGACGTTGAGCATGACGATGTCGTCGCCCTCGGCCGGGTAGTTCGCCATGGAGTAGGCGCGCTCGACCGTGTCGTTCGTGACCGAGCGGTAGCGCCACAGGTCGAACTTGTCCCAGTCCTCGCGGTACTCGTCCTCGACGACGAAGTCCTTGTAGGACACGTCGTGGGGCGGGATCTCGATCTGGATGTAGTCGCCGGAGGTGAAGTCGATCTTCTCCCCCTCGGGCAGGCGCACCTTGAACTCCTTGATGAAGGTGGCGACGTTGCCGTTCGAGACGACCTCGCACTCCCACTTCTTCACGGAGAACACCGAGTCGGGGACCCGGATGCGCATGTCGTTCTTCACCTTCACCTGGCAGGAGAGGCGGCAGCCTTCCTTCGCCATGCCGCGGGAGATGTGACCCTCCTCGGTGGGGAGGAGGTCTCCGCCGCCCTCGTCGATGTTGACGAGGCACTGGGCGCAGGTGCCGCCTCCACCGCAGGCGGAGGGGATGAAGAGCTTCTTGTCAGCGAGGGTCGCGAGCAGGGTGCTGCCGGCGGCGCACTCGATGGGCTGGCTCTCGTCGCCGTTGACGATGATCTTCACCGATCCGCTGTTGACCAGCTTGGAGCGAGCGAACAGCAGGACGCTGACGATGAGGAGCGCGACGAGCGTGAACGCCGCGATGCCGAGGACGATGACCATGTGACTCTAGAGCTGAATACCGCCGAAGATCATGAATCCCATGGCCATGAGGCCCGTGATCATGAATGTGATGCCGAGGCCGCGAAGGCCGGGGGGGACATCCGAGTACTTGAGCCGCTCGCGGATCGCGGCGAGTGCCACCATCGCGAGCCAGAAGCCGACGCCCGAACCGAACCCGAAGACTGCGGATTCGGTGACCGTGTACTCGCGCTCCACCATGAAGAGCGACGAGCCGAGGATCGCGCAGTTGACCGCGATCAGGGGGAGGAACACGCCCAGCGCCGAATAGAGCGACGGGGCGAACTTGTCGATCGCCATCTCCACCAGCTGCACCGCGGCGGCGATCGTCGCGATGAAGGTGATGAACTCCAGGAAGGACAGGTCGTACTTGGCTGCCTCGTCGCCGAGGGCCCAGGCGAGCGCGCCCTCCTTGAGGAGGTAGTTGCTGATGATCGCGTTCAGCGGCGTCGTCAGCGTCAGGACGAAGACGACCGCGAGCCCGAGACCCATGGCCGTGTCGACCTTCTTCGAGACCGCCAGGAACGAGCACATCCCCAGGAAGAAAGCGAGGGCGATGTTCTCGACGAAGATCGCCTTCAGCAGGAGGTTGATGTAGTGGACGAGATCCATGGCGTCAGTCGGCCTCCTGGAGCTTGGGGGTCAGCGAGCGCTGCACCCAGATGAGGAACCCGATCAGGAAGAAGGCGCCGGGGGAGAGGGTCATGAGCACGTTCGGCTCGTACCAGCCGCCGTCCTTCACCTGGGTGAAGACCGGGTAGCCGAGGACCATGCCCGAGCCGAAGAGCTCGCGGAACAGCGCGACGTAGATCAGCACGACGCTGTAGCCCATGGAGTTCGCGAAGCCGTCCACGGCCGAAGCGGCCGGCGGGTTCGCCATCGCGAAGGCCTCGGCGCGGCCCATCACGATGCAGTTCGTGATGATCAGGCCGACGAAGACCGAGAGCTGCTTCGACGTGTCGTAGACGAACGCCTTGAGGAACTGGTCGGCGACGATCACCAGCGACGCGATGACCGCGAGCTGGGTGATGATCCGGATGCTGCCGGGGATCTTGTTCCGGAGCATCGAGATGATGGTGTTCGAGCTGACCAGCACGAAGGTCAGCGCCGCGCTCATCACGAGCGCGGTCTCGAGCTTGGTCGTCACCGCCAGCGCCGAGCAGATCCCGAGCACCTGGAGGGTGATCGGGTTCTTGTCGTACAGCGGGTCGAGCAGCGTTGCTTTGGTGGCCTTGTCCATTGGATGGCAGTGGCGCGCGTGAGGGCGCGCCGGTGGTCCTCTAGTTCTTCGCCAGGTAGGGGCCGTAGCCGGCCGAGCCGAGCCAGAGCTTGACGGTCGCGTCGACGCCCTTGGAGGTGATGGTCGCGCCGGCGAGGCCGTCGACCTGGAAGTCCTGGTCGCGCTGGGCGCCGGACTTCACGACGCCGAGCTTCACCTTGCCGTCGGCGCCGTAGACGGAGAGGTCCTTCCACTCCGCCTGCCACTTCTTGTTGTCGATCTCGCCGCCGAGACCCGGGGTCTCGCCGTGGTCGTAGAAGGTGATGCCCTTGACCTTGGCGCCGCCGGGCTCGACCGCGAGGTAGCCGTACATCGTCGACCACAGACCCTTGCCGTGGATCGGGAGCACGATGCACTCCTTGCCCTCGGCCTTCACCTCGAAGACCTCGAGCTGCTCGGGGAGGCGTGCCACCTGGGCGAGCTTGAACTCCGCTGGGGTCGCCTCGGAGGCGCCGGGATCCTTGGCCATCTTGATCGGGTCGATGTCCTCGACGGAGAGGTCGCTGAGGATCTCGCCGGTCTTCCGGTCGATCACTCTGCCCTCGATGGACTGGAACAGCTCGGCGACCTTCTCCTCGGGGAGCGGGTCGTCAGCGGCCACGAGGCCGGCGACGCGGATGACCTGGCGCTGCTGGTCGAGGATCTGGTTCCTGTCGATCCGTTCGCTCAGCACGTCGGCGATGGACGCGACCGCGCCGGAGGCGGCGAGGCAGATCGCCAGGGTGAACCCGAGCACGTACTTGTTACTGAAGTCCAAGGCGGACCTCCCGGCGACGGATGTTCGCCTTCATGACGTAGTGGTCGATGAGCGGGGCGAAGACGTTCATGAAGATGATCGCCAGCATGATGCCCGCGGGATAGGCGGGGTTGAGCACCCGCACCAGGACGGTCAGCGCGCCGATCATGAACCCGTAGATCCAGCGGCCGGTGTTGGTCTGCGCCGCCGACACGGGGTCGGTGGCCATGAAGATCGAGCCGAAGGCGAAGCTGCCGATGACGAAGTGCCACTCGGGCCCGAGGGCCAGGTAGTGGGGGGCAGCGCCGTCGCCGGCGGGGGCGAGGACGTTGAAGAGGAGCGTGAGGCTGACCATGCCGACGAGGCAGGAGAACATGACGCGCCAGGAGCCGACCTTGCTGAAGATCAGGATGGCCGCGCCGATCAGGCAGGCGGCCGTGCTGGTCTCACCGATCGAGCCGGGGATCCAGCCCATGAAGGCGTCCATCCAGCCGATGTTCAGGGTGCTCGCCTCGGCCATCCCGGCGGTGTCCGCGCCGTTGAGCGCGAAGTAGCCCAGCGGGGTGGCGCCGGTCGCTCCGTCGATCCAGGCGCCCTCGGTCCCGGCCGCGACGCCGCTGCCCGAGACCCAGACCCTGTCGCCGGAGATGTCCGGCGCGTACGCGAAGTAGAGGAAGATCCGCGCGGTCAGGGCCGGGTTGAGGATGTTCATCCCCGTGCCGCCGAAGATCTCCTTGCCGACGACGACGCCGAAGGCGATGCCGAGGGCGACCTGCCAGAGCGGGATGTCCGGCGGGAGCGTCAGCGGGAAGAGCAGCGAGGTCACGAGGAAGCCCTCGTTGATCTCGTGCTTCCTGATCAGCGAGAAGATCGCCTCGAGCGTGCCGCCGACGATGATCGTCACGGCGTAGATCGGGATGAACTTGAAGGCGCCGTAGATCAGGCACTGCAGGTGGTTCGCGTCCGCGGGGGACAGCGCCCAGTCCATCGTCGCCCGCTCGTGCTGGAACCCGACGTTCCACATCCCGAACAAAGTGCAGGGGATCAGCGCGATGACGACCATGATCATCATCCGCTTCAGGTCGATCCCGTCGCGCACGTGGGGCCCCGTCCTGGTGCGGTGCCCTGGGGTGAAGAGGAACGTGTCGGCCGCCTCGTACACGGGGTACAGGCGCTCGAACTTCCCGCCCTTCTCGAAGAGCGGCTCGACCTTGTCGAGGGTGTTGCGTAGGAACTTCACTTGATCTCTCCGGGGCGTGGGAGTCGCCTCAGCCCTCCTTCTCGATCGTGGTCAGCATCTCGCGGAGCATGTCGGTGATGGCGATCTTCGAGGGATCGACCACCTGGCAGAGGGCGAGGTCCTCCTCCGCCAGCTCGAGCACGCCGAGCTTCTCGGCGCCCTCCAGATCACCCGACGCCAGCGACTTGATCAGCTGGGTCGCGAGCACGTCCATGGGCATCACCGCCTCGTAGTGCCCCATGGGCACGATCGCGCGGAGGCTGCCGTTGGTGTCCGTGTCGTACTTGAAGGTCTTGCGGAAGAACTTGTCCCAGACCGTGTTGGTCTGGGTGTAGCGCCCGCTGACCGGCAGGGCCCAGCCGACGAGGTCACGCTTGACGTCGTCCTCGAGGATGGTGACCTGGGTGTTCCACCGGCCGAGGAACTCGACGTGCTGCTCGGGGTCGATCTTGTCGCCCCAGAGGCAGGACCCGTTCACGAGGCGCGTCCGGGCCGCGGTGGACTCGCCCTCGAGCAGCGCGGCCATGTCGGCGCCCGGGCGCGTGCGGATCAGCTTCGGCTCCTTCGCGGCCGGGCCGGTCACGGCGACCACGCGGGTGGTCGGGCGCTGCCCGGAGCGGAAGAGCTGGCCGATGTCGCAGACGTCCTGGATGCCGATGTGCCACACGATCCGGTTCGCGCCGGCGGGGCAGACGTTGTGCATCGAGAAGCCGGCGGTGCCCGACGGGTGGGGGCCGTCGAAGTGATGGACGAGCACGCCGCCGCCCATCACCTTGCCGAAGTTCTCCCCGTCCTTCGCGCACAGGTGGATGTTGCCGTCCGTGAGCTTCTTCAGCGCCTCGAGCCCGATGGCGAGGTCGTCCTCGCGGCCCGCGATGGTCTTGCGAAGGTCGGGGGCGAGGGGGCTCGAGTCGTATGCCTGGACGACGATGCCCGCGGGATCGTCGGTGCTCCCCGCGACCTTGTCGTAAGGGCGACGGCGGAGCGCCGGCCACAGGCCCGAGGCCATCAGCGCGGCGCGGATCTCGTCGCGCGAGGCGGCGGCGACTTCGACGGTCGCGCAGGGCTCGGCGTCGTCGAAGCCGTCGACGTCGATGACGACCGAGAGCACGGCGCGCCGGTGCCCGCGGTTGACCGCGGCGATCTTGCCGGCGGCGGGGGAGCAGTAGAGGACTCCGTCATCGCGACGGTCGACGAACAGAGGCGTGCCGACCTTGACGGTGTCGCCCTCCTGGGCGAGGAGCCGCACCTTGATGCCCCATGACTGCTGGGGCATGAGGGCGACGCGGCGGACGTCGAGACGATCGACGACGGTGTCGGAGGTCGGCGCTCCGTGGATCGGGAGGTCGAGTCCGCGCTTGGCTTTGATCGTGGCCATGTGCTGGGGGATCGGCCCGATCCCGCGGAGCGGGCCGCGAGGCCGGGAAGGGATGGCGGTGGTCACCGAGTGACGGGCGGTGACAGGCCGCGAAGCGACCCGTCGAGCGGGCGGCGTGAGGCGCGGCCCGAAGCCCGGTTTTCGGCAAAGAGTCTAGCCGCGGTGCAAGGCACGGCGCGACGCCGTCACGCAGCTTCTTTCGACCCGTTCGCCCGCCTGTCCCACCCGTGAACGGCAGGTTCCTGGTCGCCTTCCGGCGCCGCGCGCCGGGGCACCGATCGTCGCGCGCGGCGGCGCGCAGGGCCCCGCGTCGCCCCGGGGTGAGCGGGCGATGAAGGGCCCCCGCCGGGGGGCCCTTGAGAGGAACTTCAGCGCTCGCCGTCGAAGGCCATGCGCTGACCTGCAGCGGGGCCCTGGGCGGCTCCGTCCGCGTAGGCGATCTCGCCGCCGAGGATCGTCGTGACGGGCATCCCCGCCAGCTCGACGTCGGCGAAGGGGGTTCGACCGGCGCGGCTGTGGAACGGTTGGGCTCCCAGGGGCCCGCTCACGTCCGGATCGACGATCACCAGGTGCCCCAGCTGGCCGGGGGCGACGGGGCCCCTGTCCTCGACCCCGTACACCCGGCGGGGCCCCTCCACGCACAGCCGGACGATGTCCTCGTGGCGCAACCAGCCGTCCCGAACTGCCGTCAGAAGAAGGGGTAGCGTCGTTTGAACGCCCGCTATCCCCGAGGAGGAGCGCGGGAAGGGCAGGGCCTTGTCCTCCGCGGTGTGGGGCGCGTGATCCGAGCCGATGCAGGCCGCGGTCCCGTCGGCGGCGGCCTCTCGCAGGACCTCCTGGTGGGTCCGATCCCGCACGGGCGGGTTCATCTGCGCCCAGGTCCCGTGGGCCTCGTAGCAGTCGGGGGCCGACAGGAAGAGGTGGTTCGGCGTGAGCTCGATCGTCACGAGGTCGCCGAGGTCGCGCTCCCGCACGAGGTGGATCTCGTCCGCCGTCGAGACGTGGAGGATGTGGATCGGCCTCCCGGTCAGCTCCGCGAGCTCCAGCAGGCGCTTCGTGGCGCGCACGGCGGTCTCGACGTCCCTGACGTGGGGATGCTGGCGGACGTGGCTGCCGTCCGGGAGCGCCGCGTAGCGCTCCTTGAGGCGGTCGTCGTCCTCGCTGTGGAAGGTCACCCGCTTCTCGCCGCTCCGCAGGATGCGCTCGAGTGTGGGGTCGTCGGGGACGAGCAGGCTGCCTGTGGAGGAGCCCATGAACACCTTGATCCCGGCGCACCCGGGCATGTGCTCCCACTCCCCGATGACGTCCGCGTTCTCGCGGGTCCCGCCCAGGAAGAAGGCATAGTCCGAGCGGCAGCGCCCGGCGGCGCGCGACAGTTTGTCCTCGAAGCGCTCGGGGCTGTCGGTGTTCGGGTTGGTGTTGGGCATCTCCATGAAGCCCGTCACGCCGCCGGCGATGGCGGCCAGGGAGCCGCTCGCGAGGTCCTCCTTCTGCGTCAGACCCGGCTCGCGGAAGTGCACCTGGGGGTCGGTCAGACCGGGGAGGACGAGCTTCCCGGCCGCGTCGAGGCTCGCGACTCCCTCCGGCGCCTCCAGCCCTGCGCCCACCTCGGCCACGCGGCCGTCGCGGATCAGGACGTCCGCCGGCGCCACGCCGGCCGGG